>JAILGE010000039.1 GCA_024697065.1 Lachnospiraceae bacterium
CAAAGGATATCAAATACGGAGAGGACGCTAGGGAAGCCCTGCTCCGCGGAGTAGACAAGCTGGCTGATACGGTCCGTGTCACACTGGGACCCAAAGGCAGAAACGTAGTTCTTGAGAAGATGTACGGCGCGCCGACTATTACGAACGACGGCGTTACGATAGCAAAAGAGATAGAGCTTGCGGATCCCTTTGAGAATATGGGTGCGCAGCTCATCAGGGAAGTTGCATCTAAGACAAACGATGTGGCCGGTGACGGAACCACTACGGCGACGGTACTTGCCCAGGCAATGGTCCATGAAGGCATGAAGAACCTTGCTGCTGGCGCAAACCCGATCATTCTTCGTAAGGGAATGAAGAAAGCTACCGACGCTGCAGTCGAAGAGCTTGTTAAGCTCAGCGCTCCCGTAAAGGGTAAAGACCAGATCACGAGAGTTGCCGCTGTTTCATCGGGCGATGACGAAGTCGGAAAGATGGTAGCCGACGCTATGGAAAAAGTTTCCAACGACGGCGTTATTACCATTGAAGAATCAAAGACGATGCAGACAGAACTCGACATCGTTGAAGGTATGCAGTTTGACCGCGGATATCTTTCAGCTTACATGTGCACGAACATGGAAAAGATGGAAGCGGAACTTCAGGAGCCCTATATCCTTATTACAGACAAGAAGATCAGCGTTATCCAGGACATTCTCCCCGTTCTCGAGGAGATCGTAAAGACCGGCGCTAAGCTTCTTATCGTAGCAGAGGACGTAGAGGGCGAAGCTCTTACGACTCTTATCGTAAATAAGCTCCGCGGAACATTCGGCGTTGTAGCCGTTAAGGCTCCCGGATACGGCGACAGAAGAAAAGAGATGCTTCAGGATATCGCTATCCTTACAGGCGGACAGGTTATCAGCGATGAGCTCGGACTTGACCTCAAGGAAGTTAAGATGGAGCAGCTCGGCCGTGCAAAGAGCATCAAGGTTACAAAGGAAAATACAACTATCGTTGATGGCGCAGGTTCTCAGAAGAAGATCAAAGAGCGTATCGCACAGATCCAGGCTCAGATCGAGACCACAACATCTGACTTCGATAAGGAAAAGCTTCAGGAACGTCTTGCAAAGCTTTCCGGCGGCGTAGGCGTTATCCGCGTAGGTGCTGCTACAGAAGCAGAGATGAAGGAAGCAAAGCTTCGTATGGAAGATGCTCTCAACGCTACAAGAGCTGCAGTTGAGGAAGGTGTTATCGGTGGCGGCGGATCAGCTTACATCCACGCTGCAAAGGCTGTTGCAAAGCTTGTTGAAACACTTGAAGGCGACACAAAGACAGGTGCACAGATCGTTGCCAAGGCTCTCGAGGCACCTCTCTTCTACATCGCTGAGAATGCAGGCGAGGACGGATCTGTTATCGTTAATAAGGTTAAGGAGTCCAAGGCAGGTGTTGGATATGATGCTCTTAACGGAGAGTATGTAGATATGGTATCTGCAGGTATCCTTGATCCTTCCAAGGTTACAAGATCTGCACTGCAGAATGCTACATCTGTTGCAAGCACACTTCTTACAACGGAGTCTGCTGTTGCAAATATCAAGGAGCCCGCTCCCGCAGCTCCCGCACCCGGAGCAGGAATGGGATATTAATCCTGCGACAGTGTCGTAAAATATTATCGGATCTCCGGATCGCGCCGGAGATCCATAAGAAAAAATAAGGCCATCGCTTCAGATGATTGATATGATCATAGGAGCGATGGCCTTGTTATGTTATTGGAAATATTCCGGAAAAAGTTCTCTGAATGTTAATATCCCAGGCGGAAAGTATCTCTGGCACCGTGCGCCATGAGGTAGCGTCTGATCTCTTTTACTTTTTCCTTATGATGAACGAAGGGAGTACCGTCTATTCCGCAAAGCGAAGAAGAGACATGGACGAACATGATGGATATGGGAGTAACCCTGTTCATGCCTGCCACCAGGTTGACATCGCTGCCGTGTTCAACACAGTAAACCACGTAATCCATACGCTCGTTGAATGTAGCATTATGAAGAATGGTAACGCCTGCCGCTCCCCTGAAATGCATGAGGCGGTTTATCTCATTGGTAACTTCTCTGTTGGGACCCTGCTGCTCCTCAAGCCTGCGCAGGATATCCATGGTCTCAAAGAGTGACTTGTTATCATCGATAAGAAGATCGATCTGAACTCTGAGGGAATAGATCCTGTAATCATTTGTTCCGCTGAGGATAGTAGTCATGATGAGCTCGTTTGCTTTATCATACTGCTTCATACTGATGGCGTATTGAGCGGAAGCGATTATGCTTTCAACATCTGTCTTTGCGGAAAAAGACACTCCCTGAATGTTGATATTGGTCTTTATCTGTTCATCTTCAATGATATTCTTGCATCCGCAGTATTTGCAGAAAATGTATGCACGGTTCATTTCCACGTCTAATGCGGCATTACATGCTGAGCATCGTATGATCTTTGCGCTGGCCATTTTGTACCTCCGGGATTTAAAAATGAATCGACGACATTATATCATATGAAGAGAGAGTAGAAAAATCCGATGTTTTTTTGAATTATACCTTGCGCATCCCCGGGGGAAATATGTTATAATGAATTCCGTGTTTTTTGCAGGGGCGGTAAGCGTTAAAAAAGTACGGAAAGCAGCATAAGCGGCAGAAAGGATGCGGTATCCATGAGCGGGATATTCGGTGTAGCTTCAAGAGACAATGCATCAATAGACCTCTTTTTCGGTATTGATTACCATTCACATCTCGGTACAAGAAGAGGCGGAATGGTTGTATACGGCAAAGAGGGATTTTCAAGAGCCATTCATAATATAGAGAACACTCCATTCAGGACTAAGTTCGAAAATGATATGGAATCCATGAACGGTCATCTGGGTATAGGATGCATATCAGATTATGAGCCGCAGCCCATACTTGTACAGTCACATCTCGGCACATTTGCCGTTGCCACAGTCAGCAAGATCAACAATATGGACGAGCTGATCGAAGAGGCATATAAATCAGGACATTCACAGTTTCAGATAATGAGTTCCGAGGAAGTTAATGCCACGGAATTGGTTGCATCTCTGATCAATCAGCAGGATACCATTGCTGACGGTATCAGATATGCCCAGGAGAAGATAGACGGTTCCCTTACGCTTCTTGTATTAACGAAGGAAGGTGTGTATGCAGCCAGAGATCCGTTGGGAAGGACACCTCTTCGCATAGGACACAAGGAAGGTGCATATTGTGCATCCTTTGAGAGCTTTGCATATGTAAATCTGGGATATAAGGATTATAAGGAACTGGGCCCCGGTGAGATCGTGTTCATGACTCCGGACGGTATCGAGCAGATCAGAGAGCCCGGTACGGAAATGAGGATATGTGCGTTCCTGTGGGTTTACTACGGCTATCCCAACTCCGTATATGAAGGAATAAGCGTAGAGAAGATGCGCTACAACAACGGTGCATCCATAGCAAGGCGTGATGAGACAACAGCGAACGAGATCGACTGTGTTGCGGGAGTTCCCGATTCCGGTACTGCTCATGCCATTGGTTATGCAAATGAGTCAAAGGTACCTTTTTCAAGGCCTTTTATCAAATATACGCCGACATGGCCCAGATCGTTCATGCCGACGAATCAGAGTGTTCGTGAGATGATCGCGAGAATGAAGCTTGTACCCGTTGATGATCTGATCCGTAACAACAGGATCGCATTGATCGATGATTCGATCGTAAGAGGTACACAGCTGCGTGACACGATCAAATATCTATATAACAGCGGTGCCGAGAAAGTGCATGTACGCGTTGCTTCACCGCCGATCACTTTTGCATGTAAATATCTCAATTTCTCACGCTCAAGGTCCGTGATGGATCTCATCGCCAGACGTATCATTCACGAATGGGAAGGCGACAAAGATGTGGAGAAACTTGAGGATTACAGCAATCCCGATCATGTTTGTTACAAGCGAATGGTTGCAGAGATCTGCAAGAGGCAGGGCTTTGATACCCTGCAGTATCAGAGGCTTGACGATATGATCAGTTCGATCGGACTGCCGCAGTGCAAGGTGTGCACATACTGCTGGAACGGTAAGGAATAATACCCCCTCACGAAAATTGTCAGAACAAGGAAGGATATTCACAGACCATGGATGACAAGACAAAGAAGCAATTTGAAGAGGAACTTGATAAATTTATCAAGAGTTCCAAGAAGAAGGGCGTAACTGCATATCAGGATGTTATCGATATGTTTTCCAAGTATGAGCTGTCGGAAGAAGAATTCGACATCATTTGGAATGCGCTTGATAAGAACGGAATAGTATTAAGTTCCATGTCAGAGGATGACGAGACCACAGCTACGGATCTTGATGATGCCACTGCAGAGGAACTTGACGAGATCGATGAGGAAAGTGAGAAGATCGAGAAGGAGATCGAAGATCTTGATAAAGACCTCGACAAGGATCTCGGAGATGACAGCGTAGGAATGGCCGATTCCGTGCATATGTACTTAAAGGAGATAGGAAGTGTCGATCTCCTTAGCATGGATGAAGAGATCGAGCTGGCTAAGCGTATTGAGCTGGGCAAGGTTGCTGAAGCAGAGAATGAGAAGCTGGAGGCCAGACTTGCGGAGCTTAAGAATCCTTCTAAGAAGGCCAAGAACGCTAAGGAGAAGGAAAAGGAAGCAAAGGAGAAGAATGCCATCCAGAAGAAGCTTCGTAGTAATAAGAAAGCTATCTCTGACGCAAAGGATGCGGTGGACCATCTTACAAGTGCAAACCTCCGTCTCGTGGTAAGTAACGCAAAGCATTATCTTGGACGCGGTATGTCTTTCCTCGATGTTATTCAGGAAGGTAACCTTGGACTTATGCGTGCAGTCGACAAGTTCGACTATCATAAGGGATATAAGTTCTCCACCTATGCAACATGGTGGATACGTCAGGCTATAACAAGATCCATCGCCGATCAGGCAAGGACCATCAGACTTCCGGTACATATGGTTGAGAATATCAACCGTATAGTACGTATCAGAAGAACTCTTACCAGCGAACTCGGTCGTGAACCGACCACCAAGGAAGTAGCTGAGCGTGCAGATATGGATGAGGCTAAGGTCCAGGAGATCACCAGGATCTCTGCAGAGCCTATCTCTCTTGAGACACCTGTGGGTGAAGAAGAGGATACCACCATCGGAGATATGGTTGATGACAAGGCTACCATCGCACCTGAGGAGGCAGCTGCCAAAATGATGCTGCGTCAGCAGATCATGGAGCAGATGCAAGCTCTTGATGATCGTGAAAGAGAAGTTCTCATTCTCAGATACGGTCTTCGTGACGGTCAGCCGCAGACTCTTGAGGAAGTAGGTAAGAAATTCTCGGTAACAAGAGAGCGTATCAGACAGATCGAAGCACGTGCCATCAAGAAGCTCAAGCTTCCTTCACGCCTCAAGAAGTTAGATGGTTTCATTTGATCTTAGGGATAAGGGATGATCAGGGTTTTTCTGGTTGAAGATGAAAGCACTATCCGCGAGACACTTAAAAGTTCGGTGCCTTGGGAGGCGTGCGGTTATACATTTGCAGGGGAAGCGTCAGACGGAGAGATGGCGCTTCCCCTTATTCGCACTGCCAGACCGGATGTGCTTATCACGGACATCCGCATGCCGTTCATGGACGGTCTCTCCCTCAGTAAATTAGTTCTTAAAGAATTTCCGGATATCAGGATAATAATAATCTCGGGATATGATGATTTTGAATATGCCCGTCAGGCTGTGGAGATAGGTGCGGAGCAGTATCTGCTCAAGCCCATCACCAAGGCTGCTCTTGTTAAAGTCCTTGATGAGACAAGGGAGAAGATAGAGCAGGAACAGGCTGACAGCGGAGATCAGGATCCGTATCGCCAGGATTCTCAGGAATATGAGCAGTTTGCCAGAAGACGTTTCATTGAAAAGGTGGTGGCGGGCAGACTATCCGTACAGCAGATCTACGAGGAGGCTGCAAAGCTTGAGCTTGATATGAGCGCTTCGGGGTATGCCATAGCTTTCTTCTCTGCATTGGAAGAAAAATACACGGATGCGGATGCCAGGATAAATGAAAACATCCTGGGATTCTTCATGAAAAGAAGAGAGTATGTCCTCATCAGATGGAATATAAATACATATATGGTTCTGATAAAAGGTGATGCGGACCATATGGACAGCTATATCCAGGAATGCATCGCTGCAGTAGAGAGCGGATATGCCGGCGCAGACAGACACGGCGCATGGTATGTTGCTGTGGCGGGACCTGTGGAAAGATTAAGCTCACTGCCGGGGTGCTTTGAAGAAGTATCGAGACTGTGGGCGTACAGATATATCCAGCAGGAGACTCACATACTGACCGAGAGATCGGTCGGAGGCGGCAGCGCAGATTCAGCCAGCGGTATAGATGATGTTGATGCTGCGAAATTCAATCCGAATATCCTTATAAAGGTTATGAGCACGGCTTCGCCGGAAGAGATACCGAACTTTGTGAGTGAATTTCTGATAGATATAAAGAGTGCCCTCAACTCCCATATGTTCTGTCAGTATCTGATGTTAAGTGCGCGTTTTACCGCTACGGAATATGTTGGGAACCTCGGCGTTACCAAGGAAAAGTTCCTTGAAGGGCTCGATTGTCTCGATATGATAGAGAAACCGGTTACCGAGAAGGAACTTAAATACTATCTTACAGAGATACTGATACACGCGGTGAAGCTGCGCATGAAGAGTACCGCAAATCAGTACCGTGATGTGATGGGACAGGCTATCGCATATATTGACAGGCATTATACGGATGAAGATCTGTCACTTAATCAGGTTGCCAAAGAAGTCAATATCAGTCCGAATTATTTTTCGGCCGTATTCAGTCAGGAAATGAAATGTACTTTTGTGGAATATGTTACTTCAAGACGTATGGAGAAAGCCAAGATGCTGCTTCGTACCACGGACAGAAAGTCCGGAGACATAGCCCTTGAAGTGGGATACAAGGATCCACACTATTTTAGCTTCCTCTTCAAAAAGACACAGGATTGCACACCCAGGGATTACCGTACGGGAGGCAAGCGGGAATAGATGAAGAAAAAATCTTCAATCTCCGGACAGATAGGCCGGCTTCTCAAAGCTACAGTTGTTCTTACTCTTGCAGTATTGATAGTCTCTGCTGCAACGATCTTTTCATTTCAGGCAAGATACAGGGATCTGCTTCACAATATAACAACAATATCCGATTTCAACAGGAATTTTAAGGAAGATATAGACCTTAAAATGTATTATTACGTTATTGAGAGCCGTTATTCCGAGGGGCTTCCGTTGGATGATGTGCATAAAGCCCAGGATATGGCGGAAAGTCTTATCGGAAGCACGACAGATCACGATTCGCTGGAAGCTATCAAAAGTGTACTTGAGCTTTGCAATAATCTTGAAGAGCGGATAATCGAGATCGAAAATACCGACAGCTATGATGAGCGTCAGATGCAGTTGGAAAATAATATCTACGTACTTACATCACTCATAAAAGAATATATGTATGATTACCTCTATTGCGAGGCGGTACAGGTTAGCGATCTCCAGGATGAACTTATGAGGCGTCTGCTCATAGAGAGCCTCGTGATCTTTGTGGTAGCTTTCCTCGTATTTCTGGTAATGACGAGATACTCCGTAAAGTTGGGACGCTCTGTTGCGGAGCCTGTGGAGCAGCTCAATAAACGAATGGAGGAGATAGGAAGCGGAGATCTGAACGTGCATGATCCCGTATCTTCAGATGTTAATGAGATCGAGTCCCTGAGTGCAGGCGTGGAGCAGATGGTGGGAAGGATGGGAGCGCTCATCAGAGAAAGTACGGATAAGCAGGAGAGTTTAAGACGTGCGGAACTTGCACTTCTTCAGGCCCAGATCAATCCTCACTTTCTATACAATACACTGGATACCATCATCTGGCTTGTGGAAGCGGGCGAGAATGACAAGGCTGTTGAGATGGTATCGAATCTTTCGGATTTCTTCAGACATTCTCTTAGCAACGGTGAAGATATAATCACTCTTGCGGAGGAAAGATGGCAGATCACAAGCTATCTGCAGATACAACAGGCCAGATATAAAGATATCCTAAACTATACGATAGAGATAGATGATGACATACTGGACAGAAAGGTTCCGAAGCTCACGCTGCAGCCTCTTGTGGAGAATGCTCTCTATCATGGAGTTAAGGAAAAGAGAGGACAGGGGCATATCATCATAAGAGGGTATCTCAAGGGAGAGGATATAATCCTTACCGTAAGTGATGACGGTGCGGGGATGAGCAGTGAGAGACTTGAGCAGTTAAAAAAGTCCATGGACAGAGGAGAGCGTGTTGGCTTTGGCCTTACTACGGTTCATGAGAGACTCAGGCTTTTCTTCGGAGATGAGTATGGGCTGCATGTTGAAAGTACCGAAGGCAAGGGGACGGTCATAACAGCAAGGATCCCTTCAAAGATGCCGGAAGCGGTGATAAAGGGCAATGCCATATTTAAAAATGATGAGAATGATTAAAAGATTTTTTGCAATGATCATTATATCGATGTTGCTTCTGTGTGCCTGTGGCGAGACGGAACAGCCTGTGGTGGAAGACGATCTGATCGTCATAGGGATGTCACAGGTGGGAGCGGAGTCTGACTGGAGAGTGGCGAACTCTGAATCGATGAAGGAAGCCTTTTCAGAAAAGAACGGATACCGCCTCCTTTTTGATGATGCAAGGCAGAAGCAGGAAAATCAGTTTGCTTCGATCCGAAGGTTCATCCAACAGCGTGTGGATTATATAGTTGTGATGCCCATAAGCGAGGATGGATGGGAATCTGTTCTTGAAGAAGCAAGAGATGCGGGGATCCCTGTTATCGTTGTGGACAGAAGAGTAAATGTGGGAGACGGAAGTCTTGTGACGGCTCATGTAGGTGCTGATTTCTATGCGGAGGGCAGCAGTGCCGTCAGATGGATAGAGAAGAATTACGCTGACAGGGAACGTGTAAATATAGTTCATATCAAGGGAACCATGGGTTCCACGGCTCAGATCGGAAGGACAGGGGCATTGACTGCTGCCTTCAGAAATCATTCCAGTTGGAATCTGATAAAAGAGATGGATGGTGATTTCACACAGGCAAAAACCTATGAAGTAATGCGGGATTATCTCGTATCAAGTCCGGTGAAACCGGTTATAGATATAGTCTACTGCGAGAATGATAATGAAGCCTTCGGAGCTATCGATGCACTGGAAGAAGCCGGATACAAATGCGGTGATGGAGGTGTTGCCGTGATCTCCTTTGATGCTACCCATGACGGACTTGTGGCATGCAGGGACGGAAAGATAGCACTGGAAGTGGAGTGTAATCCGTTACTGGGGCCTTTGGCTGAGTCGGTGGTACGCACCGTGGAAGATGGCGGTATACCGGAGAAGAATCAGAACGTGGAAGAGAGTGTATTCCTGCCTGAAGATATAACGGATGAACTTCTTGAATCGAGGGGGTATTGAGGACTTGAGTGTTAAGAAAAAGGTCGTTTTTACACTGTTGGCTGCATTGGCGGTAATAGGATTTATTTTAATTTTTTGGGTCAGAGTCATTAACAGTGATGATTCTTTCTACAGCGAACGGCTGGATGAAATATTGGCTGATGACAAAGAGATCGAAAGAAAATGGGTGATCGATAAGGACAGGATTCCCTTTGACTTAAGCAGGGAAGATGTCAGGACATATGAGATAGAACAGACTTATATATGTTTCGATCCCGAGATGAGAGTGCGGAGATATAACGGAGGCGAGTTCTACGAATATACCGTGAAGACAAATATGACTTCTGACGGTATGGTGAGGGACGAGATAAATATAGATATAAATGAAACGCAATACAACAATCTGGTGATCAAGCAGGAAGGAAATACGATACATAAGACCAGATATCAGTTTTATTCGGAAGGACAGCTCATAGCGATAGATATTTTTCATGGGGATCTGGACGGGTTAGCATATATGGAGATCGAATTTCCGACGATGGAAGAGAGTGTGGAGTATGAGACTCCGGACTGGGTCATAAAAGAAGTGACGGATGATATAAATTACAAAAACGGGCATCTGGCGCGTTACGGCATTCCTGAAAATGAGAAATGAAGACTTATGAGAACACGGCTGAGGCCGTGTTTTTTGTGCAACAAAAAAGTGCGAAACCGCAACCGGCTTAGGATTGTTAGTGAAAACCCTCTCAGATATCATGAGGATAACTACAAAACATATAAAAAATCATTTATGATATTAGGAGGGAGAAAATGAAAAAGTTAAATACAAACAAGGGATTTTCACTGGTCGAGATCATTATCGTTATTGCGATCATTGCTATTATCGGAGGAATACTGGCACCGCAGCTGATAAAGTATCTCGAGAAATCAAAAGTGGCAGCCGATACCCAGAAATGTGATGCCATGCATACGGCTTTAACATTTGCTCTGGCTGATCCCAATGTCATATCTGCCGATGACAAGAGTAAAGACTGGGTGGATAAATTTTCGACACCTAATGCAAGCTTCAGGCTGGATGCCGGAATGTTTGGCGGAGACTGGGTCAATTGCGAATTCTCCAAAGCTGTAACAGAGACTTTAGGTTATAATCCATGGACAACAAACGCAAAGGATCAGGGTTTTAAATCCACTTCAGCTAATCCGTCTACAGGACTGATACCTTTTGTACAGGTGAATGAATCCGGTACTGCTTTTGCGGTTGTTTTGGCATGGAGTGACCGTTACGGTGAGAAACAGGGTGAGAATTTTCTTGGTGAATACAGTGAGCTGGAGGATTCAAGAGTCATATTTGTAAAGTAAGGGAGGGAGTATGAATTTTGCTGAGAAGATAGTTTTTCTAAGAAGGCAGAATCGTTGTTCGCAGGAGAAGATGGCGGAAGATCTTAATGTCAGCAGACAGACCATCTCCAAATGGGAGTTGGGAGCATCCCAGCCTACCATGGATCTTATAGTGACTCTCAGCAAATACTTTGGCGTTTCAACGGATTATCTTTTGAAGGATGATTCTCAACTTGAGGACTCGGATGCTATGGCCAGAGTCGTACTCAGGTTTCTTGATTCGGTACAGAACATGGAAGGGCTATCGAAAGAGCTGGTTGGGATAGTAAGCGACGGTATGATAGATGATGAAGAAATGAGCAGGTTGAAAGACATCTCGAAGACATTGGAAAGTATTCAGCGCACCTTCGATGAACTTCAGGCTATAATAAACAGCGGTCAAAAGAATCCCTGATTCAGATCATCTGCTTTGTGCTCTTTCGCGGAACGAGCTCCCATGGGAGCCTGGCGGACTGGACATTACCGCCGTGCATAAGCTTAAGCAGCATTCGGGCGGCAGTGATACCGGTCCGCCCGGTGCTGTGCCTTAAAGAAGTGAAGGGTACGGGGCTGATGTCACAGAGATAACTGTTATCAAAACTTACGACCGCCATATCGTCAGGGACATTCTTTCCCATGGATCTCAGTGTCAATATAAGTCTGTATGCTATCTCATCGTTATAACATATCACGGCACTTGCGTGCTTCAATCTGTTTTTGCAAAAGGTTTTAAGAAGTTCGTTGTCTGGGCTGCCAAGGAGATTTTGTCTGTCTTCCGAATCATACCAGCAGATGCATTTATCCGGTAAAGAGATGTCGGCATCTCTCATTGCGGCGGCCATGCCGCTGTAGCGCTCCGGTCCCTGGATATCATCGCTCTTAAAGATCCCGCCGATATCGCGGTATCCGTGACTTAACAGATGCTTTGTAAGTAACATTCCGCCGGTGTAATTATCATCCGTTACGGATGGGATATGAGAGAGGGAGCTGTATCGGCCGTTGCAGAAAACCAGAGGAATGCCCAGAGATGACAGTTCCTGATACAGATCGGTATTGGGATTGGGCAGTGCGGTCTTTACACCCTCTGCCAGGATCCCGCCGGGGGGTGATGCGATAAGTTCCTTTAATATCGAACGTTCATCGGATATGCGATTGAAGGTTGTATAGACCTGAAGCGTATATCCGCTTTTTTTGATGACGCTTTCTATGTCGGCGATAAGGCCGGGAAAGATGTATTCGTCTGCGTATGTAAGTATGAGTGCGATGCGCATGGAATTTCCCGGGTTGTTACCCGAGAAGTAGGAACCGCTTCCCTGGAGACGGTTGATGAGACCTTCTTCTTCCAGTACATCCAGGGCATGCCGTACGGTATGGCGGCTTAATCCGTATTTCTCGGACAGGTCACGCTCCGTAGGAAGTTTGTAATTTCTGTCATTTCCGTGAAGTGAGATCTCTTCGCGCAGTATTCTTGCCAAAAACTGATATTTCATCGAATGATCCTTCTTTTTTCAGGTTGATATATTTAATATCCGTATTACGAATACGGAAGAAAAGTAAATTTGAGCAAAAAATATAAAAATTTTTTTCTGAAGATAATCAACGATCTCTGAAAAAATTATAAAGAAATTGGTACGGTTTTTCAATTTTAAAAACAGATTTGTTCTGAAATACTGACGTAAAAAACTACGACCGGTATAGGAAATCATAGTAAAACTTAAATATTGTCGTAAAAAATCAAAAAAACAGGGACAATTATTAGAAATTGGTACGGTATACAATCTTGAAATCTCTATTTGTACCCTTTTCGGATGAGGCAAAGGTACCAAACGTTGACGCTTACAAAGGCCTTGTTGATAATGAAATCACAGACGGGAGATATGTATCTCCAAAGGGATGTAAACGTTCATAAACATTCAACAACAAAAATGAAAGTGAGGAAAAACCTATGAAGAAAAGAGTTATCTCAACAGTTCTGGCTCTGGCAATGACATTAGGTCTTGCAGCATGCGGTGAGCAGCCTGCCCAGCCTACACAGCCCGAAGGCGATACCGGTGCGGTAGCTACAGAAGCAGGCGATGCAGGTTCTGCAGAAGTAACAGAGCAGACACCCGATGCAGGTGCAGCCAGCGGAGAACTCATCAAAGTCGGCATCATCAACAATGATCCCAACGAGTCCGGTTACCGTACAGCAAACGATGCTGATATGCAGAAGACCTTCACGAAAGAAAACGGCTATGATGCTTCATACGCATACAGCTTAAAGAACGACGAGCAGATCGCAGCAGCTCAGAAGTTCATCCAGGACGAGGTTGATTACCTCCTTATCTCTGCAGCAGGAACATCAGGATGGGATACAGTTCTGACAGATGCACAGACTCAGGGTATAAAGGTTATCCTCTTCGACCGTACCATCGATGCTGATCCCAGTCTTTACGAGGCTTCCATCGTATCTGATATGGCTAAGGAAGGTCAGACTGCAGTAGACTGGCTTTCATCACAGGGACTTGATTCATACAAGATCGTTCATATCCAGGGTGTAATGGGTTCCGCAGCTCAGATCGGACGTACAGCAGCTATGGATAAGATGGTAGCTGATAACGACAACTGGGAAATGGTTTCACAGCAGACAGCTGAGTGGAATGCAGAGACAGCACAGCAGATCGTTCAGTCGGTTATCGATTCCGGTAAGGAGTTCAACGTAATCTACGCTGAGAACGATGATATGGCTAAGGGTGCTGTTGCAGCTCTTGATAAGGCTAATATTTCTCACGGCGTTGACGGCGACGTTATCGTTATGGGTTATGACTGCAACAAGTGGGCTCTTCAGGAACTCCTTGCAGGTAACTGGAACTACGATGGACAGTGCAATCCTTTCCAGGCTTCATACATCGATGAGATCATCAAGGGCCTTGAAAGCGGAAATGCACCTGCAGAGAAGACTATCATCATGGATGAGAAGGGCTTCGATGCAACAACCATCACAGAGGATGACGTAAACACATACGGTATCTGATGATAAGGATCATCAATAAATGTTAGGCCCCACGCGGTACGGAGTATATGGATGGCTGATCCGTATAACCGCACCGCGTGTTGTTTAAAAACCTTTACAGCTTTTAACACACAAGAGAGGAACATAAATATGGAGAAAGAACCCATACTTAAGCTGCGGGGAATATGCAAATATTTTCCGGGTGTCCGTGCTCTTCAGGACGTGGACTTCACTTTAAGAAGAGGTGAGATCCATGCGCTTATGGGAGAAAACGGTGCCGGTAAATCGACATTGATAAAAGTTCTTACCGGAGTATATGTAAAAGACGCCGGTGAGGTTCATATAGAGGGACATGAAGGATCCGTAAATATCCATTCGCCCCAGGATGCACAGAATCTCGGCATCAGTACGGTTTATCAGGAGATCAGTCTGTGCCCGAATCTTACGGTTGCGGAGAATATGTTCATAGGACGTGAAAAGAGTCCTATTACAAACTGGGCTAAGATGAATAAGCGTGCAGGCGAGATGTTAAGCGCCCTGGACATACCTGCATCACCGACAATGCAGCTCGGAAGCTGCTCCATAGCGATCCAGCAGATGGTAGCGATAGCAAGAGCGGTGGATATGGAATGTAAAGTGCTGATCCTTGATGAGCCCACATCATCACTTGATGAGCAGGAAGTGGAAAAGCTCTTTAAACTGATGAGAGATCTCAGAGAAAAGGGAGTAGGCATCATCTTCGTAACCCACTTCCTGGATCAGGTGTATGAAGTCTGCGACAGGATCACGGTCCTTCGTGACGGCGGACTTGTGGGTGAGTATGTTATAGAGGATCTTCCCAGAGTCGAGCTGGTATCCAAGATGCTTGGTAAGGAGCTGGATGACATGGCGGAGATCAAGAGCAGTGAAAGCGATGAAGAGGCAGAGGCTAAGGGAGATATCATCCTGGAAGCAAAAGGACTTTCCAGTTCGGAAGGTATCAAGCCTTTTGATTTCCATATAAGAGCAGGAGAAGTCAACGGATTTACGGGACTTTTGGGCTCCGGACGAAGCGAGTGCGTACGTGCAATATTCGGTGCTGACCGCGTGACGAGCGGAACCGTATCCGTAAACGGGAAGCAGGTAAAGATCAAAAAGCCCATAGACGCCATGAAAGCAGGTATCGGATACCTTCCTGAAGACAGAAAACGCGACGGTATAGTTTCAGAACTGTCGGTAAGGGAGAATATCATACTGGCACTTCAGGTTATGAAAGGTTTCTTCAAGCCTTTCTCAAGAGCAAAAGCGGAAGCATTTGCGGATGAGTATATCAAGCTTCTCGAGATCAAGACAGCTTCATCCGATACGCCTATCGGTCAGCTTTCCGGTGGTAACCAGCAGAAGGTAATACTTGCAAGATGGCTTCTTACCAATCCCTCATATCTGATACTCGATGAGCCTACACGAGGTATCGATATCGGAACCAAGATCGAGATCCAGAAGATGGCGCTGCAGCTTGCAAAAGAAGGCAAGAGCGTGACTTTTATATCTTCTGAGATCGATGAGATGTTAAGAACATGTTCCAGACTGATCGTTATGAGAGACAGAAAAGTCGTAGGTGAGCTGACAGGCTCAGACCTTACTCAGGGCAAGATCATGTCTACCATTGCCGGAGGTGACAATAAATGAAATACAGATTAAATTCGCTCATACATAAGCAGATATTTATACCGATAGCGGCACTGCTTGTTCTTACACTGTTCAATCTGATAATGGATCCCAGCTTTTTCGCTATCACACTGGGAACCAACAATGTCGGAAAAGCGGTACTTACCGGAAATCTGATAACAATACTTGATAATGCTTCGGAGCTTGTTATCCTTGCCATTGGAATGACACTTGTAACCTCCGCATCCGGCGGACAGGACATCAGTGTGGGCGCAGGTATAGCTATCGCAGGAAGTGTAATGCTGAGGATCCTTTGCGGTCCCGAGGGTACAGCGGATGTGGTAAAGGCACCTGTTATCGTTGCATTTCTTGCATGCTGTGTCGTTTCAATGCTCTTCGGTGCATTCAACGGTATACTGGTAGCTTATTTCAAGATCCAGCCCATGGTCGCTACGCTGATACTCTTTACGGCAGGTCGTTCCATCGCAGCCTGGATCAACGAAAACAGACTTCCCGTTATAAACGATCCGACTTTTGCATATTATGGAAATTACATTCCGGGTGTAGTACTTCCCACGCCGGTATTTATCGCCATCATATGTGTTGCGGCGATATTCCTCATCCTTAAGTTTACTAACATGGGACTCTATTCACAGGCTGTAGGTATCAATCCTCATTCATCAAGACTTAACGGTATCGATCCGGCTGTCATCAAGCTCATCACATATGTTCTTCTTGGCTTATGTGTTGCGGTTGCAGGATTTATAAAAGTCAGCCGTATATCCAGTATCAACTATTCGGTTGTGGCTAAGGATATAGAGATGGATGCCATCCTTGCGGTTGCACTGGGAGGAAATCCCCTCGGCGGAGGAAAGTTCAATATGGCTGCTTCGATCCTCGGAGCATATGTTATCCAGTTTCTGACAACCACATTATTCAAGTACAATGTTGATTCAACCGCGCTTCCTGCATACAAGGCGGTAGTCGTAATAATCCTTGTTGTGCTCAGCGCACCGGTCGTACGCGAGAAGATCAACAGATCTGTAAAAACACTTAAATCCAAAAAAGCAGTTAAGGAGGCATGATCATGGACAAAGCAAAGATAAAAAAAGGCGGATTGTCTGATACAAACCTGCTGCTGCTCATCACTATAGTTGTATTCTTCCTTATGTACGCTCTTGCAGTTGCATTCCTGGGACAGGGATTTTTAAAGCCTCAGACATTTTTCAACATACTGAATGAAAATGCGGCACTTATTATTCTGTCCTGCGGAATGAGCCTTGTAATGATAACCGGAGGAATCGATATTTCCGTCGGAACCCTGACTGCCCTTGTATGTATGAGCTGTGCAGTGCTCCTTGATTTCAAGGGTGGTAATGTTACGACTGCTGTATTCCTTGCATTGGGCATAGGTATTGCGTACGGTATAGTTCAGGGCTTCCTGATCGCTTATCTGAACATACAGCCCTTTATCGTATCCCTTGCAGGTCTCTTCTTCGCAAAGGGAATGACGACTATAGTCAATGCTACTCAGTTCAATGTTGAAAATGAGGAGTTCAAGGCTCTCAAGGCTATCAGAGTATACGTTCCGGGAATGGGATCCATTAATAAGAAGGGAATATATGTCCCTGCATATGTGGAACCCGGTGTTATCATTGCATTGGTAGTAGTCATCCTCCTCTTCGTTATCCTAAAGTGGACAAAGCTGGGACGCGGATTCTATGCTATCGGAGGAAATCAGCAGAGTGCATCCATGCTGGGTATCAATGTTAAGAGGACCAAGTTCTGTGCTTATCTGATGTGCAGCGTGCTGGCAGGTATAGGCGGATTCGTTTACTTCATGCATGTCGGTTCAGGATCGCCTTCTCATGCGGCAGGAGCTGAAATGAATGCCATTGCATCATCCATCATAGGCGGAACGATGCTTACCGGAGGTGTGGGCAATATCGTCGGTACATTCTTCGGAGTACTGAGCCTCAGCACCATAAAGAATATCGTTTCATCAATGGGACTTGATGAATCCTGGTGGACAAATATCACTGTAGCCGCAATGATCTGCGTATTCCTTCTCGTTCAGAGTCTGGTTCTTCGCAGAAAGGCTAAGCTGAATAAAAAGTAATATTGCCCGCAAACGAGAAAGACTATATAATTGCGAGTGCGGCTGCAGTAAAAACTGCAGCCGAAATCCCAAAAAAGACCCAAGGGGGAAATACATTTGAAAAGCTATTTAGGAATTGAATTCGGATCAACACGTATCAAAGCAGTTGCCATAGGTGAGGACTTTTCTCCTCTTTCTTCCGGTGACTACGTTTGGAAGAGTGAGTATAAGGATAATGTGTGGACTTATTCGCTTGATGAAGTCTGGAAAGGCTTGAAAGAAGCATTATCCGGTGTAAAAGACAAAGATGCTGTAGTATCAATGGGTATCAGTGCGATGATGCACGGTTATCTTGCATTTGACGCAGACTGGAATCTGCTCGTTCCTTTCCGTACATGGCAGAATACCATCACTGCAGAGGCTTCCGAGAAGCTTACAGAGGAGTTCGGTTTTAACGTACCTCAGAGATGGAGCATCTCACATTTATACCAGGCTGTTCTCAACAAGGAAGCACATATCGGTAAGATCGCGCATATCACAACCCTTGCGGGATATGTTCATTATATGTTAACGGGAGTTAATGCTCTCGGTATCGGTGATGCATCAGGTGTTTTTCCCATCGACAGCGAAACTCTTGATTATGATGCAAACATGATTAAAAAATTCGACGGGTTGATCGCAGGATGCGGACTTCCGTGGAAAGTAAGTGATGTCCTTCCCGCTGTACTTCCTGCAGGCGCAGAGGCAGGTAGCCTCACGGAAAAGGGAGCTGCACTTCTTGATAATATGTTAAAACCCGGTATCTCATTTGCTCCCTGCGAAGGTGATGCGGGAACAGGAATGACTGCCACAAATGCCGTATCAGCCGGAACAGGTAATGTCTCCGCAGGAACAAGTATCTTCTCAATGGTAGTATTGGATAAGCCTCTCTCAAAGGTTTACCCCGAGATCGATATGGTAACAACACCTACCGGTAAGCCTGTTGCCATGGTTCACTGTAACAACTGCACCAACGACAGCAATGCATGGTTCGGAATCCTCAGAGAGACCGTAGAACTCTTTGGCGGAAGTGTTGATACAGGTGAGCTCTATACAAAGATCTACAGAAAATCTCTTGAAGGTGACAAGGACTGCGGCGGTGTAGTAAGCATCAACTACATGGCAGGCGAAGGTGTTACTCATCTGGATGCGGGACGTCCCATGGTTGTAAGAAAGCCCGACAGTGCTTTTAATCTGGCAAACTTCCTGCGCGCTAACCTCTACTCATCCATGGCTACTCTCAAGATCGGTATGGATATACTGGCATCAGAGAACGTAAAGATAGACAGTCTCACCGGACACGGCGGACTCTTCAAGACTCCCGAGGTCGGACAGAGCTACATGGCGGCAGCATGCAAGGCTCCTGTTACCGTAATGGAGACAGCCGGTGAAGGCGGACCTTACGGTATGGCACTTCTTGCAGCATATCGCGCGGAAGAAGGCAGCGAAACCTTAGAGGCATTCCTTCGCAACCGTGTGTTCGCAGGCGTAAAGAGCACAACAATGCAGCCGGACAGCGCAGATGCAGAAGGCTTTGCAAAGTATCTTGAGAACTTCAAGGCTGTTCTTACGGCAGAAAAGGCAGCTGTAGAGAATTATTGATAAAACAGATCCTATCGCAAATACAGAAAGCACTCCGTGGGAATATCCTGCGGGGTGTTTTTTATCGCTAAGCTTTCAGCTAATTCTCCGTGCGAAAGGAGCTATAACTCCGCTCCCACGATGTGTGATGGGGCGCCCGCCACAGTGTGAGACGGAGCTTTTACGCCCACAGTGCGTTATTACAGTGGAGGCTCGCCTGCAGTTCCGGGCGGAAATGCGGTGGAAAATTGAATTTATCCGAAACCGTTCACACGCTCCATCCGTGGAGCGTTGTTCACTCGTCCTGCCGTCCATGGCAGGACGTTTCTGAAAATAAGAGCATTTCCTGGAACTGCGACGGCTCACTGAAACACTGTAATACCGCACAGTGTGCGATGGACTTCCGCCCCCACGATGTGTGATGGGGCGCTAAAACACTGTAATATCGCACAGTGTGCGATGGACTTCCGCCCCCCACGATGTGCGATGGGGCGCCTGCCACAGTGTGCGATGGACTTCCACCCCCACGATGTGTGATGGGGCGCCTGCCACAGTGTGAAACGGAGCTTTCACGCCCACAGTGCGTTATTACAGTGGAGGCTCGCCTGCAGTTCCGGGCGGAAATGCATGTAAGAAAAGGCGGAGAACGAAAGTGCGCGCAGTCTCCATCTGTGGAGCGTTGTTCGCTTGCCCTGCCACCTAAGGCTGTGATAGTATATCAGTGGGGAGGAGTAGTGATGGCCTGAAAGGAGAAACTGAATATGAAAAAGACGGGGATCAGACTCATGTTGA
The DNA here is from genome assembly GCA_024697065.1 of Lachnospiraceae bacterium. Classification (GTDB taxonomy): domain Bacteria; phylum Bacillota; class Clostridia; order Lachnospirales; family Lachnospiraceae; genus NK4A136. The sequence goes on from JAILGE010000039.1 coordinate 19,990, forward strand.
ACGGCCTGCTTAGAAGAGGTGCCATGGTTGTGGCTGTGGTAGCTATGCTTGGTGTCGGAACTATAAGAGCACATGCAGAGACGCAGGTGATGCCGGACGGAGGTTTATTTGATCCGGATTATTATGCCAAGTCCAATCCTGATGTAGTGGCAGCCTTTGGTTCGGATGCCAACTCTCTCTATTATCACTACTGCTTATTCGGAAAAAATGAGGGCAGACTGCCCTATGCTCCAGCAGGTGCTCCGGCGGACATTCCTGCAGATTTTGATGCTTCGTTCTATGCATATGCAAATCCCGATGTGGTTGCCGCTTTTGGTACGGATCCGGCTGTTCTCTACTGTCATTATGTTAATTTTGGTAAAGCTGAGGGACGATTCCCCAATGCTGCTGCAGCTCAATCGTCAAGGATCGAGACCAGGACCGTTTCATACGAGCAGAGAGTAGTAGAGCTTGTAAATGCAGAAAGAGCGAAGGCGGGGCTTCCTGCACTTACGGTGTCTGATTCACTGAATGCAGTTGCAAAGCTCAGAGCTACTGAGCTGGAAAAGCGCTTCAGTCACACCAGACCCGATGGAAGAAGCTGTTTTACCGCTTACAGTGAATGTGGAGCCAATTACGGATGGAAAGCCGAGAACATAGCGGCGGGATATATGACACCGGAAGACGCTATGAACGGATGGATGAACTCATCTGGACACAGAGCTAACATACTTGATCCAAACTATAAATATATAGGAGTGGGTTACTACAGCGGAGGCGGATATTACGGTACATACTGGTCACAGAATTTCGGCAGATAAAATAAAGTAAGATGGTGATGCAGCCGGTTTATCCGGCTGCATATTTTATAAAAGAAGAAAACGGAGGTAGGAAATGAAAACGATAAAGAATGCAGTTATATTCGGAGCGGGAGCTATAGGCGCTTATCTGATAAGCGGACTGTCCAAAACACTTGGAGAGGATCTGATCGTATGTGCGGAAGGTGAGCGCAAAGAGAGACTGCTAAAAAACGGTCTCCTGATAAACGGTGAGAAATATACACTAAATGTAAAGACACCGGATGAGATAGAAGATCCTGATATCGTATTTGTATGTCTGAAATACGGAGCGCTTAAGGGGGCAGTACCTCAGATAGCTAAGATATGCGGTGCGGAAACAATAGTAATGAGCCTCATGAACGGAGTCGACTCGGAAGATATCATAGCAGAGGGACTGGGGGATGACAGTCGTATCATATATTCACTTATACGTATCGCATCCAGAAGATCAGGGAATGATATCAGATTTGAACTTCCGTCAGGAGCGAAAATGGGCATACTTTTCGGTGAAAAAGGATCTTCAGCAGTAAGTGAGAGAATGGAAGCCATAAGCAGGCTTTTCGATGATGCAGGGATAGTATCGCATACAAGCGAGAATATCATACTTGATATATGGTTGAAGTTTGCTTCAAACATCTGTATGAATCTGCCACAGGCGGTTCTGGGGGTGGGGATCGGAGCTAATACTGATTCGGAATATGTAAAGGATCTGGAGCATAAGCTTAATGAAGAGACCATAAATGTCGCGGAGGCTATGGGTATTCATATGAGAGGTATAGATGAAGGTTCCTTCAGGAAGGGATATGTTCCTTTGCCTTTTATCAGATACTCTACACTTCAGGATCTGGACGCGGGAAGACATACGGAAATAGAAATGTTCTCCGGGGCTTTGATCAGACTGGGTAAGAAATTCTCTGTACCCACACCCTACAATGAAGTGATCTACGACTGCATTAAAGCACTTGAAGAGAAGAATGACGGAAAATTTGACTATGGTAATGTGGGTAACAGATAAAGCCGGATGAGAGTGACATAGAGAAAAACGTTCCGATGCGGCTGAAGCGCAGGTTGATGAAATGCAAGCTGAACTTGCAAGGTATAAGGAGAAGTTCGGAAGTATATGAATATCAGGATCAAAGACGAATTTTGGAACAGATACTGCAGACTGGTTAAGGATGAGATGATACCTTTCCAGTGGAGCGTACTTAATGATGAGGCGGATATCGTTATAGAGAAAGAGAATAACTCCGTTAACAGCCCGTCGGAGAAGAGCCATGCCATAGCGAACTTTAAGATTGCGGCAGGGCTTGCAGAGGGCAGACATTATGGTTGGGTGTTTCAGGATAGTGATGTATATAAATGGCTGGAAGCGGTTGCTTACAGTCTGGAGAATTATCCGGATGAAGAGCTTTTAAAGAAGGCAAATGATACTGTAGAGTTGATAGCAAAGGCACAGGCGCCTGATGGCTATATACATACGAAGGTTCAGATAGATGAGCCGGAGATGAGATATAAGAGACTGGCGGAGTATCACGAGCTGTATTGCATGGGACATCTTCTTGAGGCCATGTGTGCTTTTTACAGAGTAACAGAGAATAAGGTGGCGCTTGATATTGCGGTTAAGTGTGCGGATCATATATGTGACACTTTCAAAGTTGGTGGTATTGAAGCTGCCGGTGGTCATGAGGAAGTGGAAGTAGGTCTTATGAAGCTCTATCATCTGACCGGTGATAAGCGCTATATGGATGAAGCGGAATTTATGCTCAGAGTCCGGGGCAAAAGCATGGAGTATTATAAGAAACAGGCCGCAGAGGATCCTCATCCGGAGACACTCTGGGGAGTGGCTCGCGGCGATGCGAGATATCTTCAGTGTGATATGGAAGTTACAGAGCAGACTGCTGCGAGGGGGCATGCTGTCCGACAGGTGTATATGCTTGAAGCGATGGCAGACCTTGCTGCTTCCGGCGATGTATCTGATATGAGAGAAACATCCGAGAGGATGTGGGATGATATAGTAAACAGACAGATGTATATCACTGGCGGTGTGGGATCACAGGCTAATGGAGAGTGTTTTACCGAAGACTATGATCTGCCTGACGACACCATGTACTGTGAAAGCTGTGCCAGCGTAGCCATGGTATTTTATGCTCATAATATGCTAAAGATCAGTTCCAGGGGAGAATATGCGGATATCCTGGAAAAGGAATTATACAATACCTGTCTTGCGGGATTTGCATTAGACGGAAGACATTTCTTCTATGTCAATCCTCTGGCGGTTGATCCGGTTAAGATAAAGACGGATAAGGATAAAGGACATGTAAAGGCGGTAAGGCCTTCATGGCTTGGCTGTGCATGCTGCCCGCCAAATCTGGCGAGACTTATGGCAGATCTTCCCGAATATATATATACAGTGAAGGATGATGTGGTTCTTTCAGATCTCTTTATCGGTAATGAAGCTGAGTTCGAACTTAAAGCCGGGAAGCTCAGTATATCGCTCTCAACAGACTATCCAGAGAACGGTCATATCAGATATGTTTTAAACGGTCCCGCAGGAGTAAGCTTTGGAATAAGAATACCTGCATATGCAGACAGATACAGTCTGGTGATAGATTCCGTGAAGGTGCTCGATGAAGATACCGATAAGGGATCATTTAACGGTAAGAAGATAAGTTACAAAGATGGATATGTCTTCCTGGAAGGCGGCTTTGATAATACCGAGATAGAGCTTAATATTGCAGTTCATGCTCATATTGAATACCCTCATCCAAAGATAAAAGCTGTTTCGGGGAAAGTTGCGGTTGTAAGAGGTCCTTTCGTATACTGCCTTGAAGAGCGGGATAACGGTAAGGGCTTGGAGAGTCTTGGCATAGGTAAGGCTCCTGTTTTTGCAGACGAGAAGATGGAGATCTGTGATCTGCCGATCCATGCCATTAAAACAAAAGGAATAAAGGAAGACGGCAATGAGGCCGAACTTACCTTTATCCCTTATTATGCCTGGGCTAATCGCGGCGAAAATGAAATGAGGGTTTACCTGAAATCCGTTAATCAGTAAGAAGACCTGCGTCAAGGACAAACTGATTTCCGGTCATATATCTTGCCTCATCGCTGGCAATGTATTTTACGGCATGAACGATATCTTCTGTCTCGAGCCAGGGCGTTTTTAAGAGATTGCCCGCAGAGCGCTCTGCTATTTCTATAGCGGTGGTTCCTTCGAGTTCTGCGAGTCCGTCGTTCATGGGTGTGTTTACTCCTGTGGGATGGAGAGTAACGACTCTTACATTATAAGGGGCAAGCTCAATAGCCTGAGCCCTTGCCAGACCAACAAGCCCATGCTTCGATGCGCTGTAGTGACTCATTCTTGCAAAGCCTCTGAGTCCGGCTACGGATGAGTTATAAATGATAACCCCGTGACCGCTCTTTATGAGGTGTGGGATCACATATTTCGAAACCAGGAAGCCGCCTGTAAGGTTGATGCTTATCATGGTTTCCCACTGCTCTAAAGAAAGTTCCCAGGAGTATCCGTATGCGGCGATACCGGCATTGCTGAAGAGGATGTCGATCCCGCCGAATTCCTTTACGCCTCTTTCAACGGCTTCCTTCACGTCTTCTTCATTACGGACATCACCTGCGTAGATCACAGCTTTTCTGCCCAGGGCTTCGATGTCATCCTTCAGCTTCTCGAGGTCATCGTTTGATGACCTGTTGTAAGCGGGGTAGGGGATTTTTTCACCCAGGTCGAAAGCTATGATGTTTGCGCCTTCTTCTGCAAGGCCTAAGGCAACCGCACGTCCCTGGCCCTTTGCAGCGCCTGTTATAAATACTGTTTTTCCGTCAAATCTTTTTGTGCTCATAGTTTAGTTTACCTCCATTAAAAAGAATCGGTGCGCGAAAGGAGTGTGTTAGATCGCATTAATTCGGGGTTGAAAGCTTAAGCAAATGCCTTCTCAAACGCCTGATCGAGATCACTTATGAGATCCTCGGCTGCTTCAAGTCCGATGGATATACGTAAGAGGTTCTTCGGGAGACCTACAAGCTCGTGCTGCTCGGGAGTAAGCTCACTGTGAGTATTCTCTGCCGAATTGGTTATCAGAGTTCTTACATCACCTATATTTACGTGATAAGAGATATTATTTAATGCCTTGATGAACTTGCCGAGCTGCTCGCGGGTGCCGCCGAAGCCGAATGAAAGCAGGGCACCCGGTCCCTTGGGGAAGTTCTTGTCAGCGAGCGCTCTGTAAGGCGAACCCTTAGCCAGAGGATGTCTTACCCATTCAACATGTTCATTGTTCTCAAGATATTCGATCACTTTCTTTATGGTCTCGAGCTTTCTGTCGAGTCTGACGGGAAGAGTGGATAATCCCTGAAGTACGAGGAATGATTCGAATGATCCCAGCGCACCACCGAAGAATTCCGCAAAGAATATCTTCAGTGTAGCGATAACGGGAGCTCCGGGAATGAACTCGTATGCAGATCTGGAATTGTCCTCAAGATCTCTCATCTTCCATTCTTTCTTATAGAACTGAGGGTATTTTTCTTTGTCATATTCGAAGTCACCTTTTTCAACAACGAGACCGGCTATAACATTGCCGTGGCCGTTGATCTCTTTGGTTGCCGAGTATACCGTGATATCTGCACCGTGTTCAAAGGGTTTAAAGAGGTAAGGGGTTGCAACCGTATTGTCTACAACTACGGGAATACCGTGCTTGTGGGCTACTGCGGCGATGGCATCGATATCTATGAGCTCGATGTTGGGGTTGCTGATGGATTCGATGTAGATGGCTCTGGTATTCTCATCGATAAGATCTTCATACTCCTGCACATTGCTGCGATCCTTAACGAACTTGGTCGTAACTCCGAACTTAGGATAGAAATCGGAAAGAGCAAGCTCGCTTGCGCCGTAAAGTGATGAACCTGCTACGATATTTGTTCCCTGATTTGTGAGAGCAAGGAGTGTATAGGAGATAGCGGCCATTCCGGAAGAAAGTGCTACTGCGGCTTTACCGCCTTCCAACTCTGCGATCCTTGCTTCCAGGATAGCACCTGTGGGAGTACCTACTCTTGAGTAGATCCCGCCGGCCTCGGCACCTGTCCAGAGGCGTCTTGTTCTGTCTATGTCCTCAAGGTCGAATCCTGCTGTCTGATAGATAGGAGGATTTACTGAGTGAAAGTGATCTGCTGAGTTATAACCTGCTCTGATAGCCAATGTTGAAAAATCTCTGTTTGCCATAATGTGTTCCTTTCATTTTCAAAATATGCTTAATGTATTGCTGCAATTGGATTTCGTTATTTGATGTTTCAAGGGTACAATAGGAGCAGGGATTTGAAAAATATATAAACCCGATACTTTGTTATAATCAGAACTTATAACGGCTATGAACGAACCTAAATCAGTATATTAAAGAAATATTGGTGGAAATATGATCGAAGATTAAGAAAAAAAGGTCTTGAAATTGATAATTCACTGTATTATAATGGCTCTTGCGGGTCGAAAGCCGACCCCGATAATATATAGCGCTATCGCCAAACGGTAAGGCAACGGACTCTGACTCCGTCATTTTCAAGGTTCGAATCCTTGTAGCGCTGCGAAAAAAATCCCTTGATGATGATCAAGGGATTTTTTGTGTCTATTATATTTTGCCTGAGGATTTAATCTATCGCATCGGGCCTGTAGCCTAAAAGCTCACCGGTTTCGGCATTAAGCGTTAAAGTTATGTTTTCAAGCACTTTTCCGCAGTCATAGCGGTAAACATACACATAAGGACATTCGCCGCTGCGTCGTTTGTAGTAATAGTGAGCGTTCTGATATTTATAATCTCTGTCATCATAATTTTGCTTAGCATAGATTTCAAGGATCTCATCGGGAGTCTTTATACCGGACAGATCGGCAGGAATTGCACGAAATAAGCCTTCATCACCTTCTATTATGGTTCCGTCATTAAAGGTGATAACCGTGAATTCAGAACCTTCAATAGGAATGTTGTTATAAAATACAGTGAAGTCATACCAAAGATATGCGCCCGGATCGTTAACGGAGGAAGCAGTCGCTGAAAATGTATAAGGTTCTCTTTCGGGATAATTGATATTGTCTAAAAGAAAATCCCTTGCTTCAAATTCATCATGTAACACTTCGTCCGAACGAAGTATTTCTTTGGGATGGGGCTCGGTGCGATCCGTTATGGAATAACCGTGATTGACATTACTGCTGTTTGTTACCTGAATATCGGTTTCGTCATGAGTCGATTCGATCGGGTTAGCTTTCTTTTGTGATCCGCAGCCTGCGCTCAATACTGTAACTGCCAATAATAAACACGCGATAACAGATTTTTTCATATCCACCTCCAAGATGAATCATATTCCGACCGATGTATATGTACCCCTCAACTATATAATATACGGATCCGGGCAGGCGCTTTTATGGGTATAGAAGGTAAAAAAGAAACTTTGGTACGGATTGGTTATAATATATCTTATTTGAGGGACAAAGAGGGGAGAAATGATGAAAAAGAATGTCTGGTTCTTTTTGACAAGATTTTTTCTGTTGTTCATCCTTGCGGCATTTATAGGATGGGCTTATGAGATCGGTTGCGTGTATGTGATATTCGGAATTTATTTCGACAGGGGAGTGCTTCATCTGCCGGTCTGCCCTATTTACGGGTTCGGGATGCTGACGCTCTATCCCGTATTCCGCAAAGTAAAGAACCCTTTGATCATATTTGCCGGAAGCACAGTTATATCCACCATAGTAGAGTTAGCGGCGTCCTATATACTTGAATACAGGTATAATCTGGAATTATGGTCCTACATAGAGTGGCCCCTTAACTATCAAGGGAGAGTGTCAGCCATCAGCAGCTGCCTGTTCGGATTGATGGCTTTGCTGTTTATGAAGATAGTTGTCCCTTTGATAAAGAAGCTCTACAGTGAAAAGACGGCAATGCGTACCGCTATAGCGGGAACTGTCTTATTTATTTTTTGCCTGATCTGGGAGATGCGGTTTATTTAGCGCCTGATCAACGGCCGGGATCACAAACCGGTTTTGAACACAGGGTGATATGAAGGATTGGGCGGGGATTTCGGGCGTCGGGCGGCTCGCGGATTGTGGTATTTTTATGGGACTCGAAAAGATATACCATACGATCAGAAAGTGAGTTTAAATGAAAAAGTAAATGTTAGCTCGAAGCATATTTTTCATTAAAAAAGCCAACACTGAGTTTTGCAATAAGGATATACTGCTACAGTCGATTACTATCTGCCAGATAGGAGCAGATATGAAAGAATTGGAGTATATA
>JAILGE010000035.1 GCA_024697065.1 Lachnospiraceae bacterium
ACATACTGAATTGCATCCAGCTTAAACTGTTTGTCGTGTTGTTTGTTTTTACGTGGCATAATGAGTTCCTCCTCTTTGGATATAGTACAATTTTTTAGGAGAAATCTCATTTTAATTTGAACTATTTATATACTAACGGCACAGGAAGCTTTTATGATGATAATATAGATGAATTCCTGGATAGTCCGGTAACATATTTATATGGTTCGTATGATAGATCAATTCGAGAAAGTATAAACCTTGCAGACAATAATGATATTATTATTAATACAGTTTCTATAGCTGCACCGTATGGCGCAAATGAATACATGGATGAACTCGTACCTAAGACGGGTGGGAAATCCTATAGTGATGCAGATGGAACCGCAGATGGAATGAAAGACCTGATAAATGAGATAACAAAAGATCTGGATTCTCAGAAAGAAGCTCAGAGACAGGGTGACTATGATGGGGATGGTTTGTCTGATAGAGCTGAACTTGATGGAATGCTTGGAGATAACGGCCGTAAATACTTTTCCAATCCATTTACAACAGATGTTGATCATGATACTGATGGGGATGATGTTCCAGATAATGTTGAAATGGGAGAATATGACCCTGAAACAGGGATGTACAATGTGTTGAGTGACCCGGCGAATCCAAATTCTATTCCAACTGGTTACATAAGAGTTCCAGTATATATAATTGCGTGGTCGTATGGAACAACATATGATGTTGAACCGTTTGAAAAAAGATTAAAATGGGATGACACATATTCTGATTTAAGAAAAAGTATATCATTGGTAGTCGATGGATATACGGATGAATGGAATCAAAATGTATGGGAAGCCTTTGAAGAACAGAGTTTATTTAGATGGGCTGCAGAAACCAAAAAGCGTGAACTGATAAATAGTGGGATAAGTGAATCTCAGATTATATTGTTAAGGATTGATGGGGGCGCTGAATTTATCAATTACTGGAAGGAATGGCAAACTTATGAGTATATACAGGAACTTCATATTTACAGCCATGGCATCTGCGGTAAACCTGAAATGAACAATGGTGGAACCCTTTGGTGGGATGGCAGTAAAGATGGACATTTGAATTCCGTTCCCCATAATCCAGATCGAGATTATCCGAAGTTGAATTTCACGGAGAATGCATCGGTTTATTTTTACGGCTGTCATATAGCGATAAATAAAAATGCTGAAGGAAGTGATTTTTACCCCAATGGAGATGATTATCTTCAGCTATTTTCAGACTATCAACAAGTAAAGGTATTTGCAAATAGGTACGGGACGTCTTTTTCTTCTGATCCAAATGTCAAGGAACTGATATTTGAACCGTCTATTCAAAATGTATACTTGGGATCGTATGCTTTGGATGATTTTGTAATGCCACATGAGGATTATAGTGAGAGAAGTTTGGGGGGGTTTGGAATTGATAATAATTATGCAATTAAGTACTTTGACATGGGGACTCAGGTCAATGAATTTTTTGTTTCGAATAAGTTGAAAAGGATTCCGTTTGTGATTTATACACCTGGTGAGCCAATTCAATAGACATAATTATATTGGTTTTGACAGTTTAAAACAGCGATAAATGGCTCAGTTATCAAGTGAAGGAAGGAGAGATTGAATGAAGAATGATGAAACCAAGAAATCTATTTCAGAGAGAATAAGGGATAAATTGTTATTATTTATTGCGGCAGCAGGATGTTTTATTATTCTATTCTTGGTCGGTTCGTTAATATTTGATTACCTTGTAAATCGAATTGAGTGGACGGTTTCAGTTTCGGGAGACGAATTAAGATTGGAAGATACAGTAGAGATTTTGAAAGATGATGGGACATACAAAAAAACAATTCATTGTATAAGAAAACAGGATTGTATTTGGTTTATAGGGGATTACCGACAGTACGTATACACTATTTACGGACCTGGGGTAGAGTTTCGTCCGGTAATTAAATTTCATAAGATACATCCGGAGATGATTTTAAATGAAAAATATTATATTAATTTTAATATATATAGAAATGGTGATAAATGGGATGCGACTGTTACGAGAGGAAACCAAACTGAGTATTTTGAGGATATAGAAAATAATGAGATTTATATGGAATTCAATGATGTATAGTTACAGTTTCTTTATTTGGATTGGTATTAAAAATTTGTAAATACTCCGCTAATTTCTAGAGTATTATTGTTGTTAATTTACAAGACACTATTATCGAAAAAGGCTGCAGTATTCTGTAGCCTTTAACACAATCTATAGGCGCTAATCCCATCCAAAGATGCCCTTGCACCTCGTATATGTTATAATGTCTGATTGAATGAGGTGATCTGACTTATGAAAATCGTTATTGCCGGATGCGGCAAGCTGGGATTCGATCTTGCGAGACAGCTTTCGGAAGAAAAACACGATGTTACGGTTATAGATACAAATCCGGCAAAGCTTGAAAAAGCTCTTGCTGTTCTTGATGTGCAGGGAGTGGAAGGAAACGGTACATCATTCCGTACCCAGATGGAAGCGGATGTAGGTTCCAGCGATCTGATGATCGCAGTGACGGGAGCTGATGAAGTCAATCTCCTCTGTTGTCTTATCGCTAAGCGTGCAGGTGTTAAACGTACTGCCGCCAGAGTCAGAAATCCCATTTACAACGAAGAGGTACAGTTCTTTTCCGGACAGCTTGGTCTTTCCATGACCATCAATCCGGAGCTTGCCTGTGCCCAGAATATAGCGAGGCTCTTGGAAGTTCCCGGTGCTCTTGAGATCACTTCCTTTGCAAAGGGAAGAGTGGATCTCATACAGGTACCTGTTCCCGAGGGCTCGGTGCTTGATGGAATGAGTATCATAGAGTTTGCCTCCAAGATCATGAAGGGAACTCTTATCTGTGCCATACGAAGAGAAAAGGACGTCATTATCCCCGACGGACGCACTATACTCCGCACGGGAGATGATATGTATGTTATCATCCCGCCTGCGCAGATCCATAAGCTTTTGAATAAGATAGGCGTAAAGGAAAAGCCTGTCCGCAATGTCATCATCGCAGGTGGCGGAACCACTGCTTATTATCTTGCCAAGCGTCTTGAGAAAGATGCCATGGATGTCAAGATAATAGAGCGTGACAAGGCAAGAGCAGAACACCTCAGCACCATGCTTCCCAATACGATGATAATCAACGGCGATGCATCGGATCGAGCGCTGCTCATGGAGGAAGGAATAGCGGACAGAGACGGTTTTGTCACTCTTACAAATATGGATGAGGAGAATATGGTACTCAGCATGTTTGCTCATAAGGTGGGACATGCAAAGACCATTACCAAGCTCAATTACGTTTCCTTCGAAGAAGTGGTTGATGATCTGCCTATAGGATCCATCGTCAGCCCCAAGGCATCTACTGCGAAGCTTATCCTTCAGTATGTACGTGCCATGGAGAATTCCTACGGAAGTAATGTCGAGACTCTGACGCGTATCCTTGACGGACGCGTAGAAGTGCTTGAGTTTGCCATCAAAAATGAGTCGGATGTTACGGGCAAGCCCATCATGGAGCTTTCCTTAAAGAACGGACTCCTCGTGTGTGCGATACTTCGTGAAGGTAAGATCATAACTCCCGGCGGACATGATGATATCCGTGTCGGTGATAATGTAATGATAGTTACTACCAACAAGGGGCTTAAGGATATCAGGGATATATTACAATAACGGTGTCGGTATGAACTTTGCAATGATATTTTATCTCCTCGGAAGAGTTATACAGGTGGTTGGTGCCATGATGGCAGCGCCTTGTGTTGTAGCTCTTATCTACAGAGAACGTTCCGGGATATATTTTCTCTTCTGCGGCATAGCGATGTTCGCAGTCGGTACTCTTTTTACGATCAAAAAACCCGCAAATAAAAAATTCTATTCACGTGAAGGTTTCGTGATGACTGCTCTCAGCTGGATCGTTTTATCGGCAACGGGAGCGATCCCCTTTTGGCTCTCCGGAGAGATCCCTTCCTATACGGATGCGCTCTTTGAGTGTATATCGGGATTTACCACCACAGGTGCTTCCATAGTTCCTGCCGTTGAGGATCTTTCCCATTGTGTTAATTTCTGGAGATGCTTTATCCAGCTCATCGGAGGAATGGGAGTACTGGTATTTCTGTTAGCGCTTCTTCCTGTCACAGGCGGTCAGGATCTCTATATCATGAAAGCGGAAAGCCCGGGGCCCAATGTGGGCAAGCTTGTTCCGAAGGTCAGACAGACGGCATATTATCTTTATGTTATATATTTTGTTCTTACCGGTGCTCTTATCATTTCACTTATTATCGCGGGGATGCCTGTTTTTGACAGTATCTGTACCGCCTTTGCGACTACCAGTACCGGAGGTTTTGGTGTAAGGAATGATTCTATAGGCGGATATTCTCCGCAGGTTCAGTATGTCATTGCGGTATTTCTTTTCCTGTCGGGATTCAATTACAATTTCTATTTCTACTTCAAGTCCGGCCATTGGAAAGATGCTTTCAGGATAGAGGAAGTAAGGCTTTACGCAGGGATATTTATTTTCGTTCTCCTGGCGATCACCGGAGCGCTGATATTTATCAGCGGACAAGATACCGAAAGTGCCTTCAGACATTCCTTTTTCCAGGTGGGCTCCATCATGACTACGGCGGGATTCTCTTCGGCGGATTTCGATAAGTGGCCTGCCATCTGCAGAGAGCTGATGATATTGCTTATGTTCATAGGCGGATGTGCGGGAAGCACCTGCGGCGGTATCAAAGTCAGCCGTTTATTGCTTTATCTCAAGATGATCAAGAGAGAGGTTTCGGGTCTCTGCCACCCCAATTCCGTCAGCATCATCAGAATGGACGGCAAGAAGGTTGACGGCGGGATCCTCAAATCCGCACTGGTATTCCTTTCTGCCTATGCTGCGATCTTTGTAGTATCAATCCTGCTCATCAGCCTGGACGGGTTTGATTTCACCACTGACTTTACGGCTGTGGCTTCTGCCCTTGGAAATATAGGCCCCGGCTTTGCTGAAGTAGGCCCGACCAGGAACTTTACGGGCTTTTCGGATTTTTCCAAATATGTCCTTATGTTTGATATGCTTGCAGGACGTCTTGAGTTGTTCCCTATGCTGGTTCTCCTTACTCCGGCTACATGGAAAAGGCGCTAGTATTTTACAAAAGTCCCAAAAAAATATCGAAAAAAACCGTAATCTATGATAAAATTAACAAGTAGTTTTACAGTTCCAAAGAAAAAGGAATGGGGGAAAGTTCATGTTAGCTGCACTCATACCGCTGTTTGACCACAATACAAACGTATGCGCGTATTCTATCTTTGCGCAGAAGGAGAATTTCCTTCTCAATCCGCGTATGCTTGGTGTTGGAAGATATGACGGGGCATCGAACATCGAAGGAATGGAGATAGTTGAAAGCATGGGACTCAATACGGTCTCAGGCGACAATATGGTATTCATTGAGATGAATAACATATCTCTGTTTTCGGATATTTCGGGACAGTGTGATGCACCTCATGACAAGCTGGTACTCCTTATAGACAAGGATCTTCCGGCTGAGGAGAGATATATAAACCGTATTAAAGAGCTTCGCGCGGATAATTACAAGTTCGCGATCCGCAAGCTTCCCGTTAATCAGTTTGAGGCATATCGCGAGGTCCTTTCAATGATGGATTTCGTGTTCTTAAATCATAAGAAGATCGATATCACCAAGGCTAAGCTTTATTTCTCGAGAATGTATCCGAATGTAAAGCTGGTGGCAGTCAATGTTAATTCCAAGGAAGATTTTGATGTGCTGCGTGAAGGCGGCGGATACGATCTCTATGAAGGTGAATTCTTCCGCACCCCCGTCAAGCACGGCGCAGAAGAGATAGCACCTCTTAAAGTCAATTACCTGGAACTCTTAAATATCGTTAATGATATTGATTTCGATCTGACGGATGCGGCTGATGTTATCGGTCGTGACCCGGCTCTTGTCATCTCGCTCCTCGAGATGGTTAACAGGATGACGGTCAATTCGGGCATCACCTCCGTAAGACATGCGGCAGCAATGCTGGGACAGAGAGAATTGAAAAAGTGGATCAATACCGCTGTTACAAGGGAACTCTGTACGGATAAGCCCAGTGAGATACTCAGGATATCTCTTATCAGAGCAAGATTTGCAGAGAACCTTTCTGCTGTATATGAGATGGCCGGACTTTCTTCCGAGCTTTTCCTGATGGGTCTTTTCTCGGTACTGGATATCATTTTGGAGCAGCCTATGCAGGAAGCACTTGAGATGGTAAAGGTATCCAAGGAGATCAGGGAAGCGCTGGTAGACAGGTCAGGTCCTTTTGCTGCGGTATATGACTTTATACTTCAGTATGAATCTGCATCCTGGCAGGAAGTATCAAGACAGATGGTTCTTGCGAACATAGAAGAGGATACGATCTACAAAGCATATGTCGATTCCCTCCGCTGGTTCAAAGAACTTTTCGAAATAGGAAGATAACAAAAGGCCGGCGATAACGCCGGCTTTTTTACTTTAAAAAGAATACATGAAAAAAAGACTCGTATGGGGGAGCTATGCTGCCCGCAGGATACTTGATGAGAAATTGCATATAAAGACCGGAAAAGGAAAATGCGCAGGAAGGGTTGTTCTTGATGCAGATGAGGCTTCGGACAGGATAAGAGATCATCTGAACAGCAAAGAACCCTTTATGGCAGGCAGGCTGGGGCTTTTCGAAACCGCAGTGATGCGCATGTATGAATTTGAGATCAGTAAGAAATACGCTCTTACGATGGACAATCTCTATAATTGCGCCGGCTTTTTCCCTAATGATATAAACCTCGGCGGAAGATTTAACGAAGTCATGAAGGATGCTCTGAAACAGACGGATGTATTTGCCAGAAACACGCAGTTTTTAGAGGATTACTTCATAGCAAAGTATCTGCCGGGGGATAGCAGTATCTGCCGGAATTTTGGAGTATTTGACGTATTTGATCTGAAAGATCCGTGGAGCAGCGCATTGGCGGGCAGGAAGGTTTTGGTAGTAAGTCCCTTCACGGAAAGCATATCCGCGCAGTATGCCAGGAGAGAACTGCTCTTTAAGGGGACGGATATTCTTCCTGAGTTTGAGCTTAAAACCTACAGGAGTTTACTTACCGTAGGAGACTTAAGGGACGATAGATTTTCCGACTGGTTCGAGGCTCTCGATCATATGAAGAGAGAGATACTGGAGATGGATTTCGATGTGGCGCTCCTGGGATGCGGCGCATACGGATTCCCTCTTGCTGCGGAAATAAAGAAGTCCGGGCGTCAGGCCATACATATGGGCGGTGTCCTTCAGATATTGTTCGGAGTGATGGGAAAACGCTGGGACGGGTCACGCTTCGGCGGCATTGATAAGATGCCTGAAGGCTTAAAGAGATATTACAACGATGCCTGGATTTATCCGTTGGAAGGAAAGCCGAAGGAAGCGGGCAAAGTGGAATACGGACCCTACTGGAATTAGAGGAGCGGATAGAAGTCTTGAAAAATAAAAAAAGCAAAAAGCATATACCGGGAGCATGGAAGAACGAAAGCCCGAAGATGTTAAAATTCAGGAAGGCTGTATTTCATGCTGTGGATGTGGGTTATACGGAGGATATACAGGGGAGAGCCTATGATATCCTTAATCTGTCTGTGATATTGATCAACCTTGTAGTTACCGTAATGATGACATTCAAAGAGATGATGGATGCGTACGGCGGGATATTGCAGACCATAGAAGCTGTAACGGTATTCTTTTTTGCAGTGGACTATCTGCTGAGATTATTCACTTCATCATTTCTCTTTCCCGCAAAAAAGCCGGTGGCTGCACTGGGGCATTATGTGATCTCATTTAACGGTATCATAGATCTGCTTTCTTTTATCCCGTATTATCTGCCGATCTTCTTCCCTTCGGGCGCAGTGGCATTCAGAATGTTCCGCGTCATGAGGATATTCAGGCTCTTCAGGATAAATGCGTATTACGATTCGCTGAATGTTATAACAGAAGTTTTAAAGAGCAAAGCAAAGCAGCTTATTTCCTCTGTTTTTATTCTTCTCTTACTCATGCTGGCTGCAAGCTTATGCATGTACAGTGTTGAAAATCCTGCCCAGCCGGAAGTCTTCGACAATGCACTGTCAGGCATATGGTGGGCTTCCGCAACGCTTATGACAGTGGGATACGGAGATATATATCCCATAACGGCAACAGGTAAGATACTTGGAACCATAATCACATTTTTGGGGGTGGGTGTTGCTGCCATCCCTACAGGTATCATTTCCGCGGGATTTGTGGAGCAGTACAGCAGGCTGCAGCAGGTGGGAAATAATAATTCCGGTATAGCGATGCAGTTTATCCGGGTGGCGTTGGATCCCGGGGACAAGTGGATCGGAAAGAGTATCAGGGAGCTGTATCTTCCTGATGAGGTGATAATAACAGCGGTAACGAGAAACGGTGAAGTGATAGTACCGAGGGGAGATTTGGAGCTGGAAGAGGGAGATATACTGGTTTTCGGTGCGGAGCCCTTCAGAGACGGTATTAATATCGCGCTTAAGGAGATCGAGATCACAGCGGATCATAACTGGAAAGATAAGATGATCAGGGATCTGGATATCGCCAGACAGACATTTATCGTATCGGTAAAGCGTAACGGGAATACGATGATCCCCAACGGTTCTTTGAGGTTTGCAAAGGGAGACAGGATAATCCTTTACAGCAAAGAGTGAAGACGGAGACAAAAACAATATTTAGTAATACAAAAACCGGCGCTTTTGCGCTGGTTTTTTGGTTAACGTAATTCAAAAAGTACCACTTGATGTGGCAAAAAAAATAAGTTGATACAAAATCTATGAAAATTACTACCATTATTCTGAAAACAGTGTATAATTATGAGCGTGGCATGTAAAAAATAAGACACAATATCTTGTTGTATCTGTGTCAGAGGTTTAGCTTTAAGCGGCGGGTATACCGTCTGTAAAAAAGCGGGGGAAATTCTGTGAGAAACAGAGGTTATCGATTTATCATCAGAGATCTTGGCTTTGGCCACGGATCCGCTGTGATGTGTATCAATGCAGCTTGCATCAATGCTCTTCTTAAAGAATACGGCGTAGAGCCTGTGGTCTTCAGAAAGCTCACATGGGAAGATCTTGCTGAGGGACTTTTGTCCGACAGAGGCAGAGTGATACTGGAAGAGATGCGTCCCAGAAATTTCTGGCAGATGTGTGATGCGGTATCTCTTCTTTATACCAGATATTATTCAGCAGAGCCCGGTATGGCATATAAGGAGAGATGGTTTAGAAAATATCCCATCCTCGTTGAAGAGGACATTTACGAATTCATGCTGGAGGAAGGCTTCAGACAGGACGAAGCGCTGGAATTCACGGAATTCTGCAGAGATCATATTCAGGATACCGACAAGAGGGATCTGAGAGATATGATAGAGCTCTATGATCTTCCGGATGAGATGGCGGAAGTGCTGATGGATATTAAGCTTCTTCCCACCAGACAGAGGATGATAGAGGAGCTTATGAAGGTGATCGTCAGAACCGTGAGCATCACCCGAAGGGAAGTTAATATCAGAGAATCAAGAGAGGTATATTAAAGATACTCTGAGCTGCCCGGTTTAAAAACGAATATCAGATTAAAAAAGGATGTCGCCGGTAAGTGACATCCTTTTTATATATCCATAATTTTCGGTCGAAAGATCGGGATCGTGTGGAGCAGGTCAACCTGCTGCAGCGGCGGGACTTTCTCCGGAAGATTGTGCGATGTTAGGTATGGAAGCGTGAATATGAGCTTTCGCGGATACTACAGGCTCCATTCTGTTTTCTCCCATAAAGAATATGGCTATGGTTCCGGGACCCACATGTGAGCCTGTGCAAAGGTCGTAGTAGCGGACTATCACATCCTCAACGGGAAGCTCTGCGCTTAATCTGGATGCTATATATTCCGATTCCTGCTTTGCATCGCAGTGACAGATGGCTATGATCTGACGTTCAGGATGAACGATCCTCTCTTTAGTCATATTAATGAGATATTCCAGCGCCTTCTTGCGCAGTCTTATCTTGTCATGCATTACGATCTTGCCGTTATCATCTGCCTTAAGTATGGGCTTTATGGAAAGCAGATTTCCTATGGCAGCTTCTGCGGCGGAGATCCTTCCGCCCTTTTTCAGATACTTGAGATCTCCTACGGTGAAGATGTGATTCATCTTCATCTTGTTTTCTTCATAAAACCTTACAGCCTCATCCAGAGTGGCTCCGGCAGCGCGGAGGCGGGACATCTTCATTACCATAAGGCCTTCACCCAGGGAAGCAGATCTGGAATCGATACATCTGATCACTCTGTCCGGATATTCTTCCATGAGATCATCGGCTGCAATGCCGGCAGCCTGAATGGTACCTGAGAGTCCCCCTGATATGGAGATAAAAAGGATATCTTTTCCTTCACGGAGGATAGGTTCAAAGAAATCCCTGAAGGCACCCATGTTTATCAGAGATGTATGTACATCTGCACCGTCACGCATGGCGTTATAGAATTTTCTGCCGCTTTCTTCGTAATCACGCCCGCGTTCATGGCAGAGGAATTCTTCTCCGTCGATGGTGCTGACGTAGCTTATCATACGTATATTGTATTCGTTGAGAAGGTCGTCTGTAAGATTGCTCGCCGAATCGGTTATTATCTCATAATCTGCTGTGCTCATGATAGCCCCTGCCTTTTAGGAATCCCTGAAACAGGGATCCATACCACAAAAATGAATGCTGTTGCGCATATGACACAACTGTTTAATGATAAAACCATGATACATAGTCTCAAAAACTATGTCAAGCGGTATCAAGAACTTGCGGTTGCATGGCAGGATTAATTAGTTTATAGTGTCACCATAAAAGATTTTTGACTTAATCTGACTTTAATTTGGTCAGTTTCTATATTTTTGATTGGTTTTTTTATATGGTTTTTTCCGGATTTGACTTTTTATTCGGCTTTTTGCCGCTTTTTTTATTTTTTTATCTTTTGATACCGGGACAAAAGGCATGGACGGTTCAGATGAAGAACCTGTGTCTTTTAGTCTTCAGTCTCTTTTTCTATGCATACGGTGAGCCTGTATATGTGTGGCTCATGGCAGCATCCATAATTGTGAATTACTTCCTTTCCCTGGGAATGTCCGGGACGGGTAAGACGGTGAAGAAGGATGAGACTGCAAGAAGAAAGCTCTGTCTGGTTATTTCGTGCATTTTCAATCTGTTTATCCTGGTATTTTTTAAATATGCCCCCTTTGTGGTCGAGAATATAAATATCCTGACGGACTATCTGAGGGCTTCGGGTATCATCTCGATACCGCATCTTAATGTTCCCGATCTTGAGAATCCGGTGGGGATCAGTTTCTATACTTTCCAGATACTCTCTTACATGATCGATATTTACAAAAGACGATATCCCGCAGAGAGGAATTTTCTTAATGTGGCGACATATATTTCCATGTTCCCGCAGCTTATCGCCGGTCCGATCGTAAAGTATACCGAAGTTAAGAAGAAGCTTGAGAAAAGGCATGTTACGGCACTTGCTTTTGACAGAGGCGTAAAGTATTTCATTATAGGTCTCGCTGCCAAAGTGGTATTGGCGAATCGTGTGGGTAATCTTATGAATGATATCGACAGGATAGGGAGCGAAAGTATCTCTACGGGACTTGCGTGGATGGGCGCCATCGCATACAGTCTTCAGATATATTTTGACTTCTATGGATATTCGCTGATGGCAGTGGGCCTTGGAAAGATGACGGGGTTCAGGTTTCCGGAAAACTTCAGAGATCCCTATGCGGCGGGAAGTATGACGGAATTCTGGCGGAGATGGCATATCACCCTCGGCAGATGGTTTAGAGAATATGTATATATACCACTGGGCGGCAACAGACAGGGCAGACTTAAGACAGTCAGGAATATTTTTATCGTTTGGCTTTTAACGGGTATATGGCATGGGGCCGGCTGGAACTTTATCCTGTGGGGGATGATGCTTTTTGTATTATTGATATCGGAAAAAATGGTCACAGGCCGGTTCCTTGAAAAACATAAGATTATATCACATTTATATATGTTTATACTTATTCCGTGCTCATGGGTATTCTTCTTCACGGACAATACGACGGAGATGAGGATATGGTTTGCGAGGATGTTCGGACTGATCTCAAAAGAGGAAATGAAGCATATCAGCATGTCTGACGTGCTTGTATACGGAAGACCCTATATCCCGGTGCTGATAACGGCCCTGATCTTTTGCGTGCCGGTTATCAGAAAGTTTGTATTTATGTTGCTCAGAAAGAAAGTTGTGGGAACGGTAATGTGTATAGTTCTCTTTTTCCTGTCGGTGTTCTATCTTGCGTCGGGATTGGAGAATCCGTTTTTATATTTCAGGTTTTGATGATCATGAAAAAGAATGTTTGTTTTGTTTTGATAATATTGATATCCCTTCTTCTTGAGTCCTATGGTTTATTCCTGTCTCATGCAGGATATCATGCTTCCGATGACAGTAAAGTCACTGTGGGCAAAGGCATCGCACGTGCTTTCAATTCGCCTAACGACGGTATTTATCCATGGAATCTGAAGGAGATGCTGGCTGAATACAATGAGATGACGGCAGGTATCGAAGATGATCATATGGCAGATTCCGTTTATGAAGATGAAGGTTCTGTCTTATATGATGATTACGATATGATAGACAGCATAGCCGGAGGTGTCGGCGGATGGGAGCATGATTATGCTGCTACGGTTTTTGATATGCTGACAGGTGCCGGAGAAGGTACGGCAGACGCTGCAAAGGACAGTATCGTGACAGATGTGAATGATGATCTGTCTGCGGAAAAAACAGACACCGGGGAAGAAGCTTCGGAATATGATATTTCCGCGGCGGATCCTTCTGAATATTACTGGCCCCAGCCCTGGGAATTTACGGAGGTTGATGATTCGTATTTTGATGATGCGGTATTTATAGGTGATTCCAGGATGGTCGGACTCTATACTTATGGGAATATGGAAAATGCCACGTTTTATGCGGCCACTTCCTCTACTGTATATAATATAATGAAGAAGCGTGTGAAAACGGGCTACTCCGGTACCGTAAGAGAGGGGCTTACAGAGAACAGATTCGGCAAGATCTATATAATGTTAGGAGTAAATGAGCTCGGAATTGCGGGAACTGATTATTATATCGATCATTATAGAGAGCTGATAGATGAGATAAAGGAACTGCAGCCGGATGCGCTTATTTATATACATGCCATCGGTCATGTGAGAGGTGTGCCGGTTCCCAATAACAGGGCCATTAATAACAGCAATATCAATGAGAAGAATCTCGCTTTGTATAAGCTGGCTATGGAAGAGGGCGCGGTATTTCTTGATATCAATTCTGTATACGATGATGAGACAGGTAATCTGAAGGATGAAGCCACGGGAGACGGGGTTCATGTTAATGCAAAACATACGGCTGAGTGGCATGAATTCTACAATTCACATGCTGTATCTGAATGAAAAAACGGATTGAGTTATAATAGGTATATTTGGAAAAGAATTATGACATGAGGTAATGGGTTTGAAGAACAGGATTAAAAAAACGATCGTCATGCTTTCTGCGACGACTTTGCTCTGTGCATGTACAAAGGAAGAAAAGACACCTGTAGTTACATCATCAGAGAATGCGGTATCTCTTAATGCCGTAAGCGTATCTATCAATAATGTACGTTATACGGAGCTTGAGTTTGAAGTTCCGGAGAAGTTTGTGGCCTCCGAAGATAATTCGGAGATTTATGAGATGTATGCAAGCCCGCTTTCAACGGATCATTCATATATCACTTACAGCAGGAAGATCGTTTCTGCGGAGGATGATTACAGTATCTTTACAACAGAAGATATGCAGGATGCATTAAAGAGCCTCAGCGGAAACACGGCTGTATCGGATTTTTCCAATGAGTATTCGGAGGAAGACGGATATCGAAGGATAAAGGCGGAAGTTGTTATCAGACCGGAATCCGACGAGTATCATATGACGGAATATATTTATGTAACTGATAATTTTGTTTTCACGCTGATATACATGCTTGATACGGGGGCTGAAGAGGGGTGGAGTGCCGAATTTGAAAAAAGTATGTCAGGAATAGAATTAAAGTAAGGAAAATGGTATGATAAGCATTGAAAAAACGATTTCATTAAGGTCAGGGGAGGACTGGATATGAGTATTAAACCTACATTGGTTATCCTTGCTGCGGGAATGGGCAGCAGATACGGCGGACTTAAGCAGATCGATCCCATAGATGAAGAGGGACACAAGATAATAGACTTTTCAATCTATGATGCTATCCGTGCAGGGTTTGGCAAAGTTGTATTCATTATCAAGAAGGAGCATGAGCAGGACTTCAGAAAAGTCATCGGAGATCAGGTAAGCTCAAAGGTTCCTGTTGAATATGTATTTCAGACTCTTGATGATGTTCCCGAAGGATTTAAGATCCCTGAAGGCAGAGAGAAACCCTGGGGAACAGCACATGCTATCTATGCCTGCCGTGATGTGGTAAAGGAACCCTTTGCTGTCATCAATTCGGATGATTATTACGGAGTGAGTGCATTCAAGACACTTGCGGACTTTCTTGCAGCGCCTGTTGCGGAGAAGGAGGGATTGCTTCCTTTCTGCATGGTGGGATATTATCTTAAAAACACCATGACAGAGAATGGATATGTATCCCGCGGATGCTGCAGAATGAATGAGAATGGGTATCTCACACATATAGAAGAGCTGACACATATTGAGAAGACGGCTACCGGTGCGAGATATACGATGGATGACGGTGCAACATATAAAGATATAGATGTTGAATCGCTTGTGTCAATGAATATGTGGGGATTCGGCCCTGAGATCTTCGGAGAGCTTAAGAAGTCGCTGGATCATTTCTTTAATGACGGAATAGCGCTTCAGACCCTTAAAAGTGAGTGCTTTATTCCTATCGAAGTAGGTAATATGGTAAATAATAATATAGCATCGGTTAAGGTGCTTTCGTCTGCCGACAAGTGGTTTGGCGTGACATATAAGGAAGACAAGCCAAATGTTATGGCATCCATCAAGGCACTGAAAGACGCAAGCGTATATCCCGAGAAACTCTGGACGATTTGATCGGCAAAGCCGCTGATATGAAAGCCACAGAAAAGTAAATACTTTTCTGTGGCTTTTTTGTTTTTACAAAAACAACTATTCGAGTTGTTTAGGGAACATGAAAAACGTTACGCTGAAGTGGTAACTAATGCTTGACAAATCATAAGATTTGTGTGAGCGGAAGGAGATGAAAAAGGAAAAATCGGTAATGAATGAAACTTGAATACGTAAAAGAATATCTCTAGTATTTTAGACAGTTTGGTGCGTGGGAAATTGTTTTCAAAGCAACAAACTAACATGTTAATATTGGCTATGCAATGCTAGATATTATTACAGGAGGTGGACGTAATGAAAAAAGTAACTGTCAACTTGTTGTCAGCGGCGCTTTGTACAGCCGTGGCAGCAACATGCATCGTGGGAAATGCCGGCAACACATTAGCAAGGAGTAACGGTCATTCTAATCAGGAGACTCAGGAGACTCATTCTGCAACCGGAAAGATCACTGTCGGTAACAAGCAGTATGATACCATTGAAGCTGCTATAAAAGCTGCAAAGCCCGGAGATACTGTATTCCTTGAATCCGGTGCAGAATACTG
This sequence comes from Lachnospiraceae bacterium, assembly GCA_024697065.1. Taxonomy (GTDB): domain Bacteria; phylum Bacillota; class Clostridia; order Lachnospirales; family Lachnospiraceae; genus NK4A136. Next base: position 15,714 of record JAILGE010000035.1, read on the forward strand.
CGGAACGGTTAACCTTGAATCGGTTCGCGGAGCACAGGGAAATCCCATAACCATTACAACTACAGGTGAGGGAATGGCAGTTATCACAGGACATCCTAATGTTGCTGCTGATGATGGTCTTGTATCGATCAACAATTCTTCTTATCTGATCTTTAAGAATCTGAATTTCAAGGATTATAGAACAGGTAAAAATAAGGTGGGTTTGGAAGCGATCGATATCAGGGGAACTTCATCTGATATCATGATCATCGGATGCAAGTTTGAGAATATCGGTCATGATTATGTTAAAGACGGGACTCAGAAAAAGGCTAATGCTCATGCCATTATTGCCAAGAGTAACAGTTCCAGTAAGCAGATCTCTAATATCCGTGTTCTGTATAACGAGGTAACCGGATGCGAACTCGGACAGAGTGAGGCTGTTGTATTTAACGGAAACGTAGTTGATTCATGCATTAACTTCAACTATATCCACGATAACGACAATATCGGTATCGATTTCATTGGATATGAAGAGGATATATTTAAGGATTATAACCGAGCTAAAAACTGTGAGTGTATAGGTAACTATGTAAGCAATATCACAAGTTATGAAAACCCTGCTTACGGTACTCACCAGAGAGGCGCTGACGGTATCTATGTCGATGGTGGAACAAAGATCGTCATTGCCGATAACTTTGTTGAGTCCTGTGATATAGGAATTGAAGTAGCAAGTGAGTGGGATGGATACGCTGCAGATTATGTGGATGTATTCAACAATTACGTATCCGGCAGCTATTATGCAGGTATTTCCATCGGGGGAAGCGATGAGGGTGATGATGGAAGCACAAATGCATGTCACTTCCACCACAATACACTCGTTGGACAGGGTCTTGAGATTCAGAGCATCGAGGATGGTCACAGCAATGACTTTGCAGACAGCAACATAACCGCTTCCAGTGCTTCCAAGATCAAGGCTAAGGAAGGAAAAGGATTTAATGAGTCTGTAAGATATACAGGTGATGAGTACAGCGGTGCAAGTTCAAATATGCCCATGGTTTACTATGGAATGTGGGGACGTGAGAATTTAACTGACAGTGTCTATGCTGCTGAGCTTGCTTCATTCAACAGCAGAAGTATGCTTTCAAGGGGTGCTGATACTTATACAACATCTCATGAACTTCCTGCAGAAGAAGTAGTAGAGCCTACAGAAGAGCCTACAGAGGAAGTAGTAGAGCCTACAGAAGCACCTACAGAAGAAGTAGTAGAGCCCACAGAGGCACCTACAGAAGAAGTAAAGCCCACAGAAGCGCCTACAGAAGAGGTTAAGCCTACAGAAGCAGCTACAGAGGAAGTAAAACCCACAGAAGCAGCTACAGAAGAGGTTAAGCCTACGGAAGCAGCTGCAGAGGAAGTAAAACCTACAGAGGCACCTACAGAAGAGGTAAAGCCTACGGAAGCAGCTACTGAAGAAGTAAAGCCCACAGAGGCACCTGTGGAAATAGTTGTTGATAATGGCGATACGGGTATCGTGATCGACGGAAACGCTGCTGACTGGGAAGAATATGATTATTATACAAACGGTTCCATGAGCATCTGGACAGACAGTGATGATCATTATTTCTACTTCTGCATAAAGGCCGGCGACATCAATAAGTATCAGCTTATGATCAATTCCGACAATAAGTCTTCAACCGGTTATAAGGCTTCAGGTTGCGGCGTTGAAGGTGTTGATTACCTGATCGAGAATGGTAAGCTTTACAAGAGCCGCAGCAGAAAATGGGAATTTGATAAGTTATCATCCGATATATCAACGATCGTAAAGAGCGGAGACGTGATCGAGATAAGGACCAGTATCGATGAGCTCTCACGTATCGGAAACGATTACAGCTTCTCATTTATCAAGCTCGATAATAACTACAATACTCTTGATTATGTATATGGATCTACCGACTGAGGTCTGATCACTTACTGAGACGATCAAGTGCTTTGGCAGCAGAGGAATTCCCTTCCTCTGCTGCTTTTTTGTACCAGTTGATCGCTTCGATGGTATTCTCATCTGTTCCGATACCGCTTTCATAAAGATAGGCCAGATTGTACATACCGTAAGGATCTCCGGCTTCGGCGGATAGTTTGAACCATTCAAAAGCTTTCTCCGGATCATCCGTATCGCCATCGCCGTTAAGATATATTAATCCCAGCTCATTCATGGCATAAGCATTTCCTGCTTCGCCGGCTATCTTATACCAATAGAGAGAGGATTCGGGATCATCTATATTCCGGAATGCTGTTCCGAAACGGCACGCTGAGTCGGCATATAAATGCTCGCATCCGTGATAAAGCTTTGAGGCTTTATCTGCACAGTCTTTTATCTTTGAAGGGCTCGGATCATCCCCCATACTGCTCAACAGACTGAGACCGGATAAAGCAGCGGTCTGCCAGTCGTCATCTTCGCTCTGTGCAGCTTTTTCAAAATATTCTTTCGCAAGTTTGGGATCGAATTCTTTCCTGTTTTCATCTGCATAATAAGCCCCTATAAGGTAGTTGCCTTCCGGACAGCCGTCAAGGACCGCCTCTTCTCCCAGCGTCTTAGCGTCTTCAGGATCATCGGACATGACGCCGAGAGCGACTTTTGCGAGAGGATTGCCGGCTGTCATGGATTTGCTAAAGCAATCGTTTGCTTTTTCATCATTGCCTTTATCCCATTCCAGACATCCGAGATAATAATTCGCCGCGGGATCGCCTTTCTCTGCAGGTTTTTCAAAAAGTTCAAGAGCTGCTTCGTGGTCTTTGTCCGCATCATCGTATCCGTAGTAAAGTGCGATGGCTTGGGAAAGCTTCTGCCCGGAATATTTTTTTGCCAGTGATCCTGCGATAAAACTTCCAAGTAAAATGAAGATAACAGCAATTGTGATAACAGTTATCAAAGCTGTGGACCTGCCAAAGGAAAAAATAGAATTATTATGAACATGCGCCACAGGGTGAGAAGCGGGATCACCGTCAGTTATTAATTTATTTATATATATACCCAGATCATCCAGGACATCTCTTTCGGGAAAACCCACTGCGTCGAACCAGTGAACCCTGGTGAGGTAGTATTCCAATTCCGGATTCATGGGAATGTCATTGCATTTGAAAGGGATAATGATCTTGCCGGCATTAAAAGCCAGTGCCACTTCGTTGGCGACCTGCCTGGAATCATTGGATCTGTCGGTAAAGACGAGCAGAAAGATCTTTGCTGAATTAACAGCTGTATTAATAGCTGACACCCAACGGGTCCCCGGAAGGATATCCCGTGGCGCATACCAGCAGCGGAGTCCGCGTCCTTCAAGGAAAGACACGATCTTATCTGCAATATTTTTATTGGCACTTGAATAACTGATGAAGATATCCGGATCTTTATCCTTCTCATTGATATGCATAGCAGCCCCCCTATGGAAACATCATAGCATAATCCGGATAAAGATTTTATCCGGATGAAGTCAGAGTCCGAAAGTGATCTCCTGCCGGAACGGGGATTGTCTTCGTGAAAGAACAGTTTTTGCGGCAATATTGAAAAATTAGCTGATAAAGCTATAATGTACAAGGCGAAAAAATAAGATCAAAACACAGATAACGCCGTATAGAAGGAAGACGGGGAGTATGTACGAAGTAGATTTTAAGAAACCCATATGGGTTCATTTTATGGGTATCGGCGGCATAAGCATGAGCGGGCTTGCCGAGATACTCTTATCTGAAGGATTTGAAGTATCCGGATCGGATGTTAAGGCTTCGGCCCTTACTGAGAAATTAACAGAGCTTGGCGCCAAGATCGCCATCGGACAGAGAGCGGAGAATATAAAGGATGGAATGCAGCTTTTGGTTTATACCGCTGCCATTTCTCCTGATAATGAGGAGTTCCTGGAAGCGCAGAAGAAGGGTATCCCAATGCTTAAGCGTGCTGAGCTTCTGGGCCAGATAATGAAAAATTACCGCATGCCCATAGCTGTCAGCGGAACCCACGGTAAGACCACCACAACATCCATGATATCCGAGATCCTCCTGGGTGCGGATAAGGATCCGACCATAACAGTTGGAGGCATGCTCAAGGATATCAACGGAAACTTAAAGATCGGCGGACCTGACTATTTTGTAGCTGAGGCATGTGAATATACCAACAGCTTTCATTCGTTTTTTCCGAAGGTTGCGGTGATACTCAATATAGAAGAAGATCATCTGGACTTTTTCAAGGATATCAATGATATAAGAGCGTCGTTTAAACATTTTGCAAGCCTTCTTCCTGAGGACGGGACTCTCATAATCAACGCGGATATAGACAATTACCGTGAGATCACAGAGGGGCTTAAGTGCAACGTGATCGCCTATGGCAGTGATGGAAATGCGGACTATTATCCGACTGATATCACTTATGACAGCTACGGTCACGGCAGCTATACGCTTCACAGCAAGGCCGGGGATGAAAAAGTATCCCTTTCCGTGGTAGGTCTTCATAATGTATATAATTCCCTTGCGGCCATGGCGGTCTCGGACCTTGCAGGGGTTGAAAGAAGCTGTGCCATAGAGGCACTTAAAACTTTCACGGGTACCGACAGACGTTTTGAGAAAAAAGGTGAGATAGGAGGCATGACCATCATTGACGATTATGCACATCACCCCACCGAGATAAAGGCGACACTTGCAGCTGCGAAGAATTACCCTCATAAGAGACTTATAGTTGTTTTCCAGCCGCATACCTATACAAGGACCAAGGCATTCCTTGATGAATTTGCGGATGCCCTTTCGGCAGCTGATATTGTGGTGCTTACGGATATCTACGCGGCCAGAGAGAAGAATACCATCGGTATTTCTTCGAAAGACCTCCTGGCAAAGATCGAGGAGAAGGGTAAGACGGCATATTACTTCAGTTATTTTGATGATGTTGAGAACTTTATCCTCCTTCATTCCGCTCCCGGAGATCTTCTCCTGACAGTGGGAGCCGGTGATGTCTGTCAGATAGGTGAACATCTGCTTGGAAAATAAAAATAACGGTAACTCTAAAAAGCCTGTATTTACGGGCTTTTTTCAGTCAAGACGGAAATAGGAACAAATTTTACAGATAATCCCGGATGAATATTAGAGAATTTTTTTTAACAAAAATATTGTGAAGAAATAATCGCTAAACTAAGGGATTTTTGGTATTTATCCACTTTATCCACAAATTACACAATTCCGCAAAGCCTTATTTTATAAAGGGTTGTGGACATTGGCAAAGTTGATTTTGATGCTCTCCGTGTTATACTTGCTTTTGCAAACAAACATTTTTGAAGGGGCATCTTTAGGTTATGGCATCGATCAGTCTTACAGCGGAAGAAAGATCAGGATTTACACAGTTACCGGATATTTTTATTGACGAATACATGAATGACGCCAATGAAGTTCAGCTGAAGCTCTATCTCTATCTTCTCAGACGTCTTGAGGGTAACGAAGGGGTGGATCTTTCCGAAGCGGCGGATTTTCTCAACTTCCCGGAAAGGGAAATCCTGCGTGCATTGAGATTCTGGGAGAAGAAGCAGGTTCTGAGCATCAGTCTGGAGGAAGGGCTGGACGTTTCGGACGGCTATGATGCGGACAGCATCTGCGGGTTGCGTATGGAGAACATAATGACACCGTGTGCAAACCGTAATAAGAAGACAGGAGAAGTTTCCGCGGTTATGGATGACAGGAAGACGGAAGAGAGCGGTGCAGAGAACAGGAAGTCGGCAGCGGATATCAAGAATTCCTACACACCTGAAGATATAGAAAAGTTCGCTGAGGACGGCAGATCAAAGATATTGATCACCGCCGCACAGCTTTATTATGGCAGGACTCTGGGCGCCACGGAGATACAGTCTCTGATGTATCTCGCATATTCACTTGAGATGCCGGTGGAGCTTATCGATTATCTGATGCAGTACTGTGTCGAGATGAATAAGAAGAGCTTCTACGAGGTGGAGAAGATCGCCGGTGTCTGGAAGGATGCCGGAGTTGATACTATAGATAAGGCAAAGCAGTTTGTTAAGGGAGAAAATGACGATCCCGATGCGAGGGAGAAGAATATACTTGCCATGATAGGTAGGACAGGGAATATATCTCCGGCTGAGCTTGATGCCGTAAGACAGTGGACCGGGACCTACGGTTTTTCCGATGACATCATAAGAGAAGCCTGCGGAAGAGCTGCCATGAGGGTCCAGGATATAGCACATGCTTATTCCTATGCGGATAAGATATTAAAAGACTGGTTCTACAGAGGCGTCAGAGAGCTTAAAGATATAGAGTCTCTCGATGCGGAACATAATGACAGAAAGGACAGACCCGGAAGGACCACCGGCAGTCGTCAGACTAAAAAAGGCAAAGGCGCATTCGATAATCTTATGGAAAGCGATACGGATTATGCCGAGCTTGACAGGATGATAGAAAAGAAACTTTTTTCGTAGGACAGGGTAGACAGGAATGGCATTGAACGGCAGTCAGTATGCGGATATTCAGTCGGCTTACAGTGAGCGCAGGAGAAAACGCTCTTATCTTGTGATGCAGCGCAAGGCTGAGATATACGATAAGATACCTGAATTCAGAGAGCTTGATGCCAGAGTGGCCAATCTTTCTGTGGAATGCACCAGGAAGATGATACTTGCCGCATCGGATACAGATGCCGAAGCGGAGGCTGTGAAGCAGCAGTATCTGGACGGGCTTCATGAAGAGATAGAAAAGATAAGCGCCCGAAAGGCGGAACTTCTTGCTCAGGCGGGGATCCCCGGGGATTATCTCGATCCGCCCTATGTATGCGGGAAGTGCAAGGATACGGGGTATGTAGGTGACGAGAAGTGTGCATGTCTGAAGCAGATGGAAGTCAGCTTTCTCTATGAATATTCCAATATGAAGTCCTGGCTTGAGGACAACAATTTTTCAAAACTTTCCGATGAGTATTATGTGGATGAAGAGCTTATAGGTTTTAAAAATGCCGTTGGGAATTGCCGTGAGTTCATTGAGAACTTCGGAAAGGATCCCAGAGGCCTGTTTTTCTATGGAACTCCGGGGACGGGCAAGAGCTTTCTCAGCGGATGTGTGGCACAGGTGCTTCTGGACAGAGGATATGCGGTGATATATTTCAGCGCAAAGCGTCTCTTTGATCTGATCTCGGATGCTGTATATGACAATGACAGGACGGGCAGAAGGGATCTTATGGAGACTCTCTATGACTGCGATCTTCTCATAATAGATGATCTTGGTACCGAAGGCGTCAACGATTTTTCCAAGAATATCCTTTTTGATCTCCTGAATGAGCGTATGATCCGGAAGAAGCCGGTCATCATCTCCACGAACATGAGTCTCGATATCCTCAATACCACTTACAAAGAGAGAATATCATCCAGGATATTGTCATCCAACAGAATATGTAAACTGAAATGCAAAGATATCCGGATACAAAAGGCGAATTGTATAGAAAAAAGATAAAAATTGTCAAAATATAATAAATTTGGATGATTGAATTCAATAATAAATTGCTGTATAAAATACTATGCAACTTTTAAGTAACGATCTCATTCAATGAGAGGAAGGATCATCATGTCACCCATTAAAGACGAAATCAGAAACCTGAACACAATCCCCGTTGGATCTCTCGGGATCATCCCTTTGGAAGGATGCAGACATCTCGGAGAGAAAGTTGACCAGTATCTGGTCAAATGGCGTGAGGAGCGTGAGAACGAGCATGCTGATACACTTGCTTTTTCAGGATATGAACGTGATACATATATCCTCAAAGCCTCAACACCCCGTTTCGGTTCCGGCGAAGGCAAGGGTGTTATAAAGGAATCGGTCAGAGGAACAGATCTTTTTATTCTCATCGATGTTTGTAATTACAGTCTTACATATAAGCTTTTCGGACAGGTTAATCACTACTCACCCGACGATCATTATTCGGATCTTAAGAGGATCATAGCGGCAGTAGGGGGAAAGGCAAGACGTATCACCGTTATAATGCCTTTCTTATATGAGAGCAGACAGCATAAGCGTACTTCCCGTGAATCACTTGACTGCGCATACGCACTGCAGGAAATGACTGCAATGGGTGTCGATAATATCATCACATTCGATGCTCATGATCCCAGAGTTCAGAATGCTATCCCTCTTAACGGATTTGAGACCGTTCAGCCTGCTTACCAGTTCATCAAGGCTATGTGCGGCAAGTTCAAGGATCTGAAGTTCGATGACGACCACATGATGGTTATCAGCCCGGATGAAGGCGCTATGAGCAGAGCTATCTATATGGCTAACGTTCTTGGTCTTGATGTCGGAATGTTCTATAAGAGACGTGATTATACAAAGGTTGTTGACGGACGTAACCCCATTGTTGCTCACGAATTCCTTGGTAAGGATGTTGAAGGCAGAGATCTCATTGTAGTAGATGATATGATCTCATCCGGCGAGAGTATGCTGGAAGTTGCTTATGAGCTTAAGAAGCGTAAGGCAGGCAGGATCTTCTGCTGCTCTACATTCGGTCTTTTCACAAGCGGACTTGATAAGTTCGATCAGGCTTATAAGAATGGCGATATCAGCGGTGTGTTTACTACCAACCTTGTTTATCAGACACCCGAACTGCTTGAGCGTGAATGGTATATCAACTGCGACATGAGCAAGTATATCGCTTATATCATCGATACTCTTAACCATGATGCTTCCATCAGCGATCTTCTCGATCCCAGTGAGCGTATTCAGAAGCTTATGAACAAGTATCGCGCAGGTACATACTGATCCATCGCTTATGATTTTGATGTCAGAAGCTCCCGGAATCCTTCCGGGAGCTTTTTTATGTCTTTGGCAGAATGTGACGCTTTTTGACAGCTGACGCAACAATCTGACCATAATTATTCCGTTATAATCCACCTCAATTTGTTGATATTTTTGCCCGATTTTTGCTATATCTTGCTTTATTTGTGAAAACATACCACAAAAGAGGGCGAAAAATAAAACATTTTTGTGTAAATCATTCACATTTTCGAACCTGTATGCTATAATTCACTCATAAAGTTGCTTGCATATTTTTTACAGCTAGAGGTGATGACATGGTAAAGAAAGAGATGATTGCTATGCTTCTGGCGGGGGGCCAGGGCAGCAGATTGGGCGTGCTTACCAGAAAGGTGGCAAAGCCTGCAGTTTCTTTTGGCGGAAAATACAGGATAATCGATTTTCCCTTGAGTAACTGCATCGATTCGGGAATCGATACCGTGGGCGTTCTTACACAGTATCAGCCACTCAGGCTGAACACACATATCGGCATAGGTATCCCCTGGGATCTTGACCGTAATGTCGGTGGTGTGACGGTTCTTCCACCCTATGAAAAAAGTATAAACAGTGAATGGTATACGGGTACGGCTAATGCCATATATCAGAATCTTGATTATATGGAAAGCTTTAATCCGGAGTATGTCCTGATACTTTCGGGAGATCATATATATAAGATGGATTATGAAGTCATGCTGGACTTCCATAAAAAGAACAAGGCTGAGGTGACCATAGCCGTAATGCCTGTTCCCATTGAGGAGGCCAAGCGCTTCGGGATCGTGATCACGGATGAAAACCGTAAGATCACGGAGTTTGAAGAGAAGCCGGAGAATCCTCATTCCAATCTTGCATCCATGGGTATATACATTTTTAACTGGAAGACTCTGAAGGAAGCTCTTATCGCTCAGGCGGAACAGCCTGCGTTGGATTTCGGTAAACATGTTATCCCTTACTGTCATGGCAATAGTGCACCCATATATGCTTATGAGTTCAACGGATACTGGAAGGATGTAGGAACTCTGCATTCATACTGGGAAGCAAATATGGAGCTCATTGATATCATTCCGGAATTTAACCTCTATGAGGAATACTGGAAGATATACACGAAGTCCGATGCACTCACTCCTCAGTACATTTCAGCAGAGAGTAAAGTAGAGAGGACGATCATCGGTGAAGGTGCCGAGATCTACGGAGAAGTTTACAGCTCCATCATCGGATGCAATGTAACCATAGGAAAGGGCACCGTGGTACGTGATTCCATAATCATGAACGACACGGTGATCGGAGACGGAGCTAAGATCAATAAGACTATCATCGCCGAGAATGCATGTATCGGTAACGGCGTTGAGACAGGCACCGGTGAAGAAGTCGATAACGAGACGGACCCCAATATCTACAACCACGGTCTGGTCTGCATAGGAGAGAAGACAACGGTTCCCGATAATGTTTCGGTAGGCAAGAATTCCGTGATCTACGGCAAGACTGAGCCTTCGGATTATCCGGGAGGGATGCTGGCAAGCGGCAGAACACTGATCAAGGAGGGCGAGAAGGCATGAGAGCAATGGGGATCATCCTCGCCGGCGGCGGGATGAAAAACAGCAGGATGGGGGAGCTCGCTGCAAAACGTGCTGTGGCAGCAATGCCGGTTGCGGGAAGCTATCGCAGTATCGATTTCGCACTCAGTAATATGAGTAATTCCCATATCCAGAAAGTCGCCGTACTTACACAGGATAATGCAAGAAGTCTGAATGAACATTTAAGCTCTTCAAAATGGTGGGACTTCGGCCGTAAACAGGGCGGAATGTATGTTTTTACACCTACCAGAACAATTGATAATACCGACTGGTATCGCGGAACGGCCGATTCCATAGCACAGAACATAGAGTTCATCAGAGACAGTCACGAGCCGTATGTGGTAATAGCATCCGGCGACTGTGTTTACAAGATGGATTACGGCGATGTGCTGGAAGCACATATCGACAAGAAAGCTGATATCACTGTCGTATGCAAAGAGATGCCGGAAGACGTAAATGTGGAACGTTACGGATGCGTAAAGACTGACAGTGACGGCCGCATCACCGAATTCGAAGAGAAGCCGGTGAAAGCAACTTCCAATCTCATCTCCTGCGGTATTTATATCATCCGCAGAAGACAGCTGGTAGAAATGATAGAGAAGGCTTCGCTTGAGAACAGATATGATTTCGTAAAGGATATCCTTATCAGGTACAAAGATATTAAGAGGATATTTGCGTACCGGATGAATGATTACTGGAGGAACATCTCCACCATAAGGGATTATTACGAGACCAATATGGATTTTCTTAATCCGGATATCCGCAGATATTTCTTCAGGAACTATCCTGATATCTACTCCAAAGTGGATGATCTCCCGCCGGCTAAGTACAATGTTGGTGTTAATGTAAAGAACTGTCTTATTGCCAGCGGCAGCATCATAAATGGGACGATCGAGAATTCTGTGATATTCAAGAAAGCCTTTATCGGTAACAACTGTACGATAAAGAATTCGATCATCCTCAACGACGTCTATATAGGTGACAACTCTTATATCGAGAACTGCATAGTGGAAAGCCGTTCTACGATACGCGCGAATTCTGTACAGAAGGGAGATGAAGGTATAAAGATAGTTGTTGAAAAAAATGAACGTTATGTAATTTAAATGCAATAAATATAACACAGTAGATTTTCAGAGAAGCTAAATTGGGATTACAGGGGGTTAGGAGAGATGAACGTTACTGACGTACGTATTCGCAAAATGGATAAGGATGGCAAGCTTAAGGCTGTTGCATCTATCACTATCGATGATTGTTTCGTGATCCATGATATCAAGATCATTGAAGGCGATCAGGGGCTGTTTATAGCGATGCCCAGCCGTAAGGCTCAGGATGGGACCTACAAGGATATCGCGCATCCTATCAATTCCCAGACCAGAACAGATTTACAGAACCTTATCCTGGAGAGATTAAAGAATCTTCCGGAAGCAACGGAAGCTTGATCTTTCAGTGATCTGTGAAAAAACTAAATATAAAGGAACCGGGTTACCGGTTCCTTTTTTTTTACGCTCCGTTCGTTCTCCTCATTGCCTGTTAGTCTGTAATCCGGCTCAAACTTCCTCACACAGTATATTTCACACGCATTTCCGGAAAGAACATCAGGCGGACACTTAACTGTAAGTCCGCACGGTGGGGAAGAAAACATAAGCGAACACTTTATTGTATGTTCACACAGAGCGGAAGGCCGAAAGATTGCAAGCATTCGGCTTAGCGGTTATAATGTCATTTGTCTAAATGGGAAAAAAGGCGGATAAAACAGATGTACATGATAGCCGGACTCGGAAATCCGGGCAGACAATATGAAAATACGAGGCATAATTGCGGATTTGAGACATTGGATATCCTTATGAAGGAATACGGTGTGACTCTCACCGAAGACAGATGCAAGGCATTTTACGGTAAGTGCAGCATTGAAGGTATCAAATGTATTCTGGTAAAGCCTCAGACGTATATGAATCTGAGCGGAGATGCGATCAGGGGCCTGTCGGATTATTACAAGATAGAGCCGCAGAATATAATAGTTATATGTGATGACGTCAATCTGGCGCCGGGACTTATCAGGGTACGTCCGAAGGGGTCCGCAGGCGGACATAACGGATTGAAGGATATAATAGCCAAGCTTGGAACGGATGATTTTATCCGTATCAGAGTAGGCGTTGGTGAAAAACCGCAGGGATGGGATCTTGCGGACCATGTTCTCGGACATTTCTCCGCTGAAGATGCGAAGCTTATGGAAGAGAGCAAAAAAAATGCAGTTAATGCTATTAAAATGATTGTCGGGGGTGAAAGCGTCGATAAGGTAATGAGCAGGTTTAATACCAAACAGCATACACAGCCTGCATGAAATAGATGAACATTCTTGATTCACCGCTGCACGAGCTGCCATGGTTTGACGGTGCTGCAGCAGACATTGCAAACGGAAAGTCGAAGCTCTCTTTAACTGGGGCGGCGGACTCCGGAAAATTACATATCATAAGTGCATTGAGCGGGCAGACCGATGTCACGCTCATTTTGACGTACTCGGATCTTGCTGCGGCGCAGATTGCCGACGAATACAGATTTTTTGACAGGAATACCTGTTACTATCCGGCGAAAGATCTGATCTTTTATCAGGCGGATATCAACGGAAGAGAGACACTGAAAGAGAGACTGAAAGTCTTAAGGACTCTCCTTACATGCAGGAAGATGACCATCGTCACCACTTTCAATGCATTGATGGAGACCTGCCTTCCGCTTGAAGTTATCAGGGATCATATTTTCGAGATAGAAAAGGGAACTACTCTTGAAGAAGAAGCGGCAGCAGTATTGCTATCCTCCATGGGATACGAGAGAACAGGATATCAGGTTCAGAATCCCGGAGAATTTTCGATACGCGGAGGCATTATCGATATATTCGATATGACGGGAGAGAATCCTGTACGTGTGGAATTGTGGGGCGATACTGTAGAGTCGTTGAGATCCTTTGATGCAGACAGCCAACGCTCAATAGAAGAGCTTGAGAAAGTTACCATATTCCCTGCCGATGAGATGCTTCTTTCCAAAGAAGAAAAGCTTGAAGGATTCAGAAAGATCAGGGAAGAATCCGAAAAGCAGGAGAAGATCTTCAGAGAGAGATTTTCGACCGAAGAGGCTCACCGCCTGAGCGTACGCCTGGAAGAGCTTGAAAATGCTCTTGTCTATGGTACGGGCGATATAAGTTTGGACAGCTACGTTCATTATTTCTATCCCTCTACCATAAGTCTTCTGGATCTTATAGAAGGAAAGAAATATTGCGTATTCCTGGATGAACCCTCAAAGATCATGGAGTTTGCTCACGGAATAGAGACCGAGTTCGCGGAAAGTATGAAGAACCGTCTGGAAGGCGGATATGTGCTTCCCGGGCAGACAGACATACTTACACGTGCGGATGTAATAAGATCAAGGCTTTCAAGAGAGAATACGGTTCAGATACAGACCTTTGAACCGGCTGAAAACTTCTTTGAAAACGAAAAACGCGTATCCGTAAATATCCGTACATTGTCATCCTATAACGGAAAGTTTGAAGTTCTGACAGACAATCTGGGAAAGCTTGCCGCAGAGGGATACAGGATAGTCATACTCTCGGGATCAAGATCGAGAGCAAAGCGTCTTGCGGATGATATAAGCGAAGAGGGTCTGGCAAGTTATTATACGGATAACGAAGATAATATACTTGCGCCAAAGCAGATAGCGACTTTTTACGGCCGTGTCAAGAAGGGTTTTACATACCCTGATCTAAAATATACTGTTATATCCGAGACGGATATTTTCGGAGCCGACAGGTTAAAGAAGAAAAAGAAAAAGCCCAAATATGCACCGGGTAAAAAGATACGTAATCTTACCGATCTTCATGCAGGTGACTATGTCATTAACGAGGACTGCGGTGTAGGTATATACCGTGGTATTGAAGAAGTAGAAGTAGAACATATCCGCAAGGATTATATGAAGATAGAGTACAGGGGCGGATCGTTCCTGTATGTTGCGGCAACGGCTTTTGACAAGGTCTCTCTCTATGCGGATAAAGAGGCGAGGCCGCCTAAGCTAAATAAGCTCGGTACGGATGAATGGAATCATGCCAAGGCAAAAGCCAAGCAGGCAGTAGATGGTATAGCTCAGGATCTGGTAGATCTCTATGCCGCCAGGATGCAGAAGACGGGATACCGTTACGGCGAGGATACTTTATGGCAGAAGGAATTCGAGGAGATGTTTCCTTATCAGGAGACTGACGATCAGATAAATGCCATCGATGCCGTAAAGGAAGATATGGAAAGCACGAAGATCATGGACCGCCTTGTATGCGGAGACGTGGGATTCGGAAAGACCGAGGTGGCTATAAGAGCTGCGTTTAAAGCAGTTCAGGAGAATAAGCAGGTTGCTTATCTGGTACCTACTACCATACTTGCGGAGCAGCATTATAACACCTTTAAGGAAAGAATGCGGGATTATCCTGTGAGAGTGGAGATGATCTCCCGTTTCAGGACGCCGACTCAGATAAAAAATGTTATAAAGCAGCTTAAGGAAGGCACTGTAGATATCGTGATCGGTACCCACAGGCTGCTTTCCAAGGATGTGCAGTTTAAGGATCTGGGACTGCTTGTCATCGATGAGGAGCAGCGTTTCGGCGTAGCTCATAAGGAGAAGATAAAGCAGCTTAAGCAGAATGTTGACGTGCTCACTCTCACCGCTACACCGATCCCGCGTACACTGCACATGAGTCTGGCGGGAATAAGGGATATGAGTCTCCTGGAAGAACCACCCCGCAACAGACAGCCCATACAGACTTTTATATGTGAATATAATGATGAGATGGTCAGAGAAGCCATTAACAGAGAGCTTTCAAGAGGCGGCCAGGTTTATTATGTTCACAATCGAATTAATAATATAGATGAGATCACCGGAGAGCTTTCCGAACTTGTACCTTCTGCAAGAGTTGCTTTTGCGCACGGAAGAATGGGCGAGAAAGAACTCGAAGATATCATGATGAGCTTTATACGTAAGGAAATAGATGTTCTTGTATCCACTACGATCATTGAGACGGGACTGGATATCCCGAATGTTAATACCATGATCATCAGGGATTCGGACAGGATGGGACTTGCCCAGCTCTATCAGCTGAGAGGACGTGTGGGAAGAGAGGAACGTACCGCATATGCATTCCTTATGTATGACAGGAATAAGATCCTGAGGGAGACTGCGGAAAAGAGGCTCTCCGCCATAAGACAGTATACCGAACTGGGAAGCGGATTTAAGATCGCCATGAGCGATCTTGAGATAAGAGGCGCCGGCAATGTGCTCGGAAAGCAGCAGCACGGACAGGTTGAAGCCATAGGTTATGATCTGTATTGCAGGATGCTTGAAAGTGCCATAAAGGAAAAGCGCGGTATCAAAGCGGTGGAAGACACTTCCTGCGAGATAGATATGAGCATAGATGCCTTTATCCCTGCGGAATTCATAATGAATGAGACGCAAAAGCTTGATATATATAAGAGGATCGCAGAGATAAAGAATGACGAAGATGCGGATGAGATGCGCGATGAGCTTAAGGACAGATTCGGAAGCATCCCCGAAGAAGCGGAGAATCTGTTGAAGATAGCACTGCTCAAGGCAAAAGCGGGCAGGTATCATATAACATCCATACACGGAAAAGACGGAGTGATCAATTTTAAGATGGACAGAAAGGCTCCGGCAGAAGTAACGGAGATCCCGGTATTGCTCAACAGCTATGGCGGAGATATGAGATTAAAGACCGTGGGAGATCCGGTATTTTCCCTGAGACTCAGGGAAAGCGGCGGACTGTACGGAAGTGCGCTGATGTTAAAAAGAGCAGATGAAACATTAGACAGTTTTGGAATTTTGTTTCCGGAGAAAACTCAGAGCGTTAGCATTTGAAAATTCTCTTCATGGGAGGAAGAAAGATGAGTGAGATTGAAGACAGACAGGGAAGTACCGGAGAAAACGGTACTCAAAACCCCGGCTTTTCATGGGATACACAGGCTTCAGAAGTTCAGACACAGCCAGGTATACAGCCTGTTATACAACCTCAGTTCCAATCCGGTATGGAGCCTCAGGACCGATCGGGATTTCAGCAGGGAATGCAATCGCAGATCCCTCCTCAGGGGCAGTTCATTCCCGGGGGACAGGGACCTCAGCCTGTGCCGGCTGATCCTTCGGGAAATAAGAAAAGATCGCTGGCCCCCCTTTTGATCGCATTATCAGTGGGTGCGGTTTTTGTTGTCGGAGTTATAGTTGCGGTTTTTGTTGCCGTGTTTGGAGATAAGCTGAAAGGCGGTTTTGGCGGAGTGAAGGAACAGAGTCTTGAGCTCTCGGATACTTCTGTTGTAACGCTTACCGAAGGCGAAGATTATACTCTGACCATAGAGAACTTTGATGAGCTTGATAAGGGACAGAATATAAAATGGGAATCGGCCGATGATCATGTCATCACCGTTAAGGATAAAGGGAACGGAAAGGCAAAGATCACAGCTGTTGCCGAGGGTAAGAGCTCTGTATTTATAACCGGTGAAAACCTGGATAAGAAGAAGGGATATGTAGTAAAGTTCGATGTTCAGAAGGAAAACTTTGAATATGCAGGGAAAGCATGGAAAACTTCTTCAGCTGTTTATTATTTCCCTGAAGCGGATTCAATGTGTGAATTCAGTGATGATCTGGATCTGTATATATCCGGCGCTGTTAATGTTACAGAAGTAGAAAAGGAATATGCCACATGGGAGATAACTGACTATGTGGATTCCGGAAGATATTTCCGATTTGATTTCAATCCCAAAAGAGAGGTGCAATACGGAAAAGATAACGGTATAAGCACGGGTCGTGAGATATGGTTCGGTTACAATAAAAAAGGCGATACGTATATATATGATGACTTTCTGGGTTATCCTGAAGAAGCGGAAGAAATCGATATAAAGGATTATGACAGTTCTCTTTCCGATGCCGATTCAATTGAAGCGTTTCTTGACGGTAAGTCGGGCGGGGGTATCAATTATACAAACGGACGTATGAATCTGTACGGGTCGGAGTTCGATACCAATGACGCGTTTCATGATAATACCAGGCTGATCCAGTGCGGGGATATGGTATATGTGAGGTGTGATGACGGCGTATATTCGCTCCCTGAATCATCCCTGGGTACCGGAAGCGGAAACCTCACCAAAATTAATCTCTCGGACGATAATGTCAATTTCTTTGCTACAGACGGTAAAAAGATGGCATATGCCGCAGGCGATGACAAGGGAGATGTAGACTTGTATGTATATGATCCGTCCAGCGGAAAAGATACGCTTTTACTGTCAGATATATCATGTATGCACATGGCTTTCTGTGATGACAAGGTATATTACACGGAATCATGGGACAGTCTGAAATATGTGGACATGTCCGGAAATGTGCAAACGATATGGCAGAATACCGTGGGGGCATTCTATGCTGACTGGAACTTTGTATATATATATGACGGAACCGGCTGGACTATGCTTGATATCGGAGCAGGATATATAAGCAACGGATATCTGTGCAAGGGGAGAAGTTATGAATGTGACAGGATCTATGCTCTGGAGGATAATATCATTACCGTCACATATGACTATAATAATTCATCGATCTCACTTCACGGTTTGGATTTTGCCGGAGCCGAAGGCAATCTGAGCGGTGAGTATTACGGTGATACATCGGATACATATGCTCTGGCATGTTGCGGTATATACGGATACTTTTTTGCCTATGAAGGTGAGAGTGTGGTATGTGTGGATATAACCACGGGAAGTTCTGCCGATATAGATCTTTCAAGCTACGGATTATGGTATGGAAATGAGATGTCCGTAGCAGGAGACAGGGTAATACTTCATGTTTATGATGCCTACGGTGACGACGGTTATGTCGAAGTAGATCGTTCTTTGAATATTACCGGGCTTCCCGAGCTCCCTCACACCATCGATCCAAACGGTGGAAGTGCTGCGGCATACCTGTTCTGAATCTGACACATCACAGAAAGGAGACTCTGCATGAGCAAGCAGATAATGCGGATCGGATCCTGTAACGGAACGGACAGTCTGTATACTGTTTTCTGGAAACCGGCCGGAAGTCCGAAAGCTGTGCTTCAGATAGTTCATGGAATGATAGAGCATATCGAGAGATATGCGGAACTTGCCAATGTGCTCAATGAGAGAGGCATACTTGTTGTCGGAAACGATCATATCGGGCACGGAAGAAGTGTAAAGGATGCAAAAGAATTCGGATATTTCAAAGCGGCTTCCGGGAAGGATCCTGCGGCCACGGTTCTTCAAGACATTCATCTGGTGACTGACACGGTAAAGAAGATGTATCCGGATATACCTTATTTTCTGCTGGGACACAGTATGGGTTCATTCTTTGCAAGATCTTACATTGATGCCTATGGGGATGAACTTGACGGTGCGATGATAATGGGTACCGGAGATTATATGAGTCTGCCCCTTATGGCCGGAAGATGTCTTATAAAGACAATGTCTGTTTTTAAAGGAGATCATTCACACTGGGCATTTTTGGATGATGCTTTCGCAAAGTCTAATAATCGCAGGATAAAGGATCCGAAGACTCCCTCAGACTGGCTTTCTCATGATGAAGTGAGAGTAGAGATGTACAGGAACGATCCCCTTACGGATTATACTTTTACATTAAACGGTTATGATACATTGATCGGTATCCTTCTTAACATGAATAAGCGGGAGGGGGAACAGATCCGGGTTGTCAGTGAGAGGAAAAAGAAAGGGATGTCTACGGTTGTGGATATGCCGGTGGCTTTTCTCTCCGGTTCGGAAGATCCGATAGGGGATTTTGGAAAGGGGCCTAAAGCTGTGGCCCGTCGTTATAGGAAGATGGGATATCGCCATGTCTCCATAAAGTTGTATAAAGAAGACAGGCATGAGATACTTCATGAGATCGACAGGGGGCAGGTTGCGAAAGATGTAGCCCGGGTCCTGGAAAAATGGATCGCACGTGTGTGATAAATTAAACATGGCAAAATCAATGCCTGTATGTATAATAACAATGAAATGAAGCAATGAAGGAGAAATAGGATATGGCTTTGCTTGAAATCAAAAATTTAACGGCCGGGATAGAAGAGGGAGAGATCCTTCACGGCGTAAACCTTAATGTGAATGCAGGAGAGACCCATGTTCTCATGGGACCCAACGGTGCCGGTAAGTCAACCCTCGGTAACGTTATAATGGGAAGCCCTGCTTACAATATCACATCCGGATCCATCATTCTGGATGGTGAGGATATCACAAAACTTTCTGCAAACGAGCGTGCAAAGAGGGGGCTTTTCATGTCTTTCCAGAATCCTCTTGAAGTACCGGGGCTTTCACTTGAAGCCTTCCTGCGCAGTGCCATTCGTGAGCAGACCGGCAAGCCGGTAAGATTCTTTCAGTACAAGAAGGATATAGAAGAGATCTGCAAGCTTCTTGATATGGACGAATCATATGTTGAGCGTGATCTGAATGTGGGCTTCTCAGGCGGTGAGAAGAAGAAAGCCGAGATATTCCAGCTGCTTATGCTCAAGCCCAAGCTTGCGATACTTGATGAGACGGATTCAGGTCTTGATGTAGATGCTGTACGTACGGTGTCGAAGGGGGTTGAGCATTTCGCAAAGCAGGGTGGCGCACTTATCGTTATCACGCACAGCACAAGGATACTTGAGGCATTAAAGGTCGATCATACGCATGTTCTCGTGAAAGGAAAGATCGCGGCAGAAGGCGGTGCCGATATGGTTGATGAGATCAATGCAAACGGTTTTGAAAAGTGGGTTAAATAATAATGAGTGAAATGGAAATCAGAAAAGATACTCCCATTGATATTGATGAAGGAGATTCCGGTATAGTTCTTGATGATGTGGAACGCGGACTCTATGATTTCAAAGATGAGGAGAGAGAAGAAGACTTCTTTAAGGTTGATGAAGGTCTGACAGAGGAGATCGTTAAGGAGATATCCGCTGCAAAGCACGATCCCGAGTGGATGCTTGATTTCAGACTGAAGTCATTGGAGATATATAACAGACTTAAGGTGCCGGTATGGGGACCTCCCATTGACGGGTTGGATATGGCAAAGATCATTACCTATGTCAGACCTAAGACCGATATGAAGGCTGACTGGAGTGAAGTTCCCGAAGATATCAAGAATGCTTTTGAAAAGCTGGGTATCCCCAAGGCAGAGAGAGAATCTCTTGCCGGAGTGGGAGCACAGTACGATTCAGAGCTTGTATATCACAACGTTCGTGAAGATGTTGCAAAACTCGGTGTTGTATATACGGATATGGAATCTGCCATCACCGGTGAATATGAGGATCTTGTAAAGAAGCACTTCATGAAGCTGGTGCCTCCGACAGATCATAAATTTGCTGCGCTTCATGGAGCGGTATGGTCCGGCGGATCCTTTGTATATGTACCGAAGGGAGTAAAGGTAGATATACCTCTTCAGTCTTATTTCAGACTGAATGCTCCCGGTGCGGGTCAGTTTGAGCACACCCTCATCATTGTTGAGGAAGGTGCGGATGTTCATTTCATAGAGGGATGTTCGGCACCTAAGTATAATATCGCAAATCTTCATGCAGGCTGTGTGGAACTCTATGTCGGAAAGAATGCACATTTAAGATATTCCACCATTGAGAACTGGTCGAAGAATATGTATAACCTCAATACAAAGAGAGCAATCTGTGAAGAGGGCGGAACCATTGAGTGGATATCGGGTTCCTTTGGTTCTCATGAATCATACCTCTATCCTACTTCCATACTTAAGGGAGACGGATCCCATGCGGAATTCACAGGTGTGACATTTGCGGGTAAGGGTCAGAATCTTGATACCGGTGCACGTATGGTACATATCGGTAAGAACACATCTTCATTTATAGATACAAAGTCCATCTGCAAGAGCGGCGGTATCAGTACCTACAGAAGCAGCGTTGAGATCAGTTCTTCTGCTGAGGGCTCCAAGGCTTCGGTCAATTGCGGATCCCTGATGTTGGACAGCATCTCAAGATCCGACACTGTTCCGGCAATGGAAGTAAGTACGGATAAGGCTGATGTGGGACATGAGGCTAAGATCGGAAAGATAGATGACGATGCTGTTTTCTATCTTATGAGCAGAGGTATAAGAGAAGCAGAAGCACGTGCGATGATAGTAAGCGGATTTGCCAATCCGGTAAGCAAAGAGCTTCCGCTTGAATATGCGGCAGAGATGAACAATCTCATAAAACTTGAGATGGAACAGGGTTAAGAATATGGCAGATAATATTTTGAAAGTAAATCATCTTCCGGTGCTCACATGGTTTCATAATCAGTTAAACGATGCGGAGCTTAAGGTAAGCGGATCCACGGAAGAGGCGATCCGTACAGCGGACCATCCGGCATATCTTGTAAAGCCGGAATTCCCAAAGGAGATTAATGTTAAGGAAGGCGTATCTCCCTCCGATCTTCTGAAGATGTATGAGGAAGAAGGTGCTTCCATAAACAGGGAGACTTATGTTGCGGGTAAATATCCCGTTTATCATGAGCAGCCTTTTGCAACGGGAATGGGAAAAGAGATCGATGATCTTATCGTTAAGATGGGGGCTCCTGCCCGTGTTATCGAGGTCCCTGAGAATGTAAAGATCAAGGATCCCGTATATCTTCACTATCTCTATCCGGACGGAGCGGAGGATGTTGATACCTCTCTCATCAGAATGGGCGCAGGAAGTGAACTTACGGTTATCCAGTATATGGATTCCGAGAGCCCTTCGGGAGCCGGTTTTGCGGGAACCCAGACCAGGGTCATCATGGGTAAGGGCGCAAAACTTCATCTTGTTAAGGTTCAGTGCCTTGCAGAGGGCTTTACTTATTTCAATGATATGGGAAGCCGGCTTGAAGAGGACTCCGATTTCCGTTATACGGAGCTTTCTCTTGGTGCGAAGGAGAGCTATCTCGGTACCTATACCGATCAGATAGGTGATGAATCAAAGTTCAGAGCCGATCTTGGATTTATCATCACCAAAGGTACATCTATAGATATCAATTACGATGATGTCTTCAGAGGAAAGAAGACAGAAGGCGTGATGCGTTTTAACGGCGTACTTATGGAAGGCGCACGTAAATCCTCAAGAGAATCCCTGGATTTCAGAAAGGGTTCCATAGATGCCAACGGAGATGAGGAAGAAAACATCCTTATGCTCGGCAAGAATATCGAGAACAAGACCATACCTCTCATCCTCGGTGAGGAAGAAAAGGTAAACGGAAGACATGCGGCTTCATCCGGTAAGCTTTCTGAGGATATGCTCTTCTATATGGAGACCAGAGGTATTGATGAGCGTGCTGCAAGAGAGATGATGATCAGATCCAATATCTCGAGAGTAAGCCGTCTTATCCCCAATGATGAGATAAGAGCGGCAGCAGATGCCTTTATCGACAGACTCTTCGCTAACTGCGACGGTGACTGCAAGAATTGTCCGTCCCACAACTGATAACAGCGAAATATCTTAAAAGACGCTCTTCGTATTCGCGGAGGGCGTCTTTTTTATTCTGTCGCAGCAAGCGTGAAAAATGCAAGCCCCTACGTTAGTAAATATACACTGCGGTTCCGGCGGGAACTACGTCCTGGATGTATTTAGCGTCATCTATGTCAAGTCTTACGCAGCCGTGGGAGAGGCTTCTTCCGAGACGGCCGCTCTTTATCTTCTTTGTGCCCGGATAGTAGAGAACTGAATGGAAGAGATATTCGCTTCCCCTGAATGAAGAGTAGTAATAACAGGTGTAATCGGGAGTTCCGAAAGAGTATCCCTTTCCGCCTATCCTGAATGTTCCTCTGGGTGTGGAGTTGCTTGCACCTGTGGAGCAAAGGTCAGTCATGATGCAGTCCCAGCTGCATCCGGTCCACTGATATACACCTATACGGTGTTCCTTGATGCTTACTGCAACGAGATAATTGGTGGCACTTGTAAGCCCCTGGACATGCGCATTGATCTCGGGAGATTCAAGACCGGTGCTGATACCGCCGAGATATTCCGAAACACCGTTTACGGTAGCATAAGCATGAACATTGAGTACTCTGCAGCTGCCCAGGTATCCGAGATTGCCTATCTGAACGGATGCGGCATACTGACCGGGAGATACTTTTTTTGCGGATAACTGAGTAAGGTCATCCTGACCGTCCTTCTCTGACCAGAGGAATAAAGTGATATCTCCGTCGGGTGTAACGGAAGGATTGATGATGCCGATGGATGCGGTACCGTTTCCGGCATTCGAAGCATAGATATAATTAAGAGGAGCGATATTGGTATCTATCGTATTAATGGGGACAGAGGTTCCGTCGGGATAGTTGAGAAATCCCTGTATGGTATAAGTACCGAATTCATAATTGTGGTCGTTTACATCGATCACTGCCTTATAGGTTCCGTCAGCCATGGGAGCGGCTGCCTGTGTAAATATGTCATCCTGACCGTTTGCCTGTGTCCAGGAGTAAACCATTACATTTACACCAAAGGGTACATTTTTGAATTCCACAAGGATCTGTCCGGATGTACCGTTGGCGTATACAACACTCATTTCAGTGGCATCTGCCGCCGATGAAGAAACAGGAGTGATGATGGTGATCGATGTGATGAGTAATGCGAGGATTCCGGTTAGTATTTTTTTCATAAGGATTTTCCTTCCCTGGATTATTCTGGCCGGTGAAAACAAAGAAGAAAATCAGATGAGGCGCATGCCCGGCAAGTAAGAAAATTTTATCATATCGGAAAGTCGATAGCTATCCCCGCCGGGAGTGATAACACATTTTCAACTGTTTTTTATGATATGCATAAGAGTGACAGGAACAGGCTCAGGTCATCACCCTTGCATGCATATGTAGGAAATTTTATAATTACCGCGAAGGTATATTTGCCCCGTTGCGGGTGATGAAAAAGATGAGAGATCTGATTTTCAGGAGGTTATATGAAATACGGACATTTCGATCTTGAAGCTAAAGAATATGTTATAGACAGGCCCGATACGCCGGCTCCCTGGTGTAATTATCTGGGTTCTCCGGAATACGGTGCTATCATTTCCGGTAATGCAGAGGGGTACAGCTTTGTAAAAAGCGGAGCCAATGGCAGGATCACACGTTTCCGTTTCAATTCATCAATGTCACTTCCCGGAAGATTTATCTATATAAGAGATAACGAGTCAAAGGACTACTGGTCGGCTACGTGGAAGCCGGTTCAGAAGAGTCTTGACACATATAAATATTCAATGCGTCACGGTACGGCTTATTCGGTTGCAACTGCAGAATATGCGGATATTAAGAGCGAAGTGACCTATTACGTCCCCCTGGGAAAGACTTATGAAGTATGGAATGCCCTGATCACAAATACCGGCAGCAGCGAAAGAGACATTTCGGTATTCAGCTGTGTGGAATTTACCAATGAGGATAATTACGAGCAGGATCAGGTTAATCTTCAATATACGGAATTTATCTCACGAACTGAGTTTAAGGAAAACAAGCTGATCCAGCATATCAATGAATTTGTAAAAGTGGATCCGAACGGCGGTAAGGGGCATCAGCAGAGATTTATCGGCCTTGCGGGTGAAAAGGTGACGGATGCCTGCGGAAGCCTGGATGATTTTATCGGACGGAGCCGTACATTTGCCAATCCCGAAGCTGTTGAGAAGGGCGAATGTGGAATGAAGATGAATTATAATCTGAATTCCTGCGGCACACTTCAAAGCAGAGTTACCCTTGCTCCCGGAGAGACAGGGAGATTTACATTTATCCTGGGCAGCAAGACAGAAGAGGAAGCTGATGAGATACTGAAGGGATATGAGGATGCATCAGTTCCGGAGAAAGAAGTTGAAGCTCTGAAGAAATACTGGCATGGCGAGCTTTCTCATTTTTCCGTAAAGACTCCCTCTGAGGAATTCAACAATATGATAAATGTATGGAACGCTTATCAGTGTTTCATTACATTCACCTGGTCTCGTGCAGCCTCTCTTTTGTATTGCGGACAGCGTAACGGATACGGATACCGTGATACGGTGCAGGATATACAGGGAGTGATACATCAGGATCCGGAAATGGCTCTTGAGAAGATAAGATTTATGCTCTCGGCTCAGGTGGATAACGGTGCGGGGCTTCCGCTTGTTAAGTTCCACCACAATGCGGGACATGAAAATACTCCTGACGATCCCGCATACGTTAAGGAGACGGGACATCCTTCCTATCGTGCAGATGATGCGTTATGGCTCTTTCCAACTGTATATAAATATATTTCCGAAACCGGAAACAAAGAGTTTCTTGATGAGAAGATAGTATATGCAAACGGTGGCGAGGATACGGTTTATGATCACTTAAAGAGAGCGGTGAAGTTTTCTCTCTATCACTCCGGAAGTCACGGCATGCCTGCCGGCCTCCATGCAGACTGGAATGACTGTCTGCGTCTCGGAGCCGCAGGTGAATCCACCTTCGTTGCTTTTCAGCTTTATTATGCCTTCAATATGATGAAAGAGATAGCTTTATCCAGAGGCGATGATGAATATGCATCTTTTATGGAAGAAAACAAAAAGTCTCTGGGGGATGCACTTTCAGGGTGCTGGGACAAAGATCGTTTTATCAGAGGCATACGAGAAGATGGTGTGGTTGTCGGCGCTGCTGCGGATCCCGAAGCAAATATGTGGTTAAATCCTCAAAGCTGGTCCGTGATATCAGGCTTTGCAAATGAGGCACAGAGCGATACAGCAATGGAAAGTGTACACAGATTACTCAACACTCCTTATGGAGCAAAGATCGTGACACCGCCCTACAGATATCATGCATTCCCCGGAGCTCTCATGCAGGTATTTAATCCCGGAACCAAGGAGAACGGCGGTATCTTCTCCCAGTCCCAGGGATGGCTTATACTTGCTGAAGCCCTGAGAGGCAGGGGAGATCGTGCTTTTGAATATTTTATGGAATCATCACCTGCAGCCATGAATGATGATGCTGACAGGCGTCTCATAGAGCCCTATGTACACGGACAGTTTACCGAGTCTGATGATTCGCCCGTTCCGGGACGTGCGCATGTTCACTGGCTTACAGGAACAGCTTCGACTGTTATGGTGGGATGTGTGGAAGGTATCTGCGGTATACGTCCGACCTTTGACGGTATCAGGATATCCCCTGCCATATCTTCCAAGTGGAATGGCATGGAGATCGAGAAGGATTTCAGAGGAAAGCACCTTTCCATAAAGATCAAGAATCCGGATCACCTTGAAAGCGGTGTAAAGAGTATCATGCTGAACGGTGAGACCATCGATGGCGACTATATCCCCGCAGATAAACTTACACGGAACAATGATATAGAGATAACGCTTACAAAATAGGAATAAGCGGATTTTGACGATTGAACAGTATTTTTTTGCTTACCAATAACCTCTGAAATTTCAATAATTGACAAAGGACCAAATAAAGGAAGACATTATTATTTTTCACGATAGCACCGCTGCGCCGGTGCTATTGTGCCTTAGAGGACATCTGTATGAATACTGTATACCGGAAGTGCTTATGTTGTGTATAGCAGTAGATTTTTAAATTCGGCCGTCAATAAGCTACGATTATCATATATGGGATTACTACGACTGGGATCCGGGAGAGGATGGACTGTATTCGCTTAATACGTTTAATTACGCTTGCTATTTTTTTACTATAGGAAAAATGCAAGGAATGGCTTTTACTCATTCTGATTATTTTTGAAAGGGAATGGATATATGAAAAAGAATAAAAGGCCTCTGATAGTTTTATTAATAATTTTTTTACTGATTTCTATTCCCATTATCATTAAGGGGATAAATAGATATGGAAATAATTGGATAGATATCAGCAAGAATCCGGCTATTTGCCATTATGAAGAGAGGGAATATTATGAGATTAGTTGGTCGGAGTATATGGGAATAAAAGGGGAGGAATTCGAATATATGGACAAGTATATAGTTAATGGGAAACCAAACATAATTATATATTATTTACCAACGATAATGTCGTTTAGGGTAGGGGAGTTAAGGAATAGTGAAGGTAAACCTATCGCTTTGGTTATTACCGGACATGATGTAGAACAAAGATACTTTAAACTGTCGGAATAAGATGAGTGACCTATGAAGAATAAAAAGAAAGAAGTATCCGGGATGAAGTAAAGAAATATGAGGAGGGATATCTTGCCTCTCATAATTGGGAGACTGAGACAAGTTGTTGTGATACATCTTTTCTTACAGCTGACGGCGATAATAGTGATTGGATTGATGAAATGTGGGAAGAATTTGACAACACCTGTTCATTTTCAAGAGCAGCACAAACAAAGAAAAAAGAGCTGATAGAAAAAGGCGTTGCTGAAGAAAATATTAAGTATTTTAGGATTGATGGAGGACAGGAATTACTCGATCTGTGGAATGACACGTGGACGGGATATAAAAGAGTGCAGGAACTGCATTTATTTTCACATGGAAAACCGGGGACTCCTGAGGTGTATTGCGGAACTACAGGATATATTTGCGAGGAAATTTATAAAAAACTGAATTTCTCATCAAATGCTGGTTGCTATTTTTACGGATGCAATATTGCTAATATTTCTAAATACATGAACAAATTTGCAACAAATCAAAATGTCATAACTTATGCATTTGATGAGGGAACTAGTTTTTCAGGGGATTACAGTAAGAAAACAAGTATACTTTTTCCTGGTGGAGATGTTTATCTTGCTCCGTATGTTATCCCCGGAGAGAAATCCTGGCGTGAAGTTGACACCAACGAATGGTATGCAGTTTTGGTAGTGGCACCACGTCAATTAGTATTGAATGGAACGCTACATATCAGAGGGCGTAAACCATTTCGTAGGTTTTATCCGGAACAGGGAGATGATTAAAGATGAAGAAACAATGGATTTGGGGCTGTATTGCGTTTGTGATTTTTATTTCTTTGAGTGGTTTGGCAATAAAAATGGCAAATGACAGAGCAGGTAAAAAAACTGAATTCAGATATGTGTGTTATATTGATTCCGGAAATTATTCTTGTGAGTTATCTAAAGGTTTTTTTGACCTTAATAGGATTGGTTCGGATAAACATCCGATATATGATGCTGAACAAAAAGAAGATAGTATTATTTTTCACGACATCGCGTATGATGGGGAGTTGCCGACCGAAGTAAATTGTTGGATGGATTTTATAATTGATGGGGAGAATGTTTCTTGTGGAGTGCATTTTTATAGATTAGAAGAATGTAAATATAAGGAATGGAAGGGTGATATTATTCTAAAAATAACAAGGAATGGAAATAATTGGGAAATAATTCCTGAATGCACAAATTGCGAACGTGTTGAGCTAAGGAACCAATTTAGCGATTCTGAAGGTCAGGCGTATGATTTTAATGTTTATCAATAATCCAGTGAGATATTGATGAGTCAATGGGGACGGTTCCCATTGACTTCCCCTATTGACTTCCAGGAGTTTGAAAATGAAAAAATATAGTGTTGTTATTGTTTGTGTGACTCTGTTTTTGATAGTATCTGTTCCAATTGTAATTAATGGCAGAGAAAGATATGGCAGCAACTGGATCGATGATAGTAAGACGCCTGCTATCTTACATTACAATGATGAGCTTTATTATGAAATAGGTGTAAACACATTTAAAGAGGCTTTAGAAAAAGGCGAATATAATTTCGAATACACGGATAGATATCTAACACTTAATGGGAGAAAAGCTTTTTTATTTGATTACTATATCCCTAAGTCTTTAAATAGAAAAATAGGTGAAACAAAAGATCAAAACGGTATTATTAAGTATGTATATGTTCTTGGAGTTGAGGATAATGCAAGTTGCTTCAAGCTTTGTGAAGCAGAAGACCAATAATCGCTTGAAAACACGTTATTATTAATTCGCACTATTTTACGAGGCTTCATCAGTTTGTGTGGGTGAGTAGTAGCATCAGCTACACACCAATTGCTTGTTCTGCTTTACGGCTTATCAGCTGGTTAGGTGCCCTGTATCAAGGGTTTCCGCAAAGCGGCACTTGCGCCCTTGATACAGGAGAGATAAGCAGCTATGCAGTGGCAGGCAGAAAATGACTGTAATGAAGAGTTGAAAAGGAAAAAATATGAAAAAGAAGAAACTGCAAGCGTTTCTTGTGATATTGATATTATTTATTTTGATTAACATACCAATCTTTATAAGGGGAAACAAATTATATGGTGATAATTGGATAGATTTCAGTAAGGAACCTTCTGTTTGCTATTATAATGGCAACGTATACTATGAAATAAGCGAATTTGAGTTTGCTAGAATAGATGGCGAATGGGAATTGATGGATAAATGGATATCATGTGACGGGACTAAAGCAAATATACTAAATTATTATTTTTCATTCTTAAGGCTCGATAGAAGAGTAGGTGAAGTGAGAAATGATAAAGGAACGCCAATAGCTTTACTTATTTCTTCAGACTATGAGAACGATAAGTATAGATACTACAAGTTGTCTGAAGAAGAAAGTCAATAATCGAATAAAGGAAGACATTATTATTTTTCACAATAGCACCGCTGCGCCGGTGCTATTGTGCCTTAGAGGACATCTGTATAAATACTGTATACCGGAAGTGCTTATGTTGTGTATAGCAGTAGATTTTTAAATTCGGCCGTCAATAACAATAACCTACGATTATCATATATGGGATTATTACGACTGGACGTCTCAGATAGGTGATTTGATATAATTGTCAAAAGGTATGATATAATGAATCGGCTTAACGCAATAATATATTTTAGAAAGAGTCCTTAGAGGTATGGCTGCGGCTTTTCTTTTAAGGATGGAAGGAAGAAGAAATTGGAAAAGAACATACTCAAGAATAAGTATTATCTTTACCTCACGGAATTCTTTGCGGGAATGGCCGTGATGGCAGTGGAATTGGGGGCAAGCAGGCTGCTGGCTCCCTATTTTTCGTCATCCCAGATCGTATGGACCATAATCATCGGAACCATAATGATAGCGATGGCATTGGGAAATGTTTTCGGAGGAAAATGGGCCGATAAGGATCCGGATCCGTCGAAACTTTTTATGCGAATACTGATCGCGGCGGTGTGGATCGGTCTCATTCCCGTAGTCGGGAAATATGTGATACTCCTTGTTACGGGCATCATGATAGTTACCATATCCACCGGATTGCTTATATGGGCGGCTTTTGCGGCATGTATGATCATATTTGTATTTCCTCTGTTCCTGTTGGGAACCGTAACACCTTCACTTATAAAGTATACGGTGTCCGATCTTGAGGAGAGTGGAAGCGTTGCCGGCAGACTTGGGGCATGCAATACCATCGGAAGCATAATCGGTACTTTTATGCCGACGTTTGTTACTATACCTGCTGTCGGAACCTCTGTGACATTCCTCATCTTTTCCGGAGTGTTACTGGTCATCGGCGCCGCGTATTTTATCGTGAACAAAAAGGGAAAAGCAGCAGTAGGCGTATCCGCCGTGCTTTTCATCATATGCTGTATCTTCGGACATGATTCAAGATTTGCATTCTGGGAAAATGATCTCACCTACGAAGGTGAATCAGTATATAACTATCTGCAGGTAAAGGATACGGAGAGAGCGACATATCTTTCCACGAATGTAATGTTTGGAGTGCAGTCCCTTAAGATGAAGCAGAAGGATCTGACGGGACTCTACTATGATTACGCTCTTGCCGCACCGGCGATGGCAGGTGTCGATCCCGAGGGGAAGAGCGGGGAGTCTGCAGATATACTTATACTCGGTATGGGAACGGGGACTTTTGCCACCCAGTGTATGAAATATTTTCCCGGAGCAGGGATCACGGGGGTAGAGATCGATCAGAGTATCACGGATCTTGCTCATGAGTATTTTGCACTTCCCGAAGATGTTAATGTTGTGACTTATGACGGACGTGCATATCTCAATGCGGATCAGAAAAAATATGACGTGATCATGGTTGATGCATATCAGGATATCACTATCCCTTTTCAGATGAGCTCGGTTGAATTCTTTACTCTGGTAAAGGATCATCTGAAGGAGAACGGCGTGATGGTAATGAACATGAATATGCATTCCATTCAGGCGGAAGGGACTCAGGAGGCGCCTTCCGAGGATATCACATTTTATCTTACCGATACCGTCGCTTCCGTATTTCCGAATGTTAAGACTGTAAATGTATCGGGATCTACCAACAGAGAGCTGTTCGCTTCGGTAAATGTTGACCTGCAGGAAGGGCTTTCGGCGGGTATGGAAAAGATATCGGATGAGGATCTGAATGCACAGCTTGCAAAGGTGGAAAAGGGCCTCATGGACATAGAAAAAGGAGACAGGATCTTTACGGATGACAAGGCGCCTGTTGAGTTGCTCGGTATGAAGACCATCGACACCATCATCAGAGATGAGGTGGGATACTATAAGGATGTATTCAGAGAGGAAGGCTTAAGCGGTCTAATTGAGGTTCTGTAAAAGTATTATGAAGATAGCATGTTTTTTCCCGGGCATCGGGTATACGGCCGACAGGCCGCTTCTTTATTACAGCAGGAAGATCGCAAAGGAAGCCGGGTATGAGATAAAGATCGTTCCCTACGGTGGATTTGAGAGAGGGATCTTTGGAGACAGTGATAAGATGAGGAAGGCTTTTGACACTGCTCTCGGTCAGACGGAGGAAATACTTAAAGATATAGTATTTGATAAATACGATGATATTCTTTTTGTTTCCAAAAGTGTCGGGACTGCCGTTTCTTCCTATTATGCTGACGTAAAGAAACTGAAGATCCGTAATGTATTATACACACCGGTTCCCCAGACTATGCCTCTTATAAAGAATGAAGGTATTATTTTTCACGGTACGGCTGATCCATGGTATGAGCAGAATGCTTTTATGGCAGATGTAAAAGATAAGGATTTCAGATATTATCTTACGGAAGGCGGAGACCATTCACTGGAGACCGGAGATATGGACCGGGATTTTGATAATCTTAAGGAGATAATGAGGATCACCGAAAAATTTATCAACAGAAAGCAGATCGAAAACATTGATGCATCCCGCCCTAATTGAGATTATCGTGAAGATATGTTATGCCATGGCGGCAGTTTACGGGATGTGTATATATCTATAGAAAGATGAGGAATGGCAATGAGTATTAAGAAGAACCCTATCGTAACAAACATTTATACTGCGGATCCCGCACCTATGGTTGACGGAGACACGCTTTATCTTTATACTACCCATGACGAAGATGAGCTTATCGATCACTTCTACACCATGCGTGACTGGAGATGCTTTTCCACAAAGGATATGGTGAACTGGACCGATCACGGTTCCATCTTTTCTCTTGATGATATCAGCTGGGCCGAGGATAGAGCATGGGCACCTCAGACGATCAAGAGAAACGGCAAGTATTACATGTACTGCCCTGTTCAGAAAAACGGTCACAGCGGTATGGCCATAGCTGTAGGCGTATCGGATTCGCCCACGGGACCGTTTAAGGATCTGGGTTACCCCCTCATAGATGAAGGGGAGGATGACTGGAATGATATCGATCCCACTGTTTTTATCGATGACGACGGCCAGGCATATCTGTATTTCGGCAATCCGGAACTCAGATATGTTCTCTTAAATGAGGACATGATCTCCTATAATAAGGAAGTGGGGGTAGTAAAGGTTCCCATGACAACGGAGGCTTTCGCAAAGGGCAGCCACTTTACGGGAACATCATATGGAGAAGGTCCCTGGTTCTATAAGAGGAACGGTATCTATTACATGGTATTTGCAGGCTTCAGGGAGAGTGACGAAAAGGTGAACGAGCATCTTGCTTATTCAACTTCCGATTCACCTACAGGACCCTGGAAGTACGGCGGAGTGCTCATGACGGAAGAGGGAGGTACTTTTACCAACCATCCCGGAATTGCGGATTTCAAGGGACATTCGTATCTTTTTTATCATACAGCAGAGCTTTCGGGAGGAGAGGAATTCCAGCGAAGCGTATGTGTGGCTGAATTCAAATATAACGAAGACGGTTCGATAGACACTGTAGCAAAGTGCGATCATATCGAAGGGGTATGAATATAATTAATGACGGCCCGTGGCCGGTGAGAAGTGTAGTCTTGTAATGTTATCGGAGGAGGGAAAATGAAAAAAAGAAGCAGGATCTGTGTGGCGCTGTTACTGGTATTTATGGTGGTATTCATGTCAGGATGCGGCAAGAGCCCGGAAGGGAACTGGCAGGGTGAGATGGACATGACAGGCATCATGGATGATGTGACCAAAGCGACGGGAATGAAAATAGATGTGGAGCCGCTTGTTGTCAAAGTAAATCTTAAGCTTGAAAAGGGAACTTACACCACAAGCATCGCACCTGAAAGCACAGAAACTTTCAAGTCATGGACAAAGGATTACATGAAAAAATTATTTGATTCCATGGCGGCATCAAGCGGAACGACCACGGCTAAGCTTGCAAAGCAGCTGGGTTACGCTTCGGCAGATGCTTTTATCAATGAGGAAGTGGAATCCATGGGTATCGATCAGATGGTGAAGGAATCCACGGGAAAATATAAACGCTCCGGAAGGGAGATCATATTCGACGGTAAGGAGGATTTTCCTTATGTATTCGACGGCGAGACCATAGTAGGAACATTCGAAGGATCACAATTCGGACTTAGCTCCGACATAAGCGTGACATTCTATCGCGTGGACTAAAATTTTTCGAAAAGGATTCCGCAGACTGAATAGCTGATGCGGGATAGGGCATCAAACTGAAATACCGTATGAGTGAATAAATGAAAAACGGCAGGATGTCCTGCCGTTTTTCTAAAGAGGGGAAATTATCGTCTGTCAGACTATCAAGGTCTTACAGACTAGGTTGTCAGCGAATGGCAATAAGCTTCTTTTCTTCTACCATGGGTTTCTTTTCCTCGGTAGGGAATTCAAGCTTAAGAACTCCGTCTTCAAAGCTTGCGACGATATCCTCTTCATTCAGATGTTCGCCTACATAGTAGCTTCTCCTGCACTCTCCGAAATGACGTTCGGTGAATATCACATTGCCTTTATCATCCTTCTCATCAGTGGTCTCATCCTGAGTTCCCGATACTGTAAGATATCCGTCCTTGAGTTCTGCGCGGATGTTTTCTTTCTTATAACCGGGCATCTCTATCTCCATATGATAGTTGCCATCCTTCTCACTTATATCGGTTCTCATTGTGCCTGATTTTGCAGGAGTCCACGCGGGTCTTCCAAAGAATCCGTCGAAGAAATTGTCCATAAGCCTGTCTTCAAAGATACTGGGTGTATACATAAGTCATTCCTCCTTTTATATGATAATGTTGAGTTGTTATATCCGGGTCTTGAGAGAAGAAATACGCGCTGTTCCTGTGCCCGTTTCTGTTTCCTCTTGATCTTGACTGTATGGTATCACTGCTGTTAGCACTCGTCAAGAGCGAGTGCTAACAATTTTGTGAAGATTTTGTGTATCCCCGTATCTTCTCATACAGCCAACACTATCATCAGCTTGAAAAATGCCGGTAGAAACCTTAATATCAAGCTTGCGGAGTAAAGGAACGAAATGGATAAGCGGATAGAGATAATATACGAAGATAAAGACATCATAGTATGTCACAAGTATCCCGGGATAGCAGTGCAGTCTGCGCGTGCCGGCGAAAAGGACATGGAAAGCGAACTTAAGTGCTATCTGCATGCAAAGGAGCCTGACAGACCCTTATACCTTGCGGTCATTCACAGACTGGATCAGCCGGTGGAGGGCGTGGTGGTCTTTGCCGGGAATAAAAAGGCTGCAGCATCGCTTTCGGCGCAGGTCTCCGCCAAAGGTGATGCGGGAATGCAAAAAGAATATACGGCAGAAGTTTTCGGTCGTATGCCATCGGACGAGGGTACCCTTACAGATTATCTTGTAAAAGATGCGAAGACCAATTCTTCATCGGTAACGGATGATTCATCTGTAGGTAAGAAGGCTGTCCTGCATTACAAGGTCAAAGAGACGGAGGATAAGACACAGATCCTTACGATATTGCTTGAGACCGGACGGCATCATCAGATAAGAGTACAGCTGTCTCATGCGGGGGCACCGATTATCGGTGATATGAAATACGGCAGCGAAGAGTCGATGGAATATTCAAAAGAAAATGACATAAAAACGGTAAGATTAAAAGCATCGAGACTGGAATTCACCCATCCTTCCACGAAGAAGAGAGTGAGTTTCGCTTTACAGGATAACTAAATAGTGAATTTTACATAAAGAGAGTGAGGCATCATGGAAAACGAAGATCTGACGGAAATATTTCAAAAGACAATAGAAGAAAATGAATTTATGAAAATGATGGGGTTGGAGGCTGTAGAGGTTCGCAGAGGATATGCAAAGTGCAGGATCAGGCTTGATAAGAAATTCTGTAATCCTTACGGTACGCTTCATGGCGGAATGCTTTATTCACTTGCGGATATTACCGCAGGATTTGCCGCATGTTCCTACGGCCCAAAGGCTGTAACGGTTGACGGAGATCTTCATTTCTTAAATCCTGCCATACGTACACAATATGTTTATTGTGAAGCAAAGGAACAAAGACGCGGAAACGATCTGAGTGTTTTCAGCGTGGAGATCACAAGCGACAGGGAAAAACTCCTGGATACGGGTACTTTTACTTATTTCAATATACATTGAGAGAATGGCCGACAGCAATCCCGGATCTCGTGCCTCAGGCGTAACACAGGTCCGGACTAAATAGTTTTTTGACGTATCAATACAGTTGGATTATAATTGCGGATATGCTGAGAATTCGAGGCAAAAGATAAAAGATCATAAGTTTTAAGGAGAAAGTAGGTTTAGCAATGGCAGACAAGAAAATGGTCGAGGCGATCACCTCGATGGAAGAAGACTTCGCCCAGTGGTACACGGACGTTGTCAAGAAGGCGGAACTGACTGATTATACCAGCGTTAAGGGATGCATGGTCATCAGACCTGCGGGCTTCGCTATATGGGAACGCCTTAGAAACGAACTCGATAAAAGATTTAAGGAAACCGGAGTTCAGAATGTTTATCTGCCAATGTTTATCCCGGAGAGTCTTCTTCAGAAGGAGAAGGATCATGTCGAAGGATTTGCTCCCGAAGTTGCATGGGTTACGGAAGGAGGGCAGCAGCCTTTAACTGACAGACTCTGTGTAAGACCTACATCAGAGACTCTTTTCTGTGATTATTATAAGAATACCGTTCATTCCTACAGGGATCTTCCTCAGGTATGCAACCAGTGGTGTTCGGTAGTCAGATGGGAGAAGGAGACAAGACCTTTCCTCAGAAGCCGTGAGTTCCTGTGGCAGGAAGGTCACACCGCTCATGCTACAGCCGAGGAGGCTGAGGCACGTACGGTTCAGATGCTCGATGTTTATGCGGATTTCCTTGAGGAATTCTGTGCTATTCCCGTTATCAAGGGTAAGAAGACAGAGAAGGAGAAGTTCGCAGGAGCAGAAGCTACCTACACTGTAGAAGCTCTTATGCATGACGGTAAGGCACTGCAGTCCGGAACATCTCACAATTTCGGAGACGGATTTGCCAGGGCTTTCGGAATACAGTTTACGGATCAGAATAATACTCTTCAGTATGTTCATCAGACATCATGGGGTGTTACAACAAGACTTATCGGAGCCATCATCATGGTTCATGGTGATAATTCGGGACTTGTGCTTCCTCCTCTTGTTGCGCCTGCACAGATAATGATCATACCCATACAGCAGAAGAAGGACGGAGTGCTGGAAAAGGCTGCGGAACTTAAGGAAATGCTTTCCGATTTCCGTGTAAAGCTTGATGATACGGATAAGACTCCCGGATGGAAGTTCTCCGAACAGGAGATGAGAGGAATCCCTCTCCGTATAGAAGTAGGCCCCAAGGATATCGAAGCCGGAAAGTGCGTTGCAGTAAGACGTGATAACGGTGAAAAGATCGATATTCCTTTCACGGAGCTTAAGGAAAAAGTCGGAGAGATCCTGGATAAAATGCAGAAAGATATGCTGGAGCGCGCAAGGGAAAGACGCGATTCTCAGACTTATACCGCTAAGAATTATGATGAGTTCAGGCAGATCTTCGCAGAAAAGACCGGCTTTGTTAAAGCTATGTGGTGCGGAGACAGAGCGTGTGAAGACAAGATCAAGGAAGATCTCGCCGTAACCAGCCGTTGTATGCCCAATGAGCAGGAACAGATCTCTGATGTCTGTGTATGCTGTGGTAAGCCTGCCAAGAAGATGGTTTACTGGGGTAAAGCTTATTGATTTTTCAGAGAGATCACATTTGTGATCTCTCTTTAATGGAGGAGAATAAAATGAAAGTACTTGTAATCAATTGCGGAAGTTCATCACTTAAGTATCAGCTTATCGATTCCGAGACAGAAGGGGTTCTTGCAAAGGGACTTGTTGAGCGTATCGGGATCCCGGGAAGTGTGCTCACACACAGACCCGAGGGCAAGGACAAGGTTGTCATCGAGACACCTATGGAAGATCACAATATTGCGGTCAAGCTTGTGATCGATGCTCTTGTTGATAAGGAGCATGGTGTTATATCAGATCTTTCGGAGATCGGAGCTGTAGGACACAGAGTTGTTCACGGCGGTGAGAAATTCAATAAGGCTGTACTCATCACTGAGGCCGTAAAGAAAGATATCGAAGAGCTCAGCGCACTTGCACCTCTTCACAATCCCGCTAATCTGATCGGTATCAATGCATGTGAGAAGAATATGCCCGGAGTTCCCCAGGCAGCGATCTTCGATACCGCATTCCATCAGACAATGCCCAAGAGAGCATATATGTACGGTATTCCTTATGAGTATTATGAGAAGTATAAGGTTCGCCGTTACGGATTCCACGGAACAAGCCATGATTATGTATCTGCCCGTGCTGCTGAGATCCTCGGTAAGGACAGGAAGGATCTCAGGATAGTAGTATGCCACCTTGGCAACGGCGCTTCCATCTCTGCTGTAAAGAACGGAGAGTGCGTTGATACATCAATGGGTCTTACTCCTCTTGAGGGACTTATCATGGGAACACGTTCCGGCGATCTTGATCCCGCTATCCTTGATTACATCGGCGAGAAAGAGAATCTTTCCGCTAAGGAAGTAAATACGATCCTTAATAAGAAGTCCGGTATCCTCGGCCTTTCCGGCGGTGTTTCATCCGATTTCCGTGATATCGAGGCTGCTATCGCTGCAGGAAATGAGAAGGCAAAGACAGCTCTTGAGACATACTGCTACAGAGTGGCAAAATATATTGCTTCATATGCGGTTGCTCTTGGCGGTATCGATGTTATCGCATTTACTGCAGGCGTTGGTGAGAATACTTATGATGTAAGAAAGCAGGTAACGGATTATCTTGCATTCATGGGTGTTAAGGCTGATGCCGAGAAGCTTAAGATCCGCGGTGAAGAAGCTGTTATTTCTACTCCTGATTCAAGCATCACCGTGATGATCGTTCCCACAAATGAGGAGCTTGCCATTGCAAGACAGACACTTGCTCTTCTTTGATAAAAGAACGGCTTGCCATTTCCAAATGAACGTTTTAAAAGAATAAAAAGGATGCTGCGATAAGCGGCATCCTTTTAAATTGCTTTTGATCATCTGATAAAAGAGAGACTCACGTGATCTAAACCTTAGCCAGTGCCTGCAGAGCCATGCTCTCCTTTACGGCCTTAAAATGTTCTCTCACATATGCTTCATAAGCACCTGTCTTAAAGCTTCTTGTGCAGAAGTCACTGAGTATCATGCACAGATTCTTGTATTCTCCGGCATCAAGGCCTTTTGAATGAACAAGAAGATAATAATCGCCTGTGGAATTGTCTTTGTAAAGAGCACTGTCTCCGCATGCAAAGTCCTTAAGTGCTTCGGAAGCCGCAAAAAGATTGTCGAGGCTGTTAAATACAAAACACCTGTTTTCCTTATTTTCGCTGACCGCAGCCTGTTTGGGAGAGGTGTTCTTGTTTGCGGGGAACATCTCGTGCAGGAGGTCCTGTATGGAACGGGCGATGGGCGTGACGGGAGGAACAGGAACATTCTTCAGTGACTGCTCTGCCGTATTGTCTGAAACTGCAGGCTCTTCGACCTTCTCGGCGGATTCGTCCGCTTCGGCGAAGGGGATATCATCCATCTCGTCTTCGGGATCGCTTCCTGTGGGAGCATTGCCGACTACCTTAGTGATAACAAAAACAACCATGCCTGACTGCATGGGAACTATCTCTATCATAAGAGGCTTGTCGTCGGCTTCAAAACCAAACTGAAAGCTGGCCTGCTGCATCATATCTCTGAGAAGAGAATTGGCCTGGGCGCTTCCGAATGTGAGCTCTCGAAAACTTATCTTCCTTGCGGCAAGATCCTCTTTGGTGAGTATGCATTTTATCTGATTGTCATTGATACGTTCGATCTTCGTGGGAATCACATCCTTTCGTTTTTCCCGTTTATGTTTGCAATTAGTATAAGAATTTGACGCTGATTAGTCAACCGTGGCGAAATTTCCTCTTGCATTTGCATTGATACATGCGTATAATGTCCCTCGTGAGACGTCGCGGAAATCTCTGTACCGGAAGGGAGAGTGGTTTCCGAACTGCTTCAAGGACGCGGAGAGCGTCACAATTTAAAAAGATTTCTTATTTTACATCTATTGGGCTATATGCCCGTCTTACAGGTTCGACCTGATCGGTGATCTTTATTCAAGATATTTTTACCGAGACCTGGATTTAACTGTGTAAAATGCAGAAACGAAATAATACAAAAAAATCGTCTCTTTACTGAAATATGTGGATTTAAATGTTTTATTTTGGTACTCTGCGGCGTTTCTGAAAAACATACAGACCGGTGTGCGGATCGATGCATACTTTGCCCTTCGGCCGGGATATTTCACGGATTAACTTCTTTTGGAGTGAGGCTTTGGGGTAAAGCTTTCTTACGGATGAAACCTGTTCATACAGATTTATCAAACGGCAAAAACCTTCTCAGACAAAAATGCCATTTCATCTGTCGGATATTATTGCTGACGTAAGCGCTCCGGTCTGTTATACTATACGGGTATGGGCTTTTGTGGCCTTATTGAATTTTGTATGAAAGGATCATGCTGCTGCAATGAGCAGAGAAAACGATATCAGAAAGAAGAAAAGAAGAAAACAGACCGGAAGTGAAAGACAGAAAGGTCCTGACAGAGAAACACTCAGAGACTTTAGGAATAAAGTGATCGCATTTCTTGTGACGATCCTTCTTATAGTAGTGATAATAGCGATAGCATTCGGATCCAGGATAAAGGCTGCAATGCAGGCTGAGGGCGGATTCGGATTGCATACTGTCATGGCGGTGCTCTATCCGGAGAAATACTCCTATTCGACCCAGATGGCAAATCTGAACGAGTATTTCCAGCTTTTCTCGGATGGAGATGTGGCCATCATCCTTCAGGACGAGAGGATCAACTCCAGAGCGAAGCTTTTGAATGAACATATCTATTTTTCTTCGGATACGGTTTCCGATCTTTTTACGGACCGGTTCTATATAAATGATGAGGAAAATGTTCTGTTATATACCACTGCAGATGATATTTACCGTGTTGCGATCGGCAAGGACAGCAACAGTTATTCAACGAATCTTGACGGGGTCGTGAACTTCGGATATCCCATTGCCGTAAGAGCAAATGACGGAACACTTTATATAGCTGCGGATTATGTGAAGCTGTTTGCCAACTTCTCATATGATTTTTACAGTGAACCCAATCGTATGCAGGTTTACACGCAGTGGGGAAGTGATCGTGTGGCGCAGGTAAATGCCGATACTCAGGTGCGCTACCAGGGCGGCATAAAGAGCAATGTCCTTCGTGCCATAAGTGCGGGTGAAAGTGTTGAAGTACTTGAGACCATGGAGAACTGGACCAAGGTTAAGACCGATGACTGCTTTATCGGATATATCGAGAACAACAAGCTTTCGGAATATACGGATGTGGTAAGGACACCTGTTACGGATGCCTATGATCCCGTAGCGGACTATTCGGGCAAGAGTATCAGAGCGGATGAGCCTATTTTCCTGGGCTTTCATCAGATAGGCGTTACCGATGACGGTACGGCGCTGGAAAAAGTAACCGAGGGAAAGAACGGCATAAATGTTGTATCTCCCACATGGTATTATCTTCGTGATTCCGACGGATCGTATCTGGATAACGGAACCGCTTCTTACGTCAACGCGGCCCATGCGAAGGGGTACAAGGTTTGGGCGCTGTTAGAGGATATGACAAATGAGTTTGATGAATATGAACTTTTTTCTTCATCCGAAAACAGAAAGAATCTTATAGATAACCTGATCAACAGTCTGACCACTGTAGGTGCGGACGGTATCAATGTTGACCTTGAGAAGATAGATACCAAAACGGGACCTCACTACGTACAGTTCCTGCGTGAGCTTTCCATAGAGACCAGAAAGAACGGCCTGGTGCTTTCGGTTGATGATTATGCTCCGAATGAAGGAAACAGATATTACAACTATAAGGAGCAGGGACTGGTTGCGGATTATGTGATGCTGATGCAGTACAATGAGCATTGGAACGGATCCGATGCGGGTTCGGTGGCATCTGCCGTCTTTGTTGAAAAAGGTATAGACAATACTGTGGCGCTTGGAGTTCCGGCGGAGAAGATCGTGAGCATACTTCCTTTCTACACCAGGATATGGAAAGTTGAAGGAAGCGAGACCAGCTCGGATGCTGTGGGAATGGATCTGGCATCAGCATTTGCGGTCAACCATTCAATAGAGCTTGTCTGGGATGATGAGTTGTGCCAGAACTACGGCGAAGTAACGGAAGGATCGGCAAAATATATGGTTTGGATAGAGGACGAAGCTTCCATGAAGGCTAAGCTTGGCATAGTGGAAGGGAAAGGTGTTGCCGGTGTTGGCGGATGGAGACTGGGGCTTGAATCCGAAGGAACATGGGATTGGTTTACCGCAGCCCTTTCATCCGGACAGTGATGGATACGAGAGGCGTAAAATGATAACTAAACTTGTAAAGAGTGAACCGGGAAGCCCTGACAGAGCTGTTATGGAAGAAGCCGGTGATATCATTGCAAAGGGCGGACTTGTGGCATTTCCCACTGAGACCGTGTACGGATTGGGAGGGGATGCTCTTAATCCCGAATCTTCAAAGAAAATTTATGCGGCAAAGGGGAGACCTTCGGATAATCCGCTGATAGTGCATATTGCGGATATGGATCATCTTCCGGCCATATGTGAGAGCGTACCGGAAAACATGATAAAGCTTGCTGAGGTTTTCTGGCCGGGACCGCTTACGATGATAGTGAAGAAAAGCGGACTGGTACCCCGGGAGACCACAGGAGGACTGGATACGGTAGCCATAAGGATGCCGGATCATGCCACCGCACTTGAATTCATCAAGGCTTCCGGCGGATACATAGCCGCCCCCAGCGCCAATACTTCCGGACGCCCCAGCCCTACCCTTGCGTCCCATGTTAAGGATGACCTTGACGGCAGGATCGAAATGATAATCGATGGCGGGGAAGTTGGCATAGGTGTAGAATCCACCATAGTGGATCTTTCGGAAGGAAAACCCACCATACTCAGGCCGGGATATGTGACAAGAGAGATGTTAGAGAGAGTGTTGGGAGAAGTGGATGTGGATCGCACCATTCTCTCCGGAACAAGTACTCAGGCGCCCAAGGCACCGGGAATGAAGTACAGACATTACGCTCCCCATGGAGAAATGACGATAGTTGAGGGGGACAGTAAGGAAGTCATCCGTGTGATCAACGAAAATGTTGCCGCAGCGAAAGCTATGGGTAAGAAGACTGCCGTGCTCTGTACGGATGAGACGGAGCCCTATATCAAGGCTGATGTGATTAAGAGTGCCGGCAGCAGAGCTGATGAACATGAGATAGCAAGGCATCTGTATCGCATACTCAGAGAGTTTGATGACGAGAAGGCTGATGTTATATTCTCGGAAGGCTTT
Organism: Lachnospiraceae bacterium; assembly: GCA_024697065.1. GTDB lineage: Bacteria > Bacillota > Clostridia > Lachnospirales > Lachnospiraceae > NK4A136. Next base: position 59,051 of record JAILGE010000035.1, read on the forward strand.
TCTGCAGACGGCTTCGGACAGGCGGTTATGAACAGGCTGCTTAAGGCGGCAGGTTTTAATGTAAAAAAAATATAAGGGGGTTATTCAGGCATGAATGCGAAAAAGGTTTCTATCGGAAGCGATCACGGCGGTTTCGAGCTCAAGGAGAGATTAAAGAAGTTCCTCGAGGACAAGGGCTTTGAAGTTACTGATCACGGATGCTATAGCAAGGAATCCGTTGATTATCCCAGGTTTGTTACCCCTGTTGCAGCCGACGTGTTAAGCGGTAAGGCCGATAAGGGCATCGTGATTTGTACTACAGGTATAGGTGTCAGCATTACGGCCAATAAGATCAGGGGCATACGTTGTGCGCTCTGCCATAACGAGCATACCGCCAGGATGACCAGGCTTCATAATGATACCAATATGCTGGCGTTGGGAGCTGCTGAGGTATCCGAGGTTATGGCTGATACGATCGCCGAGATCTTCCTTACCACTGATTTTTCCGGAGAGGAAAAACATCAGAGACGAATAGATCTTATTACAGCGGTTGAAGCGGGAGAGGAAATCTGAGATGGAGAAGATACGCAAGAGAAGCGGATATATAAGTTGGGATGAGTATTTTATGGGTATTTCAAAGCTTGCCGCAATGCGCTCTAAAGATCCAAACACTCAGGTGGGAGCCTGCATAGTAAGCCTTGAGAACAAGATCCTTTCCATGGGTTACAACGGTTTTCCCAATGGTGTAAGCGATGATGAGTTTCCATGGGCGAGAGAGGGGGATGAGGTTGATACCAAGTACCCTTACGTGACTCACGGAGAGATGAATGCGATACTTAATTACAGAGGCGGATCTCTTGAGGGTACCAAGTTATACGTTACTCTGTTTCCCTGCAATGAATGTGCCAAGGCGATAATCCAGGCGGGCATAAAGACTGTGGTTTACGCCGATGATAAATATGACGGAACACCTTCGAATGTGGCAGCAAAGCGGCTGTTCAATGCGGCCGGTATACGCTACTACCGTTATCAGGAGACCGGAAGAAAAGTAGAGATAGATCTTTGAAAAAGAGAAGACACGACAGTTTGATGAGAAAAGCCATCGGTCTGTTCCTGCCTGCGGTGGGAACACTCTTTTTTGCGTGCATTTATCCCTCCTGTATGTTACCTGTAAGGGCGGATAATACAACAACAACCACCACAAAGGAACAGCTTGACGAGGCGGCGGAGAAGAAGAAAGAAAAGGAACAGGAACTTGAGGGTGCCAGAAAGGATCTGGAGATCACAAGAGCCAACCTGAGAGGTCTTGAGGGTCAGAAGAATACATACCAGGGACAGATGGAACTGTTGAACTGTAATCTTCAGCTGGTGGCGGATAACCTCGCTGTTCTTGAGAATTCCATGGAGATCAAGCAGATCGAGATCGATGAGACCATGGCGATACTTGAGGAAACGAGACAGAGCAGACTGGACCAGTATGAGAGCATGAAGGCCAGGATCAAATATTTTTATGAGACCGGTCAGGATGATTATCTGGAACTCCTTTTTTCGGCAGACAGCTTTGGAGAGATGCTCAATTACGCCGAATATCTTGAAGAGCTTTCGGCGTATGACCGTGCCATGATTGAAAAATATGCGGAGACGGAGAGTCTGATAGCCGCTAAGGAAGCGGAGCTGGAAGATGAAATGCAGGAGCTTGAAGATATGAAAGCAGAGACGGAGGCGGAGCAGGACAGAGTCACCGGTATGATAAATGATACTGCCGCAAATATTGCCATCACTGCCGATAATATCAATATGACGCAGGCAGCTGCCGATGCGTATGAAAACCAGGTGGATATGAAGGCTGCGGAAGCGGCCAAGGCAGCAGCGGATTATGCTGCCATAAAGGCAAAGTATGAAGAGGAATTAAGACTGTCAAAGCTGGCAGCGGCCTCTGCATGGAGAGATATCTCTGAAGTGACATTTGAGGAGGGAGACAGATATCTGCTTGCCAATCTCATATACTGTGAAGCCGGCGGAGAACCCTACGAAGGCCAGGTGGCGGTAGGCGCGGTAGTCATCAACCGTGTGCTCAGTTCACGCTATCCGCAGACGGTCACAGGGGTTATATATCAGAGGTCCCAGTTTGCGCCTGTGGGTGACGGACACCTTGCCAGCGCACTTGCCAATAACAAGGCGACTGCCAGTTGCTATCAGGCAGCAGATGTTGCCATGGGCGGTACTACCAATGTTGGTAACTGCCTGTATTTCAGAACTCCGATCCCCGGACTTACCGGACTCCAGATCGGAGGACATATCTTTTACTGACCGTCTGTTACAGATCCAAGTTAACGATCTTTATCATCGATATCTTTCTGTATGAGTTCTTCCGATGTATATTTCTGAAATATCCTTATAAGAAAAACAGAAAAGAAATAGAACAAAGCGGCAAAACCCATGAAAAGGAATATGCTGCCTGTTGCTATCATGGCCTTGTTGCTGGATACAGCGACTTTCATTATGAGAAGGATGATGAAAGTAAAGAATATGGTGGTGGGCAGATTGCCGAAGCTGATCAGCACACAGTTTTTTAGCAGTGCTTTTACGCCAGTTTCATAAGTTGCCAAAAGCGGATAGATATAGAGTGCTATCGAAAGAAATATGTATAAAACGATGAGCACGGGGAACTGAAGCCATCTGTATTCCTCTCCCAATATAAAATAGATGATATAGAGATCTGCGGATAAAAATACCGTGATGATCATCAAAACCAGCCAGATCAGGGTGCTGCGTTTGAATTCACTCTTAAAAGTCTTAAAGAAAGTCTTTACCACAGGGGGATCTTCCCTGCGGATCCTTTTTAACAATACCGAATATGCTGAGCAGACCGCAGCTCCGGCGGTTATGACGGGGATGGATGTGATGACAAAGAGGATATTCACAACGATCAGGTCTGCAAGAAAATTAAGAAATCTGATGAAGGGACTGTTTGATTCAAATATGGACTTCACAATTATTGCCTCCGTTAAGAGATTTTTTGATGATAAACGCAGTTAAAAGCAAAAAGTGCGTGACTTCAGTATATCGTATTTACATTGATTTGGGACCAATAATGTAACATGTTAGACAAAAGATTTTAAAGTTTGTTAACACTTGATTAAAAATTGTCGTGAATATACACAAATTCAAAACTCAAACTTAGGAATAATATATAAAAAAAATAGACAAAAAATGAACGGATTGTTTTAATGGCAATAAAAGTTCACAATAGAGCAATTTTTGGAGAGAATAAAATTGGTGAAAATTCTATAATCTTACTTGGTTGGAGCGGATATAAGGGCCTATATCTGTGAAGACTGCACAAATACTCGTAACGTAAACAAAATAGCAAAGGAGACTAATTATGAAAAGAAGAAAATGGTTATCCGGCTTAGTATGCATGACAATGGCTACATCATTCCTTGCCGGATGTACACCCAGTAATGGTGATGACGCAAATGGTGGCGCAGCTCCCGCTGAACCCGCAGCAACAGATGCAACTACCGGAACAGCTGCTACAGAGCAGGTTGCAGGTAATGCAGAAGGTTCTGAAGGAACAATCAATCTGTGGGCCTTCACAGACGAAGTTCCCAAGATGGTAGACAAGTTTGTAGAGACACACCCCGATTTCCACTATCAGGTTAAGTCTACAATCATTGCTACAACAGATGGTGCTTATCAGCCCGCTCTTGACCAGGCCCTCCAGGCAGGCGGCGCAGATGCTCCTGATATGTACTGCGCAGAGGCAGCATTCGTCCTTAAGTATACACAGGGTGATGCTTGGCAGTATGCTTGCCCTTACGCTGATCTTGGTATCGACGTTGATGCTGAGGTTAAGGCAGCTGACATCGCTCAGTACACAGTAGATATAGGAACCAACCCGGACGGACAGCTTGTTGGTCTTGGCTACCAGGCTACCGGTGGTGCTTTCATCTACAGACGTTCAATCGCTAAAGACGTATTCGGAACAGATGATCCCGAGAAGATCGCTGAGATCATTGGATCCGGTTCACAGAGCTGGGACAAGTTCTTTGAAGCAGCTGAGACTCTTAAGGGCAAGGGATACGGCATCATCTCCGGTGACGGTGATCTCTGGCACGCAGTTGAGAACAGCTCTGATAAGGGTTGGATCGTTGATGACAAGCTTGTTATCGATCCTAAGCGTGAAGCTTTCCTTGATCTTTCAAAGCAGCTTAAGGACAACGGATATCACAATGATACTCAGGACTGGCAGGATGCTTGGTTCGCAGATATGAAGGGCGAAGGCGAGAAGCAGATCTTCGGTTTCTTCGGACCCGCTTGGCTTATCAACTACACACTTGCTCCTAACTGCGGTGGTGAGAAGGTAGGCGAAGGTACATATGGTGACTGGGCAGTATGTGCACCTCCCGTTGGTTTCTTCTGGGGCGGCACATGGGTACTTGCTAACAAGAACTCTGAGAAGAAGGAAGCTGTTGGTCAGATCATTGACTGGATCACTCTTAACACAGAGGAAGATGGTCTTCAGTACATGTGGGCTAACGGAACCCTTAACGGAGAAGGCGGTACAAAGGACTGCGTAGCTTCCGGTACAGTAATGAGCAAGTCTGACGGATCTCTTGAGTTCCTCGGCGGACAGAACATGTTCGATGCATTCGTTCCTGCAAACAGCTATGCAAACGGTAAGAACCTTACTCAGTACGATGAGTCTATCAACCAGATCTGGAGAGATCAGGTTCGTCAGTACACAGCAGGTGAGAAGGACAGAGATACAGCAATCGCTGATTTCAAGTCTACTGTAGCTGACAAGCTTGCTATCGATGCAGCAGAATAATCAGTAATTTGAACGATTCAGATTAACATGATTAGTGCAGGACGGTGTGGTTTACCGTCCTGCATTTAAAAATAAGATAAACCGGGGTTGACAGATGAAAAAGAAAAAACTTGTTAAATATGGAAAATACGGATATTTTTTCTCTATTCCCTTCATAGTAGCTTTTCTGTTTTTTTCACTTTATCCGATCATATATACATTCGTGATCGCGTTTACAGACCTTAAGGGTCTTGGAACCGAACTTAATTTCCTTGATGAGCCTTTTGCAAATTTCAAGTCTATATTTGCAAATAAGACATTCTTAAGAGCGCTCGGGAATACATTCTTTATCTGGATCTGCAACTTTATACCGCAGATCGGACTCGCTCTCTTACTTACAGCATGGTTTACGGATAAGAGATTCAAAGTAAAGGGAGCAGGAGTTTTCAAAATTCTTTTCTACATGCCGAATATAATTACCGCGGCTACCATCGCTATTTTGTTCAAGGCTTTGTTTGATTATCCTATGAGCCCTGTGAACGATATCATGGTTTCACTCGGAGTGTTCGAGAAGCCTGTTGAAATGCTTCAGAATAAAATGATGGCGAAGGGCCTGGTTTCATTTATTCAGTTCTGGATGTGGTACGGCTACACCATGGTTATCCTTATATCAGGTGTTCTCGGTATAGATCCTGAAATTTTCGAAGCTGCAAAGGTTGACGGTGCCAACGGAGTACAGACCTTCTTCAAGATCACTATTCCCAATATCAGAAGTATCCTTCTTTTCACACTGGTTACTTCTCTTATCGGTGGTCTGAACATGTTCGATATTCCTCAGCTCTTCCTTCTCGGCGGTCCGGATAATGCAACGCTTACAACAAGCGTATTTATCTACCAGCTTGCTTTCCAGGGTAGTCACCTGTATGCAAGAGCTGCCGCAGCAAGTATCATAATGTTCATCCTTATTGCTGTCCTGTCCGCAGGTATGTTCTACATCATGCGTGACCGTGATGCGGAGAAGATCAAGAAAGAAATTAAAGAGGCTGAACGCCAGAAAGGTGAGGAAGCATGAAAGTAGATACTATAGACCAGAAGAAGAAAGGCGGAATAGTACTGAAGGTAGTTATCTACATTATATGTATACTTCTTGCTATCTTAAGTATATTTCCTTTCTGGATCATGATGGTTAATGCAACCAGATCCACAACAGAGATTCAGCAGCACGCTGTATCACTTATCCCTTCGGGATTCCTGAAGAACAACTTTGCGGTTCTTACAGGTAAGAGCTTCAATCCTCTCGTGGGTTTTATGAACTCTATCATCATCTCGGTGGGTTCAACAACACTTTCGATCTATTTCTCAACACTGACAGCTTATGCGCTGGTTGTCTATGATTGGAAGTTAAGAAATGCATTTTTCAAGATGATAGTAGCTATCATGATGATCCCTGCACAGATTACAATGATCGGTTTCTATCAGATGTGCTACAAGCTGGGACTTACCAACAACCTGTTAATGCTCATTCTCCCCGCTATAGCATCCCCCATGACAGTATTCTTCATGAGGCAGTATCTTGTAGCAGCATTCCCGTTTGAAATCGTGCAGTCTGCACGTATCGATGGAGCGGGCGAGTTCAGGATATTCAACCAGATGTGTTTACCTATCATGAAGCCGGCTATTGCTACACAGGCAATATTCGCTTTCGTATCAAGCTGGAACAACCTGTTCACACCGTTGGTACTCCTTACAGATAAGAAGAACTACACCATGCCTATCATGGTCAGCCTTCTTCGTGGAGATATCTACAAGACAGAGTACGGCTCGATCTACTTAGGACTGACACTTACGGTTCTTCCTCTTATCGTTATGTATCTGATTCTTTCAAGATACATCATCGAAGGCGTTGCAATGGGTAGTGTAAAGGGTTAAAGGTTACAGCAACGAGAGACAATTTCAGAGAAGGGTTATAAGCAGGCCCCTCCCGGTTTTCCGGGAGGGGTTTTTCGTATATTTTTGCTGACTTGTCGTTTAGTCGTTCTCCATACTGTATGCTATTAGCCGTTCTATTGTTCCTGCCCGGCTGTACAATGTGTCGGCGTAGATGTACTTAGAGAGATGGGTTTGTAGTAAAAAAGAATATACAATTTTAGGACGATCAAAACTAAGCAGTGCTGAATACGAGTTCGACATGCTGTATGCTACTCCGGCAGACCTTAGAAAAACGCCGGTACTTAGGCACCGTTTTGTGGTGCCTTATGTATCCGTTGCGTTTTTCAAGAGCGGGAGCGCGTCTGCAGGAGTAGCATACAGCATGGAGAACGACCGGGGCGCGATACCGGGGCACGATACCGGGGCGCGATACCGGGGCACGATACCGGGGCGCGATACCGGGGCGCGATACCGGGGCGCGATACCGGGGCACGATACCGGGGCACGATACCGGAGCGCGATATCGGGACACAAAAAAGAGGGCTGACATTGTCAGCCCTCCTGCATGTAATGACGATCACTGGATAACAACCTTATTCCATACATCCGAAGGAACGATGGCTATGTAGGTTTTACCGGGGTTAAATACAAGCGGTGTGCCTGTAACTGCATTTGTGTACATCGTACGTCCGCAGTCTGAAGTCTTGGACCATGTGATGGGAATGCAGCGTCCGTTTGCGAGGTAGTAACCGGTGTTGGACGGTGTAAGGATGTTATAGATCATGTATCCGTTTGCATCAAGCTGTGTAAAGGAACAGTTGAGAACAAGAACGTTTTCAAAAGTGGTCTGTACACCTGTGAGAGCATCTACATGAGGCTTGTTGTATTCTGAATAATCATAAGTTCCGGTAGCAGCATTGAAATTGAGCTTACTGCTGTTGTGAGGGAAGGGAAGAGATACTGCATTTGCAACAGTCGATCCTTCGCCAAGCACGTACTCCGTGGGAGCAAATACCATATTGGGACCCTGATAGTACTGGTTGTAAGTGGTCGAGAAGCCGGCAGCTGCAATACGCTGCGCAAGACCGGAGTAGCTTCTTCCTGTAGTGGGATTGGTATATGCATTGTAGGTAACGTACTCTGTAAACTCGGAAGCCTTTCCGTTAGAGTAACGGGCGAAACCTGCACTCAGGTTGTTGGTGTAGGGAAGTCTCTGATACATATTGTTGTAGTAGGGACCGCCGTCGTGAACGAGGATAGCATTGTACTCAGCCGCAAGCATGAAGTTGGTGGGTCTTGTACTTCTGATGCTTCCGAACTGTGTGATGGCACCCCAGTCCTTTACGATAGCCATAAGACGTGTGATACGTCCGTTTGCTGTGCTGTTCATCATCTCGTATACGATATCAGCCTGGTTCAGACCAAAGTGGGGAAGAGCAAACTTCTCATTATCCACCATTATTGCCACAGGACGCTGATTCTGGAGCGCTGCGCTGATGGGAAGTCCTGTAAGCTCGCTGATGTAAACGCCTGTGGCAGCCTCAGCAGCATCCGATCTGACAGTACCGGATACAGCTGATACAGCACCTGCCGTAAGAACAGCCGCTGTGAGCAGTCCGATAAGACCGGCAAATCTTCTTTTCTTCATTAAATTAACCTCCGTAGTAATGATTGATCTTCCGAAATTAGATTCCGGAAGTAGACATAACATCAGTATAACAGATTTCTTTTGGGAATAATAGAAAGATCAGGCTTTTTCAGCCTGATCTATATTTTGAGTGAGAATATCGAACTTGTCGTTGTAGATCATATTAAGAAGTTTATCCAGTCGGGTAATGGAAAGCTTTAGCTGATCGAGGGTGATGAGACCGTCATTTAATGCTGTAACAAGTTCATCCAGATCAACAACCTTAACAAACCCGTCGGGATATATTATCACATCTGCCAGAAGATCGGTCACTATGAGCTCGTTGGTTTCTGCCTTGTATTCGTAATCAACGATATCGCAATACCAGTAAAGCAGGGTATTATCCTCGGTATAAAATTTGCTGACTTTGATACCTTCCTTCCGGAAATAGCAGGAATAGCCGTGGTGCAGATACTTTTTGGGTTTGAGAGCGCACCACTTTGTGAGAATGATATCTTCACTGCATTCAAGAATGACATCGTCTTTTAAAAGAACGCATTCCTGAGGGATAAGACGTTTTCGGTAAAGAATGGGATTATCCATTTGCTTCCCCCTTTATTACGTTTTGACCTGTGAAGTTCTGACTACCATGATACTAAAAAATACATCCGATTGCACGTGTTTTTTGTGATTATGGTATAACAAGGACGTTTTGCCGTAATCAGGAGGGAACAGCGAGACAGGGATGTCGAGCGCCGACTGATTATGGTATAATCCAAACTATGGCACTTAAAAAGAAAAGAAAACAACCAGCATGGGAAAAGCTGGATAATACGGCACTTCTCTTCCCGGTGATAGCTACCGAAGGAATGAGCAATGTATACAGACTTTCCGCATCCATGACTGAGGAAATAGATCCCGTGGCATTATCGGAGGCACAGGAAAAGGTACTTTCCCAGTTTCTCGGCTTCAGGATGCGCCTTAGAGCCGGATTCTTCTGGTATTATTTTGAAGAAAATGACAGATCGCTCCCGGAAGTACATGAGGAGAATGATTTTCCCGGCGCATATATCAACAAGAGCAGGAACCATCAATACCTGTTCAGGATCACATATTACAAAAAGAGGATTAATCTGGAAGTCTTTCATGCGCTGACAGACGGATTCGGCGGACTGGTTCTTTTAAAGGAACTGGTTTATCAATATCTGCGCATAAAGCATCCCGAGATCCTGGAAGTGGAAAAGGATAAGATATCTTCCGGTATATTCCTTGATAAAGAGGACAGCTATCTGAAGAATTTCAAGCATGCAAAGGGGCGTGATGTGGCCTATAAGTCGAAGAAGGCCATCACGTTAAAGGGGGAAAAGCTCCCGAAGGGACAGTTGGGAGTGGTACATGGACTTCTTCCCTTTGCCCAGCTTAAAGCAGCTTCAAAAGCACACGGCATCACTCTCAATCAGTATCTGGTAGGTACTTTTGTGTATGCGATCTACAGGGAGGTATTAAAGGGAGATCCTTCGGATATACCCATCAATTGCTGCGTTCCCGTGGATCTGCGCTCCTATTACGATTCTCATACCATGAAGAATTTCTTTGCCATGGTATCGGCAATATTCAAGCCGGAAAAAGATGAATACAGCTATGAGGAGGTATTGGCCATTGTGGCGGAGAGCTTAAAGAGCCAGACTACCCCCGAACACCTGAATGATATTCTTTCATATAACGTTTCCAATGAGACAAATAAATTCCTGCGGCCCATTCCTTTATTTATCAAGAATATCGCCATTAAACAGGTATATGATGCCACTGCCTACGGAACAACATCCACTGTGACCAACGTGGGAAGGATTGAATTGCGTGAACCTTATCGCCCGTATGTAGAGAACTTTTATGCCATGCTCTCCATGTCCAAAGGACAGAATATCAAGGGAGCAGTGCTTTCGTACAATGACAAGATGATAATAACATTTACTACCATACTGTCAGATCTGTCGGTGCTCAGGAGATTTTTCAAGTGCCTTACGGCTGACGGCATAGAGTGTGCTATAGAGACCAACGGAGTGTGGGATTGAGTAAAGAAAAGAAAGAAAAAAAGAATACAGTATCGGGAAAAAAGAACGATCGCAAAGAGCGTAAAGAAAAGGATCGCAAGGCTGTGATGGCGGAAAATACAGGGGCGGAAGATAATGAACCTGCCGTGAAGAGATGTCCTCAGTGCAATATGGCTATCCTTGATGCGGGAGAGACCTGTCCTCTGTGTCATTGTGTTCTTGAGGAGCCCGATGAAGAGGACAAAATGAAGATACATGAGGTGTATGGAAATGCGGCACCTTATCCCGATGTGAGAAGAAAACAGCGTTGGGCAAGATTTGCTTTGAGACTGATATTCTTTATCATGTTCGTTGCGGCGGTTGCCATGCTCGTTATCAATCAATATGCGCGGCCGGACTTTAAATGGTCTTTCATTGCGGTCGCGGCGGAACTATACACGTATTCACTGCTGGTTTACTGGGTCAATCATGATTCCGGATTTGCCATGAAGATAGGGTTGCAGATATTGCTTACCATTGCACTGTTGTATCTGATCGACAGGCTGACAGGGGACTTCGGATGGGCATTGCAGTGGGCTATACCCGGAGTGATACTTTTAGGAGACGTGGTCGTATTCTTCCTGATGATGCTCAACAGGAGCAGGTGGCACAGCTATCTTGTACTTTTGATAGTGATGGGACTGTGCAGTGTGACGATAGTGGGATTATACTTTGCCGGACTTCTTGCAAACGGCATCCTGGCCATCATTTGCGTTGCTGTAACAGGGCTTTTCCTTTTCGCCACATTTATATTCGGAGACAGGAAGATAACCATGGAATTAAAGAGAAGATTTCATATTTGATCGGATAGTCATATGGAATTAGCTGAAATAAAAAAAGAGATAAAATCTGATATAGAAGATCAGGTAAGCCTTCGGGGTATAACCGCGAGACATATAGTTCAGGCGGCAAATCACCTTCCGGGGGCCCAGGATCCCGCACGTCGTGCCAGGATGTATGAGAGGGAGCCAAAGTGGAAATGTCCTGACAGCCTCGAGCTTAAAGAGGTGGATATGGGTAAATTCAAGGCCGACTTCATTACAAGAAAGGCCGGGGCTGTGAGCACCGGTGTTTCTGCGACTGATGAAAATTCAGAGAGCAAAAAGGGCATCATACTCCAGCTTCACGGTGGCGGTTATTATGAAAGGATACACAATACCTACAGAGATATGGCAGCTCTGTATAATGAGCTGTCAGACGGATGGGATGTTTTAAGTCCTGATTACAGGGTGGCACCCGAGCATCCTTATCCCGCGGCTCTTGAGGATGCGATCGCATCATACAAGTGGATCCTTGACAGGGATTATCTGCCGGAAAACATCATAGTAGCAGGTGATTCTGCCGGCGGCGGACTCAGTCTGGCACTCGTGCTTTATTTAAGGGATCATGAGATGCCTCTTCCCGCAGGTATCATAACCATGTCTGCATGGACAGACCTTACCAAGAGCGGAGAATCTTATGAAGAGAATTTCAATATAGATCCGATATTCGGCGGGACTAAGGATACTATGGTATATATGGATGGATATTACAAAGAGGATGATCCTCACAATCCATATATTTCTCCCATATTCGGAGATATGACAGGTTTTCCGCCCATGCTAATGCAGGTGGGAGACAGAGAGGTTCTTTTATCGGATACCCTGTCCGTGTCGGCAGCGGCAAAGAAAGCGGGAGTACTTGTAAAGACACATGTCTATCCCGGAATGTTCCATGTATTTCAAATGGGACTGTCTCTTTATCCCGAATCCAAGGAAGCGTGGGAAGAGGTAAGTCGTTTTATCAGGATCGTTAAAGGCATGGAAAAAAATGAAGAATAACGGAAATAAAAATGGAAATCAGATATACGGATATTGGACTTAATCTCTTCAATGATCAGTTCAGGGGAAAAGAAAATACTGTTATCGATAATGCATATGCAGCGGGAGTAAGAGTGATCATCACCGGAAGCTCGCTGCATAGTTCATTATGTGCTGCGGAATTTTGTGCCGGAAGCAGAAAAGAAAAAGTGTATTTTACGGCAGGTATCCATCCTCATGATGCAAAAAGCTGTGATAAGGCTGCTTTGGAAAAGATAAAAGAGATCATACAGGCGAATAAGGAAAGAATAGTGGCAGTGGGAGAGTGCGGACTTGATTATGACAGGATGTTTTCTCCTAAAGATATTCAGCTTAAGGCATTTGAAGAGCAGATAGAGGTCGCGGAATGGTCGGGCCTCCCGCTTTTTCTGCACGAAAGAGATGCTGCGGATGACTTTATCAGGATCCTTGAAAAGCATCGGGATGTGGCAAAACGTGCTGTGGTGCATTGCTTTACCGGGAACAGGGATACTGCACAGGCATATCTTTCACTTGGTTGTCTGATAGGTATCACGGGATGGGTATGTGATAAGCGCAGAAATGCAGCACTTGTGGATGCGCTGGATATAATACCGGCAGAGAGCCTTATGGCTGAGACAGACGGCCCATATCTTCTGCCCAGAGGCATAAAGGGACTTAAGAATCCAAATGTGTCTGAGAATATCGTATACGTTGTAAAAAAGATGGCCGAGATAAAATCTGCCGACGAAGAGAGTCTTCGTCGGCAGATACTTGAAAATACGGAGCGTTTTTTTTCTTTTAGATAAATCCGGTGATCAGGCAGATCCGGTCACCTGTAATGGGCTCTTCCGGTGGAAAGGTAATCCAGGAAGAGCTTTTGATTATCTTCATTATTGCTGCGGTCGTTATCTTCATCTCCCATAATCAGCATACAAACATCATCATTCGGCGTAAGTGCGATGTAGAAATGAAAATAGTTTCCGGATTCCGGTATGACGGTGACAATACCTCTTAATTCTCCTATGCTTTCGAAATATGCATTATCGGCATTGAGAAACCAGTATAATTCGGATATATAGCTATCAACATCATCCTCGATATTGTTGTAATCGAGAGGGTAGAACAGATCATTACCTTCCAGTAATACACCGACTATGTTGGAGGAATCCGGCTCGGAATTTATCGGCTCCAACAGGAAGGAATCCTTTATTTGCAGATCCGTAATGCTTCGGATCGTATCCATCTCTTCTTTTGTAAACTGATTATTGTTCTTCCAGTCGAAGGGGAGCACAAAGTCAGTGTCTGCTATGGTAACTGTATTTCTGTACTCCGTTACGGAAGTAGCGATGTTTTCCAGGTCGGTCTTATAAAGAGATTCACTTGAGTCCGGCTGTATCAGTTCAAATACGAGCATTTCCTCTTCATTGGGGACGACTGTAAGCACACCTTCATTCCATAAGCCATCTTCGGAATAAACGTAATCGAAACTTATCCATTTTACCGATCTGTCTTCCGATTCGAAGTTTTTGGTACTGAGAAGCTTGAATTTGTCCCTGTCGGTGGCAAAATTTTCTTCGATCCAATCTTCTTTGTTCTCATCAAGAGAGTTGTATCCGTAGACTTCGTCATCAAATGCGACGGTGAAAACATTGAGGCAGGCGTCTTCGTCGCTGCCGTCGGAATTCATTATGCTGCAGGTGCCTGTATTCTTTGTGAGGTCGGTAACGTCAACATAATCAGGTACTTCAAAGCGATAGTGTTCAAGATTCACAAAAGAATTTTTCTTGGAGTCGAAGCCGCGGCGTTCTTTTCTGTTCTCATCGGGCCTGTTTATATAAGTGATGATAATGGGAGCGTTGGATTTGAATTTGTCATCTGCTTCAAAGTCCTCTGTCCCGTCGATGATAACACTGTCTATCTGTCCGTTGACCAGCGTATAATCTGCCTTGCTGCGCTGAAGTGCTTCCGTTGAAATGTTGGTAAAACCCTGCTTTTCCAGGAGTGTCGCGATATTGTCGCAGTTCCTGCTTTCCATGTTCGCCGAGGACATTCCCGGCGATATCCTGCCGCATCCGGACAAAAGAGTCAGTCCTGCGACGGATACCATCAATAAAATAAGCTTGCTGTTTTTCATGTTCCTCCCTCTGTTTCTTATTTTTCCGGTCGGATATCCCATGTCACTGTTAAGAACCTTTCCCGGAGCCGGCAGTGAAGCAGATCGATCTCTCGAAAATATGTTCATGGTGGGGATTTACCGATAAAAATAAAGAAAAATATAAACAATTTACATTATTATAATATAATAAATTATCAGGGTCAAAAGTGATCTGCGGTCTGCTCAAAAGAGCTGATTTGTATTATAATTAACAAAGGATCAAAGCGATTCGAAAGAAAAAAGTACATAATGCACAAAGGCAGTTTAGGATTCGATATCACATGTATGTGATATACAGATCTTACGTGATGCGTTTTTTACCACGGGTCATTATACGAGCTATGAAAATTTCTGACTGAAATTAAATGGCTGAGTGGAGGTGGCAATGAGGGGAAATAAAGGTAAAGTCGGCATACGTGGAAGACAGAATATCATTGCTGCACTTCTATGTCTTGGCGGTATCGCATTTAATGTTATATTAAATGATGTTGTTGCGGCGTTTAATATGCCGATCTATCTTGATTCTGTGGGAACAATTGCTGTGGCTGCCTGTGGAGGCTATCTTCCGGGAGCTATAGTAGGTTTTTTCACCAATGTCATAAAGAGCATACAAACGCCATCTTCTTTATTCTACGGCGTTGCAAATGTTCTTCTTGCTTTATCTGCGGCTTTCATTTCCAGAAGAGGATGGTTTAAAAACAAGTTAGGGATAGCAAAAAGTATAGTGCTCTTCTCGCTCATAGGCGGTGGGGTAGGTGCAGTCATTCCGTGGTACATGGATGGCATTTCTTTCGAAAGCGATTCTTTAAGCGGTATACTCTATGGTACCGGATTTTTTAATCTGGCATTCTCACATATTTTTTCAAGTCTGATCCTTGATTGTCTGGACAAAACCATAACCGTTTTAATGGTTGTGGCAGTGCTGCGTATTATCCCGGAAAAATTCTTTGGGTACTGCAACTTCAGTATGTGGATGCAGAACCCCGATTCCGTAAGTGATACCATCACCGGAGTAAAGGGTAAAACCTATACCAGAAAAATGTCCATAAGGGTAAAAGTTCTTTTTATTCTTGGAATCTCGCTCGGGATCGTTGCCGTTGTTGCGGCGGTCATCAGTATGAATGTGTTCCACAAAACCATCACAAATGAAAATATCAAACTTTCAAAGGGCGTGACCAGGCTTGCCGCGGAAATGATAGACGGCGACATGGTAGATGAATATCTGGAAAGCAAAGGCAAGGCGGAAGGTTATGACAGAACGAGGGCGCTGCTGACAGATATCCTCAACACTTCCGAGAATATTGCGTATCTGTATGTTTATAAGATAGAGGAAGACGGATGCCGTGTGGTATTCGATATAGATACGGAAGGTGTGTCTGGAGAACCTATAGGTAAGCTAATACCTTTTGATGAGGAATTCATGGAGTACGTTCCGGCGTTGCTCAGAGGAGACAAGATAGAACCTATCATAGTAAGGGATTCATACGGTCATTTGATGACGTCTTATTCTCCTGTATATGATTCGAACAGGAAAACAGTATGTTACGTGGGTGCCGATGTTGATATGGACAGGCTTGCGGGTGAAGAGAAGAGCTTTCTGATGGAACTCGTATCTGTGTTTACGGGCTTCTTCCTGCTGTTATGTTCATTTGTAATGTGGCTCACAGACTATAGTATTATATTTCCTCTTCGTGCGGTTACCGCAAGTGCGGATATGAATTCACACATGGATGATTCGCAGGAGAATCTTGATGACAGTGTAAAAAAGATACGTGGCATTGATGTACGCACCGGTGATGAACTTGAGAATCTGTACAATTCATTCTGCCGTATGACTTTAAATCAGTCGGAACAGATGAGAAGTATAAAAAGGCTTTCGGAATCAACAGCCAAGATGCAGGACGGCCTGATAGTGACTATGGCGGATATGGTGGAAAACAGGGATTCCGATACAGGTGCCCATATTCAGAAGACTGCCGCATACGTAAGAATAATAGTAGAGGGACTTAAGAAACACGGCTATTACGCGGAGAAGATAACGCCGAAATTTATATCCGATGTAGTCCGTTCCGCACCTCTTCATGATGTGGGAAAGATAAACATCTCGGATGCAGTACTAAATAAACCGGGCAAGCTCACCGCGGAAGAGTTTGAGATCATGAAGACTCATACGACTGCGGGAAAGCATATAATCGAGCGGGTTATCGGTACGGTTCAGGGAGACAGCTACCTGAAAGAAGCGCGTAATATGGCGGCTTACCATCATGAGAGGTGGGATGGGAAGGGGTACCCCGAAGGCCTTCACGGAGAGGTGATTCCGTTGGCGGCACGTATAATGTCTGTTGCCGATGTGTTTGATGCTCTTACATCGCCCCGTGTCTATAAACCTGCATTCCCCCTTGAGAAAGCAATAGCCATTATTGAAGAGGGAAAGGGAACGCAGTTTGATCCGAAGTGTGTGGAGGTTTTCTTTGATGCTTTGGATGAAGTAAAGATAGTACTTAGAAAATATAACCAGACTGATATCACGTGACGGGAAGGATTGTGCATGCGCAAGTTTAAAGGGGTTATAAAGGCTATATCGGCTGTTTTGATATTGAGTTCTGTTTTTTGTTGCTGCCTGAGACATTCATTTACGTCTAATGCCGCCGGGAACTATCTTACCGGAGGAGGATATGCAGCATCAGATCAGAATAAATCCGTTTCCTATTGGGCTGAGATATATGATGCGACCAACGGACTTCCTTCGTCGGATGCAAATTATATACTCGGTGCTGCTGACGGGTATATATGGATAGGCGGATACAGCGGCATCATCCGTTATGACGGCAGCACCTTCGAGAGACTTGATACATCTGATGGTTTCACCAGCGGGAGGGCTCTCTTCGAAGACAGCAAGGGAAGGATATGGGTCGGAACAAATGATAATGGTGTTGTTGTCATGGATAAAGACGGCAATACTCATTTGACTTATAAGGAAGGTTTGCCTTCCTCCTCCATCAGGGCGTTTGCGGAAGATAGCAAGGGAAATATTTATATCGGGTCGACGGCAGGAGTCTGTTATGTAGATGAAAATATGAATATAAATAATATCAATGACAGACGCATGGATAAAGAAAGAGTTCTTAGACTGGAAAGCGATGTCAGTGGAAGAGTATACGGTCTGACGAATAAGGGCGTTGTTTTTGCCATAGACGATCAGCATATAACCGGAGTATACGAAAGCGAAGATCTGGGAACAGAGAAGGTGACGACCATTCTTGCAGATCCGTATGAAAACGGAAAAGTATACTTGGGTACCGAAAGCAATAAGGTTTATTACGGGGATTTCGGAGAAGGTGCCGCAAAACTGAAGCAGTATTCCGTAGATCCACTTGAAAAAGTAAGATGGCTTAGCTATGACTGCGGCAGAGTCTGGGTTGCTTCCGATGAGAGAACCGGTTATATCGATGGCGATGAGTTTCATCTCCTGAACGATCTTCCGATGGACAGCGCGATTGAAATGATGACATCGGATTATCAGGGAAACCTGTGGTATGCATCATCCACCCAGGGCGTGATGAAGATAGTTTCCAACAGTTTTGTGAATCTGTCCGAGCGTACGGGTATTGATAAGGAAGTGACTAATACGACATGTATTCATAACGGAAGACTGTATATAGGAACGGATGACGGGCTGGATATCATTGATAAAGACGGAAGTTCCGTCAGAGATAAGCTTACCTACTTTATCGGAGATGCAAGGGTAAGATGTATTACTGCGGATAGTGACGGTAATCTCTGGCTGGCTGTTTTTAATGATGATCTGGGAGTTGTATGCTTAACCGCTGATGATGAGATAAGAAATTACACAACGGAAGACGGAATGCCGGGAAATGAGATACGTTGTGTCGTGCCTTCAAAAGAAGGTGGAGTGATAGTCGGTACCAACAGTGGTGTCGCAGTGATAAAGAACGACATGGTGGAGAGGTCGTTGGGAGCTTTATCGGGAATAAAGAATACAGTGATCCTTACCGTGGAAGAAGGCGATAACGGTGAGATCTATGCCGGATCTGACGGGGATGGTATATATGTGATAGAAAAAGACAACAAGATCACAAGGCTGGGGCGCGACGAAGGTCTTACCAGCGATGTTGTAATGAGGATAAAAAAGGATGATACGAACGGTGTGTACTGGATCGTCACATCCAATTCCATAGAATATCTGAAAGACGGTGTTATCAAAAATATTACTACCTTCCCTTACAACAATAATTATGATCTGTATTTTGATGATAGTGACAATATGTGGATATTGTCATCCTACGGAGTATATACAGTCAAAATCGCGGATATGTTAAATGACAGTGTTACCGACTACAGACTGTATACGGCAGCTAACGGAATGACAAGCATACCCACATCAAATTCCTACAATGCCCTGGACGACGACGGAACTCTGTATATTGCCGGCAGAAGCGGCGTATGTATGGTAAATATAAATACCATGCATCAGGGGACACTGACCATCAGATCCGATCTGTGCTCAATAGATATTGGCGATGAAAAGATCCTTCCCAACGAAGACGGAGTGTTCATGATACCCAAGACACAGGGAAGAATAAGGATGAATGTGTCTGTCATAGATTTCTCTCTGGAGAATCCCACCATCAATATATTCCTTGAAGGTAAGGAAGCAGACGGAATAACGGTAAGGAAATCCGAACTGAAACCGTTGGAATATACGGGGCTTAAATATGGAAAATATACGCTGCATGTAATGGCATATGATAACAGCGGAAATCTCATTTTGAATGATTCTTACAGGATCAATAAAGAAGCAGCATTCAGTGAGAGACCTCTGTTCATGATATTTGTTTTCCTGGCTTTTGCAGCACTGGTTGCATTTTTGGTATGGCGTGTTATGAAAGGTACCGTCATTCAAAGACAGTATGTTGAGCTCAGGAAAGCCAAGGAAGAAGCGGAACGCGCAAATGCGGCCAGAACGGCATTCATGGCAAATATCTCCAATGAGATCATAACCCCTATCAATACAATTATGGGTATGAACGAGATGACGCTCAGGGAAAACGGTGAAGGTGTGCCAAAGCCTTATTATCTGTCTGTGATCAATTATGCCCTTGATATCAGAAAGTCATCGGAGACTTTGCTGACATTGGTGAACGGTCTTCTGGATATGTCACTGATTGAATCCGGAAGGATGAAGATCACCGAAAAAGAATATGCCACACAGGATCTGTTAAGATCAGTGATCTCAGAGGTGAGGATTGAAAGTATCCAGAAAGAGCTTACATTCGATGTGGATACGGATGAAATGCTGCCTGTGCGTCTTAAGGGAGATGCGGGAAAAATAAGAAAGATATTAATGAATCTTTTGTCCAATTCCATTAAGTATACGGAATTCGGAGGTATCACACTTAAGGTTTCAATGACAGAGAGAAAGGATGATGTCTGCAAACTGCGTTTTTCCGTATGTGATACCGGTATAGGTATCGACAAGAGTACGATGGATACACTGTTTACTGCCTACGAGCAGCTGGATGAAGAAAAAAGAAACGGCATTCTCGGAACAGGTCTCAGCCTGGATATCTCAAAGAAAATGGCAGAGTTAATGGGAGGTGACATTACCTGTGAAAGTGAAGTGAACAAGGGATCTGAGTTTACCTTTGTTGTAAGTCAAAAGATAATAGATGATACGCCTATGGGAGAATATTCCGAAAGCGGTGTGGATAATGCCAGGGGTACATACCGGTCACGGTTTGTTGCGCCCGATGCGGATATACTTGTGGTAGATGAAAGCCTGAAAAATGTTAATCTGATCAAAGGACTGCTTAGGCCTACGGAAGTATTTGTTTCTACAGCCCTGAGTGGGGAGGAAGCGCTGGAAAAGATCAAAGATACACGTTTTCACGTGATCTTTATCGACGAGATGCTGCCGACAACGGACGGAACGGATCTCGTGGAAAAGATACGCACCCGGGACAAAGAGATCCCTGTTTATGCAATAACTTCCAGGGGAGTAAGCGATGGTGAGGATTACAGCAAGAAGGGATACAGCGGATATCTGACCAAGCCTCTGAGCTGTGAGGTGCTTGAAAAAACGATTATGAACCATATCCCTGAAACGATGATGGAGAAACCGGAGGAAAAGGATGAGGGAGCGGAAAACGAGAAACTTCCGGAGGAGCTGGCATGGCTTGAAACGACAGAAGGGATACATGTCAGGGATGGAATAATCAATTCGGGTGGTGTTAATGGGTTTATAGAATCTCTTAAGCTGTTTCGTGATACGGTTGATTCAAATGTTGCGATATTAAAAGAAGCATATTCGTCCGAAGATATAAAATTATATACTTTAAAGGTTCACGCTTTGAAGAATTCTGCAAGGATAGCAGGAGCAAAAGAATTGTCCGTACTTGCCGGAACGGTAGAAGCGGCTTGTACAAAGGGAGACAGGAAATTTGTGGAAGAAAACTCTGGCAAGCTTTTGGATGAGTATGAAAAGTTCAAGGATAAGCTCTCGAAGATTTAAAGGAGCATTAACAATATGTATGATCTGATAAGAGAAAACCAACTTAGCTTAATGCTTGTATTATGTGGAGTCTGTGCTACTACCGCATTTCTTTTGACTATTACAAAATTCCTGTCTGACAGCCGGAGAAAGATCCTGATAATGATGGAGATAATCGCATTCTTCCTTCTTTGGTTTGACAGACAGGCATATATTTATGCAGGGGATGTCAGCGAGACCGGATATGTGATGACAAGGATAAGTAATTTTGCCGTATTCTTTTTAACATCGGCAATAGTAATGGGATTCAATATGTATATAACTGACTGGCTTTTGAACGAAGGGGGGATGAAAACTGTTCCCAGACGATTAAAATTTGTCCAGTATGTTTCGCTTATAGGGCTGTTGATGACCATAATATCCGCTTTTACCGATCTGTATTATTATTTTGATGATATGAATATATATCACAGAGGTGACGGCTTTTTGATCGCTTATATAGTTCCTGTATTCTGTCCGATCATCCAGTTTTCTGTCATAAGGGATAACAGGGACAGATTCAGAAAGCTGATCTATGATTCCATGTTCTTATATATCTTTATTCCTTTGATATTCGGGATAGTGCAGATATTTACTTATGGTATATCCATAGTGAACATGGCCATGGTTGCAGTTTCCGTTTTTCTCTATATCTTCACATATATGGATATAAATGATGTCGTTATTAAAGCTCATGAGACCGAGATACGCAGCATGAGAGACGAGAGGATAAAGATGCGCAATCTGTTTGATCAGACGGCGAAGGCATTTGTATCCGCAGTTGAGAAGAAGGATGAGTATTCAAAAGGAAAGGCTGTAAAGGTAGCAAATTATTCCAGGAGGATGGCGGCTCTAAACGGCAAGAGTGATCAGGAGTGCGAAGAAGTATACTATTCCGCACTGCTTCACGATATCGGTCTTATCGGTATTCCGGACAGTGTGCTCAATAATGCCACGGATCCGGCTAAAGAAGACCGTGAGATAATGAAAAAGAAACCGCTTATCGGTAAAGAGATATTATCAAGCATTACGGAGTATCCGTTTTTGAGTCAGGGTGCGTATTACAGTCACGAGAGA
The DNA here is from genome assembly GCA_024697065.1 of Lachnospiraceae bacterium. GTDB lineage: Bacteria > Bacillota > Clostridia > Lachnospirales > Lachnospiraceae > NK4A136. The sequence goes on from JAILGE010000035.1 coordinate 81,091, forward strand.
TATAACGGCAGCGGATATCCTGAAGGACTTAAGGGTGAGGAGATCCCTGAGATCGCAAGGATCATAGGTATCGCGGATGCTTATGTGACTATGACCACTAAGAAAAGATACAGAGAAGCCAAGCCTGACTTTTTGGCAAGAGAAGCAATGGTAAAGGGCGGAGGAGAAGAATTTGACCCCAAATATGCCGAACTTATGGTGAAGCTGATAGATGAAGATTATAACGTGAATGCGAGTGAAGATGACGGCAGAATAGAAGATGAGATCTCATGTTCGGAATACAGAACGGCTATCACAAAGGGCGTGGCCATTGAAAATGAGATAACACGAGTGACCTTTTCCTGCTCTCCTTCCGAAGACAAAAAAGAAAGTGATTTTTCTGCTCCTTCGATAATCCTCTTTGATTCTTATGACAGACGTGTTCATGAGAATGAGAAAGCTATCGATGCATACAAATATATTGAATACGGGGAAGTGTGGTTCGACAAGCACAGTATTCAGACTGCTGCGAGAAAAATAATAGGAAAGACCGTAAACAGAGAGGCGGGAGCGGAGACGGGCGGAAAAGGGAATGTATATGAGATATTGGTCGGAAGATATGAAGATCATATAAAGATCAATATGACAAGCCCGGAATATGAAAAAGAAGTGATAGTTGCATTGCAGAGCAGTTCCAATGCGGCCAGTCTTGCCATTACCGGTGAGAATTGTAATGTCACCTGTATAAAAGTTGAGAAGACCGGAAGGAAGATAGAAGAATCGGATATTCCAAGGATCGCAGAAGAGATAAGCTTTACGGATCGTATTGAATCGGATCTTAAGAATATTCAGGTAGATACACCCAGAGCGCTCTCCACTGATGGTATAGAGATCACGGACAAGCTTTTGGTAACGTTCCATACGAGAAGCCTGCCAGGGTCAAATCTGGTATGGCATTGTCCTTACTTTGTGATATTCAGCTCTGAAGACGGCCGGGTAGACGGAGAGAATTACAGAGAATACGCTGTCATAAAACTCTACGGTGAAAATGACGGTAATACCGCGCATGCGGACAACAGCATAGAAATGAAAAGAACAGAGGAATTCCCCGGCTGGGACGGCTGGAAGAATGCCAATCTGTCGGGATTTGAGTGTGATGTTTATTTAAGGAGAAAGAAGGAACATATAATCCTTAAGACCTTCAATCTGGGAATTGAGGTCAACAATGTTACGACTATCAAAGAAAATCCCGATAAGGTTTTTGTTGCCATAACCGGAGACAGGGTTGCACTGACGGATATCAGAGTAAGATAATTTAATAATACTTAATTTTTTACTGTAAGGGAGTATAAAAATGGATAAGACAGCACAGTATGACAACACGGAAACAGCACAGATGAGAGACGGGAAATATATGCCCGGCAACAGGGATAAGGGCATAATCATGACTTCCGTCATAAGTATTATCGCCAATGTTTTGCTGGCTGTATTTAAAGCAGTGGTGGGAATGATAGCAAATTCCATATCCGTAATACTGGATGCCGTGAACAATCTCTCGGATGCATTGTCAGGTATCATAACCATCGTAGGCACAAAGCTTTCAGGCAGGCCTGCTGATAAAAAACATCCTTACGGATATGGAAGGATAGAATATATCAGTGCGACGGTTATTGCTGCTATCGTATTATATGCAGGTTTTACGGCACTCATTGAATCGGTTAAGAAGATAATACAACCCGAGAAGGCCGAGTATTCTGTGATCTCGCTTCTTATTATTTCCGCCTCCGTTGCAGTCAAACTGGTATTGGGAGCTTTTGTAAAAAGCAGAGGAACAAAGCTGGAATCCAAAGCGCTTGAAGCATCCGGAGCGGATGCAAGGAATGATGCGATTTTGTCTGCATCTGTTCTTGCTTCGGCACTTATCATGAAGTATACGGGCGTCTCACTTGAAGCCTACGTCGGTGTTGTAATTTCCGTCATCATATTAAAAAGCGGAATAGAAATGATGAAGGATACACTGGATGACATTCTGGGATCGCGTATATCAAAAGAATTATCGGTCTCCGTCAAGAAGACTATAAAGGAACATAAGGGAGTGTTCGGTGCATACGATCTTTTCCTGAATTCATATGGCCCGGATAAGACACAGGGGTCGGTTCATATCGAAGTTGATGCGAATATGACAGCGCACGATATCGATGCCCTGTCGTCGGAAATAATAGAAGATGTTTACCTTAAGACGCATGTCATCCTGACAGCGATAGGCGTGTATTCCCATAATACTCGGGATGAGAAGGCAGTCGCAGTTAAAAGAGAGATAAGAGAGATCCTGGAGAAGTATGAGCATATTCTTCAGATGCATGGTTTCTATCTCGATGAAGAAGAAAAAAGGATCAAATTTGATGTGATAATCGCTTTCGAAGCACCGGACAGGGAAGGCGAGTATGAAGAAATCATCAGAGAAGTATCGGAACATTATCCGGATTATTCGGTAAGGATCAATCTGGATGCGGATATGTCGGACTGATCATGACATGGTAGTTGGTAGTGGATGTGCAGGTCAGACGGTTAAGGGGTTAGTGGTGTCCGGGGTGAAAATATATGTCTAAAAAATTATTTATTATCATATCATGCATGATGCTTCTGATGATGTGTTCATGCGCCGGAAAAGAAAAGAACGTGTCGGAAAAGCAGGATGAACCGTTGCGTGAATTTACTGCGCTGAATGAAGTAGTGGATGGACGTAAAGATATATATCTCATTACCAAAGTCATAGACAGTAATTACTGGAATGTACTGGTTGAGGGCGCAAGGAGTGCAGGTGATGCATTCGGATGCAATGTCTACTTTAGCGGTACCAACAATGAAATGGATTGGGAGAATCAGTTGAAGCTTTTAGATCAGGCGGTTTCGCTTGGCGCTGATGCCATCATACTCGCGCCGGATGATTCGATAGAGCTGGCATCAAAGATAGAGGAAATATATTCATCCGGGATCCCGGTCATACTTGTGGATACTATAGCAAACACTGACAGCTTCGATATCTGCTATATGACGGATAATCTGGAAGCGGGGAATAAGGCGGCAAAAGAGATGATAGAAAAACTCTCTGACATGGGCTTCTCTGAAGATGAAGAACTGACAGTAGGCATACTGGTGGGTTCGGGAACATCTCAGACAATTAATGAGAGACTGGCGGGATTCTATCAATACTGGACAGATAATGCGCCGGACAGTTGGATTATCATCAAGGATATTCAGAACTGTAACGGCGATATGGAACTGGGAGCGGATCTTACTGCTTCTCTTTTAAAGGAACATAAGGATCTTCACGGTCTTTTTGCCACAAATAACGGGCCTACCAAGGTGATCGCAAATACCGTGGCGGAAAAGGGCTGCAATGATGTAGTGGTAGTTGGTTTTGATTATTCGGATGAGATAAGTAAGCTGATCTCGTCTCCGGATTATCATGCATCAACCATATTGCAGCGACAGTATTACATGAGTTATCAGGGTGTGGAGACTGCTCTTGAGATACTGGACGGAAATCAGACTTCCATAAAGTTCGAAGATACCGGAGTTATAGTTGTCAATCATGATAATCTGACAGACCCGGAAGTACAGGCACTCATAGAGGTTAACTGATATTATGAAAAACAAAAAAGGGGATCTGGATTATATAAAAAAGGGACACTCTTATTACATTACTCTGTTTTCCTGTCTCGCCATATTTATCGGCGCCATAATCATGCTGATCACAGGATTCAACAGACTCATAACCCAGCATGATGTACACCTTTCCGGAGAAATATGTAATCTGGTGTCCGAGAAGATGAGTAATTCGCTAATGTTCATGGCTGATTCCGCCCGGAATATGGCGGATGCACTTACAGAGCAGAACTGCAGATCCCTGGATGTTGTTTACGATACTGTCAGTGATTATACTTCCGGAAGGATCGTAAGTATCGGGCTTGTTGATGAAGATGGAAATCTCTATATGTCAGATTCCGAAAAGAACGAGTTTGAAAAAATGAATCTGCAAAAGACGGCGCTTCTTGCAGATCCGGTATCGATCTCGGCACCTTACCGCTCTACCCGTCTCGGACAGCCGGTCATCACACTGTTTTCGAAGTTTAAGTATAATGATTCCCACACGGGTTATTTATGTGTCACTTACTTTTTCAGTACTTTACAGGAAGCTGCAAATACTGAGTCTCTTACCAATGAAATAGAGATATGGCTGATGAATGTGGAATCTGCCAATATAATCCAGTGTGCAGGGAGCGATCCCCATGCCTCCGGCGGATGGGCAAATGCTTATCTTAAGATGAGTGATATCAACAGGGAGTACAAGCCTGCATTTGATGCCTGGTATGAGCGTATGCTAAACGGAGAGCCTGCAGCTTCCGTAAGCTATATGATAGGGGATGTCAGATATTCCCAGGTTTACTCGGTGATAAAGTCGATGCCCGGATGGTGTGTGGTGGTGCGTATTCCCAGTACTGCTCTTTCCGAAACCATGGACACCTTTAAGAATTATATTATTTCTTTCCTCTTTATATTCCTGAATCTGGTTGTAATAGTGATCTCTGTGGTGTTCAATTACTGGAAACGTGAAACCCGCATCCTCGGACAGCTGTCCGTAAATGATCCCTTAACCGGGGTCCTTAACAGAAGAGCATTTGAGCTGTCTTCGGAAAAATTATTTGCACATTCCAAGGATGCTTCGATAATGTTTTTCGATATAGATTACTTCAAACAGGTGAATGATACATTCGGACATGATACGGGTGATAAATTACTGAAAGCCTTTGCAGGTATATTGAAGAGTTATTTTTCAAAGTACGGTATCGTATCCAGATACGGCGGAGATGAATTTGTGGTACTGGTCCATGATATCCCTTCGGGACAGGTGTCGGATATGCTGGATAAGATCAGGCATGAAGTTCACTCTATCAGGATATCGGATGATAAAAAGGGTGAAGATTTTAAGATAAGCTTCAGTGCAGGTATCGCTAAATATCCTACGGATGCCGCTGATCTGACGGGACTTCAGGTGTGTGCCGACTCAGCGCTCTACATAGTTAAACAGATGGGAAGAGACGGTTATCGATGGTATAAACAGGGGAGCGAAGCTTCCGAAGCCCCGGATCAGTGAATAACTATGATAACCGATCCCATACGGACAGTATCCTGATCATACGTTCATCTTTGCGGTGCCATACAGTCTGTAACGGCCAGGGAAGATCTTCGATATAAGCTTTGTCTTCTTTATTGAGAAGGGAAAGCTTATTTTTATATTTTGTGGGATCTTTATATTTTTCACGGCCGAAATATACAGGTATATAAAAATCGGGGGAATGAGTTCCGGCGGGATCGTCGGATACACTTGATGAAACAAGTGCTGCTTTATTTGGTACGGAAGCTTCAGGGGCAGGGCTTTCCACCGCCACCCGTCTGAAGCTTTGTTTTCCATATTCGTTTGTTTCTCTGATAAATTCGTATCGAACACCTGCATCTTCCACTGCAGGTTCTTCTGCAAGGATGATTTTGGATTCAAGAAGATAGTTCCAAAGCTCGTTTTTTATAGCTTCTACAGGTGTGGGAAATGTAAGCTCATCATGGATCTCCGATGCGGACAATCCCAGATCAAAGAGGTGTCTTATGGCACCCCGCGATGCCATATCAAATGTGAAATTCCTTAAAGCATTATCAAATGTTTTTCCTGAAGAATTATCAGACATAAGGATCAGTTGACATCAATACTCTTTTGCAGATCATGAATGATATTTCCTCTTACAAGCATCAGCTCATAACTGCCTTTTTCAAGTTTGCTCAGATCAACGAATGTCCTGAAACCTCCGAGGAGAGCATGTTCCTCATCGGGAAATGCCTTGGGGAGATCCTCGCGCAGGACAGGATCTTTGGTGATACTGTAAGTGTTATTCTCGCTCCTTAATAACAGATCGACGGATTTTTCGCCGGCATGTCCCGCTGCGATACCCCATCCCTCCACATAGAGAACATGTTCATTACGCATGAACATGATGTCGATATTACCCATGAGTCTCGGGTCGTCATGTAGAGCAGATGATGCGGAACCCTCGATTTTTGTTATCACATAATTATCCAGAGAAGGCTCGGGATAATCAAAGGAGAAGTCTACGGACTTCTTCGTAAAGTTCGGATTGTAGAATGGATCTCTTTCCATGAGAGCGGGATGGGCTTTTGTGAGCTTCTCACGCTCTGCATCAAGACGTTTCATCTTTGCGTCATCTTCATGATCCACACCTCTCGATACGGATTCCCAGTGCTTTATGATCACGTCTGTGCGGACGATATTGTAATATCCTTTTTCTACGAGCTTAAGACACAGATCCACATCATTGTAGGCAACTTTAAGATCTTCATTGAAGCCGCCGGCCTCTTTGAATTTATCTGCGGAGATCATGAGGCATGCACCCGTTACCGCAAGCCAGTCATATTCGATGGCATTCCTGTTGAAGTAGTAGAATCCATCATCTGACATGCCGATGAAGGCATGAACCGGTGAATGATCATTATTGATGATGCCGCAATGCTGTATCGTATGTCCATCGGGATACAGAAGTTTTGCGCCTACGGCACCGGTGTGGGACTGTGAAGCCTGTCCTGCCATACGGGAAAGCCATGAGAGCCCTAATGCTCCTCTGTCGAAGAGCTCGGTATCATCATTTAAGAATAAGAGTAAAGAACCGGATGCAGCTGCAGCACCTGTATTGCACATATGAGAGAAGTTGAATTCCTCAACATTATATACATATTTGATTGTGGTCCCATCGGCGCGTATTCCTTCGAATCTGTCTTCAAGGAGCTTTCTGTTATCTGCTGACGAACCGTTGTCTACCACGATTATCTCGTAGTTCTTATATTCCGTATATTTTACAATGGATCCCAGACAGCGCATCAACACATCGGGATGATCCTTTGAAGGTATGATGATGCTGACAAGAGGGAATCCCTGAGGGATATAGTTAACCCTCCACTGATAGCGGGTGGGAAGATATTCGAGATCTGCGCTGATATTTCTTCTGCGCAATGCATCTTCCTTGGCTTTTCTCGCGGCCTCAATTACGTAAGGCTTTGCTTCGATATCTGCGGATGTGGATTCCACACGTTCTCTCCAATGATACAGGATGAGAGGAATGTGTGCGATCTTATCCGGAGTTGTCTGCTCCGTGAAGCGAAGAGTCAGATCGTAATCCTGTGATCCGTCACACTCGGGACGGAATCCTCCTATCTTTCTGATGATGGAAGTCCTGTAAACACCGAGATGGCAGGTGTACATATGTGAGAAAAATGTATCCGGTGACCAGTCGGGTTTAAAGTGAGGCATGCGTCTTTCTTTGCCGTCGTCATCTATCTTATCTTCATCGCTGTAGATAAAGTCCAAAGATCTGTTCTCATTGAGCTTTTTAACCACTTCGTATAATGCGAAGGGAGCAAGCGTGTCATCGCAGTCGAGAAGTGCACAGAATTCACCGCTTGCAACTTCGAGAGCAGAGTTGGTATTACGTGATATGCGTCCGTTTTCGGATCGATATACGACTTTTACTCTTTCATCGGACTCATATTTTTTCAGTGTCTCCTTTACATTGGGGAAAGAAGAATTATCATCGGAAAGACACAGTTCTATATTTTTATATGTCTGATTTAAAACCGACTCTATGCAGGGGATAAGATGCTTATCCAATACATTGTAAACAGGGACCAGTACGGAGATGAGAGGATTATAGGCAAAGGGAGAGTCTTTTTCTCTTGCCTTCTCATCGGCAATTTCTTTATCTGTCATCCATGTTTCGTAATTATAATTACGGACTTCCTCTTCGGAATAAAGAGGCATGGATTCAAGCTCCGCGGGCTGTCCGTTATTCGAAGAAGATCCGTCAAATGTATGCTTTATCTTTGAGCCGGTCTTCTTTGCAGCCACTTTTGCGGCATATGCAGGATTGTGCATAGCTTTGCGGATATGCTCAATATAAGCATCCTTGGCATTATTCTGCTCTGTAAGAGCAGCCACTTTCTTCTGTAATTCCTCCACTTCGGCTCTTAGTGCCTCCGCTTCGGGCTTAAGCGAGCAAAGCTCTGCTGCATTACGTGCGGCCTCCTCCTCATGTTCCTTAAAGAGAGAGTAGGTCTTTTCGTAATTTCCTGTATATATATATTTTCGTCCCTTGCCGTGGACATACTGCTGAAAACAGTCTTCCATCCCGGTGAAGAGCTCAATGTCTTTTCCGTTGAATCCGAAATAATGATAGAAATCTCCGGCACTTATCCTGTCACGCAGATATACCTGCATCTTAGTATAAATATATAGAAGCGCCCTGAATCTAACAAATCTTACGGGGATGGGGAATTCATATACCCATTCGCTGTCTATGCAGTAGATATTTCCGTTTGAGATGATGAAGTTGTCAGGATTGGAATCCAGATTGGTGATAGGACTGCAATCTTCATATTCCGAAGGAGTACAGTCGGGAAACATCTTCGCAAATTCATCTGTCATTTTAAAGGGGACAAAAGGCCCGGGGTAGTCAAAGATCTTATCAAGCATCTTTGATACGGCAGAAAGAACAGAGCCGGTTTTGCTGTTCTCAAAATCTATCGATGAAAGAAGCGTCTCCCCCTCGATAAAAGGAAATACAACGCTCTCTTCGCATGGATCATCGCAATACTTAAGAGGGATTATATCCCTGTACAGCCCGGATAATCTGTCGCATCCGGATCTGATGCGTGCGATATGAGGGACAGCTTCTTTTTGCATAGCTGTCTTGGATGCGAATCTCTTTCCGTCTTCCTCGTAGAGATCCGTACGGATACGGAATGAGGGACATCTGAGTGAATTGTATTTTACGTAAGTTACATGCTTCATATTTATGATGTCTTTTTGCTTATTACCAGAAATGAGTTTGCGAATTCTTCATACAGCCCGTCTTTCTTAAGAGACATGGCTGCTTCACCTTCATTAAAAAGCACAAGCCTCGGCCTGTCATAGGCGGGAGAACGGTCTCCCAGAGCGTCGGCTCCGGGAAGATGCTCCGGTGAGCATATCTCAAGGGGCATCTTGTAATCGGGAACGGGATAGTAGATCTCATTCTCGCCAAAGCCTGCATTTTCCATCATCGACAGGAGGGTGCCTCGTGAGAATGTGCGCACCCGGCTTACACCTTCGTAACCTCTGATACCGTCAAAGGGAACTCCGGTATGATCTTCGGTAGCACCTGCCCAATATTTGAGACCGTACTTATTCTCGATGGCGGTGATGAGATGTCCGCCGGGTTTCAACAGCGAGCATGCTCTGCGAAGCATCTCTCCGAAAGGATCATTGCAATGCAGATAGTAGATCGAGTATTCCAATACACCGATCAGAGTTACGTAATCAAATTTTTCAGTGATATTAATATCTTCGAAATTTCCTACTATGATCTCGAGGTTATCGTAGTTGTTATGATATGCATTGATCTCAGAGCGCCTCTTTGAAAGGTCGATGGCGGCAACCCGGGATGTTTTCTCGCAAAAAAGTCCCGTAAGGGCTCCACAGCCGGCGCCTATCTCCAGCAGGCTGCCCTTCTTGTTGAAGGGATACCAGGATAAGAGATTCTTTCTTATATCCGAGAGATGATAGAGCAGAGGCCACTCGGTGCTTTCCGTAAGGAGCTCCTCTATATCCTGACCGGATCTTACTATTTCCAGAAGGCGTTCCTCTATATCACCGTCGGAATATGTATCGGTGCCGGAATAATTCTCGAGATTAAGTTTTACTTTGCCTATAGAGATATTTTCCATGATATGTTATTCCACCGTTATCTCTGAATTCATGTCATAGAAGCCGACGGTATTCTTCTCCGATATCACGGTAAGGCTGACTATATCGTAAAGCCTGTGGAATACCTTGAAATCATCGCCTTCGAAACGTGTGCACCCGAAGGAAAGAAGGTATTGCGCGCCCTGCAGATCCATATTCTGCTTAAAGACTATGGTCTTCTCTTCTCCTTCTTCCATTGTCCCGAGATCGATATCTTCGTACATGGTATTGGTTCCGCAGACATCGGTTCCTCTCAGAGATCTTATGGTGAATGCCACTATGGGTTCGGTAACTTTTCTGTGAGCCTTTATCTTTACCTTTAATGAAAAGGGTTCTTTCTTCTCAAGTGTGGACGTATATTTACCGGTGTTATCGAGAATGGCAAAGTCGACTATCTCAACTTCCTTGTCACCGTACTCATCAAATTTGGGATTGATGACATAGTTGCTCATCCATTTGCCTGCGGGATCGACGGAAGGATCGGATATCTTCTGCGAATCCTCCACACCTTCTCCGAACTGACCTACCAGAACCCTCTTATACAGATCGATGATCTTTGCGGGAGTGCTCTCGTCGACTTTCTGACCCTTGTCGAGAAGTATGGCTCTGTCGCAGTATTTGCGGATAGAGCTGAGGTCGTGGCTGACTATGAGGATGGTCTTGCCGCGCTTCTTGAACTCATCGAATTTGTGGAAACATTTATTCTGAAAAAAAACATCGCCAACAGCCAGAGCCTCATCGACAATGAGTATCTCGGGATCGATATTGATGGCTATGGCAAATGCAAGACGCACGAACATACCGGAAGAGTAGGTCTTAACCGGCTGGTTGACAAAGTCTCCTATATCGGCGAAGGCAAGGATATCGTCCATCTTTGCATCTATCTCTTCTCTGGAAAATCCGATCATCATACCGTTTAAATAGATATTCTGCATTCCGGTGTATTCCATGTTAAAACCTGCACCGAGTTCCAGCAGAGCGGATATTCGGCCGTTTATCTCCACGTTTCCCTCGGTGGGATTAAGCACGCCGGTGATGATCTTGAGTATTGTGGACTTGCCGGCGCCGTTTACACCGATGATGCCCACCGCTTCGCCCTTATGTACGTCAAAGCTCAGATGATTAAGGGCGTAATGTTCTCTGTAAAGCTTCTTTTTGCGTGAGAATCCGAATGCATCAAGGACTCGGTCTCTGTTCCTGGAATAGAGACGGTATACCTTGGAGACATTCTTTACGCGAATGGCGTATTCGCTGTTATTATCGATATCGTTTGTTTTTGAAATATTGTTATCGCTCATTTATCCGAAAGAATATATTACAGTACATCCGCAAAATGTATCTTCAGTTTGCGGAAAACAGTAGTTCCGATGAAAAAGCATGCAAGCGTCACGCACCAGAAATAAACAGTCATACCGGGCCGCTCGAAAAACCATACCTCATAGATCATGGAATCTCTGAATCCCTGAACCACATAGAACATGGGATTGAGTCTGAGGATCTTTACGATGAGGCTGCCCGGATCAAATGCATTGATATCCCACATTATGGGTGTTGCCCACATGAGAACCTGCATGAAGATATTTATTATCTGGGACAGATCTCTGAAGAATATGACTATCGCGCTTGTGGCATATACAAGACCTGTTACGAAGCAGATCATACTGAATGAGTAGTAAATGATCTGGATTGCGTAGATGTGCGGCATAAAACCTAAAGCCGCGTACATCACTAACATGAACAAAAGAAAGAAGATATGCACGAACAGACCGGATACGATCTTTACTACCGGGAGTATGCTTATATTGAAAACAACCTTTTTTACAAGGAAATTATATTCGAGGAATGCGCTGGTTCCCGTTCCCCATGCTTCCTGGAAGTAGAACCAGGGTACAAGCCCGGCGATGAGCCAGAGCACAAAAGGAATGGGTATACCGTCCCTTAAACCCGTGGCTGCAGCATGAAGGGCCTTTTCAAATACGAACCAGTACAGGACTATGGTCACGATAGGCTGTACAAAGGCCCAGAATATTCCGAGATATGAACCGGCAAAACGGTTTTTGAAATCGTTCTTCGCCAGGTTTCCGATCAGTTTTTTATCCCGCCATACGTCGCGGGGAACAGATAAAAATGAGTCTTTCATAACTTACTGATTATACCATCCGCTATCAGGCTTTAGCAACGTCTGCGAGGATTTTGTCGATCTTTGGACGCGTAGAGTCATAGCCTGTAAATAAAACGGCTGTCATGCCGAGTTTCTGTGCGGCTTCTATATTAACGGGCCTGTCGTCCGTGAAGAGGCATTCCTCCGGATGCAGACCGTAGCGATCGAAAAGCAGCTTATATATAGCGGGATCCGGCTTGGAAACTCTCTCGAAGCCCGAAACCACCATGCCGTCAACTACGTCAACGAAGTTAAATCGCGTACGGGCGTGGAGCGAGAAAACATCCCTGGGATAGTTGGACAAAAGATAAACCTTATATCCGGCAGCTTTCAGATCCAGGATCCACTGTCTGCTGTAAGGATAGGAGGCGATGATATCCACTATGCCGTCAAAGAATAAATTAATCTCTTTTTGGTATTCCGGGACCTGTGCCTTCATTTCGTTAATGACATCCTCCGTCTCCCGGACACCAAGATCCAGCTCGTCCCAGAGACTTGTCACTACTACTTTTTCTCCGATTGTCTTAATGATTTCTTCATTAAAATGAAGATCGTCGCGCATATAGGCTTCCCAGCGGAAGTCCGCAAGGACCATTCCTATATCAAATACAATGTTTTTTATCATGATATTATTTCCTTTTGCGATAGCATAATACACGTAAATCGATGAAAATGTCAAAATCATGAAAAGATGGTAGTATTTTTTGCTAAGGAAGACGGTTTTTGTAATGCATAATTTTGTAAACAATAGACAAACAAATTACATTGTATTTTAACAATCTGCGTGATAAGATTTTTAATTATCAAAGATCTTATCGGGAAACAATGAAGTTTCAGGAGATTCCGGAGTACGTTTACCCGGATGGTTCTGAAATTTATTTTTTTCCGAGAGTCTGAGATTTCATGTAACTGGCATATGGGCGAGGAGGAAGTTCATAAGCCTTGGTTAACAAAGGAGGAATGATTATGAGAAAGAAAATTCTTGGAATGTTTCTTGCCGGCGTTCTCGCAATGACTGCTCTGACAGGATGCGAAGGTGCTGCAAACGGAAACAACGGCGCAGGAACACAGGAACAGGCTTCCGGCGAAGAACAGACAACCGGAGACCAGCAGACAACAGCTGAGCCTGCAGGAGACGGAGCACTTACCGGAACACTTAATCTTGGTGTTATCGGACCTATGACAGGTGCTGCAGCTCTTTACGGAAATGCTGTTAAGAACGGTGCCGAGATCGCAGTTGAAGAGATCAATGCCATCGATCCCGCTTTCCAGATCAAGCTTGATGTTCAGGACGACGTTCATGATCCCGAGATTTCAGTTAATGCTTACCAGACACTTAAGGATAACAATGTACAGGTTATCGTAGGAACAGTTACAACATCACCCTGCCTTGCAGTAAGCGCAGAGGCTAACTCAGATCGTGTATTCATGCTTACACCTTCAGCTTCTTCACCTTCTGTTACAGAGGGCAAGGACAACGTCTTCCAGCTTTGCTTCTCAGATCCCAACCAGGGTTCTGCATCAGCTCAGTACATTGCTGATAATAAGCTTGCTTCAAAGGTTGCCGTTATCTACAACAACGGTGATGCATATTCAACAGGTATCTATCAGACATTTAAGTCAAAGGCTTCAGAGCTTGGTCTTGAGCTTGTTTCCGAGACAACATTTACCGATGATACAGCTACGGATTTCACAGTTCAGCTTAAGGCTGCACAGGATGCGGGAGCAGAGCTTCTTTTCCTTCCCATCTACTACCAGCCCGCTTCTCTGATCCTCAAGCAGGCATCTGACATGGGATTTGCTCCCAAGATGTTTGGTGTTGACGGTATGGACGGTATCCTTACTATGGAAGGATTCGATACTAAGCTTGCAGAAGGCGTTATCCTTCTTACACCTTTCTCAGCTGATGCTGAAGATGAGGCTACTGCTAACTTCGTAAAGAAGTACAATGATAAGGTTGGCGAGACTCCTTCACAGTTCGCTGCTGACGGTTATGACTGCCCTTACGCTATCTACAGAGCACTTGAGTTCTACGCTGCACAGAACGGTGGTCTTGATGTAACTGATATGTCTTATGCAGATCTTTGCGAGATCCTTATCGGTGTATTCACAAATCCTGATTTCTCTGTTGACGGTATCACAGGTCAGGGAATGGTTTGGGGCGCTAACGGTGAAGTTAACAAGGCACCTAAGGCCGTGGTCATTGAAAATGGTGTATATGTAGGTATGTAATAACCGACCGCTGTTTTCGACTTACAAAAATTTTTAACTACCAACGGGGGTCATCTAGATGGATGGCCCCTGTTTTTTTGACAGAACAGAGATGTCTGTGTAAAATTGAAAAATGTTTTAAAAACAATGTTTTTAAGTAATAAATCATAAGAAACGGGAGAAATGCTATGCTGACATATCTTATAAACGGTATCAGCCTCGGCAGTGTATATGCGATCATAGCCCTTGGTTATACTATGGTTTACGGTATTGCCAAGATGCTCAATTTCGCACACGGAGATATCATCATGGTGGGAGGATATGCGTCATTTTGCGCGATGTCATATCTCGGATGGCCCCCTGCAGTGGCAGTGCTTTTTTCGATCGGAGTCTGCACCGTGCTCGGTATAGTTATTGAAAGGCTTGCATATAAACCCTTGCGCAGTGCTACAAGCCTTGCTGTCCTTATTACTGCCATAGGTGTTTCATACTTCCTTCAGAATGTGGCACTCCTTGTCTGGACGTCCAATCCGAAGGTTTACCCCAATATTTTCGAAAAGATCCCGCCGATCACTGTCGGAGAAGCCCAGGTCTCCGGAGTGACGATGGTTACTATACTTGCAAATATCGTTATCATGATCGCCCTTACATTATTCACAGGTAAGACCAGAATGGGTAAGGCAATGCGTGCGGTTTCCGAGGATAAGGGAGCTGCAACCCTTATGGGTATCAATGTTAACTTCACAATATCAATGACGTTCGCAATAGGCTCGGGACTTGCGGCGATAGCCGGTGTGCTACTGTGCACGGCCTATCCCAACCTTGTGCCCACTACCGGAGCGATGCCCGGAATCAAGGCCTTCGTTGCAGCGGTTTTCGGTGGCATAGGTTCGATCCCGGGAGCTATGATCGGCGGCATTCTTTTGGGTGTCATTGAAATAGTTGCCAGAGCTCTGGTACCTGATGTTCCTTCGGATATATTTGTTTTCGCAGTATTGATAATAGTGCTGCTCGTTAAGCCCAGCGGACTCCTTGGCAAGACTGTCAGGGAAAAAGTCTGAGAGAACCGGAGGTACGATTATGAAAAGATCAAAAAACAGATTTGTAAATTACATAATAGTACTGGTTTTCTTTGCTGTATTCCAGATACTACTTTCAACAGGAACCTTATCAAGCCTTCTTAAGGGACAGCTGATCCCCATCGTTTCTTATATGATAATGGCTGTATCCTTGAACCTCGTAGTAGGTATTTCGGGTGAGCTGAGTCTCGGACATGCGGGATTCATGTCGGTAGGAGCTTTTACAGGCGTTATCGTCGAAGCGGCTCTCCTCTCGAAGATGGATCCTTCGGCTCTGAACGGAAATATGGGAATGCAGATGATGATACTTGCCGTAGCCATAGTGATCGGTGCTGCGGTAGCTGCTGTTGCCGGATTTCTCATCGGTATCCCGGTACTTCGTCTGAACGGCGATTATCTTGCCATCGTTACACTGGCATTTGGCGAGATCATCAAGAATCTGCTCTACTGTCTCTATGTTTATATAGATGACAGGGGACTTCATTTTTCGCTGGATCCCAACAGCTTAAACGGCACAACGGTTCTTAACGGACCTATGGGTGCGCTGGGAATAAAGAAGATATCCACTTTTGCGGCAGGCTGTGTGCTTCTGCTGATCGTTTTATTCATTATCCAGAACCTGATCAATTCCAAGTCGGGACGTGCCATCATGGCCATCCGTGACAACAGGATCGCAGCAGAAGCATCGGGACTTCATGTTACAAAATATAAACTTATGGCTTTTGTAACATCCGCAGCCATGGCAGGTGCGGCAGGTGCGCTGTATGCTCTGAATTATTCCACTATCGTGCCTAAGAAATTCGATTTCAATACGTCCATACTGGTACTCGTGTTCGTAGTACTCGGAGGCATCGGAAATATGACGGGATCGCTTATCGCAGCGGCATTGCTTACTGTTCTTCCGGAGATGCTCAGAGAGTTCTCCACTTACAGAATGCTCATTTATGCGATAGTGCTTATCACAGTAATGCTTCTTACGAATAATGCAAAATTCAAGGCTTTCCTTAACGGCCCGTTTCATAAGGAAAAGAAGGAGGGCAAAGAATAATGAGCGATATCAAAGTTGTTGAAAAACCCGGACCCTTTACCGAAGAGGAGAAAAAGCTGGTTAATGTTCCCAGTGATACATTCGTGACAGAGAGGGACAAGGACAAGCCTCTCGTACTTGAGACAAGACACCTTGGTATTGATTTCGGCGGACTTACTGCTGTAGATGAATTCAATATCGGTATCGGTGCGACTGAGATCACCGGGCTTATCGGACCTAACGGTGCCGGCAAGACTACGGTGTTCAATCTCCTTACGAAAGTTTACGAGCCTACCCGCGGAACCATTCTTTTAAACGGTGTGGATACTCACGGTATGAATCCTGCATCAGTGAATAAGGCAGGCATAGCAAGAACATTCCAGAATATCAGACTCTTTGACAAGCTTACCGTTGAAGAGAATGTTAAGATTGGGCTTCACAATCGTACGGATTACGGAATGTTCACAGGAATATTCAGGCTTCCGAAGTATTGGAAGGAAGAGAAGAAGTCTCATGAAATTGCCCTGGAGCTGCTTGATATCTTCGGAATGGCAGATCAGGCTGACGTAAGAGCTGACAGTCTTCCCTATGGTGCACAGCGCAGACTTGAGATCGTTCGTGCACTTGCAACGGATCCGAAGATACTCCTTCTTGATGAGCCCGCAGCCGGAATGAATCCCTCAGAGACGGAAGAGCTTATGAAGAATATCGCTAAGATCCGCGATACTTTCGGTATCGCCGTAATGCTTATCGAACACGATATGAAGCTGGTTATGGGTATCTGTGAAGTGATAGCAGTGCTTAATTTCGGTAAGATAATTGCTAAGGGTACACCCACAGAGATAAGAAATAACCCTCAGGTAATCGAAGCTTATCTCGGAAGCAAGAAGGACGAATAAACCTGCTGAAAGGATATTGATATGGCTAAATCGGAAAATGGAAATACAATGCTTAAGGTTGAAGATCTCAATGTTTACTACGGAAGCATACATGCGATCAAGGGGATCTCATTTGAAGTAAATCAGGGGGAGATCGTTACTCTCATCGGAGCCAACGGCGCGGGTAAATCAACGACTCTCAATACCGTGGGCGGATTGCTTAAGGCATCTGCGGGTACTATCGAATTTGAAGGAAAGAGTATCGCCGGAACTCCTGCCCACAAAGTAGTGAGCGAGGGGATGGCACTTTGTCCCGAAGGACGAAGGATATTCCAAAGACTCACCGTCAGGGAAAATCTCGAGATGGGTGCATATACCAGAAATAAGACTGAAGCTTATGAGACTATGGAAAAGGTATATGAACAGTTTCCCAGACTTAAGGAAAGATACCGTCAGATCGCAGGTACTTTGTCCGGTGGTGAGCAGCAGATGCTTGCCATGGGAAGAGCTCTCATGAGTAAGCCGAAGCTTATCATGCTTGATGAGCCTTCCATGGGTCTGGCTCCCATACTTGTTCAGCAGATATTTGATATCATTGAGTCTTTGAATAAGGACGGTACAACAATACTTCTGGTAGAGCAGAATGCACAGATGGCTCTCTCAATTGCTGACAGAGCATATGTACTTGAGACAGGAAGGATCGTTAATTCCGGTACCGGAGACAGCCTGCTTCATGATGATTCGGTTCGCAGGGCATATCTGGGA
>JAILGE010000030.1 GCA_024697065.1 Lachnospiraceae bacterium
AAAACGATTGTGACAATGAAAATGATAATGAAACTAAAGTAGAATCTGTAAAACTTGAGATCTGTGACGTATTTGATGAAACCATTTGGGAAGGCGATATCTTATCTGATGATGATTTTGAAACCTGGAGTGCTAAAGATACAGGTTTCGTACTCGGTGCAAATAGACTTATCTTTGATGTAATCTTCTCTGATGGCACTGCTATGAAGGAAGAGCTTTTTGTTATAAATCGTGAGGCTACTAACATTAAGAATACTTCTATAGAACTCACAGATGAAGATGACGATAATATCTATGATTATTACGAAAAGTATTTTGGTACAGACCCTGATAAGAAAGATACCGACGGTGACGGACTTGAAGATGGCGCTGAGTTGTTCATTTTAGACACCGATCCTACAGATGACGATACGGATGATGATGGGATTAAGGATGACGATGAAGATGAAGACGGCGATGGTCTCAATGTACTGAAGGAATTTGAGCTTGGAACTTCTGACTTATCGGATGACAGTGACATTGATGAACTAAGTGACGACTATGAGGTAAATGTTCTGGGAACCGATCCGACATTCGCAGATACAGATTTCGACAAAATTATTGATAAAGAAGAAATAGACCTTGGACTGGATCCTTTAAATCCTGACAGTGATGGTGATAGGATCATCGATGGTGATGAAACTATTACAAGAGAAGTTTCAAAGGATTACAACGGAGAATCGATCGATAAGGTTTGCGTAAGCATAGGATGCAAAGGAAGTATGGAGAATAAGCTCTTTATCAGTAAGGCTGCTGATAAGAGCGGTATACTTCATGATACAGCAGGACTTATAGGTGAATTCTACGACATCGAATGTGATGCTGATTTTGAAACCGCTGATATCATCTTCAGCTATGATGAATCTATGCTTGGAGATACAGATGAATCCGACCTTCGTCTGATATGGTACAATGAAGAAACGAGAGAGTTCGTGCTTTTAGAAGACTCTGTTGTAGATACAGAGAATAACACAGTATCCTATACTACAACGCATTTCTCAAAATGGGGCGTAGTTGATGCGAGGGCACATGAAGCGGCGTATGCTACTCCTAATGCCCCCAGTATGACCGGTACGGATAATCCGTATATTGGTAATGAAAAGTTCAAGTATATCCATGATGCGTATATTATAAGTCTTGATTTAACGGCCTCACAGGATGATATAGAAAGACAATTGAAGGTTACACAGGCAATAATTGATCAGATGGATGGATTTGACCGTCTCTATATTACCTGTTATGGATCTGAAAATGTGTTAACGCAGCCATATTATTATTCAGATATGGATGACCCTTGGAATTTTGACGGGGAATATGAACTGAGTGATGTGAGTAGGATAGAAGAGATATTAGATTATAACAACAATAATGTATATGTTGAGGAAGGATCGACTTACACAGGACATGTGGCTAGAGAGCTAGCTCGTATAGCGGGAGAGAGAGAATTTACATTAAGAAGTGAAAGAAAATCTCCATATAATAGGAACTATAAAGCATATGTGTTTTATTCAGGAAGCTTTTATGATGATAATATAGATGAATTCCTGGATAGTCCGGTAACAGATTTATATGGTTCGTATGATAGATCAATTCGAGAAAGTATAAACCTTGCAGACAATAATGATATTATTATTAATACAGTTTCTATAGCAGCACCGTATGGCGCAAATGAATACATGGATGAACTCGTACCTAAGACAGGTGGAAAATCGTATAATGATTGTGATGGAATAGGTACCCTTGTTAATGAAGTTATAAAAGATCTGGACGATCAGAAAGAAGCTCAGAGACAGGGTGACTATGATGGTGATGGCTTATCGGATGGACACGAACTTGAGGGTATGATTGGAGATAATGGCCATATATACTATTCCAATCCATACACAACAGATGTTGATCATGACACCGATAATGACCATGTACCTGATAATGTTGAAATGGGAGAGTACAATCCTGTTACAGGAACGTATAAAGTGTTGAGCGATCCGGAGAATCCCAACTCTGTACCGAGCGATGATGACTCTGAACCGGTGTATATAATTGGATGGTCATATAATAAAGATACTGTTAAGGCCTTTGAACACAAATATAAAGAGAGTTTCCTTATTTTAAATGGTGATATGTATACCGATGAGTGGACTGATCAAGTGTGGGATTTGTTTGAAGAGACGGATGCTTTTTCAAGGGCGGCTCAGACCAAGGTTCGAGAATTGGTTGATTCAGGAATTAGTCGTGAAAGAATATTCCTAAGACGTATTGATGGGGATTATGATAAACCGAGCAAAGAAATCAGAGGTGGAAATAATAGTTTAGTACTCATTTGGAATTGTGAGTGGAGTGATTTTGAATCTATTCAAGAAATTCATTTGTATTCACATGGATTTGAAGGACATGCATTTATGTATAATACACATGAAAACTGGATAGAGAATAAAAACTGGTACCCAAAACTAAAGTGGGTAGAGACTGGAAAAATATATTTTCACGGATGCCATACGGCAGAGAGTTACACTGATAAAGATACTAATGAGACCTATTATCCTCTTCAAGAGTGTGCAAATAATCAAGGCGTGCTGGTTTATGGAAATAGGACAGCAGCAAATTTATCCAGTGATCCCAAGGAATATAAAAAGATTACAGATACATCTGAAAATGTATATCTGGGTGCATATGGAATATCACCAAAGGATGTTAGAGATAATGATGAGGATACCTGGTTAACTAGGAAATGGGCTGGAAATAACGTTATTCCGATGACAGTTTTTTCGCCACAGTAAAGCTGGAGAGAAGAATGAATAAGAAAAAAAGGTTAATCTTAATTGGTTGCTGTTTGATTATGTTTAGTTTTATTTGTGTGATACCATTATTAAACAGAGTATTTCTCTTGACTGTAAAATACAACGTTGAAGGAGAAAACATAGATTGTTCGCAAGCATGTAAAATTAGTTTGCACGGTTTTGATGGTGTTAAATCATGTTGGGGATATTGTATAAATATGCAAGACAAAAAAATCTATTGCGGGATTGATTTTGAGGGATTATCATATGTCAGTCTGCACGATGGATGTCGTGTAAATGGAGAATTTGTTGACATATCGTATGATTTAGAATTTCCTGAAAAGACAGTACATCGTTTCTGGAAAGAAACAGTATTTTTAAATTTTAAGAATGATGATGCAGGAAAAATATACGGAACTGTTAATTCTTTTCATAATACGCACTATCCGGATAGTGAATTAATAATAAATGACGAGGCATACTTGCTTGATAAAGTGGTTCCATTAGAGCATAATCAAACGTTGGTTCACCTAAGATTTTAAAAGAGAAAATGATTAGAGCATTTTGATGTTTACAAGTAAAACATTATGCTGTTGACAATAAACGGACTGCAGAAGCATTTTTCTGCAGTCATTTTGTATGACAGGTATGATAATATTGAATATACGAAATAATTCAGAGCGTTGGTGGCCCTGCTGTGCGGGTGATAAATATGATGATATGATCATTTGGATAAGCCGTCTTATATGGGATTACTAAGACTGGGGACCTGGAATAATGGAAGATCTATATTCACTTAATATGTTTGATTACGCATGTAATTTCCAAAATATTGGAAAAATGCATGGATCTGCTTTATCAGCTTGCAATAATTAAAAAGGAATAATGAAATGAAAAAACGATGGAAAATGCTAATTGGAATAACTGCATTATTAATTTTAATTGTGTTGATATCCATACATATCATCCGTGAGGGAAGAGAGATATATGGAGATAACTGGATCGATTATAGTCTCAATCCATCAACGTTGTATTATGAGGGCCAGGTGTTTTATGAAATTAGTACGGATACCTATTTTAAAGAGACAGCAGGTGATAAATATAGTTTCGAATATACCGACAAATTAATTCGAAGTGATGGAAAAAAAGCGGCTTTATGGACATATTTTACGCCTAAGATTTTAAGCGGATTGATAGGAGAAGCAAAGGATAAAAATGGTAATGTGAAATATGTATATGTTCTCGGGTTTGAACATACAGTTTACTGCTTTAAGCTAAGTGAAGAAGAATAACTACAGCTAAATTTACTTTAACAGCACCGTAAATGAGCGGTGCTGTTGTCATTATTATACTTCGTTCTGTAACTCATGTCTGTAGATTTTAAACATATGAAGATATATTATGGCGGGACCAGAGATGATTACAGTGATGCCGAAGGCGTTCTGTCTGCCGATCTGACACAGGAAGACAAGGATGAGATATGCGGTGAGATAGTTAAGTATATCAACATGAACGCTCCCGAGGACAGAGAACTAAAAGCAAAAGAGTATTCTTTCCCTTATTGATCCTGAAAAGGATTGAAGACATCTTCCCGCAGCAGGCAATATTGACAAGCTAACAGTTACTAGCTATAATACTAAAGTTTGCTATAAAGCGAAAAGCTTATCCAAAAGAAATGGGAGGGAACTATGGATACAGCAGATTTAGTAATTAGTATTGTTTCGGGAATAGGAATTGCGGCACTGGTCGGAGGGGTGATCTTCGGTGTAATATGGGCAGTGATCTATTCAAAGAAGATGAAAGAGAAAACAGCTGAGTATATAAAGAACTTATCTGATGAGCAGCTGGATATACTTTCCAATACTCCGTACAGAAACCTTGGAGATCCCAAGCGTCCCAACGCAGTCGTGGTTAAGGGAATGGTTATGGATATGAAGGAAAAGGGGGATAAGACAGTTTTCTCTATTCTGTTCTACGACAGATATTTTCCTAATTCGGACGGACTGACGGTAACGGATATTGTAAAGCTTCCCAATAAGAAGGTTAAGGAAATGGGAATCCGTCTCAACGGTTACGTGGATATGGTTTTAAATGAAGACAAGGATCCGGTGATAATAAATGCATAAGGATCGTAAGGAAAGTGATTATTTGATTCCTGCGATAAATACAAGATATGCGGCAGCTAAGTTTGCCGCATATTCGTTTTTTTCAACAGGTATGTTTTTTCTTTTTATGCTGATACTTGATTCTGTTGATGGGGCGGGGGCTGATTCGGAAATCTTTGGAAATATTATTATAGTGTTGATGCTTATATGCATTGTGGCTTTCCTGATTACAGGCATAACATCCATAATAATGGCATTAACGGTAACCGCTAAGAGAAATAAGATAAAGAGCAGGGATAAACTGTTAGGGCAGATATTCAGATCCGGAAGGTCATTTAGTCTGTCATTCCTCAAGGGCTGGAACAGATTTGGTATTAACTTATTGAAGCGATCCATTATTGCGATCATCATTCCGTTGATAATGATCATGTTCACACTCATTGTATTCCGTGACGCAGAGATATTCGGAGGCTTTGTAGTCATTGTGATGGTAGGGCTTTTCAGCTGGGGATTGATTGACAGCTTAGCGATACTGCAAAGAGAAAGAGAAGAGACACTCTACAGATGTGGAGTTGGAGAATCTTTCTGGAAATTAAGAAAAGCGGATACTACTGTTTTTGAAATGCTGGAATCCGAAAATGCAGAGGTCATATCATTGAATCTGTGGGAAAGAGGCGTTGGAGATTATGCTGCCAATGTGTGTAAAGAGGTAGTTACGGACGCAACCGACGTAACCGATTCGGTGTACTGTTTTAACGGAGAAGATATCAACAGATATTATAACCGTGAGATCATAGCTGCCGAGTCAGCTGCCGATATGCATTTGATCGCAGTGCCTGTGATATCTTGTACCGGAGGTCAGAGAAAATATCTTATTTCCCGGAAAGCAGCTAATTGTTTAAAGCGTAGTCTGAGAAATCTTGGAGGAGTGGATTACGGCTGGTTTACTCATTTTGAATGAGCAGCCGATTTCATAAGCTTCTTGTTTTCGTACATTCTTTCATCTGCAGCATTCCGGATATCATCAACACTCTTGTGATTCGTTCTGTCAAAGATGCACATGCCACATGCAATCGAGACCTTACCCTCGGGAGCTGTGGCTTTTTTATATATCGCATCCATATCCTGTTGAAATTTATTAAAAAGACTGTCTCTGTTGACATAGTCATTTCCTTCAAGGACAGCAAGGAATTCATCTCCGCCGATCCTGTAAACAGGACTGTGAGAGAAAACTCTGCAGATAAGTGCGCAGCAGTTTTTTAAATATTCGTCACCGGCCTCATGTCCGTAAGCATCGTTAATACCTTTCAGATCATTGGCATCAAACATCACGATACCGAACTCATACCCGGGAACGATATCGATATTATTCTGGAGTTCTTTACGCTTATTCTCGTAAGCCGCACGGTTTTTGATATGAGTAAGAGAGTCTATCTGTGCAAGTTCCGTAATGCGTTCATTCATATATTTGAGATACATGTTCTGTCTGAACTTTTCCATGGAATAATTAAAGCCCTGGTAATAGGAACGCAGAGTTTTTTCTTCGAGTTCTTTGATGCTGTCAACAAAGACAATATATCCGGCCGAATACTGATTAAAATGAAGAGGGGTAAAAATATAAAGGTGGGACTTATCATCCTCCGGAAGCGGGAGCAGTTTGGCAGAAGGAAACTTTGTATTGTCGAGGATCTTTCCGTCACAAATTGAAAAGAAGACGGAGAGCTCTTCGTCGTAACCTATCCTTCGCATGCTCACGCTGACATCGGAGACGGATCTGTAAGCGCTTTCATCCATAAGTATGTGAAAGTTATCACCTTCGTAATCATGATTTTCAATAAGAGCCTGGGCAAATTTTTTCTTTATCTCGCTTATGGATTCACATGACAGGATAAGACGCTCTATCTTTCTGTCGTATCTTGTCTGCATGGTATCGTTCATCTGCTTGCTGTAAGCATTGGCAGCAGCCTGCTGTCTGAGTATTACACTTCCCGTATCCTCAGGACATCCGCAGCTTTCTCTCACGATCAGTTCGCTTTCCACGACTGTAACGGGTTCAATCTCTTTTCCGGCGAGGTGCGAGAGCAGTATTTTTGCTGCTTCTTCTCCGCAGTGCATAAAATTCTGATCTACTGTTGTTAAAGAAGGGAAGAAGATACGCGCATCAGGGCTGTTATCAAATCCGGTGACTGCAACATCTCTCGGAATCTCTTTTCCACAATCCTTTAGTGTTACACAGGCGGTGAGGGCCAATGAATCGTTTGCGCAAACTATTGCTTCCGGAAGATCATCATTACGACACCATTCTCTTGTCTTGTGTGCCGCCGTGGTGATAAACCAGTCCGTATAAAAGATATTCGAATCGGGAAGACTTAAGCCATGCTCTTTCATTACATCCTTTAATGCACGTATTCGATCCTCTGCGCCTTCGTTATCCTTATTGCCTCCGATCACGTATATCTTCTTAATATTGTGTTCGTTAATAAGATGTTCGGCGAGACACCGCATTCCGGAATAATTGTCCGATATAACAGAGTAGGTATCTTTAACAACGGAACCTATACTGACTACAGGGATACCTGCAGCTTGAGCACGGCTTACTATCTTATCGATCTCGTATTTAAAATCGATAAGGTTTGCACATATGATAACCCCGTCGAAATCATGAAGATCGGGAAGTCTGAATATATTGAGTTCACCTTCGGTTATATCCTGACTTTCGTGGAGAGCAGCAAATGTAAGAAACAGATACAGATCTGTTTCGTTTGCTTCAAATATTTTTTTTGCGCCCTGCAGGCACTGAACAAGAATATTAGACCCCCAGCCGGTGGAAAAAACTGCGATTTTTTTCTTCATCTGATACTCCGATTTCTAAATGATCACTGTTGGTATATCGTTGTTATATCATCCATAATTTTATGACAGGACTCTGTTTTATTTATCCGCTATTATAGCATCATCATTAACGAAATAAGTCAGGTTAATAAGTATTTATTTTGAAACATAAAGACTGTATTTGTTGTACAATAAAGGACAGATCCGTATCGTACGGGTCATTTTCGGATAAGCAGGAGATCTGTTTGGAAAGATCAGTGATCATAAGAGAATACGGAATTGTTCAGGGTGTTGGTTTCAGACCCTTTATTAAAAGACTTGCCGACAGGTATGCTGTTACAGGAAGTGTCTGTAATCATGGTCCCTATGTGGAGATCATAGCCCATGGCGAGAGTTCTAAGATAAATGAATTTATTGACAGTATAAATAATGAAGCGCCGGACAGGGCGGTTATATTAAAGACTGAGATCAGAGATGATGGAACCGGGGAACTGACAGGGAATAGTTTTGAGATAGTGGAGAGCAGGAAAGATGATGGCTTGATATTTATCCCGCCGGATCTTGCAATATGTGATGACTGTCGACGCGAACTTTTTGACAGAAGAGACCGCAGGTATCTTCATCCCTTTATCAACTGTACCCAGTGCGGACCGAGACTGACAATTCTTGAGTCCCTGCCATACGACAGAGAGAGAACGGGAATGAAGATATTCCCAATGTGCAGGAGCTGTAAGGGAGAATACGAAGATCCGGATACCAGGCGTTTTGATGCACAGCCGATCTGCTGCAACGAATGCGGACCGGAGTTCTATATAGTAGATAAGAATGAAAGCCGCGAAAAACTAAAAGGGACGGATGCCATAGAGTATGCACGTAGCGTGATCGCAGGTGGAGGTATAGTTGCCGTAAAAGGTATCGGCGGATTTCATCTGGCATGTGATGCTTCAAATGATGAGGCAGTGAAAAAGCTTCGAAAGAGAAAACATCGTCCGGAAAAACCCTTCGCTGTTATGATGAAAGACATGTCTGTGGTTTTCAGAGAGTGCAGGGGGATCACGCAGGAAAAGAAGAAGATCCTTGAAGGTACGCAAAAGCCCATATTGCTCCTTGAAAAAAAAGAAGGCGGGAAGCTGTCCGGATCAATAGCACCGGATAATCCCACAGTGGGAGTGATGCTGCCCTATGCTCCGGTACAGCTTCTTTTATTCGATCTGCCGGAGAGTGGGATAAAAGATTTTCCGGATATGCTCGTGATGACCAGCGGAAATATTGCGGGAGCTCCTATCTGCCGCGATGAAGATGAGGTCATCAATGAGCTGTCGGATTTTGTTGACTGTATACTGTCCAATGACAGACCGATCCTAACCAGAGCTGATGATTCGGTCATGGATCATCTGGATAACCGTCCTTATATGATAAGGAGATCCCGGGGATATGCACCGTTACCTTACGCGGTTGATTGCGGTGACGCCGGAGAGGCTACTGTTCTGGCCGTAGGCGGAGAGCTTAAGAATACTTTCTGTATAGTGAAGGGAGAGCTTTTTTATCCTTCTTCATATATAGGCGATCTGAGTGATGAACGATCGGAAGAAGTGCTTCGGGAAACCGTAGCACGTTTTGAAGAGATGCTTGAATGCTCGCCGGATCTGATAGTGTGTGATAAGCATCCTGACTATCGTTCGTCTCAGCTTGCTGAGAGACTGGCCGGGGAGACAGGAGCAAAGCTTATAAAAGTGCAGCATCATTATGCACATATAGTTTCATGCATGGCCGAAAATGATCATAAGGATCCTGTAATAGGTGTATCTTTTGACGGTACAGGCTATGGTGATGATGGGACGATATGGGGTGGAGAGATATTCGCCTGTGACTACAGAGGATATGAACGTTGCGGACACATTTCAGGATTTATGCAGGCGGGAGGAGATGCTTCTTCGAAGGAGGGGTTCAGGATCGCAATATCAATGGCAGAGCTTTCCGAAGACAAAGAAGCCGCTGAGGAGGTAAGATACCTTCTGTCAGGAGACTACGGATGTCCGGAGAACTTCGTAAAGATCGATGAAAAAGATGCGGACATCATTGCTGCCATGACACGAAAGAATTTGAACTGTGTAAGATCGACCAGCGCAGGCCGTCTCTTTGATGCCATAAGCGCGGTATTAGGTATCAGATCGCGGTCTACTTTTGAAGGTGAGGCTGCCATGGCACTGGAATTTGCAGCAGGCAGATATGCTAAGAGGATGGCAGAAAAGGGAGAGATACCCGATGACTTCCGAAGTGTGGTTTTACAAACGGAAAGTGGCTTTAATACCGGCGATGGCGTGATCCCTACCGACAGGCTGTTTGCCCATATTGTGCGGGAAAGGATAAATGCCGTTAAGGGTCATCCGGGGGACGAAAACGCCCTTGCAGAAAATGCAGAAAAGCTTGCATATGAATTTCATCTGCTGTTGGCGCATATGACAGCGGATGCGGCGGTCGGAGCCGGAAGAGATCGGGGGATATCAACCGTTGCTTTGAGCGGTGGATGTTTTCAAAACAGACTCTTTACAACATTTGTAAAAGACTGTATCAGTGAAGCGGGAATGGATGTGCTTCTTCATTCGCTTATACCGCCAAATGACGGAGGAATAGCGCTTGGTCAGGCGGTTGCCGCAAGATGCATGATCAACTGAGCAATATATGAAAAGAGAGTGTTATGAGCAAGATAGAATTTAAGAAACCGGGTAATTTCGTATACCCCGTTCCCGCAGTGCTTGTAAGCTGTGGGAGAACAGACGGAAGTAAAAATATCTTTACGGTGGCATGGACAGGGACAGTGTGTTCAGACCCTCCGATGGTCTATATATCCGTAAGAAAAGAGAGATTTTCTTATGATATCATTAAGGAATCGGGGGAATTTGTTATCAACCTTCCGGATGAAAAGATGGTGCGTGCTCTTGATTATTGTGGCTGCACTACGGGAGCAAAGGTGGATAAGTATAAGGAATGCGGATTAAGCACAGAGGAAAGCTCTAAGGTTTCCGCACCTTCAATTGCCGAGTCTCCGGTTTCCATCGAATGTAAGGTTAAGGAAATAATTCCTTTGGGAACGCATGATATGTTTTTAGCGGAAGTACTGGCAGTCCGTGTCGAGGACAGATATATAGATGAGAGGGGCGCGTTCCATATGGATGATGTAAAGCTCATCGCTTATGAACACGGTCAGTACAGGGCGCTGGGAGCAAAGCTCGGTTCCTTCGGTTATTCCGTTAAGAAGGAAAAAATCCACGGACGCAGGAAGCGGAAAAATAATAAGGATATGAAAGATCAAAAAAGCCGGAAGAATCATATAAACAGTAAACGAAAGGATAGATGATATGTCTGTAATCTGCAGTGTGATGGTCCCTCATCCTCCAATGATAGTACCGGAGATAGGTAAGGGAAGCGAGAAGATGGTAAAGGATACGGCGGACAGCTACATGTCTGCTATGGATTTTATTGTCCAGCATGATCCGGATACTGTAGTGATCGCAAGTCCCCATACCGTGATGTACGGTGATTATTTTCATATATCTCCCGGAAGTGCGGCGGAAGGAAGCTTCGCTCAGTTTGGTGCGCCTCAGATTAAGATAAGTGCCCGGTACGATGAAGAACTTGTGTCTGCACTATGTGCCCTGGCAGATGAGGCGGGATTTCCCGCGGGTGTTGAGGGAGAACGTGATCCGTATCTCGATCACGGTACAATGGTGCCGCTTTATTTTTTGAAAAAATCCTATGAAAAAGCCGGCAGGGAGATGAAGTGCCGGATCGTAAGAGTGGGTCTCTCAGGGCTTTCTTTTGCAGATCATTACAGGCTGGGTGAGATGATCGCGGAGGCATCCGATAAGTTAGGGAGGAAAGTTGCATTTATCGCCAGCGGTGATCTTTCTCATAAGCTTAAAGAAGACGGCCCGTACGGTTTTGCAAAGGAAGGTCCCGTATATGATGAGAAGATAATGGATGTTATGGGACGCGCTGCTTTCGGAGAGCTTTTGGAGTTTGAGCCTTCTCTTTGCAGTAAGGCAGCAGAGTGCGGACACAGATCATTTATCATAATGGCAGGTGCTCTTGATAAGAGAGAAGTCAGGGCGCAGAGATTTTCCCATGAGGATGTTACAGGCGTCGGTTACGGCGTATGTATCTACAATGCTATGGGTGAAGACGGCAGCAGGAATTTCCTGGAGATATATGAGAAGGAAAAAGCTGAACAAATAGAGAAAATGAGAAAAAACGAAGATATTTATCTGCTCCTTGCCAGGACATCCCTGGAATATTATGTGCTGACGGGGCAGCCCTGGGGCGTGCCGGATGATGTTCCGGAAGATATGATGAACAGGAAAGCAGGTGCTTTTGTATCTCTGCATAAGAACGGCGAACTGCGGGGATGCATAGGCACCACAGAAGCTGTTCGTGACAGTCTTGCAGAAGAGATAATCATGAATGCCATATCCGCAGGTACTCACGATCCCAGATTCCCGAGAGTCAGGAAGGATGAATTACAGGAGCTTGAATATAACGTGGATGTGCTTTCGGAAGCAGAGCCTGTATCATCCACAGACGAATTGGATGTGAAGAAATACGGAGTGATCGTCAGCAAGGATTCCAGAAGGGGGCTCTTACTCCCCGACCTCGAAGGTGTGGACACAGTTGAGGAGCAGCTTAGCATAGCAAAGCGCAAAGCCGGTATCAGCGAAATAGAAAGCGGTGTGAAGATCGAACGCTTTACGGTAGAGAGACACTCCTGCAAAGAGGAATAAAGTTTAATGGCAAGATACTACATAGCGGATCTGCATTTTTATCATGAAGCCTTGAACGATCGGATGGACTGCAGGGGCTTTGCATCGGCCGAAGAAATGAATGAGTATATGATAACCAGGTGGAACGCCCGTGTCAGGAAGAATGATGAGGTAGTAATACTGGGAGATCTTTCCATGGAAAAGGCGACACTGACCATGGATGTGATAAAGCGTCTTAAGGGCAAAAAGATGCTGATCGAAGGGAATCATGACAGGTACCTGAGAGAGGCGACCTTCGACAGGAGTCTTTTTGAATGGATAAAATCTTATGCAGAGATGCATGACAACGGAAGAAAAGTGATACTCAGTCACTATCCTGTTTTTTGCTATAACGGCCAGTATAAGCTTACCGATAAAGGGAAAGCCAGAACTTATATGCTTTATGGACATGTTCATAATACTTATGACGAAGCTCTGGTCATGAAGTTTCAGAAAGAGACACGTAAGCAGTCGCGGCCGGTATATGGAAGAGATACAGAGTTGTCCATACCCTGTAATATGATCAACTGCTTCTGTATGTTTTCGGACTATACTCCGTTATCGCTTGATGAATGGATAGAAGTTCAAAAGAAGAGAGAAGCAGAAGTTTAAGAGTAAAAAAACGCATCCTACTGTGAGGATGCGTTTTGTCTTTATATTGTAGTTCTGATCACAGATCTTTGCCTGTAAGAAGTTTGTATGCCTGAAGGTATTTGTCGATGGTCTTGTTAACGATATCTTCGGGAAGAACCCATGCATCGGGATTTTCCTTATTTTCGTTGGCATCGGACTTGAGCCAGTCTCTTGCGAACTGCTTGTCGAAGGAAGGCTGACCGTGACCTGCTTCATATCCCTCTGCGGGCCAGAATCTGGATGAATCGGGTGTAAGCATCTCATCTCCAAGGATGATATTGCCGTTTTCATCGAGGCCGAATTCGAATTTTGTATCTGCGATGATGATGCCCTTTGTCAGAGCGTAATCAGCACACTTTTTATATAATGCGATGGTGTAGTCGCGAAGCTTTTCGGCATATTCCCTGCCCTTTCCGGGGAAGTGCTTCTCAAGATGATCTATACTCTGCTCAAAAGAGATATTTTCATCGTGATCGCCGATCTCAGCTTTTGTGGAAGGTGTGTAAATAGGCTCAGGGAGCTTATCTGATTCCTTTAAGCCTTCGGGAAGCTTGATGCCGCATACGGTACCGTTCTTCTGATAGCTTGCCCAGCCGGATCCTGTGATGTATCCACGAACGATGCACTCGATGGGAAGCATATTAAGCTTCCTGCACATCATGGAGTTGCCGTCAAAATCAGGCTGTCTGAAGAATTCGGGCATATCTTTTACATCTGCGCTGATCATATGGTTGGGGATGATATCCTTTGTAAGGTCGAACCAGAATTTGGACATCTGGGTAAGTACCGCCCCCTTCTTTACGATCTTATTCTTAAGTATGACATCGAAACAGCTGATACGGTCGGTTGCCACCATAATGAGGCTGTCGCCGTTGTCATAGATCTCTCTGACTTTTCCTTCTTTGATAGGTTTGAATTCGGTCATTTTCTCCTCCATGTGCGCGGTGGGGCGCTTTTTCATATATTAATGATAGATTTCTAGAATAGTGTTTTTAATAAAAAGTGTCAATAGTCCTGAATATATGAATATGCCGTATCTAGTGATATAATAAGTGAGCAGAACCTTAAATCGGGGAGTACACATCGGGGAGCCATACTATCATGCTTAAAAAGGTGACTTTTATAAATGTGGGCGGTTTCATCGCCGGAACCGTAAAAGAGGCTTTTAAGAGAGCCCAGATGGAAGTAAATGACGCTGAACCCAAGGCTGAGGTAATAAGAAAGCTTGCGGGTACGCGTGATGTGATAGTTATTCTTTTAGGTGATTATCCTCACAGTAATGAGGATTTCTATAAGGAACTCAGTAATCTCTGCTCTATGCAGGACAGACTGTTCATTCTCGGTGAGCAGCTTCAGATCAACGAATTCAAGAAGCTTGTTCCCGGTATCATCATATCAAAAGAGTTCAGAAGACCCTTTAATACAAGTGATATAGTTGAAGCGATAGAAGCCCATGATATGCTGGACAACAGTGTTGTGGGGAGAAAGAAGATACTGGTAATAGATGATGACCCCATTTATTTACGGTCTGTAAAGCAGTGGCTTTCCGGAGATTTTTCTGTCTCTGTGGTAAGCTCGGGATTCGAAGCCATCAAATATCTTGTAAATGCTACGCCGGATCTGATCCTTCTGGATTATCAGATGCCTGCGGCAAACGGGCCTACAGTATTTTCAATGATAAGAGATAATGAGGCAACAAAACATATTCCCATTATCTTCCTTACGGGAAAGAGTGATAAGGAAAGTGTTATGAAGGTCCTGGAGTTAAAGCCGGACGGATATCTGTTAAAGAATATGAACGGTCTCCAGATACATAGAGCGATAAAAGAGTTCTTTGAATCTCCGGATCATAAGATCAAAAGTAATCTTTGAGAACCAGCTCGGTGATTCCATCGTTGCTCCCGCTCTCGATCCTTTTTACCCTCGGCTCCCTGCCATAGCTGTACTCCTCGCGTATCATCCTGTAGAGACTTGTTCCCCGGTGATACCCGTGAATTAGGCGTATGCGGTATATGCCGACACCTGCGCTGTCCAGGGCTTTATCTATTCTGGTCTTAGCCTCCTCGGCACGCATCCCGTGCAGATCCAATTCTATTATTCCCGATAGATTAAGATTCATAAATGAATGATAACATAAATGATAAAGAACTTCCTGTATAAGGATAAGGATCGGGATTAGACTTATTACAAGTTTTACGGATCTGAAGCCAGCTAAATTAGCAGGAATGCTGTTAAGCAACAAATTGACTTGATGAAACTCAATAATTATAATGATTCATATGCTGCGTCTTATTCGCAGCATATGTTTTTTTAAGGGTGGAAATATTTATGAGTATATTAAACGTAGAAAATCTATCGCATGGATTCGGAGACAGAGCGATATTTGAAGATGTAAGCTTCCGACTCCTTAAGGGTGAGCACATAGGACTTGTGGGTGTTAACGGTGAGGGCAAGAGTACCTTCATGAGCATCGTCACAGGTAAGCTTGCGCCGGATCAGGGCAAGATCGAATGGGCGAAGAATGTCCGTGCAGGATACTTGGATCAGCATGCGGAACTTAAGGCCGGGGATACTATCGGTACTGTACTCAAAGCTGCTTTCGATGATCTTTTTGATATAGAGAAAAGACTTAATGAACTCTATGAGAAAATGGGCGAGGCGGATGAAAAGCAGCTTGAAGAATACATGGAAGAAACGGGCACACTTCAGGAGCTTCTTAATGCCCATGATTTCTATATGATAGATGCGAAGGTGGAAGAAGTGGCGCGTGCACTTGGTATGCTTGATCTCGGCCTTGACCGTGATGTCACGGAACTGTCCGGAGGACAGAGGACGAAGGTGCTTCTTGCAAAGCTCCTACTTCAGAAGCCGGATATCCTGTTGCTGGATGAGCCTACTAACTATCTGGATGAAGAGCATATTGTATGGCTGAAGAGATATCTTACGGAATATGAGAATGCTTTTATCCTTATCTCCCATGATACGGAATTCATGAATGACGTAGTAAATGTAATCTATCACATCAAGGACTGTATCCTCACCAGATATGCCGGAGATTACAAGCATTTCCTTGAAGTCTATGAAGTTCAGAAGGCACAGCAGGAGGCTGCATACAACAGGCAGCAGCAGGAGATAAAGGATCTTAAGGATTTCGTAGCCAGAAATAAAGCGAGAGTTGCCACAAGAAATATGGCAATGAGCCGCCAGAAGAAGCTTGATAAGATGGATATGATAAGTAAGGTTACGGAGAAACCGAAGCCGGAATTCCGTTTCTTAACCGCAAGGACACCGGGAAAATATATCTTCGAGACTAAGGAACTGGTGATCGGGTATGATGAGCCTCTTTCAAAGCCTCTTACATTATATATGGAAAGGGGAAGTAAGATAGTCCTTACAGGTGCCAACGGAATAGGAAAGACCACTCTTTTAAAGAGCATACTGGGACAGATAAAGCCCATATCCGGATCGGTACAGTTAGGTGAATATCTGGAGATTGGATATTTTGAGCAGGAGACAAGTCCTGATATCTCTACAACATGTCTTGAAGAGATATGGAATGAGTTTCCATCCTTCTCGCAGTATGAGGTAAGAAGCGCTCTCGCTAAATGCGGGCTTACGACAGAGCATATTGAAAGCAAGATAAAAGTGTTATCCGGTGGAGAACAGGCGAAGGTCAGACTCTGCAAAGTCATTAACAAGCCTTCGAATATACTGGTTCTCGATGAGCCTACAAACCATCTGGATGTATATGCTAAGGATGAACTCATACGTGCCCTTAAGGAATATACCGGAAGCATACTCATGGTATGCCACGAACCTGAATTCTACAAGCAGATCGCAACGGAAGTCTGGGACTGCACGGAGTGGACCACCAGGGCAGTATAAATATATATAAAAGAAATAACAGTTCTAAAGACTTACAGGGGGAACGACAATTGAACATTACTAAGATCATAGCTGAAGAATTAAAAGTAAGAGAAGCCCAGGTAGAAGCTGCGGTAAAGCTTATAGATGAAGGGAATACCATTCCGTTTATTTCAAGATACCGTAAGGAAATGACGGGATCTCTCAATGATGAACAGTTAAGAAATCTGGATGAGAGATTAAAATACCTAAGATCATTGGAAGAGAGAAAGTCAGAGATTATAAAATCCATTGATGAACAGGGAAAACTTACGGATGAGCTTAAAAGTAAGATAGAGGCAGCTGAGAAGCTGGTTACTCTGGAGGATATCTACAGACCCTACAAGGTAAAGAAGGCAACCAGAGCATCTGCAGCAAAGGCCCGTGGCCTGGAGCCTCTTGCAATGTATATATTAAAGCAGGATGCCACATCTCCTCTTGAGGAAGAAGCTGTCAAATATGTGACAGGAGAGATAAAGCCTGAGTCTGACAGCAAGGCTGACAAGCTTAAGGCTGCAGCAAAAGAAGTTAAAGATGAAGCAGCAGCTCTTGCCGGAGCTTCCGATATCATCGCGGAGATGATCTCCGATAATGCTGACTACAGGACATATATCAGAAAGGTGACAGGGGAAGAAGGAAGCGTAACTTCTAAGGCCAAGGATAAAGATACCCGCTCCGTATACGAGAACTATTATGAATACGAAGAGCAGATAAAAAAGGTGGCAGGACACCGTGTACTTGCTCTTAACCGTGGTGAGAGTGAGAAGATACTTACGGTATCCGTAAAAGCGCCTACTGAAAACATACTCTCTTACTTAGAACGTAAGGTCATTACATCGGATAATAAATATACGTCACCCTTTCTTAAGGAAACGGTGGCTGACAGCTATGATCGTCTGATAGCTCCTTCAATAGAAAGAGAGATAAGATCGGAACTTACCGAGAAGGCAGAGGACGGAGCAATTGATGTCTTTGGAAAGAACTTAAAGCAGCTTCTCATGCAGCCTCCCATTGCCGGCCAGACTGTACTGGGCTGGGATCCCGCTTTCCGTACGGGATGCAAGCTTGCAGTAGTAGATCCTACGGGCAAGGTGTTGGATACTGTTGTGATCTACCCTACGGAACCTCAGAAGAAGATAGAAGAATCCAAGAAGACGGTAAAATCTCTTATTAAAAAATACGGTATAACACTTATCTCTGTCGGCAATGGAACAGCATCAAGAGAATCGGAACAGGTAATAGTCGAGATGCTTAAGGAGATCCCTGAGGCAGGTGTAAAATACGTCATCACCAATGAAGCCGGAGCATCCGTTTATTCCGCAAGCAAGCTTGCAACGGAAGAATTTCCCGAATTTGATGTGGGACAGAGAAGCGCCACATCCATTGCAAGACGAGTGCAAGACCCTCTCTCGGAGCTTGTTAAGATCGATCCAAAGTCCATTGGTGTTGGGCAGTATCAGCATGACATGAATCAGAAAAAGCTGTCCGAGAAGTTAAGCGGTGTTGTAGAAGACTCTGTTAATGATGTGGGAGTTGACGCAAATACAGCTTCTGCTGCGCTTTTACAGTATATTTCCGGTATCAGTTCCGTCATAGCCAAAAATATAGTTGATTACAGAGAAAAGAACGGAAAGTTCACAAGCAGAAAAGAATTCTTAAAGGTTCCAAAGCTTGGGCCCAAAGCGTATGAACAGTGTGCCGGATTCATGAGGATCAATGACGGTAAGGAGCCCCTCGACGGAACCAGCGTACACCCGGAATCTTACGATGCGGCGGGAAAGCTTTTATCTGTTATCGGATGCGGAATAAAAGACAGTGCTGCCATTAAGGAATATGACGCAAAACTTAAGGACAGAAAGGCGGTTGCTGAGTCCATAGGAGTTGGTGTTCCCACTCTTGATGATATCCTCAAAGCTCTTGAGAAGCCCGGCAGAGATCCGAGAGAAGATATGCCCAAACCGATACTGAGATCGGATGTACTTGATATGAAGGATCTGAAGCCCGGCATGGTACTTAAGGGAACCGTAAGAAATGTTATCGACTTCGGTGCCTTTGTAGACATAGGTGTACATCAGGATGGACTGGTACATATCTCACAGATGTGTGACAGATATATCAAGCACCCCTTAGAAGCGGTGTCGGTTGGAGATATAGTAAATGTCGAGATACTCAGCGTGGATACGGAACGTAAGAAGATATCTCTTTCCATGAAAACCGAGAATGCAAAGGCGGCCAGATGATGACGATTATTTTTTTGATATGTTCTGTTTTATGTCTTTTATATGCGGTATTGGTCTGGAGTGTTCATTCAGGAACATCTTTTTTCCTGATATGGGTGGCTGCTGCTGCACTCTTTCTTATACTCGCTGCCGTAAAAAAATATCACATATGGAAAAAGCTGAACAAACCGGTTAAGGCAATCGTCATTTCTCTGTTCTCGTTAGGAGTATTGTTCATGCTGGTTACACAGTGTATGATCTTTTCCGCTTTTTCTTCAAAGGGAGAACCGGGTTTGGATTATCTGATAGTACTGGGATCCCAGGTTAAGGAAAGCGGTCCGTCTGCGGTAACGGTATGGAGACTTAAGGCTGCCATCGATTATCTCGAAGCTAATCCCGAAACAAAGGTGATCGTATCAGGTGGTCAGGGACCAAATGAACCTGCGCCGGAAGCCGTTATAATGAAGCAGTATCTCATTGAGAACGGAATTGATAAGGAGAGGATACTTACTGAAGAGAAATCCAAAAATACTTCTGAAAATATCAGTATGTCCGCAGAGTTGATAGATATCGAAAATGCCAGTGTCGGTATTGTAACGAATAATTTTCATGTATTCAGAGGTGTTGCACTGGCAAGAACCTACGGTTACGCAAATGTCTGCGGCATTGCAGGTGGTTCTTCATTAAGCTTCCTTCCGAACAACCTTCTGAGAGAGAGTTGCGGACTGGCGAAGGACTTCGTGATGGGAAATATTTCTTTTTCAGGTGGGAAAGGGAAAACGGCATCGGTAAGTAATGAAAATACGGTAAAAACAACGGCTCCCGTGAATTCGCATCCCAGCGGATTCTACGAGGAGCCGTTTGAGTTTGTGATTGATGTTAAGGAAGGCAGCAGGATCTATTACACTCTTGACGGAAGTATTCCGGATAAAGAAGACAATTTATATTCCGGACCAATAAGCATTACGGATATTTCTTCTGAGGAGAATAAATTGTCCGCGAGAACAGATATTACTGCACCTTCCATGTGGGGTAATGTCGTAGCTCCCGGTGGACCTGTAGATAAAGCAACAGTAGTCAGATATGTTGAAGAAGATTCAAATGGTGAACTGAGTGAAGTACAAAACTTTACTTATTTTGTGGGATATCAGGATAAGGATGATTATTACAGGAATGTAAAAGTGATCTCACTGGTGACGGATCCGGACAATTTATTTGATCCTGAAAAGGGTATATATGTTACGGGCAGGAAATATGAAGATTGGACAGAAAGTGATGAATATGATCCCGGATTGGATCAATGGCTTGTTCCTGCAAATTATCTGGAAAGAGGAAGGGCGTGGGAGCGGCCGGTCTATATGGAGGTATTTGAAAACGGGGTATCCGTATCCTGCGGAAATGCCGGTATGCGCATACATGGTGGATCCTCCAGGGCTGCCGAACAGAAGAGTTTTAATATTTACATGAGAAGCGAGTATGGACCTTCAAAATACAAACAGGATCTTTTTTCCGGAAATAACATTTCCGAATTTGACGGTTCGGTCATCGATGAATACGACACCTTTGTTCTGAGGGACGGAGGAAATGATCTGAAGTTCTCAAGGCTTAGAGATAAACTTATCCAGGGGCTTGTGAGAGACAGATCATTTGCGACGCAGGCAATGGAACCCTGCATTGTATTTATAAACGGTGAATTCTGGGGACAGTATGAGATCACAGAAAGGTTATCGGATGATTATATAGAGTCACACTTTGGTGTGGATGAAAAGAACGTCATACTAATTAAGAACGGTGAGTTGGAAGCCGGTGAAGAAGGAGATGAAGAAGAATATTCTGAGCTTGTCAAATGGATAAAAGAAACGGATTTCAAGGATCAGGCCAATTATGAGGAGCTTGAAAGAAAGGTGGATCTCAGGGAGTTCGCCGAATATATGTGTGTACAGTTTTATATATATAATTACGATCTGGCCGATCAGAATCTGGCTATGTGGAGAGCTTCGACACCTGATCCGGAGAATCCCTATGCGGATGGAAAGTGGAGATTCATCCTTTTTGATACTGAATACAGTTCGGGACTGTACGGAGAGGCGGTGGTCTCAGGTAATGCATTTAAAGAGCTGGAGAAGAAAGACTGTTTGCCTCGATATCTTTTCTTTAATGCGATGGAAAATGAAAATTTCAGGGATTTATTTACAGATGCATACAAAGACATAACTGAAAATGATTTTGAAAAGGAAAGAGTGGATTCGGAAATTGTTGCACTGGATGAAGAATATCATGAAATGGTGCTTGATACGTATGACAGATTCTGGCCATTCTGGCCGGGAGGTTCCAACAGAGAAAACAATCTTGCCGAACAGATATGGGGATTGAGAGCATTTTTCGGAAGCAGGAAGTTTTACATGGACCAAGATCTTGAAGAACTGCTGGAAAGGTACTGACGGGAATAAAAGGAAAATGAGAAAAGGGTCGTTCAAAATTATTGAAAGGCTCTTTTTTATTTTTATCAAAATGCCGATATAAAAGATACAAAGATA
Source organism: Lachnospiraceae bacterium (assembly GCA_024697065.1). Classification (GTDB taxonomy): domain Bacteria; phylum Bacillota; class Clostridia; order Lachnospirales; family Lachnospiraceae; genus NK4A136. The sequence continues at coordinate 21,842 of JAILGE010000030.1, forward strand.
ACGGGGAAAAGGCCTGCCCCGTGTTTTATTAAATGCGCTCAAAATTTGAAAGGAGGATTTTATGATCATAAGTTCCGGTACGGTAAGTATGGGGGCCAAGCGGAGCTTTGCCCGGGAATCAAAGTCAGGACAATTGTTTGTTATAAAGGGGGCAGACAGTAAATTTGAAGGAACATCCATGCGCTTTGGAAATGTAGCCGAACGGATGAGGGATGGTTCCTCTCTGGCAAGAGATATGCTGCGTCATGATTTTAAAATGTCAGTGGAAAAACGTGTTGCAGAACATGATGAAGAAAAAGCTCTTGAGGAGATCAGAAGAAAGAGTCTCAGATATATCCTTGAGCATTTCTACAGACTGTTTTTTGGAAGAGGATATGAAGCGAAGAACAAAGGGGTGCAGGACAACACAGAAGTATCAACGGAAAGCAATAACATGCTCGCATCTTACAGTGAATATGCTTCCTATGAGGAATCCGAACAGACAGATTTCATGACAACGGGGACAGTGATCACTGCCGATGGCAGAGAGATATGCTTTGGATTGAGTCTTGCAATGAGCAGGAGTTTTAAAGAAGAATACCTCAAGAAGACGGAGGTATACGCTCAAAATGCATCGAATGCCATAGATCCGCTGGTGATCAATTTAAGCGGAAATATAGCTTCTGTGTCGGATCAGAAGGTGATGTTCGATCTGGATGCGGACGGAGAACCGGACAGCATATCACGATTAAATCCTGACAGCGGTTATCTTGCATTGGATATTAACGGTGACGGAAAGATCAATGATGGACGTGAACTTTTCGGAACCGAGTCCGGTGACGGATTTGCCGATCTTGCAAAATATGATGAAGATGGAAACGGGTGGATAGATGAAGCCGACCCGATCTTTGCAAAGCTTAAGATATTTGTGACGGATGAGGAAGGTCATGAGACACTTTACCGTCTTAAAGACAAAGGTGTCGGTGCCATATGTCTTCAGAAAGTTGATACGGATTTTTCTCTTAATTCTCTTCAGGATAATAAAAGGAATGCACAGATAAGGGAGTCCGGAGTCTTTCTGTATGAAAACGGAATGGCAGGTACTGTCCAGCACATAGATCTTATGAGATGAATATCAGCAGTTCAGGATCTGAACATATTGCTGAACAGATCTCACAGGGCTCAGGGTCGGAATATCCGGGGCTCTGTGATTTTTTGGGCAGGGGAGAGAATACTGTATTTACGAATTATTTGAGATGCCGGGGCTGTTAAGATGGTATAATAATAAAGCGGAGCGGTAGCATGAGTCTGATAAATGTATTGTGATTAAAGGGTGTTTAAATGTCCCATTCTATAGATTTTTTAAAGGATGAAGTCAGAAACGGATTTTATATAACTACCCCTATCAAACAGGCGTGGGCTGAAACACTGGACGTTCTTGCTGAGATAGACAGGATCTGCAGGAAGTATGACATCCGGTATTTTGCTGACTGGGGGACTTTTTTGGGTGCCGTAAGGCACGGTGGATTTGTCCCCTGGGATGATGATCTGGATATCTGCATGCTCCGTGATGATTATGTAAGATTCAGGCAGGTGGCAGACAGTGAACTTCCGGAACAATTTATGATCCATGATTATGCGAGCAAGGAGGGGCACTGGCTTTTTCTTTCCCGTGTAGTTAATAACCATACCATGTGTTTTGATGAAAGTTATCTTGATAAACACAATAATTTTCCATGGCTTACCGGTGTTGATATCTTTATCAAAGATTATCTGTATGATGATGATTGCGATGAGATAGAAAGAGATAAAGAGATACTGAATATTCTTGCAGTGGCAGACGGAGTCATAGACGGAAGTCTCAGCAGACAGGCTGTCTGTTCTGAGATTGAAAAACTACAGGAAAAGTATTCATACGATCTGTCAAAAGAAAGCAACGATCATGAACTTGCTGTTGCTTTGTACAGGCTGGCTGAGACGCAGATGTCCAGAGTGTTGCCAAAAGACAGTAAAAGGGTGGGACAGATCTTCCCATGGGTCATAAAACGAAGACCTGGTTGTGAAGAAAATAAAGAGATATATGATAATATCATTTATCTTCCTTTTGAAGATACAAAGATACCGGTCCCTGCTGCTTACAACAGATCGCTGCTGTCAAGATACGGGAATACCTACTGCGAGATCAAAAAGGTATGGGGCGGACATGACTATCCATTCTTTGAAGGACAGAAAGCGGAGATGGAAAGACTCCTGGATAACAGATTGCCGGGATTTTATTTCGAAAGATCTATGCTTACACGTCTCGGAACGGATAAGAGCGCTTCTTATAAAGAGACTGCAAAAGACTGTTTCAGGGAGCTGGAAGTGATGCTTTCGGATGCTATGAAGTCTTTGGCTGACAGAAACTATGAGGATTTCATGGCTCTGATTTCCGATAGTCAGCAGTTGGCAGCCGATCTTGGAACTCTCATAGAAAAGACCAGAGGAGAAGATGATCCTGTCACTTTGCGGATAACAACGGTTTTACAAGGTTATTGCGATGCACTGTGGGAAGATTATCAGGCGATTTCAAATGGTGAAGATAAAGAGGGACTCACATTAAGCAGATCTGCTTTTGAGAGATTATGCGAATGTATCAAAACAGATCTGTTAAACAGAAAAGAAATATTGTTCCTGACTACCGGAGCAAAAGAATGGAAGGGCTTTGAGATATATCACAGAAACCTGTCCGATATGGATACTGACATATATGTTGTTTACACCCCGCTTATGAAGCGGAGTTTTACCGGTAAGGTGGTGACTCCGGATGAAGACCGGTGCCCTGATCATCTTCCTGATGATGTCCGCGTTATCGACCACAGGTTTTACGATATTTCGATACATTGTCCGGATGTGATATATGTCCAATATCCGTACGATAGTTATAATCCATGTCTGACTATCCCGCAGGAATTCTTTGTCAGAAATCTTCAAAGATACTCAGAAAAGATAATATTTATCCCTCCGTACAAAATAGGAGAATTCGACTGCAATGACAGAAATGATATATATAATCTGAGACATTATGCAGTATCTCCTGCCGTCATATATGCAGATAAAGTAATACTTCAGTCTGAAAATATCAAAGAGAGGTATGTGGAAGTATTATGTGATGCTGCGGGAGAAGATACAAAAGAAATATGGGTTGAAAAAATCCATGTTGAAGATACAGTGCGTGATCAGGACAGGGATTGTGAGAAAAAGAAATTACTCATATGCGTTGGTGAAAATGAGGTTGCGGAACATAAGGAAAGATTTCCCGAGTCTCTGAAACGCAAGATGGATCATATTATAATGAGACATGACAAAGTGCAGCTTTTTATTTCACTGTATCCGGGTGATAAAAACGAATGGCTTAAGGCTGATAAAACAGTATCGGAAAGGGTTTTTGAAGAACTTGAAAAGATGTCTTCAGAGTATGGATATGAGTGGGTGGATTTTAATGCGTCGAATGCTGATGAGATCGCTGAAAGGTTTGATGCTTATTACGGAAGTCCATCACCGTTAGTTCCGGCTTTTAATACAAAGGGAAAGCCGGTGATGCTGGCAGACTACGGTAAATGAGGAGAGGGTAGTGCAAAAGGTGTTGATACACGGAGGGGGAAAATATGAGTTTTGAATTGATGGCATCTATGATGTGTGCGGATTTCGGACATTTGGAGAGAGAAGTCAGAGACCTGGAAGAAGCGGGTATAGATTCGTTCCATATAGATATAATGGATGGGAGATATGTTCAGAATTTCGCAATGTCACTGAATGATATGAAATGCATCCGTGCACTGACGGATAGGCCTATGGATGTACACCTTATGGTTGAGCATCCGATCAATACTATAGAGCTCTTTATACGCAATCTTCGAAAAGGGGACACGATATATATACATCCGGAAGCGGAATATCATCCCTCAACAACCATTCAAAGGATAATGGATGCAGGTATTACTCCGGGTATAGCTATCAATCCCGGAACCAGTGTGGAACAGGTAAAGATGCTCTTACGTATTGTAAAAAAAGTGCTGGTGATGTCGGTTAATCCGGGAAATGCAGCTCAGATCTTTCTTCCTTATGTCAGGGAAAAATACGATGAGCTGTTGGTCATGAAGGAAGAAATGGATTTTGATATCTATTGGGACGGTGCCTGCGGTGCAGACAAGATAAAGGAGTTCGCACCTCTGGGTGTAAAAGGATTTGTGCTTGGCACGACGCTGCTGTTCGGCAAGAACAAGCCATACGCCGAAACACTTGTTTCGGTAAGAAATCTGTTAAACTGATCCCGGGATCTGGTGATAAAGGATTATGACCGAAGGAGGATCCTGAAATGAATCATGCGATATTATTATCCGGCGGCAGAGGTACACGGGCAGGATCGGATATCCCAAAACAATATATCGAAGTTCGGGGACGGATGATGATCACATATTCCCTGAAGACACTGCTTGAATGCGAGCGGATAGATGCGATCTATATTGTGGCTGAGGAGGCCTGGAGAGAACGTATTTCGGAAGAGGCAGAAGCTACAGCCGTTTGCGGAAACAAGATCAAGGCTTTTGTAACACCGGGCCCAACCAGACAGATGTCAATCTTTAACGGCATTAAAGAGATCATTAAAGACTTCGGAGATATACCGGAAACAGATACCGTACTTATCCATGATGCCGCAAGACCTTTCCTTACTTTGAGATTATTGAAGGCTTGCTATGAGGCATTGCCCGGACATGAAGGAGTCATGCCGGTACTCAGGATGAAAGATACGGTTTATAAAAGTCAGGATGGGAGAACTGTATCTGCGTTACTTAAGCGTGAAGAGATATTTGCGGGACAGGCTCCGGAATTGTTTTTACTGAAACCGTATCTCAGGGCAAATGAGGAACTGATGCCGGAAAAGATCCTTTCGGTCAACGGAGCGAGTGAACCTGCTGTAATGGCAGGAATGGATATAGCCATGATACCGGGAGATGAAGGTAATTTTAAAGTAACTACAGACGCGGATCTGTCGCGGTTTAAAGAGATCACGGAGGCGTGATGATGGCAAAGGCGTGGGTATTACACGAAGCAGGTAACATATCGCTTGATGAAGTTATTATTCCGGACCCCCTTCAAAACGAAGTAAGAATAAGGGTAATGGCCGCGGGAATATGCGGCTCGGACATACCGAGGATTTACAAAACCGGAGCACACAAAATGCCGCTGATCCCCGGACATGAGTTTTCAGGAGTGGTGGACAGTGTCGGAGAAGGTGTCGATCCCTTACATAGAGGGAAGCGAGTCGGGGTATATCCCCTTATACCCTGCGGAGAATGCGGACCTTGCAGGGAGGGGAGCTTTGAGCTTTGCAGACACTATGATTATGTGGGATCCCGCAGGGACGGAGCTTTTGCGGAATATGTTACTGTTCCTGTAAACAATCTGATCGAACTGCCGGATGAGGTTTCTTTTGAAGAAGCGGCTATGCTTGAACCCATGGCTGTTGCCGTGAATGCTGTAAAGAAAGGTACTGACAGGTTTAGTGTCGGCAGGGAAAAGAAGATCACGATAATCGGAATGGGGACTATAGGTTTATTTGTCGCCATGTTCCTTAAAGAAGCCGGATATAATAATATATATGTAACAGGTAATAAAGAAGGACAGCAAAAAAGGGCTGAAAGTCTGGGAATAGATCATTTTACGTTCCAAACCGAAGATATAAGTGAGGCTTACGGATCGGCGGTTGTATTTGAATGTGTCGGCAAATCCGAAACAATAGTGCGTTCGATCGAAATGGCAGGGCCTTTCGGCAGGGTAACACTTGTGGGTAATCCCTATGGAGATGTTTTATTTAAAAGAGATCAGTACTGGAAGATACTTCGTGATCAGTTAACCGTATCAGGAGTATGGAATTCACGTTTTAACGGTCGGGATGATGACGACTGGCATTATGTTCTGGACAGATTAAAGAAAAAGAGGATCGATCCCCGGAGATTCATCACGCATCGTTTACCGTTGGATATGCTGGAAAACGGGTTTCTTGTAATGAGAGACAAAAAAGAAGATTATTGTAAAGTAATGATGGCTGAGGGGTGATACCGGAAGGTATCACTGATATATAAGTATATGGAAGATGCAGTTGAATATAAACTGATCAGATCGTCAAGAAAAACTATCGGGATAGAAGTGACTCCGGAGGGAGTAACAGTCAGAGCTCCTTACAGAACCCCCGTTGGCGAGATAGATGAATTTGTTATATCAAACAGAGAGTGGATCAGAAAACATACCGAAAAGGTAAGACTTCGGAAAGAAGAGAATATACAAAGGCTTTCCAAAGAAGAGATAGATGAGCTGGCGGACAGAGCCCTGAAAGTGATACCGGAACGCGTGAAATATTATGCACCTCTTGTAGGTGTTACCTACGGACGGATCACTATCAGGAATCAGAGATCGCGCTGGGGAAGCTGCTCAGCTAAGGGAAATCTTAACTTCAACTGCCTGCTAATGCTGGCTCCGGAAGGTGTAATCGATGCGGTAGTGGTACATGAACTGTGCCACAGACTGGAAATGAACCATTCCGAAAGATTTTACGAAAATGTATACCGGGTTTTCCCTGAATACAGGAAATACGATATCTGGCTTAGGAAATATGGCGGTAAATTGATGAGGAGGATGACGGGCTGATTTTGACCCGCGTCATCAATGATGGTACAATTACGCGGTGACAAAAATTATTTGTTAAGTATAAGATCTGAAATAAAACGCCGAAGCGTTTTGGAGGTAGAAGTATGAAGGTTGCAGTACTTGCAGGTGGTACCAGTACGGAACGTGAAGTATCCCTGATAACAGGTGCGGGAATATACAGGGCACTTAAGGAAAAAGGACATAAAGCTGTTCTTATTGACGTTTATCTTGGGATTGAATATGACGGAGATAAGCTTGATGACATATTTGAATATGACAGAGACTGGGCAGAAGGCATAGATGCTATTAAAGAAGAAAGCCCGGATCTTGATGAGATAAAGAGCCTTCGAAAGGATGGGGCAAAATGTTTCTTTGGCCCGAACGTGATGGAAATATGCAAGCGCGCCGATGTTGTATTTATGGCATTGCACGGAGCTAACGGGGAGGACGGCAAGATACAGGCAACATTTGAGCTGTTTGGAATACCCTATACCGGAACGGATCATTTAAGCAGTGCCATCTGCATGAATAAGATGATCTCAAAAGACATCATGATAGCTAACGATATCCCCACACCGGAAGGATATACAATGAAGCTAGGTGATACTGTGAAGGAGATAGGTTATCCTGCTGTCGTAAAAGTAAATAACGGCGGTTCTTCCGTTGGAACGTATATAGTTAATGATCGCGCGGAATTCGATGAAGCTCTCAGATCAGCTGCCAGGTATGACGAATATGTGGTTGTGGAGAAGTGCATAAAGGGCAGAGAGTTTACATGTGGACTCATTGAAGGAAAGTCTCTCCCCATTGTTGAGATAATGCCTAAAGAGGGCGGATATGATTATAAGAATAAATATCAGTCCGGCAAGACTTTGGAAGTATGCCCTGCGGAATTATCTGAAGAGAAGACAAAAGAGATCAGGGACGTGGCTGAAAAAGTATATCGTGCTTTAAGACTTAAGGCTTACGCCAGAATAGATTTTATGATGGATGAAGATGAGAATATATATTGTCTTGAAGCAAATACTCTTCCGGGGATGACTCCCGTATCACTTTTCCCGCAGGAAGCGGCAGCAATAGGATTGAGCTACGGCGATCTCTGCGAGAAACTGATAGAGGTATCATTGAAAAAATAAAGATATTACGTAAGAGCCTTAACGATTCTTTCAAATTTCATGCTGTGAGATGCTTTGATAAGGATGGTATCAACAGGTGTGATAAGATCGTTAACGGGCGTTTCCAGAAGATCATCAACAGTTTTAAAATAGTGAACAGTGATCGGATCGGCACCTGGTGCACTTGCATTGGGTGCCTTTTTTAACGCATCTTCTGCTCCTCTTACCATATTTTCGGAAAGTTCTCCTACGCAGATCAGAGTATCAGTCTTGCCCTTTACTGCATATGCGCCGATTTCTTCATGTAATTTTTTCTCATCGACACCAAGCTCAAACATATCACCGAGTATAGCTGTTCTGTGACCGGATGCAGTGGCAAGCAGGTCAAGGGCTGCTCTGACGGAAGTGGGATTTGCATTGTAGCAGTCATCAATGATGGTGTGATCACCGGCTTTGATAACATTGCTTCTTCCTCCGGTCGCATTTACTTCTTCAATTCCTTTTTTGATGAGATCGGGAGTAAGACCGAAGAGCGTTCCTGCTGCGGCAGCTGCCATGGCATTGAGGATCATATGTCTTCCGGGAAGAGGAACGTGAACGCGGATATTGAATCCGTCAGGGCCTGTAATGGTAACAACGCTTCCGCTAAGGCCTTTATCTTCAATATCTTTTGCCACATAATCAACTTGAAGATCCCGGGGATCAAAGGTTCCTTCAAAAGCATATCGTATGGGTATTTTTCCGTTTACGTTGCTTAATCCTGCCAACTTATCATCTGAAGCATTAAGAATTGCTCGTCCTTCCACGGAGAGACATTCAAATATCTCTGATTTTGCGCGTAACACGCCTTCTCTGTCTCCCAGGTTTTCCAAATGACACTCGCCTATATTGGTCATAACGACATGATCCGGCTTAACGATATTTGTGAGTCGTGTCATTTCTCCGAAATGATTTATACCCATTTCAACGACAGCACAGTCATTGTCTTCGCGTATTCTGAGGATCGTAAGAGGAACGCCGATCTCATTGTTGAAATTTCCCTCCGTTGCACACACACTTTTTCCCTGACGAAGGACGGATGCGATCATTTCCTTTGTGCTGGTCTTACCAACACTTCCGGTGATGCCGATGATGCGGCAGTTCAGGCGTGTGCGATAGAAGGTAGCGATGTCTTTAAGAGCCTGAAGGCTGTTCTTAACGAGAATAAAATACTGATCCTGTGACGCGGAGGTTTTATCGGGAAGTTTTTCACAGATAACTGCAAGTGCGCCTTTTTCAAAAACACTTTCGATATAATCATGTCCGTCAACTCTTTCACCTTTGGTGGCGATGAACAGGCCCGAAGGCTGTATCAGTCGTGAGTCGATGACGGCACATGTGGTCTCTTTGTCGGAGATGTCGGAAGCAGCAGTTTCCTTTATCTCGCCGTTGCAGCAGTTATATACGGAGCCCCCGCAGGCGAGAGCAATATTCTTAACATTCATATCTTTCATTTGTTTATTCCTCCGTTCGTTCAATTATAAGCTTAATCGGCATAAATCTCAAAATCCGTCAAAAAACTCTTGCATTCTTTTTTTAAATGTGATAATTTTAGTCTCAGTCAAAGCAGAAGTCATCTGCAATGATCTGTCGATTCCGAAAAGGAAATCCATCGACAGAATTTCCAACTACAGTAATGATGAGTACGAAAAGGCCTGTATTTATTGGCTCCAAGGGCATTAAGTTGTTTTATGACACCGTACAATTTTAAGAGCCCTGTATACCAAAAGAAGAAAAATATTAAAAAAAATATAGGAGAATAAAACATGACGATAACAGCAATCCTCTTATCAGTGGCAGCTGTTGTAACTGATGTGAGGACAGATAAGATCCCAAATGTTTTAACTGTGATCGGAATAATAACCGGTGCGCTGTTCAGGATCATCCTGAGCGGACCGGGTGAAGCAGGGGCCATCATAGTGGATGTTGCGGCAGCTTTCGCGGTGACTTTCATTTTGTTCCTGATCAAAGCGCTTCGCGGAGGAGACGGTAAATTATTGTGTGCTTTAAGTGCAATGCTGGGTTTTCCGGCAACTGTGATGATCCTTGTTTTTTCTCTTTTGCTGGCAGCCGTCGTCGGGTGCGTAAAGATGATCTTCACCAAGAGGAAGCTCTTTTCAAAAACTTTTATTCATTTCAGTATCCCTATGGCATGTTCGGTGATGGTTTATGCTACGGGATTGATAACAAGATAAACAATACGGAGGGTGATTATGAAGAGAAGATCGATCGCGTTATGTGATGATGATGAAAAATATATCGTTAAGCTTCAGGAGAGTCTGGAGCAAAAAGAAAATTTTCCGTTTTCAGTAAATACATATACGGGAGTGGACAGGCTTAAAGAAAGTCTTACGGATACGGATTATGAATTGATCCTTGCGGAAGAAAAAGCATTTGATGAACTGAAAAAAGATTTGATGAAAGACAAGGATAAACACTCTCTGATACTTCTGAAAGAAAGAGGGAGCATAAATGATTCGAATGATTTTATCTGGAAATATCAGTCAGCCGAAAAGATCAGAAAGGATATCCTGAAGATCTGCGCGGAAAAAGGTGATCCGGACGTGATATTCGGATCTGCGGAAGGCAGGACAAGGATGATAGGGATTTTTTCTCCCGTTGGGAGAGATATACAGACGTCCTTTTCGTTACTGTTGGGACAGTTCCTTGCAAAGAAGAAGAAGGTCCTGTACCTGAATCTGGAGCCTTTTTCGGGATTATCAAATATGCCGGGGTACGATCCTGAAAGTGATCTTACAGATCTCATCTATTATCTTGAAAGTGGTAAAGAAAAGATACGATGTAAGCTGGAAAGCATGGTTGGAAACATCGGAGGTCTTGATTATGTATCTCCTGCATTTTCATTTTTGGATCTTAGTCAGATCTCTGAATCCAATTGGCTGCTTTTGCTCCAAACCATTATAAACACGGGAAAATATGATTACCTGATAGTGGATCTTTCGGAAATGATAAAAGGGCTGTTAAGTATTTTACGGGAGTGTGATGTTGTTTATACCATAACAGGAAGAGAAGGGCTTGCACCTGCCAGGATGAAGCAATACGAAGAATTGCTGAGACAACAGGAAGGAAATGACATCCTCGAACATACAAGAAAGGTTGAAATGCCGACATTCAGCATGCTTCCGTCAGACCTGATGGAACTGCCATATTCGGAACTGGCGGGATATGTTGGAGAGATAGCGGAAGCAGAACTGGAGTGCAGGTAGTATCGTGATGACCGAGGAAGAAGTTAGAAAAAAACTAAAGGACGAGATAAATTCGCAGATCAGCATGGATCGTGAACTGTCTGATGAAGAGGTGCGGGAGATCATCGACAGAACAGTTATCGGTAACGGCAGGAGAATGGGATTATCTCTTGAAATGAAACAGAGATTATCGAGAGATCTGTTTTACTCTATCAGACGTCTTGACGTGCTGCAGCAGCTTACCGATGATCCGGAAGTTACGGAGATCATGATAAACGGGTATGACACGATTTTTATTGAAAGAGCGGGACATCTGTACAAATGGGATAAGAAGTTTGAGTCACCGGAAAAACTAAGTGATGTTATCCAGCAGATAGTTGCCAGGTGTAACCGCACGGTAAATGAAGCTTCACCCATTGTTGATGCAAGACTTGAAAACGGATCCAGGGTAAATATTGTTCTCAATCCTGTGGCTTTGAACGGTCCCATAGTAACTATCCGACGTTTTCCGGAGAAACCGTTTCTGATGGAGGATCTGATGAGATTCGGAGCGATCAATGAAGAAGCGGTTTCTTTTCTAAAGAATCTGGTTATAGCCGGATATAACATCTTTATCAGCGGAGGTACCGGAAGTGGAAAGACCACTTTTCTGAATGCATTATCGGATTTCATCCCAAAAGATGAAAGGATAATTACCATCGAAGACAGTGCCGAATTGCAGATAGTGGGAGTCGACAATCTGGTGAGGCTTGAGACGAGGAATGCAAACGTGGAAGGATGCAGCGAGATAACCATAAGAGATCTGATCCGGTCCAGTCTCAGAATGAGACCTGATCGGATCATAGTAGGAGAAGTGAGAGGAGCTGAAGCCATAGATATGGTCCAGGCCCTTAATACAGGACACGATGGAAGTCTCAGTACGGGACACAGCAACAGTGCTTCCGATATGCTGTCGCGTCTGGAGACCATGATAATGATGGGAATGGATCTTCCGATATCTGCCATCAGAGGACAGATCGCAAGCGGGATAGACATAATAGTTCATCTCGGGAGATTACGTGACAAAAGCAGAAAGGTACTGGAGATAGTGGAAATACTGGGTTATGAAGATGATGTCATAAAGACATCGACGTTGTACAGTTTTAAAGAGGAAGGTGAAGATGAAAAAGGAAAGATCGTCGGAAGGCTTCTTGCAGAGGATCCGCTTAGCCATACTGAAAAGCTCAGGGCGGCGGGGCTCATGTGAGGGAATCGTAAAAGCTGATTATAATGAATATACGCTTACTTTGAACGAGATCATATTGTACGGCGCAGAAGCCATAGCACTTATCATTCTGATATCTTATATCTTCTACAGATCATTTCTGGCAGTGTTCCTGCTGTCACCGACAATAATACTGTTCCTTGATCATAAAAGAAAAAGAAGGATCAAATCCGAAAAAGAAAAACTCACATTACAGTTTAGAGAAATGATGCATTCGGTAATTGCCGGGCTGCAGGCAGGTTACTCGGTTGAAAATGCATTTGAACACAGCTACGACGATCTTATTCTTTTGTACGGAAGGGATGAGATCATACCCAAAGAGATAGAAGTGATCAATCGAAATCTCAGGAACAACCACAATCTTGAAGAGGTCCTGACAGATCTTGCAGAAAGGACACATGTAAAAGATATAGCTGATTTTGCGGAAGTATTCAGGATAGCCAAGAGAAGTGGAGGAGATCTTACGGCTATACTCGGAAACACGGCAGAAGCCATAAGCGACAGGATTGAGGTCAGAAGAGAGATTGCTGTTGGCATCAGCGACAAGAAGATGGAACAGAAGATAATGGACTTGGTGCCATTTGGGATCATTTTTTATATCGATGCAACTTCACCGGGTTTTTTTGAACCGCTGTACCACAATCCGGGAGGAGTAGCACTTATGACAGTTATGCTGGGCGTGTATATATTTGCGTTCCTTCTGGGAGAGAAGATTCTTGATATCAGATATTGATAATGAAAAATATGAGGTGAGGAATGAAGATTATCCTTTTATTATTATTGGCGGCTTTGATCGCGTTTGTTGTGATAACACGAAATGAAGAGCTTCCGGCCGAATGTACTTCTTCGAAGATCCTGATCCCTTTCTTTCGGACGGGTATGTGGATCACAGGAAAGATATCAGCATCGGAGCGATTTAAGAATCTTCTGATACAAAAGAATTCGGAGAAGATATATCTGTTGCGTCCCGGTAAGGATGTGACCAGGGAAGGATACATCCATTGTGTAAAAAAATGCGGATTCCTGCTTTTAGCTTTGATAGTAGGAATGGTTATGGTTTTGATCCTGTCAGTTAAAGGAACAGGAGAGACCTACCTGCAGGAGGGAGATATACTTAACCGTCGCGAATTTGGAGAGGGTGATTATGAGGCGAAGTTATGCGTGACGGTCGGAGATGAGACTTTTCAAAATGAAGAGATAAGGGTATTAAAGAGAGACTATTCCGATGCGGAAATACAGGAGATGATGCCTGAATTTAAAGAAAAGCTCGAGCTGGCATTCCTGGGAAATAACGAGTCACTATCCCGGATCAATGAAGATCTGAATCCGATAGGAGAGATAAAGGGCTATCCGTTTAAGGTTGAGTGGAGCTTTGACAGGAATGTTATAGATTTCAAAGGCCATCTTAATGAGGGAATTCCTCAAAAGGGAGTCATTACTTCAGCTGAAGCCACAATCACCTATCTGGATCATATAGAGTTATATGAATTTCCATTGAAGGTATATCCGAAGAATTACTCTCATCGTGATGAGATGCATATGAAGATGTTAAGTGCTCTGGAAAAAGCTGATGAAGGAAGCAGCACCCAAAAAGAGTATCGTCTTCCCAATACGGCTGACGGGATAGAAGTTGTATGGAAGGAAGAGAAGAAGGATGCTACTGCAGTATTCTTTATCATTGCTATTGCTGTTTCTGCTGTGATCTTCTGGGCGCCGGATAATGATCTGAACAGAAAGGTAAAGGCGAGGGATGAACAGCTCCTGTCCGATTATCCTGAAGTAGTCAATAAGATAGCCCTCTATGTCGGCGCCGGAATGACTATAAGAAACGCATGGAAGAAAATGACTGATGAATATCAATCTGTAAGAAAAGCCGGTGCGGATATGAGATATGTTTACGAAGAGATGCTGTTGGCAGTTTATGAGATGGAAAGCGGAAGCGGAGAACTGGCAGCATACAGGAATTTTGCAAAGCGCTGCAGGCTGCAAAAGTATATTAAGCTGGTATCGCTTTTAGAGCAGAATATAAAACTGGGAGCAAAGGGATTTCTTGATGCCATAAGGCATGAAGCCATGGATGCGCTGGAAGAGCAGAAGGCCACAGCAAGGAAAAAAGGAGAAGAAGCGGGAACTAAACTGCTTGTTCCCATGATACTAATGCTTTTGATAGTTATGGTGGTGATAATAGTTCCTGCGTTTGTGACCCTATAGATTCGATCATTGTATCGTCAGAAATGACGGATGAAATATAAGAGGTAAAAAGAAAGGAGGATGGGAATATGGAAGCTTTGAAGTCGTACTTTAAAGACGAAGGCGGTATGGGTACCGTAGAGATAATACTGATCATCGTGGTATTAGTCGGACTTGTAATGCTCTTCAGAGATCAGATCACGGATATTGTTAACAGTCTGTTTGAAAAGATCACTGACAGAACTGAAAAGTTTTAGTTTTATCCTGCAGGCGTGGATATGTGGCAGGGGATCTTTATCCTGAAGATCTGGCTGCCGTTCTAACAGTCATATCTAGCAGTTCTATTTCATCTTATGTCCGGTCTGGACAAAAGATTCTTCTATTTAAACCGGAATAACGGGAAGACGGGAACCGGATTCCGGGAATCGGCGGAAAAAAGGAGCAGTTAAATGTTCAGTAAACAAGATTATCAAAAAGGCGCATTAAGCGTTTATTATGCGATGATGCTGGCGGTTATGATACCTCTTATTTTTACAATGATGGAAGGTGCCAGAGTAAATGCAATGAAGATGCGTATGGAATGTGCCGTTGATCTTGCCATGGACTCTGCGCTTGCAGAATATAACAGAGAATTATTTAAGCAGTACGATCTTCTTTTTATTGATACTGCCTATGATAAGGGACGGGGATCCCTTGATAATACGATCGCTCACATGGAGGATTATCTTTCCTATAACCTCGAGACGGATAAGGAGGTTATCTTTATTGGAGATCATTCGGATCTGTTAGGACTTAGATCGGACGATATTGAATTTACAAGAGTATCAAGAGCAACTGACGGAGGCGGAGAGGTATTCAGATATATGGTTCTCTCTTACATGCTTGAAAAATACGGACTAGCTTATATTGAAGATGCAAAAGATCTGGCCGGAGTATCGGAAACATCCGGATTGTTTTCCGGTGATATCGAGGAAGAAGAGGCAGAGGCACAACAGGAACTTGATGATTACGAATTTGAAGTACCTCAGGTCGATGATGGGAACGGAGGAAAAATGGACGATCCCGACTGGGAAGAACCGGAGAAGGAAGATCCGGCGGCAAACGTAAACCAGATAAGAAATACAGGGATATTGGGGCTGGTGTGCAGTGATGAAATATCACAACAAAGTATAGATCCACAAAAATATGCAATGCAAAGGGATCTTGTGGCCGGAGACGGTATGTGCGAAGGATGGGATGAAAGAAAAGGTACGGATTATGAGTTGATGTTCAATGAATACATCATGGATAAATGCGGAAATTACAGATCTCCCAAAGAGGGAAGTCTTTTGCGATATGAAACAGAATATATTATTTCGGGAAAAGATAATGACGTTGATAACCTCAAAGCTGTGGTTCACAGACTATTGCTGATAAGAGGGACAGCCAATTCGATATATTTTTTTACGGATGTGGAACTGATGTCTGAAGCTGCTACGCTGGCATCATCTCTTGCAGCCTTAAGTGCGACTCCCGAACTTGAACCTATTTATAAAGCGCTGATCATTGCTGCCTGGATCTACGCGGAAAGCATGAATGATCTCAAAGAGATCATGGGAGGAGGAAGAGTCCCCCTTCTGAAGAAAACAGGAGAATGGAAACTGAGTATTGAAAATGCGCTGGGGCTTACTGCCGGAGACATTGAAGGAAGCAAAGGGGAGGTCAGGGATACTGCGGATACGGGCCTGGATTACGGTCAGTACCTGAGGTTATTGCTTTTTGTTACGTCTAAAGAAGACAGAGTGGGACGTCTTATGAATGTTGTGGAAATGGATCTTCGAAAAGCAGGGTATGAGAATTTTAAATTAGATGAATGCATAGCTGCGGCGACAGTTCAATTTACTTTCCACAGTACATACGGATACGACTTTTTTATGGAAAGGAGCTTCGGTTATGAATAAGGGAAGCTTAACGCTGGAAGCTGCTTTTCTGATGCCGTTGTACACGTTCTTTATGGTATCGCTTCTGTCATTTTTTGAGATCCTTCATCTGGAACAGAATGTAGATTTTTACTTAAGCAGAGCAGCAAAAGAAATGGCCCTTTACTCTCCGGCCGGGGATATTTTGTCTGAGGGGGAAGAGGAGATCGATGACGGATTTGCAGAGACTGTAATCTCGGATATCTATTCATACGGAGTGCTTACGGATAATATTCCGCAAGCATATAGAACGCAGTGTGGGATGAAGGGTGATTTTATATTTCTTCCCACCGATAACGTAGAGGATGTTATCGATCTCAGTGCTTCCTACAGCGCGACACCCGGAGCAAACGTATTTATGATACCTGACATCGGTCTGATAGGGAGAGCCAGGACACGTGCATGGACAGGTTTTAATACAGGGGCAGGGAGTGGCCCGGCTCCGGAAGAGAGAATGGTTTATGTCACTGAAAAAGGAGAGGTCTATCACTTAAGCAGAAGCTGTTCGCATCTGAGTCTCTCTGTGCATTCCATTGATGAAGGCAGCCAGGATTCATACCGTAACAGCAGCGGAGGAAAGTATAAATGCTGCGAAGTCTGCGGAAGTGGTAAAGCCTGTGGAGAATACTTTATTACAGATGACGGAGACAGATATCACACGGATATAAACTGCCCGGGGCTGAAGCGGACAATATATGAGATCCCTTTGTCGGAAGTAGGAGACCGGAGAGTGTGTTCGAGATGTTCCGGTGCATATGGAGAGTAGAAGATGATCATAAGAGAAGTATGGATTTTTATAATGCTGCTGGCAGGCGGGATAAAAGACATTAAAACGCAAAAATTATCATATATTTATATGACGGTTTTTGCGTTGGGAAGTCTGATCCTGAGTATGTATCTGTCATATAAGGACGGAATTCGTGTGGACTGGTTTGAAAGAGGGATGGCGCTGATGCCGGGTTTGTTTTTTATCATGATCTCGATATTGGGAAAAGGTGCGGTAGGATTCGCGGACGGGATAGTGATTTGCGTGTTGGGGGTCGTGTATAGTCTTAAAGAATGCACAGCGATATCAATGTATGGGATCCTGCTTGCCGCATTGTTCTCGGTTCCGCTCATTGCTTTAAAAAAGGCGGACAGGCATTCAACGATCCCTTTTATCCCTTTTTTGGGAGCCGGATATATCATCTTTATCTTCATGAGGTATCTTGCATGAATGATAAAGGAATGATGACAATAGAAGCCTGCGTGATAATCCCATTATCCATTTTTCTATCCATTACGATCCTGTGGATAGGGATAATGGTCTATAACAGAACTGCGATCGATTATGCTGTATCCGGAGGTCTTATATATGGTGGACAGATAGCGGATAAAGATAATGAAACGGTATGCCGTGAAGTGAGACTTAAAACGGCTGAGTTATTGAAGGACAGACTGGTATTGGTTGGAGAACCTCAGATAACTGTCAGCGTGGAATTTGGAAATATTGAATCAAGACTGGAGGCCTCCATGGACTCGCCTCCCGTTCCGGCAATGGGTGAATTATTTAAGGCGAAGACCTGGGATCTCGGAGTAACGAAGAAAGTCAGAAGAGAGAGGAGATCGCAGGTCATCAGACTGATCCACAGACTTGATATGGCTGCTAAAGAGGCCGGAAAAGAAATATCAGGAGAAGTGTCAGAAGAAGAAGGAATCCAATCGGAATAAAGGAGTGATAGGAGATATGGAGATCAAACAGGAGTTTAAACGTACAGCAACCAGAAATTACATCGCGGTAGAAAAAGCAGAAGGTTACAGGGATGATTATCAGATCACAATGATAATGGAAAATAATATAAAGGGACTGCTTAAGATGGAGAACCGCCAGACGGACGGGAGGGAATATCTATACTATGACATCAGTTCCCTGCAGCCGCTCATAAGGATGTACGAGCATAAAGGATTAAGCGGCATGGATATCAGGAGCACTGTACGAAATATCGTAAATGCTCTGAAGGAAGCGGATGAATATATGCTAGAAATGTCCCACATAGTTTTATCACCTTCATGCATTTATACGGATCCGGATGACAGAAGTATCCATATGATGTTTTATCCGTATGATGAAGATAAAGAAATGAAAGGGATGATGGAACTTGCGGAATTCTTTCTTGAGAGGATAGAAAGAAGCGATCCTGATGCGGCGGTTTTTGCTTATAATTTCTACAAAACTGTAAGAAAAGAAAATTATGTTCTTGCGGATCTGGAAGCGGTCGCTGATGAAGGCATTGTTCAAAAAGACGGAGTAAAGGGAGTGTCATCTGTAAGGCAAAATGATGGCCCCGGAAAAATATTTAACAGTGAGAACAGACAGTTAACCTCGTCCAAATGTGAAACTATAAATATATGTAAGCGCACACCGACAAAAGCTTCGCAGGATGAGAAGATACCGTTTGCGCTTTTGGCGGGGGGATTTTCCCTCATGGCAGTTATATGTCTCCTCGTGATGTCGGGAATTATCCCGGGGGTTGGTCAGAACGCAGGAGAGAAGATAGTTGCTGCCGCTCTGGCAGTTTCATTCCTGGCGGCTTTGATAGTGTGTACCGTAAACCGTTTAAAAAAAGATAAACCCACTGACCTGAAAAATTCAATGAATACGGAACGGGCCGAAACAGATAAAACTGCAATGGATGGATCCGTACCGGAAAAACCCGATGATTTCGACAGCTTTTTTAATGATATGACACCCGGTGATCTGAATGGCGAAGACAGTAAAAAAGAAAATGTATCCGGGAATGAAAATACATTCGGAAAAACAGTATTTCTTTCCGATGACAATGAAAAACCCGATAACATTCTTGAGGACAGGAAAGGAAAGGAGTACAGGATAGATCATTTTCCCTTTCTTATAGGTAAGATGGCGGATTCGGCAGATCTTGTTCTAAATGACAGGACCGTAAGTCGTATTCATGCACGGATAACCACGGAGAATGATCATTACTTCATTCAGGATTGCAATTCTACCAACGGGACCTTTTTAAACGGGATGGAGCTTAAGGGCGATGAGATGGCGATGTTATCCAAAAACGATGAGATAGAGATAGGACACGTAAAACTAAACTACAGGTGATGAGAAGTTACCGGTTCGGATACGGGATATTTGATCGGTAATGAACATGAGGAGCGTGTATAATACAGATTGAAGCATATTAACTGATGATCCCGTATTTCGTAATGAAGGTAAAGAGCGGATCGGAAAGGCGGATTCCTATGTCATCTAAATTTGTAATGTCTCTTGATGCAGGTACCACAAGCAACAGATGCATGATATTTGATCATACCGGACGTGTGGTCTCTATGGTTCAAAGGGAGTTCACTCAGATATATCCGAAACCGGGGTGGGTGGAGCATGATGCCAATGAGATCTGGTCCACAATGCTTGGAGTTGCGGTGGAGGCAGTACAGAAAGCTGCTTTGTCGGCTGAGGATATTGCTGCCATCGGTATCACAAATCAAAGAGAGACTACCATAGTTTGGGATAAGCTGACGGGAGAGCCGGTTTGTAATGCGATAGTATGGCAGTGCCGCAGGACTGCCGAATATTGCGATACTCTTAAGAAAAAAGGTCTCACCGATATGATACGCAGTAAGACGGGACTGGTGATAGATGCATATTTTTCCGGAACAAAGCTTAAGTGGATCCTTGATAACATTCCCGGAGTAAGAGAAAGAGCACGCAGGGGAGAGTTGTTATTCGGAACAGTGGAAACATGGCTTATATGGAAGCTTACCAAAGGTCTTGTTCACATAACCGACTATTCCAATGCTGCCAGGACAATGATGTTCAATATCAACACTCTTTCCTGGGACAGTGACATCCTTAAGGAATTTGATATACCTGAATGCATGTTGCCGAAGCCCCTGCCATCCTCTGAAGTGTACGGGATGGCTGATGCGGTTTGGTTCGGCAGGGAGATACCAATCGCAGGGGCTGC
This sequence comes from Lachnospiraceae bacterium, assembly GCA_024697065.1. Lineage (GTDB taxonomy): Bacteria > Bacillota > Clostridia > Lachnospirales > Lachnospiraceae > NK4A136. The sequence continues at coordinate 42,257 of JAILGE010000030.1, forward strand.
AGGTGATCAGCAGGCTGCACTCTTCGGACAGAATTGCTTTAACAAAGGTGAAGCCAAGAATACATACGGGACAGGGTGTTTTCTCCTTATGAATACGGGAGATAAGCCTGTTTACTCAGAAAACGGCCTGGTAACGACCATAGCCTGGGGGAGAGGAGGCAGGGTTAATTATGCCCTTGAAGGTTCCGTATTTATAGCCGGGGCTTCTATACAGTGGTTACGTGATGAGATGCGTCTTATCGAATCCTCGGCCGATTCCGAATATATGGCGGAGAAAGTAAAAGATACCAACGGCTGTTATGTAGTGCCTGCTTTTACGGGTCTTGGGGCGCCTTACTGGAATCAGTACGCGAGAGGAACCATAGTAGGTATAACACGCGGTGTCAACAAATATCACATCATAAGGGCGGTTCTGGAGTCCATAGCCTACGAAACCCATGATGTGTTAAAAGCCATGGAAGCCGATTCGGGCATAAAGATTGAAATGCTCAGAGTTGATGGTGGAGCAAGCGCCAACGATTTCCTGATGCAGACACAGGCAGATATCATAAACAGAAAAGTTGTGAGACCCGCCTGTGTTGAAAGTACCGCCATGGGTGCTGCTTATCTGGCCGGTCTTGCTACGGGATTTTGGAAGTCTGAGGAAGATATCAAGCTCCACAACAGTACAGACAGGATATTTGATCCCATGATAGGTGATGATGAAAGGCAGAAAAGGATAGAAGGCTGGCAGCGTGCGATAAGAACTGCTTCATTCTGGGCTGATGAAGGATAAGACTTAAAACCGTATTTTCAGCGCTCTTGTATAACCCCTCGGATATGTACTATAATTTAAACACACATATCCAAGGGGTAATTTTATATGATATTTGTTCCGGCAGAAAAACTTAAGGCGGGTATGCGGTTAGCCAGACCGATCTTCAACAAGACCGGTGTTCTTTTGTATGACCGCAATACAAAGCTTACCAGACAGGGTATTTCCAGTATAAGGAATTTCAACCTTATTGGTGTTTATATCCTGGAACCGGCAGAGCCGCTTCCTCCGTTAACAGAGGAAGACAGAGCATTTGAACGCTTTCAGACAATGGGAGTGTTTGCGCTTCGTGACGTGCTCTCGGAGCTTCGTCAGTATGGAAATGAAGGCCCCTTGATAAAACTTACGGATGAGATCATAAGGCACTATGGCCTGAAACCCGGCAAGATTACTTTTACACAGAATCTCAGAAGCGCGGAGGACAATGTATATAAGCATTCTCTCAATACAGCCATCCTTTCCGCCGCCATATTCAGCAAGCTTTCCACAGACCCTAACAGTGCAAGAAGAGTTGTTATGTCTGCACTTCTTCATGACATGGGATTGTTGGACATTCCTGCGCCCATACTTCATAAGACGACGGGAGAGCTTACGGAAGAAGATTATGCCGTGATCGATAAGTGCAGGGTAAACGGACACAATCTTATCCTTGAGAAATGTCATCTCGACAGTACGATTTTGAAGAATATTGCCATGCTCATCAGAGATATCAAGGAGAGGCGCGATGATTTCCACACGGTAAGCATCGTTCCGGATATGCAGCTTGAGACCCTCAAGACAGCATTTCTTTTTGATACTCTTACTGCCATGAAAATGGGGGAGGAGCCCAAGTCGGATATTGAGGCTTACAGATTTCTTCATCACCCCCGCAATCATGTAAATGCACAGACCGTTAAGGCTCTTACGCAGGCCATAAAGATAGTGCCGGTGGGATGCTGTGTCAGATTTACCAATGGTGACAAAGGTATAGTTCTGACTGAAAATGAAGACGATATCCTTCGCCCCTTCGTATTGTCATTCCGTGACAACAAGATATATAACCTCTCGGACGGTAAAGTGTTTGAGAAGATCCAGATAGCTGATGTACTCAAGACCATGGACAACAGACACATTATGACAGACCAGTACGAGAAATACAGAGAGGCGCTTAAGACCGGAAAAGTCAAGGCCGTTTCTCTGGAAACGTAATAAGTAATCAGACTAAGGGATCGGATAAATATGATCAAAGAAAGTTTATGTGGTGATGGCTGGCTCGTAAGAGAAAAAGGCGCGGCCAGCGGATATAAGGCAAAAGCACCCTGTTCTGTTCTGTCTGTTCTCATGGAACAGAAACAGATCGATAATATCTATTACAGGGAAAACGAAAAGAACGCATTTGCCTGCCTTGAAAAGGATTATGAATTTATAAAGAATTTTTCCGTGGGTGGCGAGCACATGCAGCAGGAGTCTGTTGAGCTCGTTTTTTACGGTCTGGATACATGTACCGAGATCTATCTGAATGATGAGCTCCTGGGACGTACCAGGAATATGCATCGCACCTATCGTTATCAGGTCAAGGATAAGATACGTGTGGGAGCAAATGAGCTTCGCATAGTATTCGAGTCACCTCTCAGATATATTTCGGAATACAGACCCGAGGACAATAAAAAATCGGATTATTCGCCCACCGGCGCGGTTTTCGGAGGACAGTACCTCCGTAAGCCCCACATGATGTTTGGATGGGATTGGGCACCTTCGTTACCCGATATAGGGATTTTCAGGGATATCACGATAGAAAGTTTCTCTAAGGTAAGGATAGGAGATGTATTTTTTTCACAGGATCATTACGGAGACGAGCTTATCGTCAGAGTAGATCCCATATTGGAATACACAGATCCCATACCTGTTGAGATCGCTGTCAATATCACGGGCGAGGAAGAGAGAACCGTGATGACCAGAATGCCGGAGCCCGGAACAATAGAGTCGGATCCCGGTGAGAATGAATTTGTGATCCCTATCCAGTCGCCTCAGTTGTGGTGGCCCAACGGAATGGGACCCCAGCCTCTTTACACGGTTAAGGTCTCTGTTAGAAAAGCTGACAAGGCCTATGACGAGAAGACATATCAGATAGGACTCCGTACCATAGAGGTTGAAAGGAAGAAAGACGAAAAGGGAGAATCCTTCTGTTTTGTTGTAAACGGCAGAAAGATGTTTGCCCGCGGAGCTGACTATGTTCCGGAAGATTCTGTTTTTTCCAATATCTCAGAGAAGAAAACAGTGTCTCTTGTTGAAAATGCGGCGAAGGCCAATTTTAACTGCCTGCGCGTATGGGGAGGCGGTTATTATCCGTCTGATGCTTTTTATGAAGCATGCGACAGATTCGGTATCGTTGTATGGCAGGATCTTATGTTTGCCTGCAATACATATGAGATGACAAGACAGTTTGAGAGAACGGTACTTTCCGAGATCCATGACAATGTCAGCCGTATCCGTCATCATGCATGTCTGGGACTCTGGTGCGGTAATAACGAGATTGAATCCTTCTGGGCCGGGAACGGGGTATTATCAAAGGAACCTTTAGCTCTTAAGTCCGACTACGTAAAGCTTTTTGAGTATCTGCTTCCCCGTGCAGTTGCGGCAGATGATTCACAGACTTTTTATTGGAATTCTTCTCCTTCGTCGGGAGGCAGTTTTGATGCTCCGGATGATGAAAGCAGGGGAGATTCTCATTACTGGGATGTATGGCACGGTAACGGAGTGATAGAAGATTATAAAAAGCACGACTTCAGATTTTTATCTGAGTTCGGCTTCCAGTCTTTCCCTGGGATCAAAACCGTAAAAGCCTTTACCGGCGAGGTAGACAGGAATATCTTCTCTCCTGTGATGGAAGATCATCAGAAGTCTCCCGATGGAAACGGTAAGATCCTTCAGCATATAGCAAGGAATTTCAGATATCCCAAAGATTTTGTTCAGTTCCTGTATGTCAGTCAGATCATGCAGGGAATGGCAGTGAAGTATTGCGTAGAGCATATGAGACAAAAGCGCGGTACCTGCATGGGAACTATTTTCTGGCAGTTCAATGACTGCTGGCCCGCCGTTTCATGGTCATCCGTGGATTATTACGGAAGATGGAAGGCGCTTCAGTATATGGCAAGGAAATTCTACGCTCCCGTAGTGGGAAGTATAGATGTTGAAGGCACTTCGGTACGTGCATTTGCCGTAAATGACAGTAATGAAGCACTGACAGTCAAGGTCCGCACCGCACTTTGCTCCATGGATGGTAAAGAGCATATACATTATGTGGAGTCCATAAAGCTCCCTCCCGACAGCTCCGTGGCTCTTAAGGTTCATGATTTCAGCAGACAGCTGGAAGAGAACTTTAAGCGTGATGTTTTTGTATGTGTTGATTTTGAGTTTTCCAACGGTATAAAGCAGACAGAAGATGCTGTATTTGTTCCTTACAAGCATCTCAATCTGAAAGAAAACGGCGTGGAGATATATGCTGATGAGAAAGACGATGTATATGAGATCACCATCGAGAGTGAAGTATATACACCGTTTGTAATGGTTGAATTATCAAGGGGAGATGCCGTATTCTCCGACAATGTGGTGACTGTATTTAAGGATCGTCCCGCTGTTATCACAGTCAATAAGGATGAGATCGAGAATGCAACATTTGAATCTCTGGATGATTTTATCGATTCTCTTGTGGTCTATACTCTCCAGGGCTCATTTGATATGGGCGATGTGATATACAGTTGATTTTTTGACCCATTCAGTGGTTTGTGTTATAGTTACGTGCGTTATGGCAATTTGAAGATTAGCGCATTAGTTATGAAGAAATTATTCCAAGCCCTCGGATGGGTCTTTCTGTTTTTAATAACTGCTCTGGGTGTGACTTTTGTTACACTCTGGCTTCTTATGTACATGTTCTGTAACGGTCCCTCGGAATCCGCAAAGAAAACATTCGTTGCCACCATGCTTGAAACAGGTGGCCTTAAGTTTGTCGTATCCTGGTATATGACGGATGATGAGGTCATGTCCATAATGAATGAAGGGATCGCGTCTGCTGCACCTGTAACGGAAAAATCTGCCGATACGGATGCTTCTCTTGTGAATATGAATGAAAACGGTACGGTATCCGGCAATCTGGGAGACGGTGCTGTGGACAGTTCCATTCCGCAGATATTAAAGGATGCATATGCTCAGGATACGGATGGAGACGGTCTGATACTGGTGCCGGTAACTTCACATACTTTTTCCGGCGGACTGTTGGTGGTAAGGGATCCTTCCCGTATACGGATTTCTTCTTCATATCCCTGGTCTGATGAAACCAGAAATAAAAACGGTCTTACTGTAGGAGAGCACTGCGAACAGTCAGGTGCTGTTGCGGGTATTAATGCGGGAGAATATGTTACTTCCGGTACAAACTGGGGCGGAATGCCGGTGGGAGTCGTGGTCGAGGACGGAGAGATATTATACAACGGTCCCGGTTACGGTGACGTTATGGTAGGTTTTAATTCGGATAATGTATTGATCCTTACCGATGTGGGCGGTATGTCCGCATCTTCATTTGAAGCTTACGTAAAAGAGAATAACATAACCGATGCTGCTTCTTTTAAAGATATGGCAGGCGGAAATATCAACCATTTCACAAAGCTTATCGTTAACGGTGAGGCTGTTGAGCTTGGAGGAAAAGGTATCGGCGCAAATCCCCGTACTGCCATAGGACAGTGTGCGGATGGTACAGTACTCTTTCTTTGCACGGACGGACGCGGAACGGGTGGACATCTTGGCGCGACGGGGCAGGATCTGATAAATGTCATGCTGCAGTACGGCGCGGTGAATGCCGCAAATCTGGATGGCGGCAGTTCCTCATCTCTTTATTATGAAGGTGAATATGCAGTCACTTCCACACACATGAGATATGCCGATACATCCAGAAGAGTTCCGACTGCATTTGTAGTGGAGTAACAGATATAAGCAGGTATGGATAAGCACAGTAAAAAAAAGATCAAGGAAAAAAAGAGCCGCATGCCTCGGATTTATCTTTCATATCTGGGCATACTTATCTTGCTTATGCTCATTTTGCTGATGTATGCCAGAAAGAGTCTGATACTCTATGAGTGTTCACAGCCAGACCGTATACTTGAAAGCATATCGGAATCTCTTTCCCGTAACGGTATAACCAACTTTGTTACTGCGGAAAAGAGCACGGACGGCGAAGACAAGGTATCATACGAGATACCGGTCACCGTTTCCGTAAGCTGCAATGATTATGAAGAAGTAAAAGATTATGTGACAGAACTTGGGAAGGATCTTTCTCAGAGTGAGATCACATATTATAAGACTACAGAGGATTTTGCTTCCGGAAAAGTAACATATACCGCATATCTCGGAAACCGCCGATTTGCGGATGTGGTACTCGGTTCGAAGGGGAGCAAAACAAGGCTTAAATATCTGACTATCGTTGACTGGTGTCCGGAATCTATAACTGTATATAGGGACTCGGATACATATGATATCAATATCACCATTCCTGAGAACTGCACCGCATGGGTAAACGGGAAAGAAATAAGTGAGGACCTTGTAACATCATCCGAACCGGTGGAAGCGCTTGCATATTGCAGCGAGTACACGGAGATACCTGACATCGTTACCGTAAGATTAAACGGCTTTTATGATCCTGCTGAAGTAACGGTAAAGGATGATGCCGGCAACAGTCTTGAAGTTACGGAAGTGAGCGATGAAGCAAGCGGTAACAGGGAGTATAAGTGTGAATTTCCCTCTCCTGACATGCCTTCGGATCTTAGGAGTATGGTACTCGAAATGGCAGAAGATTATTCGCGCTTCTTTACCAGAGATCTTCCCGGAGCTACGGTAAGCATCGATCCTATAAGAGATCTTTTTCCCGAGGGTTCGGACTACCTGACGCTTGCGGAAACATACCGCCGTCAGGATATGGAGATCATCGTAGCGCATACAGGTACCGAATTTATTGACGAAGAAGTATCGGATTACACGGTTTATACGGATAAATGCTTCTCATGCCGGATCGTTTTTACGAAAACAATGCAGATGGGAAACCAGACCGTTACGGATAACACGGACAGTGTATATTATTTTGTTAATACAGATGGTGAGTGGAAGATAGCCGATATTGAATGATAGAGGCCGGATCGTTTTTATAAAATGAGATCATCAAAGAATAAAAAAATCATAAGAGCTCTGCTGTCAGCATCTGTCTTCTTTGCGGCAGTTTATTTTTTCCGTATTAAAACTGAACCTGCCGAGCAGGGGGCGGTGATAGTTGCCAATGCTCCCGGAGATATGCCTGTGATCTGTGCTTTGGGATCTCCGGATGCCGCAAAGGGAAATATCCTTCCGGAATCGGTGCTTCCGCTTGCGGGATCAGGCGACGGAATAGCTGCGCCTTTCGGAAGATATACAGAGAATTTTTCCGTGAAGGCAGGAAACAACGGTACATGGTATTCTCTTGCGGATATGGATCCGGGTGACGGATCCGATGTGACTGCGGATCCTGAAAAGATCCTTAGAGATGCCGAGGAGAGATCTCTCGTTCCCGATAAACTTACTCTTTATAAAACATCAGACAGAACATCTTCATATGCCGATACGGAATTCAGTATCGAAGGAAATGTGATAACAATAGGACTTACTCTGGACACCAATGATAAAGTCCTTTATTCTTCATATCCGGAGTTTTCGGTTTCCGGCGGATCCTGTGAATATGTAGGGTTTTCGGACGACACGGGTCTTATAGATCTGACTGAAAAGCCTACTTTACGCGTGACCAATTCCAACGGTGAATTCAGTGATTACACGGTCTGTGCAGATTATCTCACTGATCTTCCCGTTCTCCATATCGATCTGAACGATCCTTCCAAACCTATAGAAAGATACAATACCGTAAGCGCCAACCTTATGATCGACGGCGAAAATTATCCAATGGATATAAGAGGAAGGGGAAATACCAGCTGGTGGTCTTTTGCTCAGAAAGCTTATCTCCTGAAACTGGATGACAGAGCACCTCTTTTGGGATGGGATGCTTCCGATAAGTGGATACTGGTTCCTACATATATAGACCGTACTCTTATCAGGAATCCCGTATCCATGGAGATGGCATCGGTCATGGACAATCTTGAGTACACTCCCAGGCAGATCCCTGCTGACGTTTTCTTAAACGGGGAGTACGCAGGTGTATATACTTTCTCGGAATGTCTGGATCCCGGCGAAGGAAAGGTTGATATTTTCACCGCTGATACATATGTGCCCGGATCCGGGGAAGCCTTTGAGGCCCTTGCTTCCGGAGAGTATATAACTACGGTTTCTTCGAATGAAGGACTTACCGAGATACCTTTCTTTCTTGAATGCGGCGGTGATCTTCGCAGTCCGCAGACGTTTACCAAAGATTATTTCACTACCGCATATATGCCGAAGCTCTTTTTCCACTATCCGGAGCCGGATGCAACCTATTCTGACGAGTACAGGTTTGTCCAGTCCTACATGGATCAGGTTGGAAAAGCCATCAAGTCGGGCGAGGGTTACGAAGAGTATATAGATGTGGATTCCTGGGTGGACTGGTTCATCATCATGGAGCTGTCATGCAATACGGATTCGGGATTCTGGCGCAGTACTTTTATGTATAAGCGTAACGGCGAAAAACTTATGTTGGGTCCCCTCTGGGATTTTGACCGTGCATACGGAAATTTTGCAAACGACAATCCTTCATATCGTTACTGGTCAATGGCGGAGCAGGTTTACGATCTGGCGCAGGGCCACTACATGTCTTATCTGTACGAGTCTGATGAATTCATGGAAAAAGTCCGGGACAGGTGGGATGAGAAAAAGGAGGAACTGCTTGCGACTGCTTTGGAATCCGTGGATGAATACGGAAGGATGACGAGGACATCAAGCGTTTATAACGGAAAACGTTGGGGGACCTATGTTTCCGACAAGAATCTGGAGAATTTAAAGAGCTTTATAAAAAAGAGATACGAATGGATGGACGAAAGCCTTCATATGGAAGGGTTTAACAGACATCCAGCTCCCTTTACGGTTTCCGACCCGAAGCCGGATGAACCTGAAGCGATAGACGGGATACTTCCTGACGGAGGGGAACTGGGTCCAATACCGCCTGACGGAACCGTACCTTTTCCGGGTACTACCGACGGCACATTTCCGGTTAATACAGAGACTACTGAAATGACACCGGGAGCACCCTTTGTGATACCGGTGAATAATGAGCTCAGGGAACCGGAGGAAACAGAGGAGGAGAATACGGTATCGGAAAATATTTCCGTTTCTCTTACCGATTTTGAGAGTGATGATACAATGGATGAAGAAGCATCCGTTTCGTTTAATTTCGTAAATGGCGGAGTGACAGTGCGGTTCCCTAAGGGAGAGGATGCATCCACCGGCAGGATCTCGATAGAAGGCAAAAGAGTAAAGATACTATCCGAAGGTACGTATGTGTTCAGCGGATCTGCCACAGATGCTCAGATACTGGTAGATGCTCCCGATGATGCAAAAGTTCATCTGGTCTTTAATCGACTTCATCTGCATTGCAACGATTCGGCTCCGGTATGTAATCTTGGCGCGGGAGAGGTTGTGATCACCATATTGAGTGATACATATAATGCTGTCTCGGATGGAAGAACCTATTCTGTCGAGGCTGAAAATGAAGGGATCAATGCATGTATCTATTCCGTATCGGATATCGCTTTTAACGGCGGGGGGATACTCTGCGTGGAGGGTAGCTGCAATAATGGTATCGGAAGCAAAGATAATATAAGGATCGCCGGGGCTGATATTTATGTTCATTCCTGCAATAACGGCATAAAGGGAAAAGACAGTGTGGCCTTCCTTGGCGGAAATGTCATTGTCCATGCATCGGGAGATGCGGTAAAGTCCGATAAAAAAGAAGAAGGGTATATTTTCATTGATGGCGGAAATATGAGCTTTACAGCTCAGGATGATGCTTTTCAATGTCCGAAAGCCTTTGTCTTAAAGAGCGGCAATGTCCATGTCAGATGTTTCGGAAAGATCGTGGACTGTGACGGATATACCGAAGGAGAAGATGCCCTGAATTTTGTAATGTAATGGGGACTTTATAAAAGTCAGTGTCCGCGAGACGTTGTAAGTAAAAGGCTGTAATGGTATAATTGCATCCGGAATCCAGGTGGATTTCCAAAACCGGAGAAGGAGAAAAAACAAAATGAGTAAGGTTACATTTGACTATTCCAAAGCAGCACCGTTTATCGCGGATCACGAAGTTGAGAACATGAAAAAGATCGCTGAAGATGCGAAGGAGCTTCTTGTTTCCAAAAAGGGAGCAGGAAATGATTTCCTCGGATGGATAGATCTTCCCGTCAACTATGATAAGGACGAGTTTGCCAGGATCAAGAAGGCAGCAGAGAAGATCAAGAGTGATTCGGATGTTCTTGTTGTCATCGGTATCGGCGGTTCCTATCTCGGAGCACGCGCAGCGATCGAGTATTTAAGACACAGTTTCTATAACGTTATCGGAAAAGATGAGAGAAAGACCCCGGAGATCTATTTCTGCGGTAACTCCATCAGTTCCACATATCTTTCACACCTCGTTGATGTGATCGGAGACAGAGACTTCTCCATCAACATGATCTCAAAGTCAGGTACAACAACCGAGCCGGCCATTGCTTTCAGGATCCTTAAGAAGAAGCTTGAGGCAAAGTACGGAAAGGAAGAGGCAGCAAAGAGGATCTATGCTACTACCGATAAGGCAAAGGGATCTCTTAAAAACCTTGCCAACGAAGAAGGCTATGAGAGCTTTGTTGTTCCCGATGATATAGGCGGACGTTTTTCCGTTCTTACAGCAGTAGGTCTTCTTCCTATCGCAGTATCCGGTGCTGATATCGACAAACTCATGGAGGGTGCGGCAGCGGGAAGAAAGGCTGCTCTTGAGTCTTCCTTCGAAGAAAATGATGCGGTTAAGTATGCGGCAATAAGAAATATCCTGCTTAGAAAGGGTAAGACAGTTGAGATTCTTGCCAACTATGAACCTTCCGTTCACTATGTATCCGAGTGGTGGAAGCAGCTCTACGGTGAGTCAGAAGGTAAGGATCAGAGAGGTATCTTCCCTGCAAGCGTAGATCTCACAACCGATCTTCACTCAATGGGACAGTTCATACAGGATGGTGCCCGTATCATGTTCGAGACTGTCATCAATATAGAGACTCCGAGAGTAGAGCTTACTATCGAAGAGGAGCCGGTAGATCTGGACGGACTCAACTATCTCTCAGGCAAGACAGTTGATTTTGTAAATAAGAGCGCTATGAACGGTACGATACTCGCTCATACCGATGGTCAGGTTCCCAACCTTATGATCAGTATTCCTGAGGTTAACGAGTTCTATCTCGGTGAACTCTTCTATTTCTTCGAGTTTGCCTGCGGCGTAAGCGGATATATTCTGGGAGTTAACCCTTTCAACCAGCCCGGCGTTGAGTCATATAAGAAGAACATGTTTGCACTTCTTGGAAGACCCGGTTATGAAGCTCAGAGAGAAGAGCTTATGAAGAGACTTTAATTCAAACATCTTTTGAATTATTTGAAAAAAATGACAGCATCGGAGGAAAAGATGGTATCCGGTGCTGTCTTTTTGTATGTTTTACACCGCGCTGTCTTGACTTTCGAGTAAATTTGCTCTAAACTCATCAATGGAAAATTGTACACTTTTGTATTCATTGCATGGGGCTAGGCAGTTATATGCCTGTATCACAGTACACGAAGGGACGGGGGGAACCGGATCCCGGAAAGAGATGAGAGATGGCAGATAAGAAGAACAGCAAAGCTAAAAAGGAAAAAAGCATTATGAAGCGTAATGCTACAGCCTTCCTGAAGATGGCACCTGAGGAAGAAAAGCCCTTGTTTGAGGAGAAAAAGCCGGTTTCATCAGGAAGTTCCGAACCTGTTAGACATACTTTCGCGGAGCTGTTTTCCGGTGAGATGAGTCGTGAGGAGACCAAGGCTATACTTCGCGAGCAGCTGGTTACCAGAAAGAGCGAGGATTCCGATAAAAAGGAATCTGATGTTAAGCCCGAGGCTAAAAAGGCTGATAAAAAAGAAGCCAAGTCGGCAGCTAAGACTGCTGCATCGGATAAAAATGCTGCCAAAAAGGCTGAAGTGAAAAAAGCTGAGGTTAAAAAGCCGGCAGCGAAAAAAGATACAGATAAAAAGGCAACAGCCAAAGCTTCTGATAAGAAGCCGGCAGCAAAGAAGGTTGCGGATAAGAAGACTTCCGATAAGAAGATTTCAGATAAGAAAAATGTTGCTAAAAAAGCTGCAGATAAGAAAACAACAGCTAAGAGTACTGTAAAGAAGACAGAAGTTAAAAAGCCTGCAGTAAAGAAGGCGGCAGCCAAAGTAACAGCTAAAAAGCCTGCAGCTAAGAAGGCAGCAACCAAGGTAACAGCTAAAAAGCCTGCAGTAAAGAAGGCAGCATCCAAGGTAACAGCTAAGAAGCCTGCAGTAAAGAAGGCAGCAGCCAAAGTAACAGCTAAGAAGCCTGTAGCCAAGAAGGCAGCAACCAAGGTAACAGCTAAGAAGCCTGTAGCCAAGAAGGCAGCAGCCAAAGTAACGGCAAAGAAGCCTGCAGTAAAGAAGGCGGCAGCCAAAGTAACGGCAAAGAAGCCTGTAGTAAAGAAGGCGGCAAGCAAAGTAACAGCTAAAAAGCCTGCAGTAAAGAAGGCGGCAAGCAAAGTAACAGCAAAGAAGCCTGCGGTTAAAAAGTCAGATGCAAAGAAACCTGCGGCTAAAAAAACTGCTGTAAAAGCTACAGCAAAGAAGCCTGTTGCAAAGACAACACCTGCAAAAAAGACCGCAGTTAAGAAAACCGCTGTCAAAGCTGCAGTAAAAAAGACTGCAACAACAAAGGCTCCTGCCGGTAAAAAAGTTGCAAAGAAGGCAGAAGTAAAAAAAAAAATAAATGATGAAAAAAGCGTGATATCCGAGAAGGTTTTTCTGCAGTACGGCGGAAAGACAGCGGAAGGATCTCGGTTCGTGGAAGAAGCTCTTTCGATATGGACAAAGGATATGAAGAGAGCGGAAAGCGACCTCAAGACCATGGATCTGTATGTTAAACCGCAGGAAGGAAAGGTTTATTACGTTTTTAATAAGAAAGAAAACGGAAGTTTTTCAATCTGAAAATAATACCAGTCAGAAGATGATTACCCGGAAGAGAGATCTTCCGGGTTTTTAATTTTTGCATTGACAATAAATGGGGTGAGTGATATTTTATGTTTAGGCTGTGTTAGCACTCCAAATAAATGAGTGCTAACAAATAAAAAGAAGGGAGGCTCGGACAGTGGCAAAGCAGGAAAAAAAGGAAACTGCTGGTGAACTTGACGGAAGAAAGTTAAAAATCCTGCATGCGATCATCAGGAATTATCTTGAGAGCGGAGAACCTGTCGGAAGCCGTACCATTTCCAAATATACGGATCTCAACTTAAGTTCCGCCACCATCAGAAATGAGATGTCGGATCTTGAGGAACTGGGATATATAGTTCAGCCTCATACATCAGCGGGACGTATCCCTACGGACAAGGCTTATCGTCTCTACGTGGATACCATGATGGAGGAAAAGGACAGAGAGATAAGCGACCTGAAAGGTATGCTGACCCAGGCTGAAGAAAAGATGGATCAGATGCTGAAAAATGTGGCCAGGGTCCTTGCGGTAAATACCAATTACGCCACAATGGTTACTGCACCTGCGATCCGTGGAAATAAACTTAAATTCATACAGATTTCGAAAGTAGATGATACACAGATCCTTGCAACGATAGTTGTTGAGGGTAATGTGATCAGAAACAATATGATAGCCATTGAGGATCCTCTTTCGGATGAAACGATACTCAAGCTCAACATACTGCTTAATACACATCTTACCGGCATGAGTCTTGATGATATCAACCTTGGCATGATCACTCTTTTAAAAGAGCAGTCGGGGATCCACTCCAAGATAGTCGGAGAGATCCTGGATGCCGTAGCTCAGGCTATAAGAGGTGACGAAGACCTGGAGGTCTACACCAGCGGCACGACAAATATCCTGAAATATCCCGAGCTTGCCGATAATCAGAAGGCCGGAGCACTTATCAGTACATTTGAAGAGAAACAGGCACTCGCAAGGATAGCATCGGAATCCTTAGAAGGAAATGAGAACAACGGGATTCAGGTATATATAGGAGATGAAGCTCCCATAGAGTCCATGAAGGACTGCAGCGTAGTCACTGCCACATACGAGCTTGGAGAGGGAATGCGGGGAAGCATAGCGATAGTAGGTCCCAAGCGAATGGATTACGATAAAGTGGTTGGAACCCTCAAGACCATGAAAGATGAGCTTGAGACGATGTATAAGAAGAAAAATAAATCCGGAAAGTCCGGGTCGCCGAAGGATAAAAGGGGTGACAATTAGGGACCCGGGATAAAAGAAAGGAATGAAAGTAATGGAGGAAGAAAAGAAGGACTCCTGCGAGACCAAGGAAACCGAGGCTGAAACAAAAGAAGATATCAAAGAAGAACAGTCGGATACCGCAGCTGCTGAAGAAACAGAGAAAGAAGAAAGCGCAGCCGGAAAGGAAGAATCCGGGGAAAAGAAGGACGAAAAAGAAGAGAAGTCCGGAAAAGAACCTAAGAAAGGGCTGTTCGGTAAGAATAAAGACAGCGAGAAAGAAAAACTTAAAGAAGAGAATGCGGAACTGAAGGATAAGCTCCTTCGCCAGATGGCTGAGTTTGATAATTTCCGAAAGAGAAATGATAAAGAAAAGGATGCCATGTTCGAAGCCGGCGCCAAGAGCGTGATAGAGAAGATACTTCCGGTTGTAGATAACTTTGAGAGAGGATTCTCTTCTGTGGAAAGCGAAGATGAAGATGATCCCTTCACAAAGGGAATGAGGATGGTCTTCAAGGAACTGACAGGTGAGCTTGAGAAGCTTGATGTTAAGCCTATAGAAGCTGTCGGAAAGGAATTCGACCCCGAGCTCCACAATGCGGTAATGCATGTAGAGGATGAGAATCTCGGAGAGAATATAGTAGCAGAGGAACTCCAAAAGGGCTATACCTACAGAGGCAGCGTTGTAAGACACAGTATGGTAAAGGTTGCCAACTAGTAATACCGGTAAACACATAAATTTAGTAAAAGAAATCCCGTTAAGGAGGATAAAAACCATGGGAAAGATCATAGGAATTGACTTAGGAACAACAAACTCTTGCGTAGCGGTTATGGAAGGCGGACAGCCCAGCGTTATAGCAAATACTGAAGGTGCAAGAACAACACCTTCCGTCGTAGCTTTCACAAAGACAGGTGAGAGACTTGTAGGTGAGCCTGCCAAGCGTCAGGCAGTTACAAATGCAGACAAAACCATTGCTTCCATCAAGCGTGATATGGGTACAGACAGAGGTCGTACGATTGATGACAAGAAGTACAGCCCTCAGCAGATCTCTGCTATGATCCTTCAGAAGTTAAAGGCTGATGCAGAGAGCCATCTCGGCGAGAAGGTAACAGAGGCTGTTATCACAGTTCCCGCTTACTTCAACGATTCACAGCGTCAGGCTACAAAGGATGCCGGTAAGATCGCAGGTCTTGATGTTAAGAGAATCATCAACGAGCCTACAGCTGCAGCTCTTGCATATGGTCTTGATAACGAAAAAGAGCAGAAGATAATGGTATACGACCTTGGTGGTGGTACATTCGATGTTTCTATCATTGATATAGGTGATGGTGTTATCGAGGTTCTTTCCACAAACGGTGATACACATCTTGGTGGTGATGACTTTGACCAGAAGGTTATGGACTGGATGCTTGCTGAGTTCAAGTCTGCTGAAGGTGTGGATCTTTCAGGCGATAAGATGGCTATGCAGAGACTTAAGGAAGCTGCAGAGAAGGCTAAGAAGGAGCTCTCTTCTTCAACAACTACCAATATCAACCTTCCTTTCATCACAGCAACAGCTGAAGGACCTAAGCATCTGGATCTTACACTTACCAGAGCCAAGTTCGAGGAGCTTGTTCACGATCTGATCGAGCGTACAGCTATCCCTGTTCAGAATGCTATGAAGGATGCAGGTCTTACAAATTCTGATCTTGGAAGAGTACTTCTCGTTGGTGGTTCAACACGTGTTCCCGCCGTACAGGAGAAGGTTAAGCAGTTAACAGGTCATGAGCCTGACAAGTCACTCAACCCGGATGAATGTGTTGCCATCGGTGCGGCAGTTCAGGGTGGTAAGCTTAACGGTGAAGAGGGCGCAGGAGACATCCTTCTTCTTGATGTAACTCCTCTTTCACTTTCCATCGAGACAATGGGTGGTATCGCTACAAAGCTTATCGAGAGAAATACTACTATCCCTACAAAGCACAGTCAGGTATTCTCAACTGCAGCAGATAACCAGACAGCTGTTGATATCAACGTTCTCCAGGGTGAGAGACAGTTCGCGAAGGATAACAAGTCACTCGGTCAGTTCCGTCTTGACGGTATCCCTCCTGCAAGAAGAGGTGTTCCTCAGATCGAGGTTACATTCGATATCGATGCAAATGGTATCGTTAACGTTTCTGCTAAGGATAAGGGAACAGGCAAGGAGCAGCATATCACTATCACAGCAGGTTCAAATATGTCTGATGATGATATCGATAAGGCTGTTAAGGAAGCTCAGGAATACGAAGCACAGGATAAGAAGCGTAAGGAAGCCATCGATACCAGGAACGATGCTGACTCAATGGTATTCCAGGTTGAGAAGGCTCTCGGCGAAGTTGGAGATAAGATCGACGCTTCCGAGAAGGCAAACGTTCAGGCTGAGGTTGATGCATTAAAGAAGATCCTTGAGGAAACAAAGGATAAAGAGCTTACAGAAGACGAAGTAGCTAAGATCAAGGCTGCTCAGGAAAAGATGATGACAGCATCTCAGGGTGTATTCACCAAGATGTATGAGGGCATGCAGGGTGCCGGTGCAGCAGGTGCAGGTCCCGATATGAGCGGCGCTGCAGCAGGTAATGCCGGAACAGACGGTGGTGACGGCGGAAATAACGACGACATCATCGATGGAGATTTTAAGGAGATCTGATGAGTATTGCCGTTGATCGGCAGAGTCGTCAGCAGTAGCAAAGAGCGGGAAGAATGTCCGGTAACGGAGTTCTCCCCGTATTCTTGCTTTATGAGTGTTGCGGTCGATGGGAATGACAGATCGTAGATTTCTTAAGAAAAGAGTTTGATTATTATGGCTGAGAAGAGAGATTATTATGAGGTACTCGGTGTAGACAAGAATGCCGATGCCGATACCCTGAAAAAAGCATACAGACAGCTGGCAAAAAAGTATCATCCGGATGTTAATCCCGGAGATAAGGAAGCGGAAGCCAAGTTCAAAGAGGCGTCCGAAGCGTATGCCGTACTTTCTGATCCGGAGAAGAAGCAGAAGTATGATCAGTTTGGTCATGCCGCATTTGAAAATGGCGGTGGCGGTTATGACGGAGGATTTGATTTCTCCGGAATGGATTTCTCTGATATATTTGGCGACCTGTTCGGTGATCTGTTTGGCGGCGGAAGATCCAGAGGCAGCAGAAACGGCCCGTCAAGAGGAGCGAATATCAGAACCAGTGTCCGCATGACTTTTGAAGAGGCTGTATTCGGATGTAAGAAGGAAGTAGAGCTTAATATTAAAGAGCCCTGCAAGACCTGTAACGGAACCGGAGCAAAGGCAGGAACTACACCTGAGACATGTCCCAAGTGCGGAGGCAAAGGTCAGGTAGTATTCAGACAGCAGTCTTTCTTCGGTGTGGTTCAGAATGTTCAGACTTGTCCCGAATGCGGAGGCTCGGGTAAGATAATAAAGGAAAAATGTTCTGACTGTCGCGGTACGGGATATGTATCCATGCGCAAGCGCTATGAGGTTGAATTCCCTGCCGGTGTTGATAATGGTCAGTGCAAGCGTATGACAGGACTCGGTGAGCCGGGCAGAAACGGTGGTCCCAGAGGTGATGCTTTGGTTGAGGCTGTGGTTGCACCTCATCCTATCTTCCAGAGACAGGATATGAACATCTTCTCTACCGTGCCGCTTTCTTACGCTATAGCTGCACTTGGCGGTGATGTTGTAATAGATACAGTCGACGGACCTGTAACCTATGAGGTTAAACCGGGTACTGCTACCGATACTCAGATCAGACTCAGAGGAAAAGGTGTACCGAGTCTCAGAGATTCAAAGACAAGAGGAGATCATTATGTAACTCTCGTAGTTCAGACTCCTTCAAAGCTTTCAGCTAAAGCAAAGGAACTTCTCAGACAGTTTGATGAAGAGACCGGAAGCAGTCTCACTGCTGCTGAACGTTTCCGTGCACAGCGAAATGCGGGTTCCGGCAGTCAGGAAGCAGCACCTAAGAAGACCAAGAAGAAGAAAGGATTATTCTCTTGATCCTTTCGGATGTGATGGGGAGGTAAATAAATGGGCAATCCCTTTGAGGATGCGTTAAGCTCCGAGATCAGACTTGAAAAACCTAAGGCGAAAAAAGCCGTGGAGAAGGATATAATCAAGATCCTGGAAAATGCTGATGCGGTCGATCCCGGTGCGGTATATACGCAGGAACAGCTGAAGGATGCGGCAAACGACGGTGACAATGCCATAAAGGATATCAGGAAAAGACTAGAAGGTATCCTCTATGAGCTTGATACCATCACGGATGAGATATCGGCGGAGCACGAAAGTCAAAAGAGCATCTATAATGATATGACCTACGGACAGCAGCACGACCTGATCGGACCCGGAGACAGGATACATGATCAGGCGGGTATGCTTGCTGAGGCATCAAAACTGCTGGAAGGTATATCCGGCAGGATATCCGAAGCAATATCCGCGTTGGATGACTGAGAAGCTTATGTGCGTTTGAAATAATTTTTAAATTAATATCTTAAAACACCCCTGAAGGGTAATGTTCATCTTTATTTTATGACATTCCCCCTGAGGGGTGTTTTTAATGATAAAGAGACTTCGCTGTATTTACTCTCGCTGCCGCGGGTTCTTCTCTCTATCGCTGTGTGTGAGAAATCGGACCGTCGGGCTTTTTCCAAAAAAAAATGAAAAAACTCCGGGTATACCTCTTGACATGTAATACTATGCGACGTATAGTATAGTGCGTAAGGAGGCATATCAAATGGATAAGCAATTGAAAAGAGGCATGCTTGATATATGCGTTCTTGCCGTTCTCGTGGGGGGAGATTCTTATGGATACAAGATAATACAGGATCTGAATACAGTAGTATCGATCTCTGAATCTACCTTGTATCCAATATTACGAAGACTCGAAGAAAGCGGTGCGGTAAGAGTATATTCGGTTGAGCACAACGGAAGACTGAGAAAGTATTATGCGATCACAGATATCGGTAACCAGAAGATAACCACATTTCTTGATGAGTGGAAATCCATGATGGACATTTACGCATTTATCAAAGGAGCGGCAAACGAAAATGAATAAAACTGAATTTTTGGAAAAATTAAAAACAGAATTAAACGTATATTCCAGCGATGAGGTCGACAGATCGATCAGCTTCTATTCGGAAATGATAGATGACCGTGTGGAAGACGGTATGGAGGAAGAGGCCGCAGTCGAATCACTGGGATCCATCGAAGAGATAGTAAACCAGATAAAATGTGAGCTTCCGCTTTCAACCTTATTAAAGAATAAGGCTCAGGAAAAGTTTGAAAAGAACAAGGACAAAGGGGGAAGAAATGCAGTCATCATCACGTTGCTGATACTGGGATTCCCCGTATGGTTTCCGATCATGGCAGGTGTATTTGCGATATTATTCGCTCTGTTTGTAGTACTGTGGTCTTTGGATCTGTCACTTTGGATAGTATCACTTTCCGGAATACTGGCGGCAGTAATTGGGATTCTGAGCATAGTCCCTGCGGCGTCCATAGGATTATGGCCGGTAATATACTGTATCGGAGTTTTCTTTGTCGGGATCGGCGCAACAATATTGTTCTTCTACGCTGCTTTATATACAGCCAAGGGTATCATCAAAATGTCGGTTGCTTTTATCAAGTTCATAAAGAGATTGCTTGTAAACGGAAAATAATGAGGGACCGCGATCGGCGGTAAAAGGAGGAAAAAATGAAGAAGGCGGCTAAAATTGTGCTTGCAGCAGGTGCGGCATCAGCGGTTTTAGGGTCGGTATTATGCGTGACTGCCGGCTCAATGATCTACAAAAATATAGATTTATATAATGCAAACAGACATCTCACAAAAATAGAATATACTGCACCGGAAGAGATCACGGCTATCAGGACTAATCTTTCAGCAGATGATATAGACATAGTAACGGGAGATGTTGAAAATGTCGAAATGATCTATTGGGAAATCGAAGATAACGAAAAATACAACGTTAAGGTAAATGACGGAGTACTTTCTATATCGAGAAACGAAGATTTTCGCGTGAAATGGGAATTAAGCTTACCTGGATTTACCAATGAGAGAAAGATAAGTATTGTTGTTCCGGAAGATTCTGATATTGAATACTCGCTCAAAGGTTCATCAGGCAGCATCAAGATGTCTGATGTAAGTACCAGTTCGGATCTCAACGTTGAAGCAACATCCGGCTTCATATCGCTGGATAATGTGTCATCCGAAGGTGCGGTCGTATGCGAAATGACCAGCGGTTTATCAGATCTCAAGTCCATATCCTGCAACAGCCTTTCATATAAAGCATCATCCGGTGAACTGAAAGTCAGTGATGTTGAATGCAGCGATGAGATAAACCTGGAACAGACATCGGGAATGATGATCGCAAACAACTTAAACTGCAATAGCTTAAAGGCAAAGGGAAGCTCCGGTGAGATGATACTTAAGAATGTCGAGTCAAAAGATATAAATATAGAAGGTACTTCCGGCGATATCCAGCTGACTCTTCCCGACAGCAAAGAAAATTACAATGCGACCTTCAACATGACAAGCGGTTTTTGCAATCAGGATTCGATCAGCAACCCGGATGCCGAAAAGAATCTGAACATCAGGATGACATCCGGAAATATAAATGTTAAATATGGTAAAGAATAAAAATCTTCTAAAAGTGTAGCAATGGATATCATAAAAAAAGTTTTTAAAAATGCAGGTGTGATAATACTGTCCATAGTAATATTTATTATCGGAGATACCATAGGCGGACTGACGAATATGTTTATTTCCGGGGATGGTCTTCAAACAGTGATCTATGCGACAGTGAGGATCGCGGTAACCATGGTACTGGCCGGGTTCGTATCTTACAGGCTGTTAAAAATGGATCCTGATGAATTGGGGATAAAAATAAAACCTATAGATATAAGACTTGTGGTTTTAGCCATAGCCTTGCCGGTAGCAGTGTTGTTGTTTTATGCGTATATACTTCCCGGAAAACCGTATATCGCAAAGCAGGGAGAATTTTGGGGATCTTTGATAAAAGCTGTTTTCGGAACCGGAATAACAGCGGGGATATGTGAAGAACTGGTGTTCAGGGGAATGATATTTCGTTACATGAAAAAGACACTGGGGATCAAAGCAGCGGTGATAACACCTGCAATATTGTTTGCATGCCTGCATATCATGAATATGGAGAAGTTTGATATTGTGGATGTCACAATACTCATACTGGCAGGTTCCTCTGTTGCCGTGATGTTTACTTTATTCGCGCTGTCATCCGGATCCATCTATCCGGGAGCTTTGTCTCATACTCTGTGGAATACGCTGATAATAGGCGGCATTTTCGGTATAGGCGAAATAGTGAACGGCACCGCTAACGATTCGTATATCATCATTCCGGTAGAATACGGTCAAAAGCTGCTCACAGGCGGTAACTTCGGTGTTGAGGCGTCCATTCCGTCAATCATAGGCTATATAGTAGTTATCATCTTTATAGCGATATATATGAAAGCGGGAAACAAACGTTTGAAAAAGGAGACAGTTAAAACTGTAAAAAATGCACATAGTTTTAAAAACCACATGTAATCATTTTAGGAACTGTGTGCATTGAAATAGAGGAGGCATTTTCATAAGATGTTATGGTTAGGATCATAGCATCTTTTTTATTTTGGAGGATACTTTAATGTTCAGAATAGTTACCGACAACGGGTCGGATATACCTGCGGAATACAGTGAAAAACACGGGATCGAGACACTTAATCTTGCAACTATCATAGACGGAGTGACATATAATCACGGTGTTGAGATCAGTGCAGAGGAATTCTACAGGAAACTTTCCGAGGGAGCAAAGCCTACCACATCTCAGGTCAACCCTGCGGAAGCCAGGGAATATTTTGAAAAGAAAGCGGATAATGAGAAAGAGATTCTCTACATTGGTATTTCATCAGGTCTGTCAGGTACCGTCGGAAGTGTTAAGATCGGTGCAGATGAGGTTATGGAGAAATATCCTGACTTAAAGATAGAAGTGGTTGATACGCTTACCGGATCATTGGGAGAAGTGCTGGTCATAGATCAGGCGATAAAATTTCGTGAAGAAGGAAAGAGTCTGGAGGAAACTGCAGGTATACTCAGGGATATGGTTAAAAATGTGTGCCTCGGAGTTACCGTTGATAATCTGATGGATCTCTGGAGAGGCGGTAGAGTCAGCAAGTCCAGTGCATTCCTTGGAACGCTTGCTTCGATCAAGCCTTTCATAATAGTAGATAATGAAGGCAAGCTGGAGGTGGTATCCAAGCTTCGTGGGAGAAAAAAGGCCCTTGAGCACCTGCTTGATTATATGGAAGATCATATGGGATCAAAGCGTGCAATGAATGAGAAATTCATGGCAGTGGGACACGGGAATTGTATTGAAGATGCCGAATATGTTAAGAAGCGTATTGAAGAGAGATTTGGATTCAGGAATATTATGATCAATAATATGGGCCCCGTGATCGGAACGCATACGGGTCCGACTATAGTAATAGTTTGTTTTTACGGTGATTCCAGAGAATGATTTAGCCAAAGTGCTTCGGTATGGAAGAGTATAAAAAAAGGAAGGGCTGGAGCCCTTCTTTTTTTTTATACTTTGTAATGATAAGATAGTCCTTATGAAAAAGAAGATTAGCAGATATCGTACACTTATTATATTCGGTATAGTTTTCACAATTTTGCTCAGTGGGATCTTTTATTGGGTTTACAGAGGTATACTGAAGAATGCCGGACTTCTGGAGGGAAAGGAAGAAACGGTTATTTTTGATAAGCATTATGTGATGATAGTTGATGGCTCCTATGCCGACTATTGGAATGATGTTTATACCGTTGCATCGGAAGCGGCGGCGGAAAATAATGCATATATAGAACTCAAGATGCGTGATATGGACAGCGACTACACCATGTCGGATCTTATGAATAAGAGTATTTACAGTAAGGTAGACGGTATAATCCTGCAGTATACGGGAGAAAGTGGTCTTGATACGAAGATCGATGAGGCTGCAAAGGAGGGAATCCCCGTAGTAACTCTCCTTAATGATGCTCCTGAAACAGGCAGGATATCTTATGTTGGGATCAATGCCTATTCTCTCGGCCAGATCTATTCGGATTTCTTTGCCGGCATTTTTACCGGAGATGACAGGTCGGACAATATTGTTTTTTTTATAACGGATTCAGATCCTTCGAGAAACCAGCAGCAGATCTTTAATCAGGCAAGAGCCGGTATATTAAGCCGTGTTCCTGCAGGAGGACATATCAGTATTTCATCTGTGGAAGTACCGGCAGATCAATTATTCAGTGCAAGTGAAGTGATAAGGAGCAATTTCAAATATTCCGAGAAGTGTCCTGATTATGTGGTTTGTTTCGATACCGCAACAACGGATATCGTTTATCAGGCTTTACTTGACTATAATCTCCTGGGTGATGTGAAAGTATTGGGTTATTACACGTCCGATACGATAGTCAAGGGAATAGAAGATGAAAATGTCATTGCTACGCTCATGCTCGATACCCACGATATGGGGAGGTATGCGGTTGAGGCTCTGGTGGATTACGGAACCGACGGATATAACAATGCATACTATACCATACCGTCAAAACTTGTGAAAAAGGGGGACACCGGGATTGCGCAAGAGTGACGGTTCCATAAAGAAAAAGCTTACGTTCATAATGCTCTATATGATAGTGCTGATCTTTTTCAGCAATATCATTATGTTCGGACTGGTCAATAATCTCACGAGACAGCTGGATTCGGTCTATTCCAGTAACGTAGACCTTAATGAATTACAGGAGCAGCTTAATGCCCTTCAGAAAAATCTGTATAACTATCTGAAGGTAAGAGATTACGATTCACTGCAGGAATATTACAGGATCCAGCAGGATCTTAACGCCAGACTCTTTGAGATGAACGGTGATGTAACGGGTAATAAATCGGATATCCTGGAGAAGAATATAAAAAATATGACCTACCGCTTTATAAAGAAAGCGGATGATTCCATTGCTGCCAAAAGAGGCATGCAGATAGAAGACTACAAAACAAACTATGAAGAGGCGATGGAAATCTACGGCTATATCAACTCGGATATCGCGACACTTAACGAAACGCTTCTCAAGAATAATGCAGCAAGTTACCGGTCTTTACAAAGTGCTTTGGGAATACTGGAAATAGCGGTGATCGGTGTCCTGGCCATAATAATGATATTCGGACTCTATGTGATGACAAAGATGACCAATGATATAGTTGCTCCGCTCACACTGCTGTCTAAAAAGGCAGAACTGGTAGGTGAAGGTGATTTTAACCAGAAGGTGGAAATAGAGAGCGGAGACGATGAGATCGGAATCGTTACAGGTGCATTTAACGGAATGGTGGATTCTCTTAATGAATACATGCTCCGAGTGAAAGAGAGCGCCGACAAGGAACTGATAATGGAAAATCATCTGAAGGAAGCAAGACTTAGATTTTTGCAGGCTCAGATCAATCCCCATTTCCTGTTTAATTCTCTTAATGCAGGTGTACAGCTTGCCGAAATGGAAAATGATGAGAAGACATCTGTCTTCTTAAACCGCATGGCTGATTTTTTCAGATATAATGTTAAGAAAACCACGGAGGATGCTACTCTTGAAGAGGAAGTAAAGCTTGTAGATGATTATATTTATATACAGAATGTCAGATTTGCCGGAGACATTGTATTCATAAAGGATATAGACGAGAGTGTGCTTGGTTACAGGATACCAAGCATGATACTCGAACCGCTGGTGGAGAATTCGCTTCAGCATGGTATCAGAGATGACCTTTCAAGCGGACATATAAAGCTTGAGATAAGGGATAAAAAAACATATATATACATATCAGTTTCCGATAACGGAAAGGGGATCGATGAAGAAACGAAAAAGAAGATCCTTGGAAGCGGTAAGATAGAACATGATGATGATTCTACAGGAATAGGAATGGATAATGTGTTCTCGAGACTGGACTTCTATTTCGGAGACAATGCTTCCTATAATATAAAAAGCGGAAGCGAAGGAAAGGGAACGGAGATAATACTGAAGATACCGAAGAAGGAATGATATTGGGGTGTATAAATGTTCAGAATTTTGATTGCGGATGATGAAGGTATAATGCGTGAGTCCATCAGGAATACGATCGAGTCCAATTTCGGAAGCGAGACGGAGATCGTTACCGTAAAGACCGGACGTGAAGTGGTGGAGCAGGCAGAAAGTTTCAGGCCGGATATTGCATTTGTTGATATCCAGATGTCGGGATTATCAGGTATCCAGGCTATCAAAGAGATAAAGAAGTTCAATTCATCCATAGTCTTTGTCGTGATCACGGCATATGATAATTTTTCCTATGCAAAAGAATCCGTCAATCTCGGAGTTATGGAATATATCCTGAAGCCCGTAAACAAGCAGAAGATAATAGATGTCTGCATCAGGGCAAAAAAAAGGACCGAGGAATTAAGACAGAAGAGAAGTGATGATCTCAGGATAAAGGAAAAGTTAGAGATCGTCATCCCTATGCTGGAAACGGCATTTATAAACAATATGCTTCAGGAGTCCGGGGGTGACAGAAACCGTAATTATCTTAATATTCTTGATATCGATGAAGAGAACGGATACGTTATAGTATTTGAGTATGGGGATGATTTCAAAGACGGTAACTTCACAAATGCCGTCGGCTCCAATGTAAAAATGAATAATTATTACAAACTCTTCAAGGAGACTCTGGCAGGATTCTTTGAATGTGTGACCGGCCCTGTAATGGGTAACAGGCTAATCGCTTATGTTCCCACTGCAATGGAGAAGATCAGTTATGAAGCACGTAATGAGATCATAAGCAGGGGAAGATCCTTTGTTCACAAGATCGAAGAAGAACTGGACATGAAGTTTCGTGCGGGAATAGGCGGTGTTAAAAACATCGATATGATCTATGAATCCTATACCGATGCTCTGAAATGTCTGATGGAAAGCGACAAGCACATAGTGCATGTTATGGACCTCAGTGCTTCGGAGGATAAGAGTTCAACCCAAAAAGATCTCAGGGATATCGAAAGCAGATATCTCGCAAAAGCCATGAAGGGAGATACGGACGGAGCGCTTTCCGTATTGAGCGGAATGTTTGATATGTTCGGTAAAGACGATGATATATCGGAAGCAAGGATTTCCGTACTCGAGCTCATGCTTTCTCTTGAGAAAAAAGCCGGGGACGAGAATCTGGTGGCTTATGATATCAGAAGACATGAAAGCTATATGAAAGGCGCCATGAAGATAGACAGCATTGCAGAGCTTAAGATGTGGGCTGAAAACATAACTACCAATGTCTGTGCGGAGATACTTTTGTCCAGAAATACGAAAGTCCACGGTGTTGTGGGCAAGGCGACGGAATATATCAAGGAACATTATGCCGATGATCTCAGTCTGGATGATGTTGCCAGACAGGTTGATATCAGTCCCTATTATTTCAGTAAGCTTTTCAAACAGGAGACGGGAGATAATTTCATCGAATTTCTGACAGGAGTCCGTATCGGCAAAGCAAAGGAGTATCTTTCCGGAGACAAGTACAGCATAAAGGAGATCTGCTCCATGTGCGGGTATACCGATCCGAATTATTTCAGCAGAACATTTAAAAAGTATGAAGGGGTCACGCCCACGGAATTCCGTGAGAAAGGGTAGAGCTGTATGAAGCTTAAGGGGTTGGCAATAGTTTCTGTCATTATGATCAGCTTGCTGGCCGGAGGCTGCACTGACGCAAAGAGCAGCGGTGGTAAGAAAGAAAAAAAGGACGATGACCGGATCCAGATAGGGATGAGCTTCGATTCCTTCGTTATAGAGAGATGGATCACGGACAGAAATGTATTTGTTTCCACTGCGGAAGAAGCCGGTGCGGTGGTAAATGTTCAAAGTGCCAACGGTGATGTCGCAACTCAGATCGACCAGATAAGATATCTGATAGATCAGGAAGTGGATGTTATAGTTGTTGTTCCCATCGACTGCAGTTCTCTGTCTGATGTTTTGCTTGAGGCAAAGGAAAAGGGGATCAAAGTCATTTCCTACGACCGACTGGCTCTTGATTCCAACGTGGATCTCTATGTTTCTTTCGATAATGAAGAGGTGGGACGTCTGATGGGAGAAGCCATCAAGGATAAGCTTGGACCTGACGGCGGAGGGATATACATGATCTGCGGTCCTGATACGGATGCAAACGCGGTATCTGTGGAAAAGGGATTTTCCAAAGCAATGGAAAACAGCAATATTACGGTCTTATATAAGACCAGATGTGAGAACTGGAATGCCATGGAAGGTTACGAAGCTGTAAAGACCGCACTTGAAAACTATCCGGAAGTTGATGCGATCATGTGCGGCAATGATGATATTGCCACACAGGTTTTTATGGATCTGTCGGAGAACCGGCTGGCAGGGAAGGTGCTGCTTACCGGACAGGATTGCGATCTGATGGCGTGTCAGAGGATAGTGCAGGGAACACAGCTTGTTTCTATATATAAGTCTTTTGAAACAGAGGCCAAGGCTGCGGCCGAAAATGCCATCAAACTGGCCAAGGGTGAAGATATCAATGTGGAAAATGAGATTTTTGACGGAAAGTATGTCGTAAAATACCTTGAGCTGGATCCTCTTGCGGTCACGGCGGAGAATATAGACACTGTAATAGTCGATGGTGGTGTTCATACGGAAGAAGAGGTATATTCCCGATAGGAAAAAAACCGAATAGCACAAATCCGATACAGAGATAGCATTTTTTTGCTGTCTCTGTTTTTTTATGTTCATATTTGTTCACAATTTGTCAATAATTTGCTAAATAATCGCAATACATTTAAAAAACCCGGTGATAATATGAAGTTGCAGGAGAAAACCTGCTTAGATAAATCTATCATTTTTCTTAAAAGGAGGAAAAGCACAGATGAAGAAAAGACTTATATCCTTAGCTCTTTCAGCAGCACTTGTTGGAACAATGCTTACAGGATGTACAGGTAATGAAGGCGGACAGAATCCTGCTCCCGTTGACAATGGCGGAGCAGAAGCTACACAGGCTCCCGATGCAGGTGGCGAAACAGCTACTTCCGCTCCCGTTGCTGAGGGTGGAAAGACCATCGGTATCGCAATGCCTACACAGTCTCTTGAGAGATGGAATCGTGACGGTTCTTACCTTAAGGAGAAATTCGAAGAGAAAGGCTACACAGTTCAGCTTACATATTCCGACAACAAGATCGATCAGCAGGTTAAGGATATCGAAGGCCTTATCGCTGATAACGTAGATCTCCTTGTTATCGCTGCTATCGATGGTGAGTCTCTCACACAGGTACTCGGCGATGCTAAGAGCAACAACATCCCTGTTATCTCTTACGACAGACTTATCATGGGAACAGATGCAATCAGCTACTACGTATCATTCGATAACTACACCGTTGGTAAGCTTCAGGGCCAGTTCGTAGAGAGCTCACTTGATCTTGCTAATGCAGGTGATAAGACTTACAACATCGAGTTCACTGCAGGTGATCCCGCTGATAACAATGCAGGATTCTTCTTCAACGGTGCATACGATGTATTAAAGCCTTACATCGACAAGGGAACACTTGTTGTACCTTCAGGTCAGACAACTTTCGAGAAGGTTGCTACAGCTCAGTGGGATACAGCAAACGCTATGGAAAGAATGCAGAACATCCTTGGTTCCTACTACTCAGACGGAACACAGCTTGATGTTGCACTTTGCTCCAACGACTCTACAGCACTTGGTGTTACACAGGCTATCGGAACTGACTACGCAGGAAGCAACACAGTTCTTATCACAGGTCAGGACGGTGACGTTGCTAACCTTGCTAACATCGTAGATGGAAAGCAGACAATGACAGTTTACAAGGCTGTTGCTAACGAGGCAGTTGCTACTATCGACCTCGGTGTTGCAATCCTTAACGGTGAGACACCTGATGCTTCTCTTATCGACAATGCCGGTTGGAGCTTCGATTGCGCATATGATACATCTTCATATGACAACGGCACAGGCGTCATCCCTTCATACCTGCTCGTTCCTACAGTTGTAACAAAGGACAACATCCAGAAGGAACTTGTTGATACCGGATACTACACACTTGATAGCAACGGATATCCTCAGGCAAACTAATTAGTGTAATAAAGTAAGAAAAACCAAATTATCGGGTAAGCGATGGATGGCACGCTTACCCGATAATATTAAGTAAGAAGTTAGGACTGGAGGGTTATTGCATTGTCAGATTTTATTCTTGAGATGGAGAACATTACAAAAGAATATCCCGGAGTCAAGGCTCTGAATAATGTAAATCTTCAGGTTGAACGCGGAGAAATTCATGCGCTGGTCGGGGAGAACGGCGCCGGCAAGAGTACTCTGATGAATGTTCTGTCAGGAACGATTCCGTTCGGCCAGTATACAGGGGATATAAAGTACAACGGTAGTGTTTGTTCCTTTTCGAATATCAAGGATTCCGAAGCTAAAGGAATCGTTATCATTCACCAGGAACTTGCGCTTATACCGGAATTGACTATTGCTGAGAATATGTTCCTCGGCAATGAGAGAAAGAATCAGTTTGGTAAGATTGATTGGGCAAGGACGTATTCCGAAGCCCAGAAACAGATGGAGAGAGTCGGACTTAAAGAAAAATCCGATGTACTCATCAAGGATATAGGAACAGGAAAACAGCAGCTTGTAGAGATCGCTAAAGCTCTTTCCAAGAATGTTAAGCTCCTTATTCTCGACGAGCCCACTTCATCGCTTAATGAAGAAGATTCCAAGATGCTTCTTGATATGCTTCTTGCATTCAAAGAAGAAGGTCTTACATCCATAATCATTACTCATAAATTAAATGAGGTTGCATACTGCGCCGATAACATCACGGTGCTCAGAGACGGATCCACCATCGAGACCATGTCAAATGCCGAGCACAACATCGATGAGGAGAGGATAATCAAAGGAATGGTAGGTCGTGAGCTTACCAACAGATTCCCTTCCAGAGAGCACAATGTCGGCGAAGAAGTAATCCTCGAAGTTAAGGACTGGACGGTTTACCATCCCGTATACACAGAGAAGTGCGTAGACAATAAAGTCAGCTTCAAGGTTCATAAGGGCGAGATCGTAGGATTCTCAGGACTGCAAGGAGCCGGAAGAACAGAGCTTGCGATGTCACTTTTCGGAAAAAGCTACGGATCTCATATCACCGGTCATGAGTATATCAACGGCAGGGAAGTTCACCTCAAGAACGAGAAGGATGCGATAAAGCACGGACTTGCTTATGTTACTGAAGACCGTAAGGTGAACGGACTTGTGCTTGAGGATTCCATCGCATGGAATACCACTATGGCCAAGCTTGAGAAGGTAAGCCAAAACGGTATCATCAATGTTCAGGAAGAGAACAAGGCTGCTGAGGAATACAAGAAAAAGATGAACACCAAGACACCCAGTGTTCAGCAGGCAGTCGGAAATCTCTCCGGTGGTAATCAGCAGAAAGTTCTGCTTTCCAAGTGGAT
Source organism: Lachnospiraceae bacterium (assembly GCA_024697065.1). Taxonomy (GTDB): domain Bacteria; phylum Bacillota; class Clostridia; order Lachnospirales; family Lachnospiraceae; genus NK4A136. The sequence goes on from JAILGE010000030.1 coordinate 73,012, forward strand.
GTTTGCTGAGCCGGACGTACTTATTCTCGATGAGCCCACAAGAGGTATCGATGTCGGAGCCAAGTACGAGATTTACTGCATAATGAATGATATGGTTGCACAGGGTAAGGCGGTAGTTATGGTATCATCCGAACTTCCCGAGCTTCTCGGAATGTGCGACAGGATCTATGTTATGAATGAAGGAAGCATGGTGGCTGAATTTGACGCTAAGGAAGCCACACAGGAAAAGATAATGAGCGCCATTCTGTCTACGGACAACAATCGGAAGGAGAAAACAGCATGAACATCAAAGCATGGATAAAAAAATACACCATGGTCATAGCTCTGGTGGTGGTATTCATATTCTTCACCATACTGACCGGAGGACGTCTGGTACTTGCACAGAACGTATCAAACCTCTTACTTCAGAACGCATACGTACTTGTAATGGCCTGTGGTATGCTCCTCTGTATTCTTACCGGTGGTAACGTTGACCTCTCTGTAGGTTCAACACTTTGTCTTTCAGCCGCTCTTTCGGCTAAGATGCTTCAGACAGGACATTCGGCACTTACGGCAATACTTGTTTCCGTAGCAGTGGGAATCGTGATCGGATGCATTCAGGGTTTCCTTATCGGTTATGTTCATATCCCGCCTTTCATCTGTACACTTGGCGGTATGTTCCTTTACAGAGGTTTTGCACGTGTCGTATTGAGTTCCAAAACAATTGCGGTTACAGATGACAAATTCCTTAAACTTTTTGCAGATTACATCCAGATTGACGGAATCGACAGGATCGGTCAGACGGCTGCAGACGGATCTAACCTTCCCAACAAGTTCTATTCAGCGCTTATTGTAGGTATTCTGATCGCTATAATTGTTACTGTAGCTACTATCATGAACAGAATGAAGCAGAAGAAGAGCGGTTACAATGTAACAAAGCCTTTCGGAACTTACTTCAAACTCGTGATCATCGATATCCTTATAATCGCTTACGCATACAAGCTTATGAACTACAAGGGTATCCCCGTAATGCTTATCTGGATTCTTGCGATCGTACTTATATTTGCATTCATCACAAGCTCTACAGTATTCGGAAGATACTTCTACGCTGTAGGTGGTAACGAGAAGGCTACAAAGCTTTCCGGTATCGATCCCAGAAAGGTTTATTTCGTAGCTTACTTCTTAATGAGTGTACTTGCTGCTTTCTCAGGTCTCTTAATGGCTTCCAGAATCGGATCTGTTGACGGTAATATGGGTAACTCATACGAAATGGACGCTATCGCATCCTGCTTCATCGGTGGTGCATCTGCATACGGCGGATCCGGTACAGTACCCGGCATCATGATAGGTGCTATCCTCCTCGGTGTTATCAACCAGGGTATGTCTATCTTCGGTCTGTCCGACATGTGGCAGTACGTAGTTAAGGGCGGAGTTCTTCTTGCAGCCGTAGTATTCGACGTAGTATCCAACCACAAGACAGGTAAGTCATGATGATATAAAGGCCTCCCGGGCTGCAGATCATCGGCAGGAAAATAACCATCTTAAATGCAGAACAGGAGCCCGAAAGGACTCCTGTTTTTTGTACAGAATAATAGTCAGAAAACACTTTTTTTGTGCATACATGGCATCAGTTATATAGACACTTACTAACCATAATATGGTAAAATCAAATCATGTTTGAGAAGCTGAAAAAATGGATAATGAAGGATCTGACAGGTGAGAATGAAGCTGCCAGAGTTGCCTTTATCATAAGGATCAATTCCCTTCTGATGTGTTCATACTTTCTTCTGTGGGCCATAGGTTTTGCTTTTGAAGAAAGGTGGAGGAATGTTGTCAGTTGCGGGGTATGTTTGTATGCTTTTGCGGTAAGTATGTGGCTTACATACAGAAATAAAGTTAATGCAGCCAGATACATCTACAGTACGGTCCTTGTATTATGGATGACGGGATTTGTAATGCAATGGGGATGGGACTGCGGGATTCAGCACTTCATTTTTGTTCTGTTGGCACTTATCTTCGTCAGTTCATATAACTCAGACAGCATAAAGTTCCTTGGCTGTGTGGGGATCTTTGCACTTCGAATGTTTCTTTATGTCTGGCATATCATCCATGAACCCTTTGAGATACTGGATGATCAGATCATCTATATTTTTCAGATGTTCAATATCGTTTATATCTTTTCTTCCATGATCATCGTGCTCTATTTCTTTACCCGAGACATAATGGACACAGAGGCAAAGCTTGCAAGGTACAATCAGAAGTTAAGGGCTGTTGCGGGTCAGGATCCCCTTACCAAGCTTCCCAACAGAGAGAAGATCTATGCTTACATAGACGAGAAGATAAAGAGTAAAACTCTTGAAAACGGTATGTGCGTTGCCATGGGAGATATAGATTTCTTCAAGAAAGTCAACGATACTTACGGGCACGACGCCGGAGATGAAGTGTTAAGATCCGTGGCAGCAGTGTTCAGGGAATATATGAGTGAACACGGTTCCGTGGCGAGATGGGGAGGAGAGGAATTCCTCTTTATCTTTGTAAATGAGAATCTTGATACAGCAGGTTCCGAAGTATTTGAACTTCTCGGTAAGATAAGAGCTCTCCCTATCGAATGGAATGGAGAGATACTAAAGATTACCATGACCTTCGGTGTTGCGGATGTAAATATTGCACCGGGTGACGGTGATAACGAGAATATAATCGCAGATAATGTAAGAGAAGCGATCACTTCTGCCGATCAAAAGCTCTATATGGGCAAAAAGGGTGGACGAAATACTGTAATGATCTGATAGATCCGAAACGCAGGAAAAAGGGGTAAGAAAGGAGTCTGACCATGGATTATGATGTGATCATTATCGGAGCAGGACCGGGAGGTATCTTTTCGGCATATGAACTGGCTAAGCTCAAAGATAATCTGAAGATAGGTGTATTTGAAACGGGGAATCCTCTTGAGAAGAGAAAATGCCCCATCGACGGAGAAAAAGTTAAAAGCTGTGTAGGCTGTAAGCCCTGCTCTATCATGAATGGATTTGGCGGCGCAGGTGCTTTCTCTGACGGTAAATATAATATCACAAATCAGTTTGGGGGCACTCTTTTCGAGTATGTAGGCAAGAATAAAGCCATCGAGCTTATGAAGTATGTGGATGATATCAATGTCAGCCACGGCGGTAAGGGTACAAAGCTTTATTCAACTGCCAACACTGATATCAAGAAGCTTTGTCTCAAGAATGATCTTCATCTTCTGGATGCTTCCGTAAGACATCTGGGTACCGACATTAATTACGTGGTCCTGGAGAATATCTTCAATGAATTAAAAGATAAAGTGGATTTCCACTTCCTTTCTCCCGTACAGCGTGTGGAGAAGACTTCGGACGGTTACAGGATATTCACGGGAGACAAGTCATACGAGGGTAAGTATTGCATCATATCTGCCGGAAGAAGCGGAAGCAAGTGGATGGAGCAGGTATGCAGTGATCTTAAGATCCCTACCAAATCCAATCGTGTCGATATAGGTGTACGTGTGGAGCTTCCTTTTGAGGTGTTCTCACATCTTACGGATGAGCTGTATGAAAGTAAGATAGTCTACCGTACCGCAAAATACGGGGATCTGGTCAGAACTTTCTGTATGAATCCTAAGGGTGCCGTTGTTAATGAGAATACAAACGGTATTGTAACTGTTAACGGGCACAGCTATGAGGATCCCGAGAAGCAGACAGAGAATACCAACTTCGCTCTTCTGGTGGCAAAACATTTTTCGGAGCCTTTTAAGGACAGTAACGGTTATGGTGAGAGTATAGCAAAACTTTCAAATATGCTGGGAGGAGGGGTCATAGTACAGCGTTTCGGTGATCTGACCACAGGACACCGCAGCACTCAGTCCAGGATCGATGAAGCATTTATTACGCCTACTCTGGCCGCTACGCCGGGTGATCTGAGTCTTGTGATGCCTAAGAGGATATTGGACGGTATCATCGAGATGATCTATAAGCTCGATAAGATCGCTCCGGGAACAGCCAATGATGATACGCTTCTCTACGGTGTGGAAGTTAAGTTCTACAATATGGAAGTGGAGATAGATAAGAATCTGGAGACACTCTACAAGAATCTCTTTATCATAGGTGACTGCAGTGGTATTACACATTCGCTGTCCCATGCTTCTGCCAGCGGAGTTCACGTTGCAAGATATATAGCGGAACAGAACTGAGTTGAAAAAAAAGCGCCGGTTTATACCAGCGCTTTATTTCTTATATATGCTTCTGTCATCATAGCACGTACAGTCTCCGGAAGAGCTTTTTTCTCTTCGCGGTTCATTGCAGGTACATCAACCGGAGGAAGATATTCAACGACTACATGTGCCGGCTTCAATGCGGGAAGATGATCTTCGAATATGGTCTGTGTGTTGTTCAGAACAACGGGGACTATCTTACATTTTCCCATTTCCGCGATCTTGAAGCTTCCCTTGTGGAATTCAAGCATAGGCTCATCGGTCTTGTTTCTGGTACCCTCGGGGAATATAGCCATGGAAATTCCTCGCTTGATCTTCTGCGCGGAACTCTTGATAACATTAAGTCCCTGTCGTAAATCTTTTCTGTCAAGGAATTCACAGTGCAGTAACATCATCCACGTGGTAAGAGTAAAATACTTCTTCATCTCTTTCTTAGCGATATAACCTGTAGGACGGGGTACCTGTCTGTATGTGATGAGTATGTCGAAGATACTGTGATGATTGATGATATAAAGCACCGGTTCATCTTTGGGAACGTTCTCAAGACCTATGAATGTGGTCTTAACCCCTGCTAATTTCAGGCATACTCCAAAAGCCCAGTTAACGATGCCAAGACTCATCTTATCCCGGCCGGAGGGACTGAAGATTCCTATAAGCAGTGCTATCAGCTGAAGCAGTATGGATACTGTCAGAAAGATAACAAGAAGAGGAACCAGTATGATAAAACGGATCATTTATTTATCTCCTTTCAAAAAGGTCTGAAATTTTCTCAGATCTTTTACACAATGATACCATTATAAAGCATATATAGCCATATTGAATTGAATACTACATGAGATGGTATCAGTTATCCGGATTTATGGCACTTTCATAACGGCCCCAGAAATAATCTGTCATATATGTATTATAGATCTCTACAGGGACCTTAATACTTATATTTGCGGAAGCACCATCCAGGAGTTCTTCTCCCACTTCGGGCAATGCGCCGCAGGGAAGTATCACATCTCTTAGAATGGATGCACCGTAGAATGCACCATCCGATAAAGAATTGATAGATCGGGGAAGGGTGATCGAAGTAGCAACACTTCCGTCAAATGAATGGGAAGCGATACCTGTAACGGTTGATCCGCCGATCGTATCCGGTATCGTTATGGACGATGCCTTCTTTCCGTCCTGAGTGAGGCCTGTAATGATGATTCCGGTATCCGTAACGTCATAGGTAAGAATATCTGTGCTGCCGCTGGATATAACGGCACCGTTTTGAGACACGGCAACGGGATATGGCATGCTTGTTGATGCGAGGGAGTTATCGCCCCTCTCTCTCTTTATATCATTTATAAGGAGCATGGTATTGTAGGTCATGCCGTAATCATTGGTATGGAAATTGGAATCGTAAAAAAATCCGGGATCCATTATGTGGTCATCCAGTGAGGAGATGACGGGGATATCAAGCCTGGATCTGAGAGCGTTCACAAATGCCTGCTTCTGCTCATCCGACACATCACTTACGGAAAGTGAATTTATCGGACAGAATGCGAAATAGACTGTTGCACCTTTTATCCTTGCCATAAGTGAATATCGGTTGATCATATCCGCAAAATCATCCGTAACAATGGAAGCATCTATATCGGGAAGTGAATCCGGAGCATAAGCCTTTGACATGATATTACCGGGTCTCGGATAACTGATGTCGCCATAGGAGTCAAATGAAGAAAGTGCATAAACATTGTTATCGGATACAGAGGCTGCATTGGATGACAGATTGTTTCTTTCATTCAGGAATCCTTTGAGAGCACCTGCCATTCCCGGAATCGAGTCTGCTTTCAGAGCAAATAGCATATCGGATCTTCCTTCACATGATTTCCAGAGAGAATTATAGCCTTCATAATCGGAATACATCTGAGAGTCTGTCTCAGGACAGATGATCACAGTATCTCCCGGACGTATCGAAGAGGCCGAGAGATCCAGCATTGGCTTTAAGCCTATTGCGGCATAAAGGCCGAAGTTGACACAGGGTTCTCCAAGTTCTTTTTCTATAAGTTTTGAGTCTGTTCCGAATGCAGTGGATGAACCGCCTATAACAATGATCCTGGGAGAAGGAGTATTTTTTAATCTGTCATATTTGAGCGGAAGGCCCGCATAGTAGCTTTCACCGTAAACGGAAGGGAGTGAAGAGACGTAAAGTGTTACGGCTGCAACAGGAGTCATAATGATAACCGCCGCAACCAGAACTAACCATATAAATTTTACGATAGGTGATTTTTTTTTCATTCCGTTTTAAAAATTAAAATATATAAAATTATTTCCTGTCTGCGTTCCTGAACTTACCGCACCTGCGAGTATAACGATCCATGCGGATATCACCGCGATAAACAATGTACGGAGGAATCCTTTTTTGTTCCTGCAAAACCTGTCTGAAAAGACTGAGAAGATGATTGCGGGTATCATCACGTACAGATATGTGATCTGAGGCATGCATCTTGAGATCATTACCTGTGGAGCAGCCCAGGGTGATATCATCTGTTTAAATAACAACAGGGCACTTTCCACAGAGTCGGCTCTGAAGAACACCCATGCCGCAGTAACTAAAAGGAATGTACTGATAACGGCGGGTACTTTCCATATGAGAGATCTTTTCCCGGGACCGATGGCCCTGATGATCTTATTCCCCAAAGGTGCAAACAGTATCTCCAGAACCTGTGCAATGCCGTGAAGGGCACCCCAGACAACGAAGTTGAGTGTGGGACCGTGCCAGACTCCACTGATCAAAAAAACTATGAGGATGTTGATAAGTCTTCTGGCGTTCCCTCTTTTACTTCCTCCCAAAGGTATATATATATACCCGGTAAGCCATTTTGTGAGAGTGATGTGCCATCTCTTCCAGAAGTTTCTTACGGACACGGCGGTATAGGGCGAATCGAAGTTCTCGGAAAGCTTTATCCCGAAGAGAGAAGCGCTGCCTATGGCAATATCCGTGTATCCCGAGAAATCAAACAGGATGAGGAAAGAGTACATGACAGATGCCGTAACAGCGGAGAGACCGTCTGCGCTTAAAGGGGATGAAAACACGGTTTCAACACCGGGAGCGAGCAGATCCGCAACAGCGATCTTTTTTACAAAGCCTGTAGATATCCTTGTTATTCCGGTAAAAATATCTTCCTCAGAGAGAATGGGTCTTTTGGTAAGCTGTGGCAGAAAGTCCACAGGTCTTTCTATGGGACCTGCGGTTACCTTGGGGAAGAACATTGCGTATAAGAGAAACTGAACAGGGTCATATAAGGATATTAGCTTCTTTGATCTTAAGTCCGCCAGATACGAGATGCAGCGGAAAGTTATATAAGATATACCAAGGGGAACCGCCAGAGAGAGTTCAAGATATCTGTTCAGATATCTGCAGATAAAAAGAAGAGCGACGGAAATGATAATCCCGAAAGCAGTAAAAAGTGAAGCGCCTTTCTGCGATCTCTTTATGGCAATTCCAAGCATGTAGACTATCCAGAGATATATGAGTATCACGGGAAATGAAGAAAGAGAAAGCGATGCGTAGAAAAGCATCGAAAAAACAAGCAGTACCGCATTTCCAAAACGTGAAGGAAGCAGATGATAAAAAAGAACTGCCGTAAGTAAAAATATGATAAATGACAAAGATGTAAGCTGCATATTATTGCTGTATCACTCCGCTTGCATTGATATCTTCTATAAGTCTGCCGGTACGTATGGCAGCTCCTTCGATCGTAAGGTGGCTGGCATTGTCATAAAAATAACCGTTGGACATAACATAAGTACCGGGAGTCGAGATTATGCGGCAGCAGTCTGTATCCAGCATGGAGGAGAGTCTGTCGCTGAAAGGTCGTGTGCTAAGGTCTGCCTCTTCCCTGCTCATTCCGTCTATACAGATGGGCGGGAATGAGAAGCAGCAGACGGCACCCTTGGCGTTTAATTTATAGCAAAGAGAGTTGAAGTGTTCCATTCCGCCGGAGGTGATGAGATTTTCCGAAGGAAGAGAGGCTTTAAAAGGACCGCCGGGATTTCTTACCGTGATAAGATCTCCCTGGTAATTCATGCCGCTTCTTGAGTAGGCAGCTTTGCTGTTAATGGATTTACCGGGTATTATCTTTCTCTTACCGTTGAGATACGGAACGAAGGTTCCGAGAAGGGAACGGTTTTCTTTAAGATCCATCTCTTCAAGGATGTCGTAATTGCTTTCCAGATATTCCCAGTTGGCTACGCTTCCTGATTCACTGTTGGCATACATTGTATCTATGTATTCGGGAGCGAAGATAACGATATCTCCTTCCCGGACATTATTCTCAAGAAGATCCAGGAGAGGTATTATCCCGTAGCGGTAGGAACAGGAGAAATTGACCACCTGATAATCCGGAAAGGAAGTCTGGATCATTGGTGAATTGATACCGAAGGTAAGGCTTGATCCCCCTACAAGAATGATACGCCTGCCCTCGGTATTTTTAAGTCTCATGAATTTGTCGGCCAGTGCTGAATCATAATCGTAATCATATACTCTGGGGAGAGAAGCTATGATATGCAGATGTGAGAGAGCATATGTATAGTTAAAAGCCGAAGGCGAATATTTTTTCAGAGTCTCGGGAAGATAAAGTGTCGTAAGCCCGGTGCATCCCGAAAAGCAGCTTTCACCCAGATCATCAATACCTGTGGGGATTATGACAGTCTCTATATCTCTCCTTAATCTGAATGCTTCGGGACCGATGGCCAGAACCTGCACACCGTCGATGCTTTGAGGAATGCATAGAGTATCATCTTCAAGGATCGCATCATCCGTAAGGCCGGTAATGATAAGGCCCTTTTTCCCCATTCTGTAAGTAAAATATTCTTCAGGCGTGATCTTTGCCCATTCGCAATAAAGATCCACATTATTTTCCGGCATGCTGATCATGGCACCGGGAGCATGATGAGTCCCGCTGCCGTCCGGTTTGGTATTGTAACCCGTGAGAACATAACCCTCTCTTTTGAAGCTTCCGTTATCTGCAGGGAGGTTATAGAGCGTGGAGGGACTGCAGTCTCTTAAAGCCTCGTTTCCGCTTACGTATGTGAAAGTTCCTCCGTTTGGATCGATATTTACATCATAAGTATGGGAGCTTTTGAAATTGGCAAAGCAAACCGTATCGCCTTTAAGAGGAATCTTAAGTTCTTCATCGGCTGTAAGGAAGGTGCCGCTTTCCGAAAGGGGAAGGTCTTCGGTCCATCCTTCGAAGACAGCATTTGCGCTGTCATAGGATACGGACAGTTCCGCAATTTCACCGTAACGGTGATCAGCCAGAGGAGGCGATGCTATATAACCGGGACCCTTTGTAAAAGCTGCGAGTGTGACGGGTTCACCGATAAAAGAAAATTCCACTTCACTGTCATCCCTTACCGTGAAAGTAAAGCTGTCTCCGGAAGGAAGCGGATAAGGGACACCGTTTACGGAAACGGCTGACAATACCCTGTGTTCATCGGGGCTAAAAGTTGCAGTTGCGGATCCTCCCGTAGGAACAGGCAAAGGAGTGGTGATGGAAGCCTTTCCGGCTCCGTTGACAAAAGCATGTATGTCGCAGAGATGTCCGGGCTTGTAATAATAACTTTTGTCGGAAGATGCGGGACCGAAGAAAAGAGTGGTGCTGTTTCCTGATACACCTTCTTTTTCTTCATAATAATAATCCGGATGAAATGCCACATCAAAACAGACTTCTTCGCCCACAGGGACGGTTTTGGGATTCTCGGAGAGAATATCCATTCCTTTGTCGGGTACAAGAAAAACAGTCGCATATCCGGAAGAACCCGCATGCGACATGGGTTCAAGGTGTGTTTTACAGACTGATGCCGTTATAGCAGCAATAGAGAGCAGGACGGCAAACAGGATATCAGAGCGTCTCATTTTGGTTTACCATAAATAAATTCATGTAAATCATACCACATGGCGTTCTTTCGGGCAAAGTAAAGCACGGATTGCGGGAAAACTGCAGGGGTGTTACAATCAGAACGCCGGTGCGCATCAAAAATCAGCCGGAAAAAGGACAGGTAAGGATAATGAAAAATAAAGATTACCCTTTGTATGATACGCTCAGACAGATCACCGATCTTAAGGATATGGTGAACTCTCATGCTGTGGAACTGGCGGATAAGCCGGCATTCTCCTGGAATGAGGGAAAAGAAGTTAAGACCAAAACCTTTGCTGATTTTAAAAATGATACCGAAGCCTTCGGTACATGGCTTTACAGCAAAAAATATAAAGATGTTCATATCGCAGTTGTGGGCGAGAATTCTTATGAGTGGGTAGTTGCTTTTATGTCGGCTGCCAACGGCGGAGATGTTGCCGTAGCACTTGATAAGGAACTTCCCGATGACAAATTGAAAGAGCTAGTAGAACAGGGCGAATGCTCGATTGTATTTGCTTCCGGCAAGAATTTCAAGAGCCTTGCAGGTGAGAACAAGCAGGAAGAGAACGCCGCTGTATGCACAGAGGTCTCCATCGGAGGAAAGATAGTTGATGTCTATAATCTTGAAGATGTAGAGGACTTCATTGCTACGGGAAAGACTCTTTTGAGTGGCGGCAATACGGATTATAAGGACTATAAGATCGATCCCGGGAAGATGGCTGCTCTTTTCTTTACTTCGGGAACCACGGGAAAGAGCAAAGGCGTAATGCTTTCACAGAAGAATATGGCAGCAGATATCAATGCGGCCTGCAAGAATTTCCTGCTTGAAGGCGAGACCACGTTGGCGCCTCTTCCTTTCCATCATGCATTCGGTCTTATCACGGCCGTATTCATGGTATTCAACTACGGGAAGCTTGTTTTCATCAACAGATCTCTGAAACAGATACAGCGTGAGCTTAAGCAGGTTAAGCCTGATATGATGTTCCTTGTCCCTCTTTTTGTAGAGACATTTTACAAGCTTATCCGTCAGACCGTAAGAAAGAAGAAAAAGGAAAAAGTGCTTTCTGTCGCAAGCGGCGTCAGCAATATGCTCCTTGCGGTGGGTATCGATAAGCGTAACGATATCTTCCGGGAGGTAAGAGAAGGACTCGGCGGAAACTTAAGTGTTATCATCTCCGGTGGCGCTCACCTTGACGAGAAATATGTTAAAGCTTTCAGAACTTTCGGAATCGATATCCTTTGCGGATACGGTATTACCGAATGTGCGCCTGTTCTTTCCGTTAACAGAAACCATTATTTCTGCGACGGAAGTGTCGGACTTCCGCTTAAAGGCTGCGAAGTAAAGATCGCCGATGACGGTGAGATCATTGCCCGCGGCGACAATGTTATGATGGGATATTATAAAGATAAGGAATCTACCGATGCCGTATTTGAGGACGGATGGTTCAAGACGGGTGATCTCGGAAGGATAAATGAGAATGGCTTTCTTTTCATTACCGGAAGAAAGAAAAATCTGGTAATCTTAAGTAACGGTGAGAATGTTTCGCCTGAGGAAATAGAAGACAGACTGCTCAGACACGAGGAGATAGCCGAGATAATCGTTTCCGGAGAGAACGGACAGCTTATCGCAGAGATCTTTCCTGCGGAGGGTCACATGGGTGATCAGGCTTTCTTCGACTCTCTCATCGATAAGGAAAATGAGAAGCAGCCTCAGTATAAGAAGATCAGGAAAGTGATACTTCGTGATACGGAATTTGAAAAGAATTCAACCAAGAAGATCATCAGATATAAAAAGGATCAGGCTTAACCTGACAGAAAAAATATAAAGGAGAAATCAAATGTTTGAGAAGATCGTAAATATTCTTGTGGAGCTTACCGAGAACAGTGTGAGTCCGGAGGACATCTCGAGAGACACCAAGCTTGTTTCGGATCTTGATCTCACATCACTTGATGTTGTTAATGCCGTAGTAATGTTCGAGGATGAATTTGATGTTCAGATCCCCGACGACAAGATCGCTGATCTTGAGACTGTAGGAGATATCGAAGAATATCTCAAGGATCTTATAGGTTGAAAAAATTGTCTGAAAAATTACTGATCAAAAACGGAAAGCTTGTTAATCCCTGCGGTAAGAGCGGCATGTTTGACATTCTTGTGGAAGACGGGAATGTAAGCAGTATCGCCCCGGCAGGGAGTTTACAGGGAGATACGGTGATAGATGCCGGGGGCTGTATAGTGGCGCCCGGGTTTGTTGATGTTCATTCTCATTTCAGAGATCCCGGCCAGACTTACAAGGAGGACATCCTCACCGGCGCAGAAGCGGCAAAGAGGGGCGGATACACATCTATCGTCCTGATGGCCAATACCATCCCTGCAGTTGATAATGCGGATACGGTTAAATACGTACTGGATAAAGGAAAGAAAACAGGGATACGTATCCATACCTGCGCGAATATAACCATGGGAATGGCCGGCAGTGAGCTCACGGATTTTGCGGAGCTGAAAAAAGCCGGAGCAATAGGCTTTACAGATGACGGTAAGCCTCTTCTCGATAAAGAGCTTGTGCGTGATGCCATGGTTGCGGCAAAGCAGCTGGACGTGCCTTTGAGTTTTCACGAGGAAGATCCTGCATTTATAAAGAATAACGGAATTAATCACGGCAAGGCTTCCGAGCATTTTGAGATCTACGGTGCCGACAGGGAAGCTGAAATCTCAATGGTAAAGAGAGATATAGAGCTCGCAAAAGAGACCGGCGCGGATATCGACATACAGCATATCAGTACGGCGGAGGGGGTAGAGCTTGTACGACAGGCACGTAAAACCCATAAAAATGTTCATGCCGAAGCAACGCCGCATCATTTTTCTCTTACCGAAGATGCGGTAATAGAATTCGGAACACTGGCAAAGATGAATCCGCCTGTCAGAACCGAGGATGACCGCATCGCCATAATAGAAGGATTAAAAGATGGCACTATAGAAATGATCGCGACGGATCACGCTCCTCACAGTATGGAGGAGAAGGAAAAGGGTCTGCTTCAGGCACCGAGCGGTATAATTGGGCTGGAGACGGCGCTTCCTCTGGCGATAATGAACCTTGTGGATCCGGGTTATCTGTCAATGGAACAGTTCATTGAAAGGATAAGCTGCGCACCTGCGGCGCTTTATCATCTGGATGCAGGAGTGATAGAGGAAGGTAAGGCGGCGGATATCGTGATATTTGATCCGGAAGAAAAGTGGATCGCCGGAGATTATGCTTCCAAATCTGAGAACAGCCCCTTCACGGGAAAAGAGATGACAGGAAAGATTAAATATACTCTGTGTGAGGGCAGAACGGTATATAGAGATTTTTGATGTTGACAAATCTCGTGATGAGGGATTACACTAGTCACAGTGTTAAGGGAGTAGCTTGCGGACATAGTTCCGCGGTATGTTTCGTCAAGACGGGAAAGGGAACCGCAAATATAAGGGTCTGTTTCCCCGGAGCATTTCCTGATTGTAAACTGTTGTTGTTTATGAGAAAGCGAGACTTACATCACGGGATTACTGTGGTGTGAGTCTTTTTTTACGGCAAAAGGAGAAAACAATGATTACGTATTTTGAGTTCCTTATTGTAGGTTTCTTTGCTCTGATCAAGGGCGCAGACATGTTTGTTGACGGAAGCTCGTCTATTGCCAAGAAATTTCATGTGCCCGGAGTGATAATCGGACTTACCATCGTGGCAATGGGAACCAGCGCACCTGAGCTTGCGGTATCGATCTCCGCAGCGCTTCAGGGCTCTAATGAGATAGCAGTCAGTAACGTAATTGGATCGAATTTCTTCAATATACTTGTGGTGCTGGGATTGTGCGCGGCTATTCATCCTGTCCCTGTAGAAAAGAGCATCATTAAGAAAGATATGCCGGTTAATATCGGTATCACTGCTCTTATATGTGCGGTCGGTGTGGCCGGAGTATTTGCCGGAAGACAGTTCGGCGAGATCACAAAGATCCCCATGGATCAGAGCGTTGCAACCTTCGGACACGGACTCGGCATCATCCTTACTGCGATCTTTGTTGCTTATATCATTTTTCTTATTATGGAAGCGAAAAAGAATCCGACTAAAGGAGACGCAGAAAAAACAGAGATAATGCCCATGGGAAAATGCATCTTCTCTATCCTCTTCGGTATCACACTTATCGTTTCCGGCGGTGAAGCAGTTGTTTACTCCGCCAAGAATATAGCTCTTTCATTCGGAATGTCCGAGACCCTGGTAGGTCTCACCATCGTAGCTGTCGGAACATCACTTCCAGAGCTTGTGACATCTGTTGTTGCAGCAAGAAAGGGACAGGTTGATATGGCGGTGGGTAATTGCGTCGGATCTGATATCTTCAATATACTGTTGATACTCGGACTGTCATGCGCTATCCATCCTATCTCCGTAAACTTTGCATCCGTATGCGACATGACGATACTCATTATCGTTAATATAATATGCCTTGTATTTTGTATCACAGGCAGGAAGATCAACAGGGGCGAAGGTATCACGATGGTTGGTTTGTACGTTGCGTATATGGTATTTGCGTGTGTAAGAGAACTGGGATAAGATAGCGGTTAATATCCGGTGATGGTTATGAAGAAAAGAAATACAGAAAATACAGCTCCGGGGGGAAAATATGACAGACGCAGGATGATAGCGAAAAAGCGCGGCCTGTCTTATGAGTATGATGATGAAGATTTAAAGGACGATGAGCCCGAAGAGGGTTATGATGAAGAAGAGGATGAAACTCCCAAAAGAAAAAGAAAGTCCTCAAAAGAGCATTCATCAAAAGAGCGCGCCGCAAAAGAACATCCTGCAAGGAAGAGTCATAAAGGTCTCGTTACGTTCCTTGTGGTACTTCTTATACTCGCTGCGATCCCATTTTGTCTCGTATATGCTGCTGTGGATTATGCATATGATAAAATGACATATAAAGAGATAGGATCCGTAGCGGATGAGAAGGTAAAGGAGGATGGCGTTATCAATATCCTTCTCATCGGAAATGATTCCAGAGAAAACGGTGAAGACGGAAGATCGGATGCGATGATCCTAATGTCCGTAAGTTCCGTTACGGGCAAGATATTATTTACATCTCTGCTCAGAGATATATATGTATCTATTCCGGGGCATGATGACAACAGGCTTAATGCTGCTTATTCCATCGGAGGTCCCGAACTGTTGATGCAGACCGTTGAAGAGAATTTCGGGATACCGGTTCACAGGTATGTATTGGTGAATTTTGAAGCCTTTGCCGGAGTGGTTGATGCGGTAGGCGGTGTCGATCTTGATCTTACAAATGATGAAGTTAAGTGGATCAATGCTTACCTGAATGAATATAATATGCTTCTCGGTCAGGATATGAAGACCGATTATATGGATGAGAAAGCGAGCGGAAACCTGCATCTCAACGGCCCCCAGGCTCTTGCCTATACGAGAAACCGTACTATAGGTACCGATTTTGGCAGAACGGAGAGACAGAGGAAAGTTATCAATGCCGTGATAGAGGCACTTCCGAATGCGCTGATGACAAACGGCCCGGAAGTGGTCGATGAGTTTTGCGGGCATCTGACTACCAATCTTACGAAGGGTGAATGTTACATGCTTGCTCTTCAGGGTTGGAAACTGAAATTATATGAGAGAAGCTCAGGCAGCATTCCGCTGGAAGGTACGTGGGGTGACATGAGAGCAAGAGGTATGGCGGTACTTGACATAGACTTTGACAAGAACAAGGCATACTTACAGGAGAATCTTTACAAAACGGAATGATGAGTGCTTTGGTTGATACGCCCCAATATGGGGCGTATAATAACATTAACGGTATATTTAATAACGGTGGGAGAAAGGAAAATGGATAACAAGAACACCGAAACCGGGAAAAAGGATAAAAGTTCAAGCCTGATGATCAAGATTGCGACGTTTATTGTAGACAGACGCAATCTGTTTTTTTTACTTTTCGCGATAGGAATAATCTTTTCTCTGGTTTCATCAAACTGGGTTAAAGTAGAAAATTCATTGGCGGCATATCTTCCGGATACAACTGAGACCAGGATGGGGCTCGATCTGATGGAAGAGCAGTTCACCACATACGGAACCGCCAAGGTGATGGTGACAAATATCAATAAGGAGAGTGCGGATGAGATAGCCGAGAGTCTTGAGCAAAATCCCGAGATCTCTATGCTCACTTACGACGACAGCAGTGATCATTTTAATAATTTCTCTGCTCTTTATGATATTACGTTTTCTTATCTGGAAGATGACGACAGGGCGCTGGAAGCACTTGAGAAAGTTAAGCAGGATCTTGACGGCTACGACATATATGTATCCACATCAATGGGAGATGCCGCAGCGGAACAGATAGATAAAGAAATGCAGGTGGTCAGCGTTATAGTTGCCATTATTGTGCTGTCGGTGCTCATCTTCACTTCGCAGACCTATGCGGAAGTCCCGGTTCTTATACTTACGTTTGGTGCATCCGCGATATTATCCGCCGGAACCAATTTCCTTATGGGAACCATATCCTTCGTTTCGGATTCCGTGACCATAGTTTTGCAGCTTGCCCTTTCAGTGGATTATGCGGTTATCTTCTGTAACCGTTACAAGGAGGAACATCAGTTACTCGGTATCCGCGAAGCAGATATAGTGGCTCTTTCAAAATCGATTCCCGAGATATCATCCAGCTGTATGACAACGGTGGGCGGACTTCTTGCCATGATGTTCATGCAGTACGGGATAGGTTCCGATATGGCCGTGTGTCTTATCAAAGCCATATTCTTCTCGCTGATGAGCGTATTCCTTTTTATGCCCGGACTCATTATGATATTCGGACCTCTTATGGACAAGACCAGGCATAAGAATTTCGTTCCGAAGATATCTTTTGTAGGCAAGCTGGATTACAGGACGAGACATGTCATGCCCGTTCTTTTTCTCGCTGTTGTGGCGGGAGCTTTCTTCCTTCAAAATCACTGCCCCTATGTTTACGGTTATTCTCTTTTGGAGACACCTGTCAAGAATGAGACCCAGATCGCGGATGAGCGTATCAGGGAAAGCTTCGGTGACAGCAATTTCGTAGCGTTGATGGTTCCTGCAGGCAGCTATGAGACAGAGAAGAAGATGCTTAAGGATCTGGAAAGCAGGAAGGAAGTCGATCACTGCGTAGGACTTTCAAATACGGAAGCAATGGATGGATATATGCTCACCGATAAGCTGACTGCAAGAGAATTCTCCGAGCTCCTTGATCTTGATTACGAAGAGGCGCAGCTGCTTTATACTGCTTATGCCGTAAATGACGAAAATTATGCCAAGCTGGTCAACGGGTTGAGTTCCTATTCCATTCCTTTGATAGATATCATCATGTTCCTCTATGACGAAGTAGAAGAGGGATATGTAACACTTGATGATGATATGTATGAAACCTTAAAAGATGCTCATGATCAGATGAAGATTGCGCAGGATCAGCTTCAGGGTGAAGATTACAGCAGAATGCTTGTGTATCTGGATCTTCCTCAGGAGGGTGAGGAGACTTTCGCTTTTCTTGATGAAATGCACAAGCTGGCGGGAAGCTACTATCCGGACGGTGATGTGATCATAGTCGGAGAGCCTACCAGCCAGTACGATCTGAACAAGACATTCGACAGAGATAACATAGTTGTAAGTGTAGGTTCCATCCTGATAGTCCTTGCGGTATTGCTCTTTACCTTTATGTCTGCGGGAATGCCGGTGCTCCTTATCGCGGTTATCCAGGGTGCTATATGGATAAATTTTGCATTTCCCACGATCCAGAAGACCAACATTTTCTTCATGAGTGAACTTATAGTCAGCTCCATCCAGATGGGTGCGAATATCGATTACGCCATAGTCATCTCCGGAAGATTTATGGAGCTTAGAGACAAGATGTCCAAGAAGGAAGCTATAATAGAGACTCTCAATTTCGCATTTCCCACCATTGTTACAAGCGGATCCATGATGGCACTTGCGGGAGTATTTATCGGACAGCTTTCTTCCGACGGCGCTATCAGCGGTATCGGACAGTGCCTGGGCAGAGGAACCATCATTTCCATATTCCTGGTTATGTTTGTCCTTCCTCAGATCCTCCTGATAGGTGAAAAGGTGATCGAAAAGACAAGCTTCAAGGTATCGGTGCCCATCAGGCTCGACAGAGGTCTTGGTCTTATGCAGGTAGACGGTTTCGTCAGAGGACAGGTAAACGGTATGGTTGTAGGTGAGATGCATGCCGTTGTCAGAGGCGAAGTCAACGCTCTTGTTTCTCTGGGCAAGATGACGACGCTTTCATCGGACCCGGAGGCGGCGCTGCCGGATGAATTGAAGACGATCAGAGAAAATGACGAAGATATTTCCGGGGAAACTGCATCGGATGATTCCGAAAATAAGAAGGGAGGCGCCGGAAATGTTTGATATAACATTAAAGAGTCGTAAATATCTTGCCCGTGTGCTTACCACCGTTACGGCGGCAGGGATGATCGGCAGTACAATGTCCGGAAGTGTGTGTTATGCAGGTGGGTATAATGCACCCACAGTTTCCGTTAATGAAAGTCTTTCGGATAACGAGGCAAGAACAAGGATAGAGATATATACGGAAAGCGACCTTGCAGAGCTTGCAAAAAACTGTCATTCCGATACCTGGTCCGAAGATAAGGATGTTGTACTGATGTCGGATATATCTTTATCCGGAGATGAGTTTACCAACATACCCACATTCAGAGGACACTTTGACGGACAGGGTCATACCATCAGAGGATATATCTACGGCGGTGACGGTTATGTGACAGGTCTGTTCCGTTATGCGGATGAAGGAGCGGAGATAAAGGATCTTACGCTTATGGGATCTGTATATGCTACAGGTGATGAAGAAGTGACCGGTGGCATTGTTGGCATAAACAGAGGTCTGATCAGCGGATGTAAATTTGTCGGACGTGTGGAAGGCAAGAATGTTACCGGCGGTATAGCTGCCATAAACGAGGCCAGCGGCACTCTTGATAATTGTGAAAACCAGGCTGTTGTATACGGTTACTATTTTACCGGAGGAATAACCGGAAAAAACTACGGCCTCATAAATTTTTGCAATAACAAAGGCGATGTCAATTCATCATCGGAATGGGTAACGGGCGATGATGAGATGAATGAGAATATAATAAGTGATCTTACCGAGAACGGAGTAAAGGACGTGAAGGTAAGGAGTGGTATTGATACGGGAGGTATCGCGGGATACTCAAAGGGTATCCTCATCAGATCATCCAATGACGGGACTGTCGGATATCCCCATACCGGTTATAACGTAGGAGGTATCGCTGGAAGACAGTCAGGTATAGTGACAAGCTGCGTTAACCGCGGAAGCGTCTGCGGCAGAAAGGACGTGGGTGGCGTTGTCGGCCAGATGGAGCCTTTCCTTCAGGTGGATGATACAGGATCTGTTTCAACATCCGTTGATCAGCTTCATGATATGATAGACGATCTTCTGGATGATATGGATTCCGGCAATGCAACATTGGGATCTGATTTTGATGAACTGAAGAATATAGCAGATTCAGCTTTGGATACGAGCGATGAGCTTGCGGATAACTTTGAGGACTATATCAACAGCAATACAGATACCATAAATAAACTCGGAGACAGAGCGGATGATGTTACCGGTATGCTGCCGGAAGTTGTGGATAATGTTACGGATGCGTCAAAAAAAGCCGATGAGGTATCCGATGCACTTGGTGATATGAGTGATGCGGTGAGCGGCATCACCGATTTTTCCGATAAGGACAAAAAGCTCCTGGAGGAAGCTCAGGGGAAGATAGATGAAGAGAAGGCAAGTTCAGACAGACAGTCGGAGATCATCAGTGCAAATGCGGCTGATATAGATTCCATTCTTTTCAATGAGGACGGAACTCCAAGAGTTCCGAACAGTGAAGAGAGAAGCAGACTTGCGGATGATATGTCGGCGATAGCTGCTGCGGGAATAGAGCAGGAGAGATCTCTTATGGTCATCTCTCAACAGCTTGCCGATATGGAAGAGATCTACAAGGGATATATCACCGATGGAGCAAAGGATGCGGCATCCGATGCGAAGACTGCAAAGGAGAAGACCGATGATGCTTTGGACTCTATCCAAAAAGCACAAAACGGAGTGAGTGACATAGTAACTTATCTCAACGCATCCGAAGACCTTCAAATGGTAGGTATCAGCAGGACCATCGAGGAAGGTGAAGATACTCTTAAATCCCAGATGGACGGTATGAGTGATATCATGGGCAGACTTGCCGATGATGCGGAAAACTATCCCACTAAGGTCAATGATGATATCAGGAAGATAAACGATCAGTTAAAGCATATCTATGATCTGCTTGAAGACAGGGCGGAGGATATAAATGACGGTCCAGGGGAAAACTTTGAAGATGTTTCCGAGCTTGCTGTTTTAACGGCAACCCAGGGCAAGGTTTCATATGCTTTAAACGAGGGTGAAGTCAAAGGTGATATCAACATCGGCGGTATCGCAGGTTCGATGGCTCTTGATAAAGATGATCCCGAAGAGAATGCGGCGGGAAGCGTAGACATTTCTCTCGGTGGAAAATATACTTCTCAGAATGTTCTTTATTACTGCACCAATTACGGATATGTTTCTTCTAAAAATGATGGAGCCGGCGGTATCGTAGGTTTCATGAAGCACGGTGTGGCAAGCGACTGTATGTCTTACGGCCCGGTGGAAAGCACAGGCGGAAGTTATGTCGGAGGCATCTGCGGACAGTCTCTTTCCGTAATAAGGGACTGCTATGTATTATGTACTCTTTCCGGAGACAATTATATAGGAGGTATCGCCGGATACGGTTCTACCATTTCAGGGTGCTGTTCAATGCCGACGGTATCTGCGGCTAACGGAAAGTGTGGAGCTATCGCAGGACAGATAGAGATAGATGAGGATACGGAAGAACCTCATCTGGATACTGTGACGGGAAATTATTATGTAAGCGACTCACTGTACGGAATAGATGAGATCAGCTACGGAGGATCGGCGGAACCCATCTCCTATGAAGAACTTCTTGCAAGACCCGAATGCCCTTCGGCTTTCGCTCATCTGACGATAAGATACTATATAGATCTTGATGAAAGCGAGGATGAGAGTGAACTGTATGATCTCGGAAGCGAGGATCTTTCCTACGGGGATGCGCTGACAGATCTTCATTATCCCGATATACCGGTCAAAACAGGTTATTATGGCAAGTGGCCGGAAGTCGGATCGGGCACTGTTTCCGGCAATCTGGTGCTGGTGGCGGAATATGTTAAAGCTGTAGAGGTCGTGGAAAGTGACGGCCGTGAAAGCACTTCGGCAAACAGGGCGCTTGTTCTGGTGGACGACTCTTTTGATGACGGTGCCGCTCTTGATGCCGAGATCGTGACAGAACCTGCTTTCTATTCGGAGAAGGGAAGCTTTTCCGAGCATGTGATATATCATGTTACGTTATCGGGCAACAGTCTTTCAGGTTCGAAAGAATTCAGACTGAGACTCCTTGATCCTTATGGCGGGAAAAGAAGGGTGTTCGTATACGACGGTAGTAAATGGCAGGAGCTGGAACTTGAGGAGCGCGGAGGATACCTGGAAGTAAAGATGACAGGTACGGAAGGATATTTCTGTATTGCCAAAGAGAGCGACTACACTGTTATATATGCGGTTTCCGCCGTTGTGGCGCTCATCATTTTGATCATTGCGGTTAAGACAGGCAGAAAAAAGAAGAAAAAGCAGGCTCCGATTGTATAGAAATTGTTTTTGGTTTATAATGTTCAAAAATTAAAACAAAAGGCTGACAATGATCAAAATCAGTGCATATGCAAAAATTAATCTGACGCTGGATGTAACGGGAAAACTTCCCAACGGATATCATGAACTGCGTTCGGTGATGCAGCAGACAGATCTTCACGATGATGTCATCATAGATGAAGGTTCGGATAAACGGATAATTCTTGAAGTGATGAGTGAATCCGAAAAAAACAGCGATAATGTGGCGGGTGCTCTCTGCCACGATATGGTTCCGACGGATGGCCGAAATATTGCCTATCGTGCTGCCGAAAAGATCCTTGATGCGGCTAAACAATGCGGAAAGCCCTGCGGTAATGTTAAGATATCTCTTGTAAAGAGAATACCTGCGGCAGCGGGTATGGCCGGAGGAAGTACGGATGCTGCCGCTGTTTTGACCGGTATCAACAGATTCTATGAATTGGGTTTTACGGAAGAAAAGCTTTGTGAGATCGGTGTGACCCTGGGGGCGGATGTTCCGTTTTGTATAAAGGGAGGAACAGCTCTTTGTGAGGGAATAGGCGAGAAGATGACAGCTCTGCCTTCGCCGAAAGGCATCCCGGTGCTGATAGCAAAGCCTGCTATAGCAGTATCCACGGCAGAGGCGTACTCACTCCTTGATGAAGCGGATGCAGAAGGAAAGCTGGTTCATCCGGATACTGACGGACTGGTAAGCCTACTTAAAGCCGGTGGAGCGGACGGAACGATATCTGCAACGAAGATCTCCGGGTATCTCGGAAACGGGTTTTATCAGGTGATAGGAAATCTCCATCCGGAGATCCGTGATCTGTGTAACGAAATGACAGAGAGAGGCGCGGCCGGATCGTTGATGAGCGGCAGTGGTCCGTCGGTCTTCGGATTATTTGAAGATAAGTCCCTTGCGGACAAAGTCAGAAAAGAAATGGAAGTAAAGTATCCCGGAGTATTCTTTTATTCCGGATATCTTATATGAAAGTAATTCTTATGGTGAGGTTATTGGGGAATAACATGAGGAGGGAACAGAGATGAAAGATTATTTGAGGGTCGAAGCCGACGAATTTACGCCACTACGTGATGTGGTGTGCAAGACACTTCGCAGAGCTATTCTGGCAGGCAAGATGCCGCCCGGAACAAGACTTTTGGAAGTCCACCTTGCAGACGAGATGGGAGTCAGCAGAACACCCATACGTGAAGCGATAAGAGTGCTTGAACAGGAAGGTCTTGTCATAATGAGACCCAGACGCGGTGCTGAGGTCGCCAGGATAACCGTTCCGCAGATGAGAGATGTTCTTGAATTAAGAACCGTTCTCGATGTACTTGCTGTAGAACTGGCCTGTGAACGCGCTACTGATGAAGATATCAAAGAGATAGAAAAAGCATCAAAAGAATTCGAACAGGCAGTTTACGACGGTGATCTTCATGTGATGATAGAGAAAGATACCGTATTTCACGGAATGCTGGTAGCTGCATCTCACAACAAGAAGCTCATGATAGTTAATCATGATATGGAGGACCAGGTCAATCGCTACAGATACGAGACCGAGAAGGAAGCTTCTGCAAGAGGTGTGCTTTTAAAAGATCATGAAGCGATCATCAAAGCTTTGAAAGAAAGGGATAAGAGTGCTGCTTCCGAAGCTGCAAGGGTTCATGTCTTAAGACAGATGGAAGCATTCCTTAAAAGATATCCCGAAGAACAGGACAATCAGTGAAAGGATTTTATGAATAAAGAAGTACTGATATCAATACGCGGACTGCAGTATCAGGGTCCCGGAAATGAGCAGGGAAGTGCGGAGGCCATACTTGCGGGCAGATATTATCTGAAGGACGGCGCAAGATATCTGATATATGATGAGCCCGAGGAGGATTTTGCCAAGGGATCTCATACCATGATCAAGATAACGGATAACAGGGTGGAGCTTTCGAGAAAAGGTCCGGTAGCTGTCAGCATGAATTTCCTTAAAGGTGAAAAGAATCTCTGCAGTTATAAGACGCCTTTCGGAAGCCTCATGGTTGGTATCGACACTACGGATATAAAACTCGAGACGCCTGATGATGATACATTGAAGCTGGAGATCTTCTACAATCTGGACATTAATTATTCTTTCTATGCTGAATGTCATATGGAGCTTGAGGTAAGATCGAAGGAAACTGCAGGTCCTCTGTTCTCGGAAATAAAGGCATAAAAAAAGAGCGGTGTGATACCGCTCTTATTATTTTTTACTTGGAAGGCTTTGCGCCTGCTTTTTCCTGTGCGGCTTCCAAAGCTCTCTTGAAGATACTCTTCTTTTTCTTGCTCTTCTCATCCAGTTTTGTTCCGTGTACACCCCTTACAGCTGTGATGTAGTTACCGCTGATGGTAGCCTTTACTTCCTTCTTTACGGGGATGGTTTCGAATACTGCTTCATCGCAAAACATCGTCAGTATCTGAGGTCCGATCTTAACCTTTACCATGGGAACCTTGATGCCTCTTGAGATCTTGGGAACCTGCTCTAAAACTGCGGCAGGAAGATTGGCATCTTTGATCTTCTTCTTCTGTTTGTCGATGACGAGCATGGAAACAGATTGCTTGTTTGCTTCAATGGCGGCCTGCTGCTCATCCTGTCTGGCTTTCATTTTCTTGCCAACGAAGTAAAGCACTACCATCGCTACAAGAAGTACTGTAATTATAATAAGAGTTACTGTTAAAACGGGATTCATATATATACCTCCACAATTACATCGGCTCAGATATTTTATCATTTAGAAGACCGTTATGCAACGTCATGCCCTCTCAGGTTGACCACCCTGTTCCTTAAAGGTAAAATAACGTCGGAGAATAAGTTATGTCCGAAACTAAAGCTAAATTTGCAGATCATATGGGAGGCAGAGCCGGAGTCCGGCATTTTGACAGAAGAAGAGCAAAATATCACGGGCTGATAAGAGCGGCTACTGTACTTCTTGTTCTTTTTCTTCAGATAGGGTTTATCGCAGGGCTGGCGTACTGGATGCAGACCGACGGTTTGAAGATCTACTTTATCGTTGAACTGCTTTCCGTGGCAATCGTATTCGGCCTGGTAAACAGTGAAGCGTACAACCAGACTTTCTGGATCGTTATATTGCTTGTTCTTCCGGGATTCGGATTCATACTGTATTTTTTCTGGGGCAGCTTCAGAAAAGATTTTCTGGTCAATTCCGGTCTCAGAAAGAGAGAGGCGGAAGCGTTAAAACGGCTTCCGGCTAATAAAGAACAGCTCAGTGAGCTGGCACAGATCCATCCAAATAAGATACAGATATCCAATTATCTGGCCAAGGAAGGGTTCCCGGTATACCGGAATACCGTTCAAAAATACTATCCGATTGGGAATGAAGAACTTGCAGGTGATTTTGTAAAAGATCTAAAAAGTGCAAAACACAGCATCCTGATGGAATTCTTTATCGTATATGACGGTAAGTGGTGGCAGGAGATAGAGGATGTTCTGGTCGCTAAGGCAGCCGAAGGTGTTGATGTAAGGGTGCTCATCGATGATTTCGGAAGTATCTTCATGGATACCGTTGCCATGAAAAAAGAGATGCGCAGATGCGGGATAAAGCTGGAATCCTTTAAACCCATCAATAAGAGGATCTCTTCCATAAATTTTAATTATCGAAATCATCAGAAGATAATGGTGGTGGACGGTACCGTCGGATATACCGGAGGATGCAACCTTGCGGATGAGTATGTTAACAGGATAAAACGTTTTGGCGGATCCGAGTGGAAGGATTCCATGGTAAGACTCGAGGGCGAAGCGGTATGGACCCTTACCAACATCTTTCTCATGATGTGGGAGGACAGTACGGGAAAGGCTGTGGAAGATCCTTCGAAATATAAGCCCGAATGGGAAGTGAAAGATGAGGGTTTTGTTCAGCCGTTTTCGGGCGGACCGCACAAGACTCCTTTCAATCCGGTTGAAGGCGCTTATACCAGGATGATCTCCAAAGCAAGGGATTATATCTATATCACCACTCCTTATCTTGTGCTGGATGACAGGCTTACGGGATATCTTATAGATGCGGCCATGAGCGGAGTCGATGTAAGGATTGTAACTCCAAGGATATATGATAAATGGTATGTCTATATGGTCACTGTCTCCAACTACGGAAAGCTCTTAAAGAACGGAGTCAGATTATATGAATATATCCCGGGCTTCATCCATGAAAAGGATGTGGTCGCGGATGATGAGTGTGCGATATGCGGAACCATCAATCTTGATTTCAGAAGCATGCACATACACCATGAGAACGGTGTCTTTTTCAGCAGAACACCCATAGTGGATGAGATACGTGATAATATATTAAAAACTATTTCCAAGAGCGAGGAGATCACGTATGAAGAATGGAAGAAACGTCCGGTGACGGAGAAGATAATGCAATGGTTTTTCAGACTCACGAGTCCGTTGCTATAAGCCTAAAATCGGTAGACCGTCGGGAAGTTTGATCTGATCATAATTTAAGAAGAAAATTTTAGAAAGGATATCAAGAAATGATCTCAAAGAAATTTAAAGACATGTGCAATACTCCTTCAGTTATCCGTGCACTTGCCGGATACGCCAATGAGAGAGGAAAAGAGATAGGATACGGGAATGTATTTGATTACACACTGGGAAATCCCTCTGTTCCGGTTCCGGAGGAGTTTAATAAGGCGATAAGAGATCTCACCACGGAGCTTTCTTCGTCAGCACTTCACGGATACAGCCCCAATCCCGGAAATCCCGAGGCTCGTTCCATTATAGCGGATTCACTTAAGAGAAGATTCGGTATTCCTTATGAGCAGAAGCATATCTTCATGACATCGGCAGCAGCATCCGCAATAGCTCATGCCGTAAGATGCGTTACCGAACCCGGAGATGAGGTCATTACATTTGCTCCCTACTTCCCCGAGTACAATCCTTATATCAATCAGAGCGGCGCTGTGCTGAAGGTGGTTCCTGCCAATACCGAAGATTTCCAGATCAATTTCGATGCTTTCGAGCAGATGATGAACAAAAAGGTTCAGGCGGTACTTATCAATACACCCAATAATCCTTCGGGTATCGCATATTCTTCCGCTACCTTAAAGAAGCTTGCGGATTTCCTCTATGCAAAGCAGGAAGAATACGGCCATGAGATCTTCCTTATTTCGGATGAGCCTTACAGAGAGATCGTATTTAAGGGTGCGGATGCTCCTTATGTTTCGTGTTTTTATGATAATACGCTTTCCTGCTACAGTTATTCCAAGTCGCTGTCGATCCCGGGAGAAAGAATAGGATATGTTGCGGTAAATCCCAAGGCTAAGGATGCTGACATGATCGTTCCCATGTGTGTTCAGATATCACGCGGTATAGGTCATAACTGTCCTTCATCCATTATTCAGATGGCTGCGGCAAGATGCGTCGATTTGACCAGTGATCTTTCCGTATATGAGACCAATATGAATATCCTTTATGATGAATTCGTAAAGCTTGGTTTCACTGTAGTTAAGCCCGGAGGAACTTTTTACATCTTCCCCAAGGCACTTGAGGATGATGCGGTCGCATTCTGTGAGAAGGCAAAGAAATATGATCTTATATTTGTTCCAAGTGACAGTTTCGGTGTTCCCGGATACTTCCGTGCAGCTTATTGCATAGATACCGAAAAGGTTCAGAGATCACTTCCCGTTCTCGAGAAGTTTGTTAAGGAAGAATACGGTAAGTAAGATATATGGATATACTGATAGAATTATTCAAAGCCCTGTTGTTTGGGGCGGTGGAAGGTATCACGGAGTGGCTGCCCGTATCGAGTACAGGGCATATCATACTGCTTAACGGTTTTGTGAAGTTTGACATTCCGGGGACGGCAGCAGAGCAGGCGGCATTTATGGAATTTTTCGATGTTGCCATACAGCTGGGAGCGATCCTTGCGGTTGTGATACTTTTCTTCAGGCAGATATGGCCCTTCGGGATAGAAGATCCCGATTCGGAGGTTAAAGTAAAGGTCGGAGATCTTGAAAGTCATGTTATCAGGATCTGCGGACCACTCATCATCAAGAAGGATATACTGTTCCTTTGGATCAAGATCGCGGTGGCATGCCTTCCGGGATTTGTATACGGTGTATTGCTCGATGATATTGTGGAGGAGTTCACCGGACCTTATAAGACTATCATTGTGGCAGTAATGCTGATACTGGTAGGTGTGCTGTTTATCATTGTTGAGGCGGTTAAGAAAAATGAAAGACCCCGTGTCAGAAAGATAGCCGATATATCATATATGATGGTGATAGTTACCGGTGTGGCACAGGTAATAGCCGGAGTCCTTCCGGGGACCAGCCGATCCGGAGCTACGATAATAGCAGGTCTGTTAATGGGACTTTCCAGAACGGTTGCGGCAGAGTTTACTTTTTTCCTTGCAATACCTACAATGTTCGGAGCAAGCCTGCTTAAGCTTCTTAAATTTTTGAAAAACGGAATGACTTTCTCCGGAATGGAGATCGCTGTATTATCTGTAAGCTCGGTAGTTGCATTTGCGGTATCACTGCTTGCGCTTAACTTCCTGATGGGATATGTCAAGAAGCACGACTTCAAAGTGTTTGGCTGGTACAGGATAGTGCTTGGTTTTGCTGTCCTGGGGCTTGTACTTGGAGGGATATTGAGATGAATGAAGAAGATTTTCTTCATCTGAATCAGCAATACATAACGGGAATGCGGCCTATAGTCCGCAAGAATTCTTTTTATTCCGATACTACCGGTAATTTTATTTCACCCGAGCAGCCTGAATGCTTTGATGTTATGACGGTGCGGTTTCGTGCTGCCCACAATAATCCCGATAATGTCTATCTTGTTCATGACGGTGAGAAGATGCTCATGGAGTGCTATGACTTTGATGAGCTGTTTGATTATTATCGCGTGAACGTCAAACTTGGCGACAGCCAGTTCTCATACTACTTTGAGATCTGTGTCGGAAATGTTACTCTGATCTTTGATACAAGAGGTGTTGTAAAACAGTCGGATGAACATTTTAATTTTCGTGTTATACCCGGCTTTAAGACTCCCGACTGGGCTAAGGGCGCAGTCATGTATCAGATATTTGTAGACAGATTCTGTAACGGTGATCCGGATAATGATGTACTTACCAATGAGTACTGTTATATCGGAGAGCCTGTTCGTCGTATCGAAGACTGGGACAGATATCCCGACGGAATGGATGTCAGGAATTTCTACGGCGGTGATCTGCAGGGAGTACTGGACAAGATGGATTACCTGGCAGATCTGGGCGTTGAGGTCATATATCTTAATCCCATTTTCGTATCACCTTCAAATCACAAATATGACATCCAGGATTATGATCATATCGATCCTCATTTTGGCAAGATAGTTCATGATGAAGGGGAACTGCTTGCGGAAGGGGATCATATAAACAGTCATGCAACCCGTTATATTGACAGAGTGACCAACAGAGAAAATCTTGAGGCGGGCAACAGACTTTTTGCAAAGCTTGTTGCAACTGCGCACAGCCACGGTATCAGAGTGATTATCGACGGAGTGTTCAACCATTGCGGTTCCTTTAACAAGTGGCTGGACCGCGAGAAGATATATGATAATGCGGAAGGATATGAGAAGGGTGCATATATTACTAAAGAAAGCCCTTATCATGATTATTTCAAATTCTACGAGGACAGATGGCCGGATAATCACAGCTATGACGGATGGTGGGGAAATGACACCATGCCCAAACTTCGTTATGAGACATCCAAGAGTCTGAGAGAATATATTTTAAGGATAGCTAAGAAGTGGGTTTCTCCGCCTTACAATGCAGACGGATGGCGTCTGGACGTAGCTGCGGATTTGGGAGAATCCACAGAATATAATCATAAATTCTGGCAGGAATTCAGGAAGGCGGTAAAGGAAGCAAACCCCAACGCCATCATACTTGCGGAGCATTACGGCTCTCCTGCCGCATGGCTGCAGGGAAACGAGTGGGATACGGTCATGAACTACGATGCGTTTATGGAGCCGGTGTCCTGGTTCCTGACGGGTATGCAGAAACACAGTGATGAATACAGGCATGATCAGGAGAATAATTCCGACAACTTCTGGAATTGCATGTTCTATCATGTTGCGGACATGACCGCACCGTCCATTCTTACTGCCATGAACGAACTCTCCAATCACGATCATTCGCGATTTCTCACCCGTACCAATCGTAAGGCAGGCAGAACGGGATCCCTCGGTCCCGGCGCTGCGGAGGATGGTATCAATAAAGCTGTGATGAGAGAAGCGGTGCTTTTTCAGTTTACCTGGATAGGGGCACCGACGATATACTACGGTGATGAAGCCGGTGTATGCGGATTTACGGATCCGGACAGCAGACGTACATATCCGTGGGGGAATGAAGATAAGGAAATGATAACCTTCCACAAGAAGATGATCGCCATAAGGAAGAAGTTCCATGAGATGAAGCATGGGTCCATCAAGGTGATCAAACAGGGAAGGGGACTTATTGCATTCGGACGTTTTGACAGGGAAGGTCAGTCAGCGATACTGATCAACAATACTCCCGAGGAACGTACGGAGGAATTTTCTTTTTGGGAGCTTGGTATCAAGAAAAATGCCACCATCAAGCAGATAATGCTGACATGGGAAGAAGGCTTTGATGATGCGGTAAGAGAATATTGGCTCGAAAACGGCAGGATAACCCTTACTCTTCCGGCATATTCCGCGACTATCATGAGGCATGCCGGAGACGGAGACTTAAAATTTTGATACGGGAAGTATGTTTACACGGTAAGATTTCCCGATCCGGAGAATAATATGAAAAAGAGATATTTGGCTCTTTCGATGACGATCATCATGGCAGCAGGTTCACTTGTTGCATGCGGCGAAAAAAATAACAGCGGTAATACGGGAGATATCCCTGTAACGACTGTATCCGCGACGGAGGCGGCGCAGCCTTCCGAGGCTGTCACGGACAGCCCGGCCCCCATCACTGTTAATGCGCCGGTCACCGAGGGGTGGGATGAGAGCAGGAAGATATATATCTATTCATGGAATGATGAATTAAAGACCCGCCTGGATATGGTCCTTGCAAAATATCCGCAGTACAGAGATTATTGCGAATATATCAATCTTGATATGCCGGGGACTGACGCGGGGTATCTGAAGGCGATAGAAGAGGCAATGAAGGATCCGGATAAGTACCCTTCGATAATCCCTTCTGATGATGCCGTGACAGAAAGTTTTATAGAATCGGGTGAAGTACTCTCTATGGAGGATGTGGGGATCACTGCGGATATGTACGCCGATGCATACCGATACACCGTAGAAAGAGCTTCTTTTAACGGTTCCCTTATGGCTGTGACGTGGCAGGCTACTCCCGGTTGTTTTGCATATCGTACCGATATCGCTGAACTGGTCCTTGGATCTTCCGATCCTCAGGCTGTTCAGGAGGCGGTAAATGACTGGGATTCTTTTTTCGAAACTGCGGACAGGATGAGAGCCGCCGGATATAAGATGCTTTCCGGACCGGATGATATAAGCATTGCAGCGCTGGATCAGCAGACCTCACCCTGGATCACGGTCAGTGCTGACGGGACAGAGATACTTTCCCTTGATGATTCTGTTGCATCTTACTTCGAGAAGTCGAAGCGTCTTTATGATGGCGGATACACGGACAAAACGGTTGTCGGCGACAGTGCATGGGAAGCAAATTTTGAAGATGATGTATTCGGATATTTTGGAAATCCGGAATTTGTTTACAATGAGATAAGCACAAGCCCGGACAGTGAAAAAAGTTCCTTTGGCAAGTGGAGTATCTGCAAAGGTCCTGTCTCCTATCATCAGGGAGGAACATATTTATGCGTGGGGAAGGACACGTCCAATCCCGCGCTTTGCAGATTTCTTTTATATGAGCTCTGCTGTGATAAGGACATGATGTATGAGATATCGGATAAGACGTCTGATTTTGTCAATAACAGCGAGGCCATGGAACAGATACTTGCGAACGGGGGTGGACAGGCACCTGTTCTCGGTGACACTAACCCCGTTGAGATCTGGCTTGATATCGCACCGGATATCAGCCTCGGGAACAGCACTTATTTAGATGACTCTATCAGGAGGATCATGATAAAGACTTCATCGGAATATAATTCGGGGGCGTATAAATCTGTTGAAGAGGCTGTGGGACACCTTAAAGAAGAACTGGGTGAAAACTACCCTCACGTGACAGTCGAATGATCTTTAAGTAATACAAAAAGGCGAGTCGCGGAGGCGCCGCGAGGCGCGGAAAACTTTGACACTGCATGCTGATTATGCTACTATAGCTTATGCAGGATTAATCCAAAATAAACGTACCGGCAATAAAAGATGTGCGGAGGAGCGGAGCTTAAATGGTTGATGTTAATCAGATCATGTACAACATGATCAAAAAGAGCAATTCCATTGAAACAAGCAGCGTAAATGAGATTGAGGAGATTGTAGATACCGGACTGGACAAGACAGATGAGAACGTCCAGAAGATGGCCGCAGAGTATCTTGATGAGAAGGGATATTCCAGAAGCCCTCAGAATCTCGATCAGGCAAA
This sequence comes from Lachnospiraceae bacterium, assembly GCA_024697065.1. Lineage (GTDB taxonomy): Bacteria > Bacillota > Clostridia > Lachnospirales > Lachnospiraceae > NK4A136. The sequence continues at coordinate 105,442 of JAILGE010000030.1, forward strand.
GCAGCACATACTTGAAAGTTCTGCAGGTTCCGAAACTGTTCGCGTACGCAAGCGCCGCACGATGGTAGAAGATCTTTTGGAAGATGTTGAAGAAGAGGACATGAGTAAGATCATGCAGTCCTGTCTTCTTGACAATATGATCAGGATCAATTCCAAGCTTGATGTCCTGTCAGGAAAGCGTTATGAGTACGCGGTGGAGATAGTTGATGAGATCGCACTTGACGGCGAGAAGCCTTCCGGATCGCTCATCGAGTTCGTATCTTTCCAGGGACTGCTTAATAAATATGCGGCAGCAGGCTACCGTGTCATAGGTTTCACCGACAGAGAAGTAGGCAATCATAACAAGCTTATGATGAGTGGTTTTACAGGAACACAGAAGCAGACTGTTGTAATTTTTGAGAGAGAAGTTAAGAACTGATCGTTCATGGTTTTTAATCACAAAGACGCTTTTCCGCAATGCGGTCGGCGTCTTTTTATGTAGAAAAGAGGATTAAATGAGAGAGATAGCATCAGCCGATATCACGGCAGCAGTAAAAGAAATGTGCATCGAGGCAAACCATAAGCTTGCGCCGGATATGGTCAGTTCGCTGGAGCGTGCAAAGGATTCCGAGGAATCCCCTATAGGAAAAAGAGTCCTGGGACAGCTGGAAGAGAATCTTCAGATCGCTGAGAAAGATACTATTCCCATATGTCAGGATACAGGTATGGCGGTTTTCTTCGTGGAGATCGGACAGGATGCGCATGTTACCGGCGGATGGATAGAGGATGCGATCAATGAAGGTGTGAAAAAGGGATATACGGAAGGCTTTTTAAGAAAGTCCGTGGTCAAAAGTCCGATAGACAGAGTAAATACCGGCGACAATACCCCTGCAGTCATCCATTATTTTATGGTTCCGGGAGACAGGATTAAGATCACGCTTGCCCCCAAGGGATTTGGAAGTGAGAATATGAGCCGTGTCTTTATGTTAAAGCCGGCAGACGGTATAGAAGGTATTAAGAATGCTGTTGTTACTGCTGTTAAGGATGCCGGACCAAACGCGTGCCCGCCGATGGTGGTTGGAGTAGGGATCGGAGGTACATTTGAAAAATGTGCCCTGCTCGCGAAGAAAGCCCTTACCCGTTCGGTAGAAGAAGGAGCTGCGGATCCCGGGATCAGAGAGCTTGAAAAAGATATACTAGACAGGATCAATAAGAGTGGTATAGGACCTGCGGGTCTTGGCGGGACCGTTACAGCACTTGCTGTAAATATAGAGACGTACCCTACTCATATTGCGGGACTCCCTGTTGCGGTAAATATATGCTGCCATGTTAACAGGCATGCGGTCAGAGTTCTGTAAGTATAGCAACAGGCGAAAGAAAAGCAGAGGTAGTTAGATGAGCGAAGAGAGAATAAATATTACGGCACCTTTTAAGGCCGAAGAGATAAAGAAACTTAAAGCGGGAGATTATGTTTTTATAAGCGGGACGGTGTATACCGCACGTGATGCGGCACATAAGAGAATGCAGGAGGCTTTGGATCGCGGAGATAAGCTTCCGCTGGATCTTAATGAAAATGTTATCTATTATATGGGGCCTTCACCTGCACGTGAGGGACGTCCCATAGGATCGGCGGGGCCTACCACTGCCAGCAGAATGGACAAGTATGCACCGGCACTCCTTGATCTTGGTCTTAAGGGAATGATCGGAAAAGGAAAAAGAAGCGATGCGGTTCATGACGCTATCGTCAGAAACGGTGCGATCTATCTCGCTGCCGTGGGGGGAGCGGGAGCTCTTTTATCCAAAGCTATAATCGCATCGGAGGTTATAGCCTATGATGATCTGGGAACTGAAGCTATCAGGAAACTGACCGTAAAAGATTTCCCTGCTGTGGTGGTGATAGATACCGAAGGAAACGATCTGTACAAGACAGCACCGGCACAATATTGCAAAGAGTAAAAAACTGTCTTGACAGTTAAATGCCAAATCCGTATAATGAATTACGCGCTCTGAAAAGGGCGCGAGAATATGATTTTAAGTAATTCGGAGAAGTACTCAAGAGGCCGAAGAGGCGCCCCTGCTAAGGGTGTAGGTCGGGCAACCGGCGCGAGGGTTCAAATCCCTCCTTCTCCGTAAACAGTTCCCGGAAATATGAGGGAGCTGTTTTTCATTCAGAGGACCATTATTTACATAATACTGCGAAGCGGTTTACGTAACGGTCAAAAAACAGCTTAAAATAAAGGGTTTCAAAGTTTTTTGAAAATTTTTTAAAAAAGTTGTTGACATTTAAAACAGACGGTGGTACTCTAGTGAAGTCGCGCGGGAAACACCAAAGCGACAGGAACCTTGACAAAAAAACAGTAATGCAACCCCGAAGATTTCTAAACAAGATATCCTATTTTCGAGGGATATGACGGTTGAGATCGTAAGATCAAGATCGAAGAAATTATTCGGAAGAACGGTTCAACGAACCAAGTAAAAAAGGAAACTAAAGCCAGAATTAGTCTGGACAGTTTCGAACACTTTAATCGAGAGTTCGATCCTGGCTCAGGAT
>JAILGE010000040.1 GCA_024697065.1 Lachnospiraceae bacterium
TACGAAAGAAATGACAGCAGCATTTTAAATGCAATCCTTCACGCGGGCAGTCTCGCCAAGCTTCTCAATATGGAGGAATACTACCGTAAGATAGAGGAGTACGATCAGCAGAAGCTCAAGGAATTCAAAGAGAGCCGCATGAGGATCGAGGAGGAGAAAAAAAGACTTGAGACAGAGCAGCTGGCACTTGAGGAGCTGAAAGAGGAGGCTGAGGCTGAGCGGGCGAGAGTCAGTGAAGTTGTCGAGAAGACAAAAGGCTCAATAAATGTTTACATGGCTCAGATCGAGGAGACTCAGGCTGCGATAGATGCCTACGAGGCACAGATCGCAGAGAAGGAAAAAGATGTTGAATACCTCAAAAAGCTGCTTGAGGAAGAGCGTGCAAAATCAAGGCTTGCCCAGAATTCAACATGGAGAGACATAAGTGAAGTGACATTTGCCGAAGGAGATAGGACTCTTCTTGCAAACATTATTTACTGCGAGGCCGGATCGGAGCCCTATGAGGGTCAGGTAGCAGTCGGAGCGGTTGTCATTAACAGGGTTCTCAGCAGTGTATTCCCGGATACGGTATCCGGAGTTATCTATGCACCGAAACAGTTTTCACCCGCCGGAAGCGGAAGGCTTGCTCTCGCTCTTGCAAAGAACCAGGCGACTGCGAGCTGTTATCAGGCTGCCGATGAGGCGATGAGCGGTTATACCAATGTCGGATCGTGTGTTTATTTCCGCACTCCCATAGAGGGACTTTCCGGAATTTCCATCGGTCATCACATATTCTATTAAAATGAAAGGCACCCGGAGCGGAATCGCTTCGGGTGCGGTTTTATATAATCGTTGGCTTTATAACCCTTTATAATCAAGACATGCTTGGAATTTGTCGAATTTGTCGCGGGAGATTATGGACAGGAGATTGTTGAGCTGACGAAGGCAGGCTATCAGCTGCTCATCGGTGATAAGCCCTTCCTGCTTTGCATCAGCAAGCTCATCGAGATCCACGACCTTCCATCTGCCGCTGGGGTAGATGATGACATCTGCCAGAAGGTCGGTAACCACAAGCTCAGTACCGTCCTCCGAGAAGTCGTACTGCACGATATCGCAGTACCAGTAGAGTAATTCGCCGTCCTCACGGTAAAATTTGCTTACCTTTATCCCTTCATTCAGAAAATAGCATGAGGTTCCGTGGTCAAATTCCTCCTTGGGCCTAATGGTCTTCCAGCTGGTCAAAATATGCTCGTCGTCGCGCTCAATGATAAGATCTTTATCGAGCAGTATGTAGTCTTTTGGAATCAACCGTTTTCTGAAAATTTTGAGATTTTCCATACTTTGACCTCCTAATTTAGATAAATTATAACATAGAGACGCATTTTTTATAGACTTTTTTTTTCTTTTTGTTTATAATTAACTTTATATTTTAGTATTATTTTGTTCGCCTGAGGAAAGAATGCCGGACGTAAGGGATGTAAAGGAAAAATCAAAATCGGCCAGAAGTAAAAAGAGGGAAGAGAGCAGGGGAATCTACAGAAATCTTACTCTTATTTCCCAGTTTACTCTCTATATGCTGGTTCCCATCGGAGGCTGTAGCGCTCTCGGCTATTTCCTTGACAAGCATTTCGGGACTTCCTTCATTATCATAATCGGATTTTTCATCGGAGCCATAGCCGGAGGACAGAGTGTATACCGGCTTGCAATGAAGATAGCCCGCGAGAAACCGCCGGAGAAGGAACACCACATAATCAACAGACGTAAGAGTAAGGCATCCCCGGATGAGAACAAAGAAAGAGCCGAGGAGAAAGACGATGATGGAATTTCTTAAAAAAATCAATCGTACTCTTCTGGAACTCTGGTCGGGAATGATCGCTTTCGGACTTATCGCTGAGATATTTGTCCTGATCTTTTCAAAGTCGAGGCTGATCCACTCAGGAAGCCTCTGGCTCGGACTTATCATGGGGATCGCATCTTCGATCCATATGTACAAAAGCCTTGACCGCGCGCTGGATTTTCCGGAAGCCGCAGCCAAGAAAAAGATCACATTTTCATACATCATAAGATACACGGTCGTTGTACTTGCATTTGCTCTCATCTGTATTACTAAATTTTTCAATCCACTTCTCGTATTCTTAGGATATATGACACTCAAGGCAGGTGCTCTGATCCAGCCCAAAACTCATAAGATATACAATCTTATGTTTCATGAGACTGATCCGATGCCCATGACCGAGGAAGAATATAATGCAATATATTTCCCGGATGAGAACAAAAAGGAATCCGGTTCCGAAAATAAATAATGTTTTTTTGCTCTATTATAAAAAAGGTAAGGAGGTGAAGCTATGAACTATGGGATTGTGCTTGCCGATGACATCGACTTTATGGTCCACGGTATCTTCAAATACAATTTCTTCGGTCTCGGGGAAGTGTGGATCACGACAACGCATGTCTGCCTCTTGATAGTGATGCTCATCCTGATAGGATTTGCGATCGCGGCTAACAGATGTATCGCCAAGGCTAAGGATGAACCCACGGGTTTCCAGAATGTTCTGGAGCTAATAGTTGAAATGCTTGATGGCATGGTTGACAAGACCATGGGAAGAGCAGCACCGAAGTTTTACAACTACATCGGAACAATATTTATTTTTATATTGTTCAGCAACATTTCAGGCTTATTGGGACTGCGTCCGCCGACAGCCGATTACGGCACGACGCTGGCGCTCGGTATCATCACATTTGTGCTGATCCATGTCAATACGTGGACTCACAACAAGCCGATCGACATTTGGAAGGATAAGTGCTCTCCGCTTCCGCCGTGGCTGCCCATTTGGCTGCCAATCAATATCATTTCGGATATTGCGGTACCAATTTCCTTAAGCCTTCGTCTTTTCGCGAATGTGCTTTCGGGAACCGTTATGATGGCATTGGTTTACGGACTTTTGAAGTGGGTTGCAACCGCGTGGCCGGCTGCGCTGCATGTGTACTTCGATCTGTTCTCAGGAGCGATCCAGACATATGTATTCTGTATGCTGACCATGACATACATTTCAAATGCACGTGGTGACAAGTAAAAAACATAATTGGCAAGTAATATACGCGGCACAGGGGTGCGCTGAATCCGTGCTGTGAAACAAAAAATATCTGTCAGCGCAGAAATGAGGAAAAAATGTTTGATCAGAATTTTATCTTAGGTTGCTCAGCAATCGGCGCAGGTCTGGCAGTTATCGCCGGTATCGGACCCGGTGTAGGCCAGGGTATCGCTGCAGGACATGCGGCAGCAGCAGTTGGTCGTAATCCCGGAGCTAAGGGTGATGTTACATCAACCATGCTTCTCGGACAGGCCGTTGCCGAGACAACAGGTCTTTACGGACTTCTCATTGCAATGCTCCTGCTGTTCGTTAAGCCCCTTGTAGGTTAATTGAAAGGAGAAACGAATGATACTTTTGGAAGGAGAATCAATGTCCAGATTATTCGGTCTGGATCTTCAGCTCGGAGCTGACTTCTTTCTTTCCGTGATCGCTATCTTCGTTTTGTTTTTTGCATTCAGTTTTCTTCTGTTCAACCCGCTCAGAAAAATGCTTAATGAACGTAAGAAGAGGATCCACGATGAGATTCAGGAAGCTCACGACATTAAGGAAAGTGCGGACAAGACAAAGGCTAAATACGAGAGTAAGCTTGAGAACATTGACAAGGAAGCTGAAGAAATCTTAGCCAGCGCAAGAAAGCGTGCGCTTGAGAATGAGAACAGGATCGTAGCCGAGGCCCGCGAGGAGGCCGGAAGGATTTTAGATCATGCACGCAAGGAAGCTGAGCTTGAGAAGCAGAAGGCAATGGATGAAGTAAAGCGCGAGATGATCGTCATTGCTTCGATGATAGCGGAAAAGGTGGTATCGGAAAAGATCGATACGACCATTCAGGACAAGTTGGTAGAAGATACGCTTAAGGAAATAGGTAAAAGCACATGGCAAAATTAGTTTCCAAAACCTACGGCGAGGCTCTTTTTGAGCTTGCGCAGGAGGAAGAGAAAGCATCTGAGATGCTTGAGGAAATTCAATCAGTGCGCCAGATACTCAGGGACAATCCCGAATTCAGAAAATTGATGCTGCATCCGGGTATTCCGAAGCAGGATAAGCTCCGGATCGTCGACGAGGTTTTTAAGGGAAAGACCAGTGATGAGATAACCGGTTTTCTCAGGATCGTAGTTGACAAGGAAAGATTCGGAGATCTTGAGTCGATATTCCAGTATTTCATCGACAGGGAAAAGGAAACCCAGGGAATAGGCGTAGCGTATGTGAGTACTCCAAAGCCTCTTGACCTAGAAGGAAAGAGTATGGTACGCGATAAGCTCCTTGAGACTACGGATTTTAAGACTATCGAGATGCATTATAATGTCGATCCGAAGCTCATCGGAGGCATGGTCATCCGCATCGGAGACCGTGTTGTGGATTCGAGTATCAAGAGCAGATTGAATGATTTGACAAAGGAATTATTAGAACTCCAGTTAGGCTAGTCCGAGGCTGGAAGAAAGGTGCTGTTAGGCAATGAATTTAAAACCTGAAGAAATAAGTTCTGTCATCAAGGAACAGATCAAAAGATATGCATCCACCCTTGATGTGGCCGATGTTGGTACGGTCATTCAGGTGGCGGACGGAATCGCGCGTGTTCATGGTCTTGAGAATGCCATGCAGGGAGAGCTCCTTGAGTTCCCCGGCGACATCTACGGCATGGTCTTAAACCTTGAGGAAGACAATGTCGGTGTCGTTCTTCTCGGTAACTCCAAGAACATTAACGAAGGTGACCTGGTCAAGACTACAGGACGAGTTGTTGAGGTGCCCGTTGGCGATGCTATGCTCGGAAGAGTTGTAAATGCACTCGGCCAGCCCATCGACGGAAAAGGACCTGTACAGACAACTAAGTTCCGTAAGATAGAGAGAGTAGCCAGCGGCGTTATCACACGTAAGAGCGTTGATACTCCCCTTCAGACCGGTATTAAGGCTATCGACTCGATGATCCCCATCGGACGCGGACAACGTGAGCTCATAATCGGCGACCGTCAGACCGGCAAGACCGCTATAGCTATCGATACGATCATCAACCAGAAAGGCCAGAATGTTAAATGTATCTATGTTGCAATAGGTCAGAAGGCTTCTACCGTTGCAAACATAGTTAAGACTCTTGAGGAGTTCGGCGCAATGGCTTATACGACCATAGTCGTATCCACAGCCAGCGACCTTGCTCCCCTGCAGTATATCGCTCCCTACTCCGGATGCGCTATCGGTGAGGAATGGATGGAGAACGGCGAGGATGTGCTTGTCATCTATGATGACCTAAGTAAGCATGCTACCGCATATCGGACGCTTAGCCTGCTCCTTCGTCGTCCGCCCGGACGTGAGGCATATCCCGGAGACGTATTCTATCTCCACTCAAGACTTCTTGAGCGAGCTGCCCGCATGAGCGAAGAGTATGGCGGAGGATCTCTTACCGCTCTTCCCATCATCGAGACGCAGGCAGGAGACGTTTCGGCATATATCCCGACAAACGTTATCTCCATTACCGACGGTCAGATCTATCTTGAGACAGAGATGTTCAACTCCGGTTTCCGTCCCGCTGTTAACGCCGGTCTTTCCGTATCCCGTGTAGGCGGTGCGGCACAGATCAAGGCTATGAAGAAGATCGCAGCGCCCATACGTACCGAGCTTGCTCAGTACAGAGAGCTTGCTTCATTCGCACAGTTCGGTTCGGAGCTTGACAATGATACCAAGGAGAAGCTTGCACAGGGCGAACGTATCAGAGAGGTATTAAAGCAGCCTCAGTATTCACCCATGCCGGTTCAGTACCAGGTAATCATAATCTATGCAGTTACGAGAAAATACCTGCTGGATATTCCCGTAGAGGATATTACCCGCTTTGAGAAGAAGTTCTTCGATTTCCTTGATACCAAGTATCCCGAGGTTCCGGGATCGATCGCTAAGGACAAGGTTATTTCCGACCAGATCGAAGAGACTCTCAAGAAGGCTATCGAACAGTTCAAGGTGATATTCCTTAACCCTGAGAACAGTGAGGACAGTGAGGTCAGCGAGGACAATGCTGAGCAGTAAGCTGTCCGGAATGAGGTAATTACTATGGCATCAATGCGCGATATTAAACGCCGGAGGTCAAGTATTCAGGGAACACAGCAGATTACAAAGGCAATGAAGCTGGTTTCTACCGTAAAGCTTCAGAGAGCCAGATCGGCTGCTGAGAAATCCAAGTATTACTTTGACAGTATGTACCGCACTGTGAACAGTATTCTTTCACGTGTGGGACATATCGAGCACAGATACCTTGTACCCGGAGACTCTCCGAGAAAGGCTGTGGTCGTGATAACCTCTAACCGAGGGTTAGCCGGCGGATACAATTCCAATGTGGTTAAACTGGTCACGAGAAATGATGCTCTTAAGAAAGAAGACCTTGATATATACTGTATCGGAAACAAAGGACGTGAGACATTGGCAAGGCATGGTTACACGATCCGTGAGGACCTTCCCGATGTTATAGAAGATCCGTTATATTCCGAGGTGAACGCTCTTACCGCCAGACTCCTTGAGTCTTTTGAAAAAGGTGAGATCGGAGAGATATATCTGGCTTATACTTTCTTTAAAAATACGGTCAGTCAGGAACCAAGGCTTATCAAACTCCTTCCGGTCGTTCCGGAGGAGAGCGAGAGTGAGTCCAATGCGATTATGAATTTCGAGCCCGAGGACGTCGAAGCGATAGAGATGATCATTCCCAAGTATATCAGCAGTCTGATATACGGCGGACTGAAAGAGGCTATCGCCAGTGAAAACGGTGCAAGAATGCAGGCGATGGACAATGCTACGAGCAATGCGGAGGAGATGATAGACAAGCTGTCTCTCATGTACAACAGAGCTCGTCAGGGATCCATCACACAGGAACTCACAGAGATCATCGCCGGTTCCGAGGCGATCAGCTGATCAGTTAAGGCCGCTTAGGGCGGTAGAAATGAGGTTATAAATGGCAGAGAATAAAGGAAAAGTAACCCAGATCATCGGTGCGGTACTTGATATCCGTTTCGATGAGGGGAAGCTTCCTGAGATTAATGAAGCAATACGTATCCCTCTCAAGACCGGCGGGGAACTCGTTGTCGAGGTTTCTCAGCATCTGGGAGACGATACCGTTAGATGTATTGCGATGGGTCCGACCGACGGACTTATCCGCGGAACTGAGGCGATCGCTACGGGCGCTCCTATTTCGGTTCCTGTCGGAGAGAATACACTCGGACGTATTTTCAACGTACTCGGACAGCCTATCGACAATAAGCCGGCTCCCGAAGGAGTTTCTTATGAACCCATTCACAGGGCAGCTCCTTCCTTCGAAGAGCAGTCTACCGAGGCAGAGCTCCTTGAGACCGGTATCAAGGTCGTTGACCTTCTTTGCCCTTACCAGAAGGGTGGTAAGATCGGACTTTTCGGAGGTGCCGGTGTAGGTAAGACAGTGCTTATACAGGAGCTCATCCGTAATATCGCTACCGAGCACGGCGGATATTCCGTATTCACCGGTGTTGGAGAGCGTACCCGTGAGGGTAATGACCTTTATCATGAAATGAGCGAATCCGGCGTTATCGCCAAGACCGCCATGGTATTCGGTCAGATGAACGAGCCCCCCGGAGCGAGAATGAGAGTAGGTCTTTCCGGACTTACAATGGCAGAGTACTTCCGTGATAAAGGCGGTAAGGACGTGCTGCTCTTCATCGATAATATCTTCCGTTTCACACAGGCCGGTTCCGAGGTGTCAGCACTTCTCGGACGTATGCCTTCAGCCGTTGGTTACCAGCCTACGCTGCAGACGGAAATGGGCGCACTTCAGGAGCGTATCACATCTACAAAGAACGGTTCCATTACCTCCGTTCAGGCTGTATACGTGCCTGCCGATGACCTTACTGACCCGGCTCCTGCGACGACATTCGCACATTTGGATGCTACCACTGTTCTTTCAAGAAGTATTTCCGAGCAGGGTATCTATCCCGCCGTTGATCCTCTTGATTCCACATCAAGAATACTTGATCCCAGAGTTGTGGGTGAGGAGCATTACAGAGTTGCCAGAGGAGTTCAGGAGATACTTCAGAGATACAAGGAACTTCAGGACATTATCGCTATCCTCGGTATGGACGAACTTTCAGAAGAGGACAGACAGGTTGTCAGCCGTGCAAGAAAGGTTCAGAGATATCTTTCACAGCCTTTCCACGTTGCTACGCAGTTTACCGGTCTTGAAGGAAAGTATGTACCTATTTCCGAGACCATCAGGGGATTTAAGGAGATACTCGCAGGTGAGCATGACGATATACCCGAGAGCTGCTTCTTAAATGCCGGTTCCATTGATGAAGTGGTAGAGAGAGCTAATTCCAAGAAATAAGAGGGAAAGAATTACCTGTTATGGCAGATACATTTGCACTTAGGATCATCACTCCCGATAAAGTCTTTTATGAAGGCGATGTGGAGATGGTGGAATTTAATACAACGGAAGGTGGGGTCGGGATTTATAAGAATCACGAGCCCATGACCGTTATCATCAGACCCGGTGTAATAACCATTACCGAGCCTGAGGGAGAGAAAAGGGCCGCTTTACACGCAGGCTTTGTTGAGATCCTTCAGGATAAGGTTACGATACTCGCAGAGAGCATTGAATGGCCGGATGAGATCGATGTTGAACGTGCACAGTCTGCTGAGGAGCGTGCTCGTGAGAGGATCGCATCTAAAGCCGGAGATGTTGACATTGACAGAGCGTCCATCGCTCTGCAGAGGGCGCTTGCGCGTATCAACTGTCTGAAGTGAGAAGCAGTACTAGGTCCCCGAAGAGGGGTGTAATTTCTAAAAGCGTTATCAGAGTCGTCTATTGTGCGGCTGTATTTCTGATTGCGCTTTTTTTATTGAGTTCCCTTATGAACAGAGGTAATACGGATATGACCATGGAAATGGCACCGGCGTCATTCCCATCCGTTGCCTTTGAATATAACGGAATGATCTACAATCGTATGCACGGTTACAAAACCGAGATGGAGATCAGTCGTATGCGCAGCCAGATCACGCCCCTGGGAGAAGACAGGAAGCTTACTCTGGCAGTGGATACTTACGGGAAAGATATAGCAGGACTCAGATTCCGTGTCAGATCTCTTGCGGACAAGCGGCTGATAGAAGATACGGAAGTCCTCAATTATGTTAAAAACGATGGCCGTATCACTGCGGATATAGTATTAAAGGATCTTCTGGAGGAAGACAGGGAATATTCTCTTTGCGTTATCCTTACGGATGAGGCTAACAGAGATATATATTTTTATACAACTCTCTATGTGAAGAAAGATACGTCCTTTGAGGAAAAGCTTGAGTTTGTCTATAACTTTAATGAACTGACCTTTGACAGGAGCGGTGAGGCACAAAAGCTGGTCACATATCTTGAAAGCAATGAGGAAGGTGACAACTCTACATATCAGAAGGTTAATATCCATTCAAGTCTTGATCAGATATGCTGGGGAACACTTAAAGTAAGCAGGCTGACGAAGCCGGAAGCAGAGATATATGTCAATGACGAAGATACTGCGGTGATAAAGCTTAATTACATTGTTACTGTTCCCGAGAATGACAAGACCTGGGAATATTACGTTAATGAAAGTTTCAGACTGAGACCCGGCGAGGGCAGGATGTTCCTTCTCGATTATGAAAGGACAATGGATCAGATCTTTGATACCGAGGAAGGTGTTCTCGCTAACAATAAGATCGTACTGGGAATCTCCGATAAGAATGTGAACATGATGGAAAGCGAGGATGGAGACAGACTTGCTTTCGTTAATGCAGGACGTCTCTATGTTTATCATATCAGTGAAAACAGACTGGCTTATGTTTTCGGATTCTATAATGATGACCTGACAGACAGGCGAGAGACCTGTCGCGATAATGATATAAGGATATTCAGTGTGGATGAAACCGGTAATGTTCGATTTATAGTATATGGCTATATGAACTGCGGTATCCACGAGGGAGAAAACGGGATATCCGTATATTATTATGACAGTACACTGAATTCCGTAGAGGAGGAAGTATTCATTCCCTATTACGGAGATTGTGAATTTTTAAATTATGATGTGGCCAGACAGGCATACGCCAACGGCAAGAAAAACGGTTACTTCTATATCGACGGTAATTTCTTCAATATAAACCTTGAGACCGGTGAAACATCGGTCATCGCTTCGGACCTCGCAAGAGAAGATATCTGTGCGGCGGAAGACGGAAGCATGGTGGCATGGATAGATTCGGGTGACAGATTTGATGCCCAGGGTATGCATCTGTTAAATGCCAAGACGGGAACGGAGAGGGTATTAAATGCGGAGTCCGGTGACAGGATCATGCCGGTGGGATTTTTTGGGAATGATGTCATCTACGGTCTGGCAGCAAAAAAAGATATCACCGTCGATGCGTCGGGACATACTGTATTTCCCATGTACTGCCTGAGGATCAGAGATGAGAGTGGAGATCTCATCAAGGAATACCGCAATGAAGGAATATATGTGACACAGGTTGAAGCCGGTAACGGTATATACACTTTAAAGCGTGCCAGATATGAAAACGGCGTTCTTGATCCGGTATCCGACGACAGGCTCCTTGATAATTCCACTCCGGAATACGGAAGGAATAGCATAGAACTTGCGGTTACGGATGCATATGAAACCATAACACAGATAGCTTTGAAGAAGGCTACGGATCCCGAAACTCTCAGGATCATGAATCCCAAGCAGATCGTTTACGAGGGCGAGAGAAGTGCGGATCTTTATGATAAGGAAGATGATGAAGAAAAGTATTTCTGCTATGTAAGAGGAAGCCTTGTTGATATCTATGATGAGTTGTATGAAGCGGTCAATACCGTAAAGGATGGCGGATTGGTGAGATGCTCCGGAGGGATCACACTTTACAGAAAGAGACCCCTACCTGAGAAAAATCAGATAATGGCCATTGATTCCTTCAGGACTGATGATAAGTGGATCAGTGATACCATGTCACCTGAAGAATATTCACTCACGGTTTGCCTGGATACCATTCTTTATTTTGAAGGCAAAGCAGGTGAATCTGCCATGACGGGAGAGGCAGTGACTTCCGGAATGAATGCGGAAGAGATCCTTTCGGACAGACTTCCCGGTATCGAGACTGCGGATTTAAGCGGATGTTCCGTAGATGTGCTGCTTTATTATCTTGCCCAGGACATCCCTGTCATCGTAAAAACCGATGGTGCATATGTAATGCTTACGGGGTATAATATGAATGAATTGGTTGTGGCCGATCCTCTTACCGGAGAGATAGGTAAGAAGAGCATGGCAGAGTGTGAGGCAATATTTGCTTCATCGGGTAACAGATTTTTAACTTACGTAAGCAGAGAAGATTAATGTTCAGAAGTTTTTTGTTTGGGAAAAAACAGATAGCCGGTGTGCTTGTGACCGCTATGGCGGCTCTTGTTTTTTTATGCCTGCATATGTCTGCATACGGAGCTCCGGATAACGGTAATGACGATGATACCGATACCACCGGGCTTGAGGAAGAAAGAGACAGGAATCAGGAAAAGCTGGATGAGGTGGAGGCTTCCCTGGAGGAGCTTGCCGGTGAAAAAGAAGATGTGGAAGCTCAGATCGAAGAAGTGACGGAAGCTTTGGTTGAAGTCATGGCGGATATCGACGAGCTTACGGAACAGATAGTTGCCAAGGAAGCGGAGATCGCCGAGGCCCAGGTGGAATACGATGCTGCAGTCGCAGATGAAAATGCACAGTACGAGGCGATGAAGGTACGTATCAAATATATGTATGAGAAAGGTGACAGCGACTATGTCATGCTTCTCACACAGGCCGGGAGCATGGCGGATTTTCTTACCAAAGCTGATTATATAGAGGATCTGTATGAATATGACAGGAATATGTTAGCGACATATCAGGAGACTGTTGCCAGAGTTGCGGAGCTTCAGGAAAAGCTTGAACAGGAAAAGAGTACGCTCTTATCCCTTCAAAGTGATGCACTGGCCGAACAGGAGTATATGGAAGAGATACAGGCTGAGCTTGAAGCAACTGCCGCAGAGTATGCAAGCGAGATCCTGGCCAAAGAAGGTGAAGCAGCAGAATATGAAGCTATCATCGCCACTCAGAATGCAGAGATAAAGAGAAGGCAGGAAGAGGCAGCAAGGCGCGCTGCGGAAGAAGCCAGGAGAAGGGCTGAAGAAGCTGCAAGACTGGCGGCTCAGAAGGCTGCTGAAGAGGCTGCACAGAAAGCCGCTGAGGATGCCGCAAAACAGAGACAGGAAGCTGTAGACCAGGTAGCTGATGCAGCGGATACAGGTGTTGTAAAGACTACAAATAAGGTTTCTTATGATGTGTCATCCATATATTCCGCAGGAGGAAGTGAACTCGGAAAGTCTCTTGCGGCCTATGCATGTAAGTTCATCGGCAACCCTTACGTTCCGGGAGGCACGAGCCTTACGGACGGAGCTGACTGTTCGGGATTTGTATATTCTGTTTACAAGGATTTCGGGTATTCGGTTCCGCGTACTTCTTTTGCACTCAGAAGTGCCGGGACTGAGGTGTCATATGAGAATGCACAGCCGGGAGATGTTATCTGCTATCCCGGACATGTGGGTATCTATATAGGAAACGGCATGATCGTTCATGCCAGCACACAAAAGACCGGGATAAAGGTTTCGAATGCAAACTACAGAGGTTTTATCACCATCAGAAGGATCATCTGATCGCAGAAGGTTTCCCTTCGTGCTCATAATTCTTGCTGTGATTGCCGTAGCTTATTTTGCGGCAGTGTTTTTTTTCTCACAGCATTTTTTCCCAAATACGAAAATAGGCGGCGTGGATTATTCCTACAAAAGTCCGGAAGAAGCCGAGCAGGCAAGGAATACCGCTGACAGAAGTTATACGATAACCTTAAACGGAAGGAATGATGCAAGAGCGGTTCTTTCTTCGGACAGCGTGGGGTTTGCGTGCAGCTATTCCCAGAGTATGCTTGATATAAATAAGCTGCAAAATCCTTTCGCCTGGCCCCTTGCATTTTTTCAGAGCAGTGATTATACGCCGGTCAGGGTCGTCAGCTGTAATGAAGCCAGCATAGAGAGTACTCTTGCCTCATTGGATTTTCTTAAGCAGGAGAATATGGAAGAGCCTCAGAATGCTTATCTCGGAGGATATGATGAAGATTTCGGAGCCTATGTGATAGAGCCCGAAAAGGAAGGAACGGAACTTGATCTGAAGCTTGTGATCGCAGCGGTTAAGAACTGTGTGATGAATGAGATGCCAAGCGTTGATCTGGATGCTTTCGGTTGTTATGCGGAGCCGCTGATAAAAAGCGATGATCCGGAACTTAACAGCGAGCTTGCGAGAATGAATAAATTCAGCGATGCTGATATAACATATGAATTCGGTGATGAACTGGTGGAGGTCAACTTTGATCAGATCCATAACTGGGTGGATGTGACGGAAGATACGGTATCCGTTGATCGTGCCGGTGTAGCTGAATTCGTGGAACAGCTTGCCGAGGAACATGACACTTACGGACTGGAAGAGGAATTCCTGACTGTTGACGGCAGGACGGTCACTCTTCCCAAGGGAAAATATGGCTGGAAGATAGATACGGAAGCCGAGACTGATCTCCTTATCGAAGATATCGAAATGGGAAGAGTAGTATCACGTGAACCGGTTGTATCGAACAGTGCCGTTCAGTGGGGAGCCAACGATATCGGCGATACATATATTGAGATCAATATGACAAAACAGAGGGTCTACTATATTGAGCATAACAATATTGAATATGAGTGCGACTGTGTGACGGGAAATGTTTCAAACGGTAACAGGACACCCGAAGGGATATTCGGCGTAACTTATAAGACAAAGAATGCCATCCTTCGCGGAGACGGCTATGAATCTCATGTAAATTACTGGATGCCATTCAACAGAAATATAGGACTGCATGATGCGACATGGAGAGGAAAGTTCGGCGGTGAGATATACAAGACAAGAGGTTCTCACGGATGCGTGAACCTTCCAAAGGCTTCGGCAGCTTATCTCTATGATAAGGTGGAACAGGGCTTCCCGGTTATCTGTTATTATCTGGAAGATGAACCGGAAGAAGAAAAAGAGGAAGATAATAAGGCTTCTGAAAAAGAAAAGCTTGCTTTAAATACGGGAAGCCAAAAACAGAATGGCAGTGAAGAGCAGGGTGCGGCTCAGGATGCGGTTCCTACACCTGCTCCTTCATTGACAGGGGATGCAACGGTGGCTGTTACAGGAGACACGACCGGAAACGTAACAGGGGATGCAACAGGCACCATGACGGGGGATGCAACCGGAGCCGTTACAGGCCAGGATACCACATTGCCGGTTACCGGAACCATCGATCCGGTTACAGGAGTTTTGATAACAGATGATGCGGAAGCAGGTGAAACAGGAGTAAGCGTATCTGTCGATCAGGCAGGTGCAGGTATGTGATATGGGATCATTATTTGATGAAATAAAAAAACTGTCCGGGGGATCATATCCTTTCCATATGCCCGGTCATAAAAGAGAAGCCCTTGGAAACGGGGCTTTTTTTGAAGCATTGTATGGCGTGGATCTCACGGAGATCACGGGATCGGATGATCTGCATAAGCCGGAAGGGATCATAAAAGAAGCAATGGACAGGGCTGCCGCATTGTACGGTTCAGGGGATACCTTCTTTTTGATAAACGGAAGTACGGCAGGGATACTTGCAGGGATCTCCGCAGCACTTGATCCGGGTAAATCTCTGCTTATGATGCGGGGCTCACACATGTCGGCGTATCATGCGGCGGTATTAAGACATCTTAAGGTGAATTATATCTACGGGGAGATAGGCACTGTATCCGGAGCAGCCATGGGTGTAAATTCCGATGAGGTGGAAAGTGCACTGGAAAGGTATCCTGAGACCGGAGCCGTATTTATAACATCTCCGACATATGAGGGATACAGCAGCGATCTTCGAACCATAGCTGATGCGGTGCATAAGAGAAATATCCCACTCATAGTGGATGCGGCACATGGTGCCCATTTTGGTTTTTCGCCTTTATTCCCCGAAAGTGCGGTACAGGCGGGAGCTGACATTGTGATAATGAGCCTGCATAAGACGCTGCCGTCTCTGACACAGACTGCGCTTTTGCATTTAAATGGAAATCTTGTTCCAAAGGAACGGATCCAAAAATATCTGACCGTATATCAGAGCTCATCCCCATCATATATCCTGATGGCTGCCATAGACGAGTGCGTAAGACTTGTTTCCGAAATGAAGGAAAGTGACTGGGATGATTTCATCAACAGACGAAGGGAGATGTCAAAAAAGCTCTCCGGTCTGAAGCATATCCGTATAGAGGATCACTTTTCATTTGGAGATATTTCACCTAAAGCAAAGATCCCGGAACCGGGCAAGATGATAGTGATGCCCGAAAACCGGCGGGACGGAGTGAGTCTTGCGAAATATCTAAGAAGCAGATACCGCATAGAATCGGAACTTGCTGTACCTGCATATCTTCTGCTCATTCTTACCATATGCGACAGTGAAAAGAACTTTGAGATACTGTGCGACGCACTGCAGCGGGCGGATGAAGAATACACGGAATGGATGACTGATAAAGAAGCGGTACCTGCGGGATCCCGCAAACTTCAGGTTGAACCGGCTGTTATGGAGATGTGGGAAGCATTTGATGCCAAGGGAGAGCCGGTCGAGGGTGAACAGGCACTCGGTCGTATCAGCGCTTCCTTTGTAACGGTATATCCGCCGGGGCGACCGGCTGTAGTACCCGGTGAGAGGATAAGCAGAGAGGCTCTTGAAGAAATCAAGAATGCCGGGGCGGCAGGGTGCGAGATCAGAGGGCACCTGAGCGCGATTGTTGAATAAAAGCTTGTTTTGCTGTAAAATAAGCAGTTGTATCATATAAATCAAAACCGTAAAAACGGAGGTAATAAAACTATGTTTTGCCCTAAATGTGGTGGAAAGATCAAAGATGATAATAAATTCTGTCCTCTTTGCGGAGCAGAGTTAGCAGGATTTTTACCCAAAACTGCAGCAGATGCCGTAACACCTGCAGCACCCGCACAGTCTGCACCCGCAGCACAGGCTCAGCCTGCAGCTCCCGCACAGCAGACAGCACCTGCGGCACAGGCTCAGCCTGCAGCTCCTGCACAGCAGACAGCACCTGCGGCACAGGCTCAGCCTGCAGCTCCTGCACAGCAGACAGCACCCGCGGCACAGGCTCAGCCTGCAGCTCCTGCACAGCAGACAGCACCTGCGGCACAGGCTCAGCCTACAGCTCCTGCTCAGCAGACTGCACCTGCGGCACAGGCTCAGCCTGCAGCTCCTGCTCAGCAGACTGCACCCGCAGAGAAGGCAGCAGAGCCCGCGCAGCAGGCAGCACCCGTACAGCAGACTGCACCTGTGCAGAATACGGCTCCCGCAGGCAGCACACCTTCGGGAAATACCCCTTCAAATTTAAATAATTCAAAAAATTCAAAAAATTCAAATAAGAAGGGCAAGGGACTGTTGATAGGTATCATTGCTGCAGTCGTTCTTCTTCTTTTGATCGTTGGAGGAATATTTATCTCCAAGCTTGGGGAAGATGATGACGACGATAAGCGCGCCGATAAGGATAAGACCGAAGATGTGGATGATAAGGACGAGGATGACGAGGATGATAAGGATGACGGGGAGGATGAAGAACCCACGGAAGAGGTTGCCGTTGATGTGACGGAAGCGCCTACTCCGGAACCCACACCGGAGCCTACTCCGGAACCGGCTGAACTTAGAGTTACGGTTAATTCCGCCAACAGGTTCTTCTCCGAAGAGGAATCTTACATCCTTACCGGAGCAAATATCTTCGTATTTGAAGGTACCAACACTGAAACAGAGCCTGAATTTACAGCACGTGCCGAGGACGGCTCCGTATCCATTAAGGATATCGAAGCAGGTGATTATACGGTAGTATGTGAGAGAGACGGTTATTATATCCAGGAACAGACCATAAGCCTGAAAGAGGGTGATGATGAAGATATTACTTTCTATCTTCTTGCAGAGCTTGCAGATGCAAAATCAGCTTATGTATTCCTGACATGGGAAGGTGATCAGGATCTGGATCTTTGCATGTTCAACTCAAAGTGGAAGCAGTACGTTACCATTGAGAATCCCAAGGATGGAGCAGAAGAATTTGTATACGGAGACAATGATGCATCCGTAGGATTCGAGCTGATCTATATTCCCGATATAACAGCATCTGTTTCAAGAACAGTTTATGTTGTTGATCCCATGGCCATTCGTGAAGGCGTAGAGAGCGGTATGGAAAATGACGGATTACGTGTCCGTGTTATCACAACAGAAGGTGTGATTTATGATGAGATCGCAGATAACGAGAAGAGATCTCCCTTGTTCATTCCTTTCTACATTTACGGCGGTGAGATCAGGACAGATCTCGGTGACCGTTATATGTATGATATGAGTAATTACGGATGGACCAAGGAATACGCTAAGCGCTGATATATGGGTAAGCTTTATTGTATTCTCGGGAAAAGTGCTTCAGGAAAGGACACCGTCTACGGAAGACTTTCCGGAGATAAGGATCTGAATCTGAAGGCTGTGGTGACCTATACTACACGTCCGAAGAGATCGGGTGAGACCGAAGGCAGGGAATATCATTTCACCGATGAAGAGACGCTGATGAATTTCAGGGCTGCCGGCAGGATAATAGAGGAACGTGTTTACCACACGGTTCACGGCGATTGGTATTATTTTACGGCTGATGACGGATCGATATCGGTAAATGACGGATCGTCTTACATAATGGTGACGACACCCGAGGCTTTTGCGGGCCTTAAGGCAGCTTTCGGAGAAGATTTTGTAGTTCCCATATATATATGTATTGATGACGGTGTGAGATTATCAAGGGCTCTCAAAAGAGAGCAGGCGCAGGATTCGCCCCGCTATGCTGAAATGTGCAGGAGATATCTTGCGGATGAAGAGGATTTTGCACCCGAGAAACTGGAAAGTGTCGGCATAGAGGCGAAGGATGCTTTTTTCAATGATGATCTTGAAAAGTGTCTGTCACGTATCAAGGATGTGATTCTAGGAAATGGATCCCCTGAAGATTAATCAGATATCCCAGCCTGTTACTCCGGAGAAAGTTCAGGATACCAGGACCGGGGATGATACTTTTAAATTCATGCTTACCAGCAGTATCCAGGAGAAGGAACTGCAGGAGAAGCTTACTACTCTGATGGGTCAGATAACCGAGCAGGGCAACCGAATATCCAAAAAGAAGGATATCAGGGATATGAAGCGCTACAGAGGACTGATCAAAGAGTTCATGAATGAGATCGTTAACAGATCTCACAGTTTTACCAGAGAGAATTTCCTGGATAAGCGCGGCCGCCACAGGATCTACGGAATAGTCAGACTTGTGGATGAGAATCTTGATGCGCTTGCACAGGAATTGGTCAAAGAAGAAGCCGATAACATGGAAGTCCTTGCGAAGATAGGTGAGATCAGAGGACTTTTGCTGGATCTGTTTATGTGATGGAGGGATGATTATGCCGCGTTTTTCAGATATTGTTGGCCAGAAAGATATAAAGGAAGAGCTTACAAGTGCCATAGCAACGGGGCATGTTTCACATGCATATATTTTCCATGGAGAGCCCAGAAGCGGAAAAGAGTTCATAGCAAGAGCTTTCGCCCAGACCCTTCTTTGCGAGAAAGTAAAGGAATCCGACGGAACCATTTCCGAGGCGTGTGATGAGTGTCACTCATGTGCTCAGGCTAAGAGCCGCAATCATCCGGATATCATTTATGTACAGCATAACAAGCCGAATACTATCGGCGTGGATGATGTGCGTGAAGGCATACTGGAGACCGTTCAGATCAAGCCTTACAGCTCACAGTACAAGATCTATATCATGGAAGAAGCGGAGAAGATGACCCCGCAGGCGCAGAATGCATTGCTCAAGACTATAGAAGAGCCTCCTGCATATGCGGTATTTCTCTTGCTCACAAGCTCCACTGAAGCTCTGCTTCCTACTGTTTTAAGCCGTTGCACGGTGCTCAACATGATGCCGGTTCCGGATGAAGATCTCCGCAGATATCTTATCAATGAGGAGAATGTTCCTGAGAACAGGGCAGAGATATGCATAGCTTTTGCGAGAGGAAATCTCGGCAGAGCCAAGGCATTTGCAAATAATGAAGATTTCGAGAAGATCCGCACCAATGCACTTTCGCTGATGAAAAATATCAGCAGGATGGATACTTCCGAGATAATGAATACATTAAAAGAGATAAGCGGCGCAGGCTTTGATATCAATGACTATCTGGATATCATGGCTGTGTGGTACAGGGATATACTTTTGTTCAAAGCAACACATGATATGAACCACCTGATCTTCAGGGATGAGATATCCAGTATTCAGAAAGTTGCCCAGTCAAGTGATTACGAGGGGATCGAAGAGATAATCCAGGCACTTGATACGGCAAAGTGCAGATTGAGATCAATGGTTGATTATGAACTCACCATGGAGCTGCTGCTGCTTACCATCAAGGAGAATCAGGATTAATGAAAAATGTAGTTGGTATACGTTTCCGCCCTACGGGAAAGGCATATTTTTTCGATCCCGGAGAGCTTGATATCGTGGCGGGAACTGCAGTCATAGTTGAGACCGCCCAGGGAATGGAGTACGGTAAAGCGGTCGCTGCCCCTATGGAAGTAGAGGATGAGAAGGTCAGGGAACCTTTAAAGAAGATAATGCGTATCGCCACTCCGAAGGATGATGAACAGCACGGAGTGAATCTTGAAAAGGAAAAAGATGCGCTTCGTTTATGCAAGGAAAAGATCGCTTCCCATGAGCTTGAGATGAAGCTTATTGAAGCCGAATATACTTTTGATCGCAGCAAGCTGACATTCTATTTCACTGCTGACGGAAGAGTGGATTTCAGAGAACTGGTAAAGGACCTTGCGGGTACTTTCCGTACCAGGATAGAACTCAGACAGATCGGTGTCAGGGACGCTACCAAGATGCTCGGTGGTATAGGCACCTGTGGAAGAGAGTTATGCTGTCATGCATATATGCGTGACTTTGTTCCTGTATCCATTAAGATGGCAAAGGAACAGAATCTGTCGCTCAATCCCGGCAAGATCTCAGGTATGTGCGGAAGACTTATGTGCTGCCTTTCATATGAGGCGGAGACCTATGCATATCTGAATCGTCAGATGCCCAAGGTCAATGATAAGGTTACTCTTCCGGATGGAGGTGAGGGTACTGTTCAGACCGTTGATATACTTCGCGGTAAAGTAAAAGTCATCACCTTTGCGGACGATGAGAAGCAGATAGAGGAATATGATGCAGCTGATCTGAAGTTCCGTCGCAGAGGAGGAAAGGACAAGAACAATTCCGACAATCTGACGGATGTTGAGGATATAGAACTTACAGGTGAACTTGCCGCACTTGCGGACGACAATGATACCGTGACCCGTCAGGAAAACCGTAATAAGAACAGACAGGAGAATAAAGGTAACAGGAAGTCCGGTAATCCTCATGCCAATAATGGCGGCGGAAATAACGGAAATACCGGTAACGGAAACGCTAACCCCAATAACGGGAATGCCGGGAACGGAAATACCGGTACCGGAAACGCTAACCCCAATAACGGGAATGCGGGGGGCGGAAATACCGGTAACGGAAACTCCAACTCCAATAACGGAAATCAGGGTAACGGCAACAATAACGGCAGCGGAAAGCGAAACAGAAACAGAAATCGCGGAAACCGTAATGACAACCGTGGTGATAATCGCAACGACAATCGCAATGATAATCGCAGCGAGAACCGTAACGACAACCGTGGCGACAATCGCAATGACAATCGCGGCGACAATCGCAATGACAATCGCGGCGACAGGCAGAACGTGAATCGCAACGATAACAGAAATCACAATCGTGGAGAGAACGGCAAGCCTTCATGGAAGAATGACAGGTCCGGAAATAAGAATGACGGAACAACTAAAGAACAATGAGAGAATAGATGATCTCCAGATATCGGGGCTTCGGATCATTCAGGATCCGAAGCGCTTTTGTTTCGGAATGGATGCGGTACTGCTTTCCGGATTTGTTAAGGTTCCGGATTCCGGTACTGTTCTTGATATGGGAACGGGAACAGGGATACTTCCTTTACTGCTTCATGCCAAGACAGGTGCAGGACATCTTACCGGGCTTGAGATACAGCAGGAGAGTGCGGATATGGCAAGACGGAGCGTTGCCATGAACGGACTGGAAGAAAAGATAGATATCGTGGAAGGTGACATCAAAGAGGCATTGAAGATCTTCAAGCCCGCGTCCTTTGATGTTATAACATGCAATCCGCCGTATATGACGGGCGGTACGGGAATAGTTAATCCCACTGATGCCAAGGCCATAGCACGTCATGAAGTATTATGCACATTCAGGGATGTGGCAGCCCGGTCCGAAAAACTCCTTAAAACAGGCGGAAGTCTTTTTATCGTCCACAGACCCGGCAGACTCTCGGAATTGTGCGTGACGCTTACTGAATTTCATCTGGAGCCTAAGCGTATGAGGCTTGTATATCCCTATGCCTGTAAGGAAGCGGAGATGGTACTTATCGAAGCGGTCCGCAGGGGAAAGCAGGGCATGCGTATGGAGAAGCCTTTGATCATTTTTGATGATGACGGTAATTATACATCTGAAATAAAAAGGGATTACGGATTCTGATCATCGGTATCAGGGCAATGATCACAGTTAGGATCGGGGGAAAAAATGTCTGAAAACAAGATCGGAACTTTATATCTGTGTGCGACACCAATAGGAAATCTGGGAGACATCACAAAGCGTGTGCTGGATACTCTTTCTGAGGTCGATCTGATCGCGGCGGAGGATACCAGAAACAGTATCCATCTTTTAACGCACTTTGGTATAAAGACACCAATGACAAGTTATCATGAATATAATAAATATGATAAGGCAGATGTTCTCATAGATAAAATGAGAAACGGAGAGGATATCGCTCTTATCACTGATGCCGGAACACCTGCAATATCGGATCCGGGAGAGGTACTTGTTGCCAAATGTCACGAAGCGGGTATAACAGTCACTTCGCTTCCGGGACCGGCTGCATGCATAACTGCCCTCACACTTTCGGGGCTCTCCACCAGACGCTTTTGCTTTGAAGGCTTTCTGCCTCCCGATAAGAAGGAACGCAGAGAGATATTATCGGATCTTGCGGGAGAGTTCAGAACTATCATCATGTATGAAGCTCCGCATCATCTGAAAGCTACATTAAAAGAATTATATGCAGCCCTGGGAGACAGGAGGATAACGCTTTGCAGAGAGCTTACCAAGAAATTCGAAGACATCCTGCCTACCACGTTTGAAAAGGCTCTGCAGATGTACGAAGAAGAAGATCCCCGCGGTGAATATGTCATAGTGATAGAGGGCAGAGACAGAGCACAGGCCAAAAAAGAACAGACAGAATCCTATGCATCTATATCACCTGCAGAACATGTTGCGATGTATGAAGCAAAAGGAATGGACAGGAAGGAAGCGATCAAGCAGGCAGCAGTAGACAGGGGCGTTCCCAAGCGTGAAATCTATAATGCGGTGGTGGCTGCAAAGAATGAAAGCTCAAATTAAGAAAAAGGATTCTTGACAAAAGAATAAGCCTTTCATATACTCTGCTTAGTAAAAATCTTATACCTGTTTACGGAGGTTAAATCATATATGGTAGATAAGGTTTCTGAACTGATCATTGAACAGCTTCACCTTCCCGAAGGTACAGTCATTACCGAGGATACGAATTTCAAGGATGATCTTCATGCTGATTCCTTTGAGCTTATGGAAATGATAATGGCAGTAGAGGAAGAATACGGGATCCAGTTCGAGGACGATGAGCTTGCAGGATTTGAAACTGTGGGAGATGTATTAAGTAATATCAAGTCCAAAGGAGTGGACATCGAGTAAGTCAGTGAGACCGTGATATATCTTATATAAACGACAGACTGTATACGTTACAGTCTGTTTTTTTGTGCGACAACGAGCCAAGCGTGCCGCATTGTGTTATACTATCAAAGGTTTAAAAAGTAAGTACAGGTACATGGAGACAATATGGAAAATATAATGACAAACCGTCTTGATCGCGGTTTTTTGAAATATCAAAAGGAATTCGAGGACGCTGCCATAAGAGTCCTGAGATCAGGTTATTACATACTCGGAAAAGAAGTGGAGGAATTCGAGGAGAGCTTTGCTTCATTTGCCGGGGCAAAATATTGTGTTGGCACGGGCAACGGACTTGATGCCATCACACTTGCCTGCAGGGCAATAGGTATCGGCAGGGATGATGAAGTGATAGTGCAGGGTAATACTTTTATTGCCAGTGTTATGGGAATAACCATAGCAGGCGGTACTCCGGTATTTGCAGAGCCGGATGAATATTTTGCACTTGATCCGGATGAGATCGAAAAGAAGATCACGAAGAAGACAAAGGCAGTCATGGTGGTCCATCTCTACGGTCAGACGGCTCAGATGGATAGGATATCAGAGATCTGTAAAAGACACGGGCTCAGGCTTATAGAGGACTGTGCCCAGGCTCATGGAGCCGGCTTTTATACAGAGGGAGGAGGCAAAGGCTTTAAGGGCGTTGGCACCTTTGGTGATATAGGATGTTTCTCATTCTATCCTTCCAAGAATATCGGTGCCTTCGGGGACGGCGGTGCGATAATAACGGATTCAGTGGAATACAGGGACAGGATAAGACAGCTTAGAAATTACGGAAGTTCCGTAAGATATCACAACGAGGAAGTGGGGATCAATTCAAGACTGGATGAGATGCAGGCGGCACTTTTAAAAGTCCGTCTCCACCACGAAGAAGAATGCAGGATAGAGAGACAGCGGACTGCAGCTTTCTACGACAGCGCCATCAGCAATCCTCTTATAAAGCTTCCAAAGCGCAGAGAAAATGCAACACATGTATTCCATCAATATGTTATCAGATGTGAAAGACGCGATGAACTTGCTGAGTTCTTAAAAACAAAAGGCGTGGGGACCATTATCCATTATCCCATCCCACCCCATCTGTCAAAAGCCTATGAATATCTGGGAATAAAAAAGGGAAGCCTGCCTTTTACAGAGCGGCTGGCAAATGAAGTATTATCAATCCCCATGTATACGGGAATAACAAGTGAGGAAACAGAACGCGTTGCAGATGCATTAAATGCATTCAGGTAGATCGCGGATAAACAATTGCTCTTATTGCATAAACGGATCGTATTCATTAAATAAAATGATACGTTTGACGGATCCTCATGTAGCGTTTACGGAATATGAAAACAGGAAATGAAAATATAAAGATCGATGTACCTGCACAGGTATGTGAGATCCTGAACAAATTAAATGAAGCAGGTTATGAAGCTTATGCTGTAGGCGGCTGTGTCAGAGATTCGCTTTTGGGAAAGCAGCCGGCGGACTGGGATATAACCACATCCGCAAGACCGGAACAGGTGAAGTCAATATTCAGACACACCGTCGATACCGGGATACAGCACGGGACCGTTACCGTTCTCATGAGAGATAACGGAGTGATAAGCGGTTATGAAGTGACCACATATCGTATAGACGGGATCTACGAAGACAGCAGACATCCGAAGGAAGTGACTTTTACACCGGAGCTGTCTGAAGATCTGAAGCGCAGGGACTTTACGGTCAATGCCATGGCTTATCATCCGGGGCATGGGCTCATAGATCTTTTCGGCGGACAGGAGGATCTGGAGAGGAAGCTTATCCGTTGTGTCGGTAATGCCAAAGAAAGATTCACGGAAGATGCGCTTCGCATGATGCGTGCCATTAGATTTGCGGCTCAGCTGGGAGGTACAATTGAAGATGAGACCTATGCGGCCATATCGGAGCTTGCCCCCACACTTGCGAGGGTCAGTGCAGAGAGGATACGCGTAGAGGTTGAGAAGCTGCTTGTAAGCGCGCATCCTTATTATTTTAAGATGTTTTATGAGACCGGTCTTACAGCTGTCTTCCTGCCGGAATTTGATAAGTGTATGAAGACCACTCAGGAGAACCCGCATCACTGTTACAGTGTGGGTGAACACCTGTTGCACTCAACAGAGACTATCGATATCGAACGTTTAAGGAATGAAACGGATAAAGAGGATTATTCTTCTTCGTTAAAGATACTCAGACTGACAATGCTCCTTCATGACATAGGAAAATCTGAGCTCAAGACTGTTGACGGGAACGGGATAGCGCATTTTAAAGGTCATCCCGAGCTTGGAGCGAAGATGGCGGAAGAGATACTTAAGAGACTTAAGTATGACAATGATACCATTCATATGGTAAAGGGGCTTGTTTTAGGACATGAAGGAAGATATCCCGCTGAGAAGAAATATATCCGCAGGGATATTAACCGGCTGGGAACGGAATATTTTCCGCTTATGTTCTATGTCAATGAAGCCGATATGATGGCCCAGAGTGATTTTCTGCGCGATGAGAAAAAGGCCAGATTAGAGAGACTAAGAGCCCTGTATCTTGAGATAAAGGCTGCAGATGAGTGTCTCAGTCTTTCTGACCTTGCGGTGAAGGGCGCTGATCTTATTGCTGCCGGAGTTAAACCCGGACCCGGTATGGGAAAGATATTAAATGCAATGCTTTCGGATGTATTGGACGATCCGACTCATAATGACAGAGATTATCTGATGACAAACTATGTTAAATAAGGATAAAAAACATATATTTATAAAAAGGATCAGGCTCATTTTAACTGCACTTGCGGTAATGATGCTGGCCTGCGCATGCACTTTTGGCGGCGGAGGGGATGTGCAGGATCCCGGTGTGCCGGGGTATGTTCAGACCGGATTTGTTCCTGCCGTAGCCGGAAATTACGATTCCACCGACACTGCGGTGGTAGTCAGGAAAGACACGGAAGCATCCAGGATCACTTTTTTGAATATAGAGCTTGGAAAATGTTATACCCTGGATTATGACGGAGCCACATCATACGCTGATAAATACGGTCAGGGCATAGCTTTGGCGCAGGTTGATGTGGGGGAAGTCGTAGATGTGACCTTTATGCATTCCAGAAAGAGGCTTAATTCTCTTCAGGTCTCTGCAGAAGGATTTGCCATCAAAGGAATGACAGGTTTTGTAACAGAGACCGGCGGAAGAAATATCAATATCAACGGAGAGCGTTATTCCGTAGCACCTAAAGCCGCTGTTATCCTGCCGGATGGCATGGGAGATCTGATGGATATCAATTCTGCCGATACCGTGAGAGTATCAGGGATAGGTCATACGATTTACGGTATAGCCCTTGAGCGCGGACACGGATATCTGAGACTTGAGAATACTTCTGCATTTGAAGGCGGCTGGCTTGAAGTCGGAGATGATATCATAAGCCAGATTTCCAAAGATATGCTTATCGCTGTTCCGGAAGGAACATATCTGGTAAGAGTCTCTAAGGACGGAGTTACGGGGGAAGAAGCGATGACTGTGGCCGTAGGTGCGGAAGCGACCATGGATCTCTCAAAATATCAGGCTGAAGCTCTCTATGGTGGGATAATCTTCACAGTAAGTCCGCAGACGGTCAATGTGTATATAGACGGCGAGAAAGTGGACATATCCGAAGAGATAGAGCTTTCATACGGATTGCATCAGATGGTGGCCACGGCAAAGGGGTATGAGACTGTCAGCCGCTATATCCGGGTAGCTGAAGAGCATGCGGTACTTAACATTTCCCTTGAAAAAGATGACAGCGTATCGGCTTCATCGGCGGTACCGTCACCGACACCGGCTCCATCCCCGGGAACCGCATCGGGCAACAGTGTATCGGGAGGGAGTATCTCAGACAATTCCGTATCGGGAAATGAAGTGTCGGGAAATAAAGCCACCATGCATACCATGCCGACCATACCGCCGTTACCGGACCCGGTAAAAGAGAAGCCGGATACGGATATTTCACCTTCGGAACATCCCATAGATGTTGCCACCCCCGGAAAATACCGCGTCATGATAGAGGAGCCCAAGGGGGCGGAAGTCTATAAGGACGGTACGTATATCGGAATGGCTCCGGTAAGCTTCGATAAGTCAAAGGGGACATACATAATCACCCTCAGGAAGAACGGGTGCCAGACCAGGAGCTATACCATAAGCGTGGATGATGAGAAGAAAGATGTGACTTACTCATTCTCGGAGTTGCTGCCGTTAAACTGATAAATCCCGAAAGCCTTTACACTATTGACAAAACAGGGCAAAACGCATATAAATGTACTGTAGTTTTTCAAGAAAGGTGTAGGAGGTTTATCGTAATGAACAAAACAGAATTGGTTGCTGCAGTGGCTGAAAAGTCCGGATTTTCCAAGAAGGATGCAGAAGCTGTAGTTAATGCTTTTACAGACACAGTTACAAAGGAACTTAAGAAGGGCGGAAAGGTTCAGTTGGTAGGTTTCGGTACTTTCGAAGTATCCGAGAGAGCTGCCCGTACAGGACGCAATCCTCAGACCGGTGCTACCATGAAGATCGCCGCTTCCAAGACTCCCAAGTTTAAGGCAGGTAAGGCATTCAAGGATGCGCTGAACTGATAACAGATCATAAGATAACTGTTTAAGAGTTCGGGATACCGGTCATTTGCCGGTATCCCGTTTGCGTTTATTCACTTATCAAACCGTGATCGGAGCTGTGTGTGGTTATCGGTAACAAAGCCGCATGGTAAAGGAGAAGAAACATGAGACTTGATAAATATCTTAAGGTGTCCAGACTTATAAAGAGAAGAACCGTTGCAAATGAGGCCTGCGACGCAGGAAGAGTCCTGGTCGGAGACAGACCGGTCAAGGCGTCCTATGATGTTAAAGCCGGTGATGAGATCACCATAAAGTTTGGGCAGAAAGAAACAAAAGTCAGGGTATTATCTGTGGAAGAAACCGTCAGAAAGGAAGAAGCAGCAGATTTATTTGAGTACATCTGACTATATCTTGTGGCATAATTATGTCAACCTACAACATACGCGAGCCCTTGACTTTACTGCATTTTCAGCATAAGATGATAGGTGTATTTCGTTAATAACGGATGCCTATATCCAAGGGGAGGGTCTTAAGTCCGGATCAATGTCCAAAGGCACAGCAAAAAAAAGAAAAGGTATAAAGCCCAAATATCTCAAGCCTCGCAGAAAGGCTGAGCGCAGGATCAATCTGGTTCTGCTGTTTACCATTGCCGTGCTCGGCGTTATCCTGTTCGTTGCAACCGGAAGCTTAAGAGAGCGGAGAGACGCGCTTGAAGCAAAAAAGCAGCACGTTCAGGAGCTTTTGGAGGAAGAAAAGGAAAGAGAGCTGGAATTAGACAGGCAGAAAGTATATATCCACACCAGAGACTATATCGAGAAGAAGGCCAGAGAGACCGACAGACTTGTTTATGACGGTGAGATGATATTTGTATATGAAGAGAAATGATATCAGTTCCATAGTATGATATTACATTTCCTGGAGGCAGCCATACGGAGTGACGCATGGCTGCGTTTTTACTTTTAAAGACGGAGAAATTTTCACATAATGACAGATTGCAGGAACACGGAAATAAAAGTCAGAGCCTATATTGATGAGCTTGAGCTTATCCCCGATAATGCATCTGTTGTTATGGGTGTATCTGGAGGCGCCGATTCCGTTTGCATGATGACTGTGCTACATGAGCTTGCCAAAACCGGCTGTGGGTTCAGACTGTTTGCGGTTCATGTCAATCATAATCTCAGGGAAGAAGCGGGAGATGACGAGGCATATGTCAGAAAGCTCTGCAGGGATCTTGAGATACCGCTTATGGTAAAAAGCGCAGACGTAAAGGGCAGAAGCGATGCCGATGGCATATCCTGTGAGGAGGCCGGAAGACGGCTCAGGTATGAGGCTTTTGATGAAGCTGCGGAGCTTATTTCGGCAGGGAGATTTCCGGAAAGCAAGGCAGGACCCGCAGACAGAGAAGATATCAGGATAGCTGTGGCGCATACTTCCGATGACTGTGCCGAGACGATGCTGCTCAATCTTTGGAGAGGTACGGGACTTAAGGGGCTCTGCGGGATACCCGCAAAACGCGGCGACGTGATACGTCCCGTCATGTGTCTTTCGAGAGAAGAGACTGAAGGTTACCTGGATTCCAAAGGCATAGTATACTGTACGGACAAGACCAACGAAGGCGATGATTATACTCGCAACAGGATACGTCATAATATAATCCCGACGGCAAGCAGGGAAGTGAACAGTCAGGCTGTTGCTCATATGAATGTGACTGCCGCGCAGCTTACACGTGCATGGGAATATATCGAGGATCAGACAGATGCGGCATATAATGAGTGCGTAAGATGGTCTGATGATAATGAGACGATACTCTTTGCAGATAAGAAAAAGCTCCTTTCCTGTCATCCGTATATCAGGATGCGGATCCTTCACAGATGCATGGAGACTGTGGCAGGACAGGCGAGGGATATATCGTTTGTCCATCTGGATGTGCTGGAGAAGCTTTTTTACAAAGGCAGGGGAAAGCGGCTGGATCTGCCGTATTTTATAACCGCAACAAGAGTGACGGACGGTGTGGAGATCACTGTCAACAAAGACAAGGAACTTGGGAAAGGAAAATAACAGGAGGCTGTCATTATGGATACCAGGGATAAGATATCGGTTCTGATAAGCGAAGAGGAGCTTGATAAACGTATAAGGGAGCTCGGAGCCGAGATAAGCAGAGAATACGAGGGAAAAGAACTTCATCTGATAAGCATTCTTAAAGGCGGAGTATTTTTTACCTGTGAGCTGGCCAAAAGGATCACGGTGCCGGTTTCAATAGATTTTATGTCTGTTTCCAGTTACGGATCCGGCACGAGTACCAGCGGGATAGTCAAGATAATAAAGGATCTTGATGAGAATATTGCCGGCAGGGATGTTATGGTGGTGGAAGATATCATCGATACGGGAACTACATTAAGTTACCTGATGGAAATGCTTCGACAGAGGGAACCGGCGAGCCTTTCGCTCTGCACCCTGCTTGATAAGCCGGAACGCAGGTTACATGAGGTGAAGGTAGATCATGTGGCTTTTAAGGTCCCTGATAAGTTTATTGTGGGTTATGGTCTTGACTATGACCAGAAATACAGAAATCTGCCATATATAGGAGTGATAGAGAATTGAATAAACAGGTAAAAGCAGGATACGGATTTTATTTTTTACTGGTAATGGTGCTGATCTTTGCAGCGATATGGGTCAGCCTTAATGGCAGGCAGAATGCGACTTACACCGAGACCGAGTTCAGGGAAGAAGTGGAAGACGGCAATGTCCTTTCCATTACCGTAAGACAGAACAGAGAGGTCCCCACCGGATCTGTAATAGTCACATTCAATGACATGAAGCATAAGATCTTTAATGTCTCTGATGTTAACAGGATCGAGAAGTATGCGGAGAAAAACGAGATCCCTTATCTAATAGAGGATGTCCCGGAGGAGAACTGGTTCCTGCAGTCTGTGCTTCCGGCACTTATCGTTGTGGTAGCCATAGTATTCCTGTATGTGATGATAGGAAATGCCGGATCGGCAGGTGGCGGTAACAGCAGACTTATGAATTTTGGCAAGAGCAGAGCCCAGCTTATCACTGATTGCAAGGTTACTTTTAATGATGTCGCAGGACTTGCGGAAGAGAAAGAGGATCTTGATGAGATAGTTGATTTCTTGAAGAATCCCGCAAAGTATAACAGTCTCGGAGCTAGGATCCCCAAGGGTGTGCTGCTTGAGGGACAGCCGGGAACCGGTAAGACTCTCTTAGCCAAAGCGATAGCCGGTGAAGCTCATGTACCCTTTTTCTCCATATCGGGTTCTGACTTTGTTGAGATGTTTGTAGGTGTCGGTGCATCCAGAGTAAGAGATCTTTTCACGGATGCAAAGAAGAACGCTCCCTGCCTGGTATTTATCGATGAGATAGATGCAGTGGCCCGCAAGAGAGGCGCGGGAATGGGAGGCGGTCACGACGAACGTGAGCAGACTCTGAACCAGCTCCTTGTAGAGATGGACGGATTTGAAGTAAATGAAGGCATAATCGTACTGGCAGCCACCAACCGTGTGGACATATTGGATCCTGCCATATTACGTCCCGGAAGATTTGACAGGAAGATAACGGTAAGTCTTCCCGATGTTCAGGGCAGGGAGGATATCCTCAGGGTACATGCCAAGAATAAACCCGTTGGGGATGATATTGATTTCAAGCAGCTTGCCAGGACAACCTCCGGTTTCTCGGGTGCGGATCTTGAGAATCTATTAAATGAAGCTGCCATCAAAGCTGCCAGAGAAGACAGACTCTTTATCAATGATGAGGATATTAAGAAAAGCTTTATCAAAGTAGGTATCGGTACCGAGAAGCGCAGCCATATCGTAACGGAACATGATAAGAAGATAACGGCTTATCACGAGTCGGGACATGCGATATTAATGCATCTGCTTCCGCTTACGGGAGCTGTATATACTGTTTCCATAATCCCTACGGGAGAGGGGGCCGCAGGTTATATGATGCCGGTTCCCGATAATGATGACAAGCATCAGACAAAAGAACAGCTTCGTCAACGGATAATGGTATCTCTCGGCGGCCGTATAGCCGAGGAGATCATCTTCGGAGATGTCTCCACGGGAGCCTCTGCTGATATCAAGAATGTAACCAAGATCGCCCGCAGCATGGTTACCAGATTCGGTATGTCGGATCTTGGGCTCATCAGCTATGAAGATGACGATAATGAAGTTTTCCTGGGCAGGGATCTGGCGCATGCCAAGACTACCAGCGAAGCCAAGGCTGCCGAGATCGACAGAGAAGTAAAGAAGATCGTGGATGAATGCCATAAGGAAGCAACCGGAATACTTAATAAAAATATGGAAATACTTCATTCCTGCGCAAATCTCCTCATAGAAAAAGAGCGTATCGGCAGAGAAGAATTCGAGGCTCTTTTTAAGGAAAAGGCTTAATTGTGCAATTTTTCATGGAAAACGCTACGGAAAACGTTTCAATTCTCGGCTCGCGGGATGCGACCACTGAAAAATGCTTAGTTTAAAGCAAACAAACGATTTCCAAGTTATTGTGCAAGTTTTACAAAAAGCCACTTTATAAAATTGTATATTTGTAAAATTTGAAAGTAGATTTACAATATGGGTTTTGGTATTATACTGGATGTAACCCCCAATACATTATAGTTTTTGCTATAACCCCATAAGAAAGAAATACCTTCTCTGAAAATGACAAGTCGTAAGACCTGTCATTTTTACTATCTATAGGTTTTGCCCCGTACGGACGGGGCTTTTTTATTGTTTTCGTGTGTGATAAAATATGCGATGGCAAAATATTTATATTTCATTGAAGAGGAAAGTCTTATGCCTAAGGATCCCAATGTTTTATTCAGCTATATCAATATGAAGCTCAGAGACACATATCCGTCTTTTGATGAATTATGTGCATCCGAGGGCTGCAAGAGAGAGGACGTTGAGAAGATTCTGCATAAAGCGGGATTTTTTTATGATGAAAGCAGTAACCGTTTTGCCGTAAAACAACAGTAATTTATTGTACCCGCGCTATTGCGGAAGGAAAGGATAACTATTATGAAACAGAGACCCGTAGTATTGATGGTGCTCGATGGTTTCGGACTCTCCGATAATCACGAGTATAATGCCGTTTATATGGCAAAGACACCCGTTATCGACAAGCTGATGGCTGAGTGCCCTTTTCAAAAGGGATATGCATCAGGTCTTGCAGTAGGACTCCCTGACGGCCAGATGGGTAATTCCGAGGTTGGCCACATGAATATCGGTTCAGGCCGTATCATTTATCAGGATCTCACACTTATCACAAAGTACATTGAAGACGGCGTATTCTTTAAGAATGAAGATCTCCTTAAAGCGATCAACAACTGCAAGGAGAATAATTCGGATCTTCACCTCTGGGGACTTCTTTCAGACGGTGGTGTACATTCTCACAATACCCATCTTTATGCATTACTTGAGCTTTGCAAGCGTGAGAACTTCGAAAGAGTATTCATTCATCCTTTCTTTGACGGAAGAGACACTCCGCCCAAGTCAGGATATGATTTCTTAAAGGAACTCGTGGACAAGACAAAGGAGATCGGAGTAGGTAAAGTTGCTTCTCTTTCCGGAAGATATTATGCGATGGACAGAGATAACAACTGGGATCGTATCCAGAAGGCGTATGATTCTCTTGTTATCGGAGAGGGTGTAAAGGCTACCGATCCTCTTGAAGCAATGAAGGCTTCCTATGATTCCGGTGTTACGGACGAATTCGTCCTTCCTACGGTTATCACAGATGAAAGCGGAAAGGCTATCAGTCTTGTTAAGCCCAATGATTCCGTTATTTTCTTCAACTTCAGACCTGATCGTGCAAGAGAAATCACAAAGGCATTCTGCTTCTCTGATGAGGATATCGCAGCTCAGGACGGTGATGCATCCGATTCCAAGTGCATCAAGTCATTAAAGAGAGCAAACGGCTTTATGCCTCTTACATATGTATGCTTTAAGGATTACGATGAGTCCATACCCAACAAACTTGTAGCATTCAAGAAGGAAGAGATCGTAAATACCTTCGGTGAGTATCTTGCAAAGAACGGCCTCAAGCAGCTTCGTATCGCCGAGACAGAGAAGTATGCTCATGTAACATTCTTCTTTAACGGCGGTCTCGAGGAGCCTAATGACGGTGAGGACAGGACGCTTGTTCCTTCTCCCGCGGTTGCAACCTATGATCTTAAGCCTGAGATGAGTGCACCGGAAGTAAGCGAGAAGCTTGATGCAGCCATCACATCAGGAAAATATGATGTTGTAGTAATCAACTTTGCAAATCCGGACATGGTAGGACATACAGGTGTGCTTGAAGCCGCTATCAAGGCTGTAGAGCGTATAGATGCATGTGTTGGTGCTGCTGTTGAAGCTGTTAAGAAGATGGACGGCGTGCTCTTCCTTTGCGCAGACCACGGTAATGCGGAACAGATGCTCAATTATGAGACAAAGCAGCCTCATACGGCTCATACCACCAATCCTGTTCCTTTCATCCTTTACAATTATGATCCTTCTTATACTCTTCGTGAGGGCGGAAGACTCTGCGATATCGCACCGACTCTTCTTCAGATAATGGATCTTCCCCAGCCGGCTGAGATGACAGGTGAATCTCTTCTTGTTAAGAAGAACTGATAGAAGATGGAATAATACTACATTTCAGAGAAGAGTGATTTTTTCACGGAGGAATGCTTATGGATAATGCCGACGAATTAAAGGGTTACAAGTGTCCGAACTGCGGAGCACCGCTTGTATTTAAGGGTGACGTGCAGAAGATGGTCTGCGAATTCTGTGACAGCTCTTTCGAGATGTCGGAGTTCGCGGGGGACGCCAGACATAAAGGTGATGTTGCAGAGAGCGAATGGCAGCAGGAAGATAAAGGGCATATCAATGAAGACGGAATGCTTGAGTATCTTTGCAAATCCTGTGGTGCGTCTCTCATCACACAGCAGGGAACGGGAGCTACGGAGTGCCCTTATTGCGGCAATCCCGTGGTTATCTCCAACACCTTCTCGGGAATGAACCTCCCGGACGGCGTTCTGCCTTTTGCTGTTGATAAGAAGTCCGCAAAGGATGCGCTGTTACGTTTCTACAGCGACAAGAAGCTTCTTCCGGATAACTTTAAGAATAACAACCATCTGGACAATATTAGCGGTGTATATGTTCCCTTCTGGCTCTTTGACTGTATGGCTGAAGGTAACGGCTTCTTTAAGGCAACCAAGGAGAGAACCGTAACCAGAGGCGGCAAGGAACAGAAAGAGATCAAAGAATTCAGGGTATTACGTTCAGGAAACATGGAATTCAGGAATGTTCCCGCTGACGGATCAAAGGAGATGGATGATTCCTATATGGATTCTCTTGAGCCTTTTGATTATTCCAAGATGACAGATTATAATCCCGCATATCTGTCAGGCTATCTTGCGAATAAATATGATGAGGATCAGAATGCAGTAAGGGAACGTGTTGATTCCAGAATGAGGGCTACCGTCGAGACGGAACTCAGAAAGACTGTAACGGGATATAGCAGTGTAAATACTCAGGCCTGTGATGTAAAGATCTCGGATGCAAGGATACGATATTGCATGCTGCCCGTATGGATGCTGGCAACAAAATACAACAATCAGGTATTCAGCTTTGCAATGAACGGTCAGACCGGCGCTGTTACGGGAAATCTTCCAATTGATAAGGGGAAATGTACGAAGTTATTCTGGAGTACGACACTTATCAGTGCGTTGATAGCGACGATCATAGTATTCTTCATTGATGATATCTTCTCTACAACAGAGTTTATCGCCCTGGGAATTGCAGTCGTGATCGGTTTTATCCATCTGAGCAGCGAAAAGGCCAAGATGGTTGCCCATAAGGGCTCGGAAGCGTCAAGATATCTTGTCAGGGAATCCTTTAGGATAACGAACAGGCAGGATAAGCACGTAAATACGCGTTACGAAGACAAATGACGAAACATCTCACCCCGTTAGCAGGATTGTTAATGGGGTGAAATTTTATAATCAGTGATCATGAAAATCCTTTTTATCTTTACCGGGGGAACGATAGGAAGTGCGGTTTCGGGAGGATACATCTCACCGGATACAAATGCACCTTCCCTCTTAATAAAAAAATATTATGAAAAATATAACGTCTGTTTTGATCATGACATGTGCATACCATTTACCATGCTCAGCGAGAACAGTGACGGAATATATATATCTAAACTTATAAAGGCGGTAAAGGCTGCCTGCAAAAAAGGCGGCTATGACGGTATAGTCGTTACTCACGGTACAGACACACTGACATATTCTGCGGCAGCCCTTTCATGGACCATGGAGGAGGCGGGGATACCCATATGTCTTGTATCTTCGGATAAACCACTGCAGGAGGAAACGGCAAACGGCGTTGATAATCTTGCGGGAGCCGTGAGCCTGATCAAAAAGTATACCGAAAGCAGGGATGAGGCCCTTTGCGGTGTGACCGTTCCCTACAGGAATCATGACGGTATCGTTTATTATCACAGACCCTTATATCTTATTGAGGCAGGGGCCTTTACGGACGAGCTCTTTAGCTTAAAGAACAGATATTTCGCTTCATTCGATACAAGGGAGAGGGTGTTTATTCCGTCGGCCGATTATAATGAGGCATTGTTTAAAAAGGAATACGCGTATTATAAAGATCCGAAGCAGGCAGGTATGCCGGATATATGCGATGAGAGTACACGGATTTCTGATCGGATATTGCGTATAAGAGCATATCCCGGGATGACTTATCCGGATATTGGAGAGAATGTCGGATTTATCGTTCATGAGACCTACCATTCGGGTACCGTGAATACGGAATATGAGGGTTACAAAGGATTTTTTGATGAAGCTTACAGGCGGGGTATACCGGTATTTATGACCGGGATCAGCAGGGGGATCAGTTATGAGAGCACTGCTTTGTATGAAAAGATGCATGTGATACCCGCTTATGATATATCTCCGTCCGCGCTTTATATGAGATTGTGGATGATAAAGGATTAAAAGAACAAAGCTTTTGTGCCCCAAAGACAGATTTATGCTATAATTGCCTTTAAACACTGAAAGCTTGCGTGAAATCTCCTTCGGGATTTTTCTGCCGGGATTTATCTTTGTGGAGGTAAAAATGAAAGAACAGATAATAACCAGCTTACTCGATAATGACCTGTACAAGTTCAATATGGGACAGTGCCTGCTTCATCAGTATGCAGATGCAAATGTGGTATGGCAGTTCAAGAACAGAGATGCTGAGACCAGAAAGTTCACACCTGAGATGGTAGAGGAGATCAGGGAACAGGTTAAGGCATTTTGCAGTCTGAGATTTAAGAAAGAGGAACTTGATTATCTCAAGACAGCATGCCCCTGGCTTTCTAAGGACTACATCTCGTTCCTTAGCATATATCATCCTCAGTATGACTGGTTTGAGATATCACTTGATGATGAAAGCCAGCTCTATCTTACGGTAACCGGCCCCCAGTTCCTTACTACTTATTGTGAGACTCCCGTTATGAGTATCATATCCGAGACATGGTTCAAGATGGAACTTGATAAGGATGCTTATACAGCCGCAGAGGAAGAGCTTTATAAGAGAACTGATGAGAAGTTAGCAAAGCTTATCGCAGGAGAATGGGAGCTTGGAGCATTTTCCGATTTCGGTACCAGAAGAAGATTTTCCAAGAAGACTTTCGATAAGATCATAGAGAAATTTACAAAGGCTACAAAAGATTTTAAGAACAGTATATTCGTAGGTACCAGTAATGTTGAGCTTGCAATGAAATACGGTATACGTCCCGTGGGAACCATCGCTCATGAGATGATCCAGACCATAGGTCAGGGATACCCCGAGAGAAATCCGGCTTATTCCAACAAATTTGTTATGGATGCATGGCATAAGGAATACGGAACAGAAAACGGAACATATCTGACAGACTGCATCGGAACGGATGTATTCTTAAAGGACTTCGATAAAGTAAATGCCAAGCTCTTCGACGGTGTCCGTCATGATTCCGGAGATCCCTATGAGTGGGGCGAGAAAATGATAAAGCATTATGAGAGCCTGGGGATCAACACTCATGAGAAGACTCTTCTTTTCAGTGACAGTCTTAATTTCGATAAGGCACATTCCATAAGAAGTGCTTTCAAGGACAGAGCTAAGGTTGCATTCGGTATAGGTACATATATTGTTGCCGATACCAATGTAAAGTATATGAACCAGGTGCTCAAGGTTGTAGAGGTTAACGGCAGACCCGTTGCCAAGCTTTCCGATGTTGAAGGAAAGAATATGTGCCGCGATCCCAAGTATATCGATTATCTCAAGAGATCGATCAAGTGGAGAATGGAGCACTGAACAGTAAATAATGATCAGATAAAAAAGACTTGTTCAATGAAATGAATGAGTCTTTTTTACGGAAGAGGAAATAAGACAATGAACGGATTACTTGATGAATATCCTTATCTTTATGAAACACATCTGCATACTTGTTTTGCCAGCAAGTGTGCATCCAATACAGGGGCAGAGATGGCTAAAGCAGCGAAGGATGCGGGCTATACCGGTATTTTTGTAACCGATCACCATTGGGGAGGGAACTGTGCCATAGACAGATCGCTTCCATGGGATAAATGGGTAGATGGTTTTTGCGCAGGTTATTATGATGCAAAAGAATGCGGCGACAAGATAGGGCTGGATGTATTTTTCGGTTGGGAGTCAGGCTTCAGAGGAACTGAATTCCTCATATACGGGCTTACTCCCGAATGGATGAAAGAGCATCCTGAGCTTAAGTGCCCCTGGGGAGATGATCCGGATCCATCATGGGATCTTACACCCGAGAAGCAGTATAAGATCATAAAGGAAGCCGGCGGAATGGTGATACATGCCCATCCCTACAGAGAAGAGTGGTATATCCCGGAGACAAGACTTTATCCCGAGTATGTTGACGGCGTGGAGATCATTAATGCAACTCATTCAAATCCTGCGTCAAAAAGTCATAACGATCCGGGATTTGATGATAAAGCAACAGTATATGCCAATGAACATGGCCTGCCGGGAACCGCAGGATCTGATATACACAGCACATCACTTTTCGGTGGCGGTGTTGCATTCAGGAGAAAGCTTACGTCGGCAGCGGATTATTGCAATGAAATAAAAAATGACGGCGACCGTGTTTTGACCAATGGCGTTGAATGGTTTGACAAAAAGGGGAAGAAAATTTTATGAGGAAAAAGTATTACAGAAGTCTTTCAAGGTTTATGGGGCTCGGACTTACGGCAGTCCTCAGTCTTACTGCCTGCGGCAGATTGCCATGGGCTGAGGATACCGGGGAAGAGGAAGATGATGAAGACAGGGACGCTGAGAAGGACAGGGATAAAGACAAGGACAAGGATAAGGATAAGGATAAAGATAAAGAAGGCACTGAATCCGGTGGAAGTGAGACCATAGTGCTCGAGAGTCCGGAACGTCCTCATCTCCTTGCCGGTATGTTCTCCTCGGGAGATATCACAGGAGTTGTTCCTACGGATCCGTCAATAACCGTAAAACCCGAAGCAGACCTTTCGAA
This sequence comes from Lachnospiraceae bacterium, assembly GCA_024697065.1. Classification (GTDB taxonomy): domain Bacteria; phylum Bacillota; class Clostridia; order Lachnospirales; family Lachnospiraceae; genus NK4A136. The sequence continues at coordinate 39,181 of JAILGE010000040.1, forward strand.
TGTAACCAATGTAGAAGATTTTTATCTGACCGATGAGCAAAAACAGCTGCTTGCCACAAACGGTTTCTTCGTATCACCTTATGATTACAGCGGTGAGTTTTTTGAAGAATATGAAGGCAACAGATATAATAAACGTCCGAATTTCGTAACCGTCGACTCCATGATGCACACTTATCATCTCTACTTCCTGCATCTCATGAAGAATACGGAGAAGGAATATCTCTGCGACCTGCTTGAAGATATGAGTACTGATATTTATGAGATATCCTTAGAGCAGGCTGATGAGCTTGAGGGTACCGAATGGGAAGATGCCGCTAAGCTTAATGTGGAATTCTTCGGGGTTGGTTTATCTCTGCTGGGTGTAGAACCGAAACTTCCGGATTATGCAAAGGACGTGGTGGCAGACGAGCTGACTCTCATAAACAATGCATCCGGTATGGTTTCCTCACCTGTACTTGGAGGAGATCCGGGAGAGGATTACACGCAATATAAGCCCAGAGGATATTATGCCGGGGATGAGCAGTTAGAGAAATACTTTAAAGCTATGATGTGGTATGGAAGAAGCAACTTCGCTGCAGACGATGAAGAAAAGCTGAAATCCTCGATCCTTATGTGTCTTGCGATGAATGAAGGCGCATCCGAAAAATGGGGAAGGATGTATGAGATCACATCATTCTTTGCCGGTGAAAGTGACGATCTGTCATATATAGATTATATGCCGGCGATAGCGGAAGCTTTCGGCGAAGAGACAGATCTTGAGACCATAGCGGAAGATGAAGACGGTCTCGATGATTTTAAAGATCTTGTGGAAGATATGAGAGGTCCCGTGATAAATTCCGTTCCCATGTGGGATGACGGAGGTGCTACAGATAAGGCTGAAGTGAATAAGGGATTCAGATTCATGGGTCAGCGTTATTCCGTTGACGGCGAGATCTTTTCAATGCTCATCTACAGTAAAACAGGTGAGAATGCGAATGGCGATAAGAGGATGCTTCCGGATGCGCTGGACGTGGCTGCGGGTCTTGGCTCCGACAGAGCTTTAGAGATACTTGAACAGCAGGGAGATACTGAGTTCGATTCTTACGAGAGCAATATGGAAACCCTGAGAAATGGCTTTAATGAAGCTCCCGACGAATTCTGGGAAGGCTCCCTTTCTCTTGCATGGGTAAGGACCATAAAACCGCTGCTTAAAGAAAAAGATGATTCATATCCCTTCTTCATGACCACAGAAGCATGGCAGACCAGGAGTGTGGAAGGCTTCCTTGCAAGCTGGACAGAGCTTAAGCATGATACCGTTCTCTATGCAAAGCAGGTGATCGCTGAGATGGGTGGTGACGATCCCGAGGATAAGGATGACAGAGGATATGTAGAACCGGAGGTTGAGGTTTACAGAGGCCTTGAAGCCATGATAACGAGAACGGGCGAAGGACTTGATGCTTATGGATGTATCTCCGATGACGATAAGGAAAATCTGGAACAGCTGGCAGAACTTGCAGGACAGCTTGCTGTAATATCCGAGAAGGAGCTTACAGGAGAAACCGTAACTGATGATGAGTATGAACTGATCAGGTCATACGGAGGAAGTATCGAGCATTTCTGGTATGACGCGGTAAAGGAAGATGAAACAGGTTATGTCTCACCTCAGGAGCATCCTGCAGCTCTTGTAACGGATGTCGCTACAGGCCAGGGATCAGTACTTGAATGCGGTAACGGAAATGCGGGATGGGTCGCAGTACTGGTACCGGTAGACGGAGAACTCAGGATAGCTACCGGATCGGTATTCTCCTTCTATGAATTTGAGTGGCCCTCAGAAGACCGCCTCACTGATGATGAATGGTGCAAGGGTATGGGATATCAGAATTCATTCTCGGAAGACGGATCCTATATTAAGACCGAGCCTCTCGGTATAGAAAAGCCTGAATGGACTACGGATTACAGATACAGTGTCACGAATGACTGACAAAAGAAAAAAGAATCTGATGCTGCTCACGGCACTAGCTGCCGGAGCGGCATTTTTTGCGTCTGTGATACCTGTCGTGACAGATGATGGAAGGGGCGTGACCGCATTAAAGGGAGCTTCCGAAAATGTGACAGTATCATCAAATGGATCTTTTTCGGGAGAAGCGTCTGATTCAACCGCTGCCGTTGGCAATGACGGTAGTGTGATTTCAGATGAAGAAGGCAGCAGCGGATGGGATCCGGAGGTTTTATCCCGGACAGAACATAAAGAAGCTGATGCTTTCGATGCACACATTTCTTTAAATGATAAAAAGCTGCTCATCACTTCAAAGGATGGAAGCACCCTCTGGGAATCAGATGCGGACTGGCAGATTCAGGACTTTATCCTGTGTGATATTGATAAAGACGGAGAGCAGGAGCTTTTGCTCCTTGCCTGGAGGCATGGGAATTTTGGAGAGCATAAACCCTTTTTTGTTGAAGAAAATAATAACGACCTGAGTCAGCATATATTTATATTTTCAAAGAGGAATGATAACACCGGAGAGGCAAAGGAAGCTAATGGCGAAGGAGAAGAAGGTGAACTGTTCCTCAGATCTGAATGGATGTCATCAGCGATGCATGATATCGTATCGGACTGGACATATTCGGAAGCCGATGGGCTTGAGCTGACACTTGCTTCTGACGGAAGTGTTATGCATTATGCTTGGCAGGGATGGGGCCTTAAGGAAATGATACCGGAAGTAAAGCGTGTTAAGTTCATTGCTTTCGGAGATGTGATCGCACATGAGCAGATATGGCGATATGCGACAGAAGGGACAGATACAACGGATACGGGTGTTTCTGCGGATCCGGTAAAAGAGGATTATGGTTTTCTCTTTGAGAATGTTAAGTACAGGATAGAAGAAGCGGATATCGCTGCCATAGTTCAGGAGACACCCTTTGCTGCAGCAGGAGAGCCCTATAGAGAATTCCCTGATTTTGCCTCTCCTTCGGGATTGGCAGATGCTGAGATCGGTGCAGGCTTTGATGTGATCGCCTGCGCCACCAATCATACGCTTGATGAGGGCGCAGAGGGGATAGGCAGGATGCTTGATACCTACGGGAAATTTCAGGATATTACGGTACTTGGAATAGGAGAAGATATCGCGAATCCCGAAGATCAGGTGAAGATAATCGAAAGCAACGGTATCAGGATCGCATTGGTGGATTATACATATGGAACAAACGGGAAGGAGATCCCTCCTGACACCGCTTATACTGTGGATACATTACATGATGAAGATGGTATAACAGCTGATCTTGACTATGCTGATGAAAATGCGGACGTTACCATAGTCTTTGTTCACTGGGGAAATGAATACGAAAAAGAGATAAGTGATGAACAGTTAAAATGGACTGAAGTTTTTTATGAGTGTGGCGCAGATGCCGTGATAGGTTCGCATCCCCATGTGCTTCAGCCCTTTGAAATGTATGAAGGCGAGATGCCGGTATTTTATTCTCTTGGAAATTTCGTGTCGGGACAGGATAAGCCGGAGACGGTACTTGGAGGAATGGCATCTTTTACGATAGAATACGACAGGTTTAACGGTGTGCGCATTATTGAGGCTGAGCTTGAGCCTGTCATAACACATCAGGAAGCAAGAGGTATATATACAACATATTTCCTGCGGGATTATGATATCGATCTTGCTGACAGACACAGACTTGATGTGGATATCCCCGGTATGTGGAGGATGTATGACGATCATATCTCGTTGACTGAATAAATGAGCAGGTGACAATATTCTCGGAGAGTTAACAAAATGGATCTATTATTTTTTATAAACAGTTGTATGTTAGGCGTGGGACTTGCGATGGATGCTTTCTCGGTTTCGATCGCGGACGGGCTTTCGGATCCTGTGATGAAGAAGCACAGGATGATAGGCATTGCGGGAACATTTGCATTGTTCCAGTTCATGATGCCGATGATAGGATGGCTTTGCATTCACAAGATAGCAGAGCGATTTGAAGCTTTTCGCGTATTCATTCCCTGGATCGCACTCGCGCTTCTTGCTTATATCGGTATCGGTATGATCAGGGAAGGCATCGCAGAGAAGAAGAAGGGCACTGACAAAGACGCAGGGCCCGGGGCTGAATCCGATACCGGGACGGATTACAAGAACAGAAAGGGAAAGCTTTCGATTAAGAATCTGATGATCCAGGGCATCGCCACATCTATAGATGCCATGTCCGTTGGCTTTGCGATAGCTGAGTACCAGGTGGTGGAAGCGCTTGCCTGCTCACTGATAATCTTTGCCTTGACATTTGTGATATGCATTGCAGGGCTTATCTTCGGAAAGCGCTTTGGAGAGAAACTTGCCGAGAATGCAACCATCGGAGGCGGTATCATACTCATCGCTATAGGATTAGAGATACTGATCAAAGCACTTATATAAAACCTGTTATAAATCTGTTATAAAATAGGAGGTCTCTTTTCCGTAATGATTGTAATTATAAACTTCACACGGTATAATGATTGTAAATACAAGCATTATAATTTCCAAAAAACGGAGATATAAAATGGGAAGGAATAAAGCTCTTTTATTACCAAAAACAGCTAAGAAGTTACAGACAGTTGGGAATCAGATTAAATATGCACGATTAAGAAGAGGCTGGACGGCACAGGAGATTGCGGAAAAAGCAGCCGTAGGACGATCAACAATAACTCAGATTGAAAAGGGCTCTCCGTCTGTATCTATGGGGATGTATCTTGCCGTATTAAATGTACTTGGATTGGAAGATGACATACTTTTACTGGCTCGCGATGATGTAATGGGTAGGACCTATCAGGATCTGAACTTAAAGATACCAAGGAGGTCGCGAAAGAATGGACCGGAATAAAATATTGGTGTATGCCGGGTGGGAAGAAAATAAAATAATAGGAACCATATTCAGCGATATGTTAAATGGCATAGAAGTAGTATCTTTTGCTTTTGATCATAACTGGATTCAAGAACATCCACATCTTATTCTTGATCCGACTTTTGAGCAATCACCGTATAGATTTTATTCAAAAGATCGGTTGCTTTTTGGTGCCTTTCAAGATTCGTGCCCGGATAGATGGGGAAGAAAACTAATTGATCGTCGCGAATCTTTGTATGCAGAAAAAGAGGGGCGAAGACCACGGAAGTTCACAGAAACAGAATACTTGCTTCGATTACAAGATGAGACTCGAAGTGGTGCTTTTCGGTTCAAAACAAAGGAACAGGGGGAGTATTTAGGAAATTATGATCTAAGCGTCCCACCGATATCATCGATACGCGAATTGGAGCAAGTATCTTTGGGATACGAGAAAGGAAGTAATGAACGATGGGTAGAGCAATTGGTTGTTCCGGGATCTTCACTTGGTGGTGCTCGCCCTAAGGCAAACGTAAGGGATGTAGATGGAACACTTTGGATCGCTAAGTTTCCATCAAGATTTGATGATTATGATATGGGTGCCTGGGAAAAAGTGGCTCATGATATAGCGAAAGCGTGCCGTATTGTCGTACCGGAGTCAAAGCTATATCGTTATAGCGATCTGGGTAGCACTTTTCTTGTAAAACGATTCGACAGAATGTATGATCCTTCGGGGGTGGAGCAAAGAATTCACTTTGCTTCAGCAATGACAATGCTTGGTATGCGGGACGGAAATACAGACGGGGTTGGTTTTTTGGATTTGGTTGATGTAGTCGAAAAGTTCACGTCAAATACGGATAGAGAGTTAGAAACTCTATTCAGGAGAGTGATTTTTGATATAGCAATATCAAATCAGGATAATCATCTTCGAAACCATGGTTTCTTATTAATGAAGAATAAATGGACTTTGTCGCCTTCCTATGATCTTAATCCCGTATATAATGCGGATTATCTGTCGATGAATATCGATATGGATGATGGCAGAAGATCTTTTGATAAAGCCTTGTCAACCGCTTCGTTTTATCATCTTACGAACGAAAAAGCTCAGGATATAGTTAGAGAGGTATCTGAAATTGTTACCGAGTCATGGCGAAAATTGGCTACGAAATATGGCATATCCGAAGCGGAGAAACGACGAATGTCTCCGGCGTTTGATTTAGCCAAACAACAAGTTAAGGCATATATATAGATTTTAAATCTGTTATAAAAATTCGGCAGTTGTCAACTATCGCCAATTGTCTTAAAATATGACGTGGCAAAGGTGAGAACCCATGATTTTTGAAAATAAAAAAGAATTGACAGCTGGAGAAAAGAACGGTAGCGTTGTCATGACATGTCATGTCATGTCATGTCATGTCATGTCATGTCATGTCATGTCATGTCATGTCATGTCATGTCATGTCATGGTGACATCTGCGTAAATATTCTTAACAGTGTAGTTCATACAGGAAACTATCCTCTGTAAGGCAGGGGATGGTTTTTTTGTGTGCAGATCAATGGGGGCACGATTACGGCAACCGAAGCCATAAAGGGTATCGGACAATAATTTTACAACCGGAGAAAGAGACGAAAGGAAGGAAAATTAACAGTGAGCAAAGATAATTCGGGTGCGCCACAGGGAACAAACGGAGGGATGGAAAATATTCCGACAAATCCCGGAGTGAGCATGCTCCAACAATTTGAGGCTATTCCAATGAGTCAGAGGCCTGATGAGAAGATGACAGCGGACAAAGTCAAGGCACTGGCAAATCTGGTCGGACCGCTGGACGAGGCCGTGACACTTGAGGCTCAGCGGGCGGAGCATGAGGCAAATCAAAAGCTAAAGGCGAGCATTATACCGACGATTATCGGAGGCATAATGGCTGTATCATCGCTCATTTTAGTACCTATGGGGGAAGAAGCGGCTGCCAACCTTGGTGAGTCATGCGGGATTATATTTGGGGCATTTCTGATTTTGCTTGTTGGTGGCGGAGCATTGGCGATTAAGAGCCTCAGCAATTATATAAAGAAAACATCAAGACGAAAAAAAGCTGAAAGGGAGCTTCCGCGGATTTATGACCGTCTGATTCAGCTGAAGACGAGTGTGGACTGGCAGCCTATTGCGATTATTCCTCCCGGATATAGAAATGTAGATGCTCTTTCATTTATCTGCGTGGCATTTATCAATGGCAGGGCGACAACCATACAGGAAGCTGTAAATCTGTATGAACAGGAGCTGTATAATCTTAAAATGCAGAGAATGGCAGCTGCAACGCTGCGTGCTGCAGAGGAAGCAAGAGTAGCTGCAAATAAAGCAGCTGTATCATCAGCAATTTCAGCAGGATTCAGCATGCTGGATTTCTTCTTTGGATAAACTAATATGCAAAGTATGTACAGGAATGAAGATATCAGAAGATACCGCATTGAATTTGTGATTTTTACAGTAATATCCCTCTGTATCGTTCCGTTTGTCCTGTATATGAAGAGTATGGGAGATTACCTTTCCCTGGGAAGCGGATGCTATGTGAGGGACCATTTTCATTTGTACTGTCCCGGCTGCGGAGGAACAAGGGCAGCCATAGCGCTTTTAAAAGGACAGTTAATAAAGTCATTTATTTATAATCCGTATCCGTTATTTATCTGTGTGCTGGTGGTCCGCATATGGTGCACATTATTATATGATTCGTTTATAGCAGGAAAATACCGCAGGCTCATTACTCCTTTATCGTACACAGAAATCTGGGTGTTGATATTTCTGTCATTGATACTTTTCATTGTAAGAAATGCGCTTCTGCTGTATCTGCATGTGGATATCATTGGGGATCTTACCGACTAATGATTTTAAGAAATATATACAGTTTTTAGGGTTGTTCGAACAGGAAAAAAAACCTGATAATAATACTAAAAGGAGAGAAATGATATGAAAAGAAAGATAGTTATGTTAGCTCTTGTTGCAGTTCTTGCTTTATCTGCCTGTGGGCGATCCAATAGGGTAAAAAATAATGGCGGAAACAAAAGTACTTCTGCAGAGAATATTAATGGACAGGAATCCGAAAATGCTTTTAAAACCAAGTCGTATAAATCGGCAAGAGATGTGGAAGGGGTCAGCGATAAGTATGTAGATTTCGATAATATGAGTTTCGCATATCATGGAAAACTGTATACCCTTGGGAAAAGTACGTTACAGGATCTGATCGATGATGGAACCGCAGAGTTTAGTGAGCTTGCTAAATCACATTTTGACGATATGGTTGAACCGGGAGAAAAAGGATCAGAGTTTTTTCATCCTTATGTTGATGGAATGCAATTTATTGGGGTAGGTTTATGTGTAGCTGTATATAATCCAACTGATAAAAGCATGCCTGCCAGGGATTGTGTTCTTTGTATGGTTGGAATGGATATAGAAGCATACCCTCGCGGAAATCGTGACCACATTGATTTTAAAGATATTTTCACAGATGAAGAGGAGAATAAACAGTTTGAAGATGATCTTGATAGATTGGCTGATGAAGTGAGATTTTCATTTCCGTATACATTGCAGGAGGATGAACTTACTGAAAGTTTCCCTGAGTATGAGCGAAAATATGAATTAGGATTTAATAGGATACTGTATATGAAGAGCGAAGATGCAAAATTCGGATATAAGTTTGAGTTTGATAAGAATAAAGATAATAGAGACCAGCTAATAAAATGTTATATTTATTGGCTCCCGCAATAAAGCCTGAGAATTAATTGCACCGGCTTATCTATTTTACACCGGGCTATAAGCCTAAAGAAACGGATCTGGAGAAGCGTCGATTGGAGTATTGTGACGATACGTCATTTGATGATGTATCTGTTATTCCTATATGATGTTTTAAATTTAGCACAAATCGGTATTTAAATAATCCCCCGCCGAACCGGCGGGGGATTATTTTGCAATCAGGTATTTTTATTATTTCTCCAGACTCTGAGCATATCTCCAGGAGTCCTTACACATTGTCTCGAGATCTTTCTTTGCTTCCCATCCGAGCTCGTTCTTAGCTTTAGTGGGGTCTGCATAGCACATGGCGATGTCGCCGGCCCTGCGCGGCTTGATAGCGTAGGGGACTTTAACTCCGTTTGCTTTCTCGAATGCTTTTACGATATCCAGTACGCTGTATCCTGTGCCGGTGCCCAGGTTGTAGATATCTACGCCACCGCCTGAATTAACACGCTTAAGGGCTGCTACATGACCAAGTGCCAGATCCGTTACGTGGATGTAGTCTCTTACTCCGGTTCCGTCGGGAGTATCATAGTCATTTCCGAATACTCCAAGCTCAGGGAGGATACCTCTTGCTACCTGCATGATATAGGGCATGAGATTGTTGGGGATTCCGTTGGGTTCCTCGCCGATGAGTCCGCTCTCGTCGGCACCGATGGGATTGAAGTATCTGAGCAGTATCACCTTCAGATCCTTATCGGGAACGGTGAGATCGGTTAATATCCTCTCGAGGAAAAGCTTGGTGGTTCCGTAAGGATTTGTTGTTGATAAGGGGAAGTCTTCCCTGATGGGAACAGACTTGGGTGCGCCATATACCGTTGCGGATGATGAGAAGATGATATTTTTACAGTCATATTTATCCATCAGCTTGCAGAGATTGATGGTTCCGGAGATATTGTTCTCATAATATCTGAGGGGGAGCTGAACGGATTCGCCCACAGCCTTAAGTCCTGCGAAGTGGATGACAGCATCGAATTTATTCTCCTTAAATATCACTTCCATGCTGTCCGGATCCAGGAGATCAGCCTTGTAGAATTTTACATCACTTCCGGTGATCTTCTTAATCTTATCAAGTGTCTCGATCTTGGAATTATACAGATTGTCGAATATTACAGGTTCATGTCCTGCACGTATAAGCTCGACAACTGTATGGGAGCCTATGAAGCCAAGGCCGCCGGTTACAAGAATTTTCATTATATATATCCTCCTGATGTGATTATCTTAAAAGTAAATGTGCAGCTTCGGCATATTATTGCAAAGCACGCAACCTCTATATGATATCACAATATTTTTTTATGTCTTGATTAAAATGCAATATATTATTGAAAAATGCAGGGACGATGACGTATCATGTACCAATTGACAATTCAGTTATTTAGTACATGAACGGTTTTGAGGTCAGGCACAATGGGTTCTCTGGTAGTATTGCAACAGATGGCGGTAATAGCCATACTCGTTAGTATAGGTTTTTTGTTATGCAGGAAAGGGGTATTGGATAAGAATACAACCCCTAAGATATCCAAGATCGTAGTAGATATATGTAATCCGGCTGTTATCGTATCCACTGTACTTAGCGGGAATATCACAGTTACTCACAGTGAATTTCTTCTGGGATTGGGAACAGGTGCGATCCTGTATCTTGTTTTTTGTATCCTTGGATTACTGATACCGGTTATCTTACGCATCCCGAAGGATGAAAAGAAATTCTATGAGCTCATGACAGTATATACCAATGTGGGGTTCCTTGGCATTCCTGTAGCAAAAGCAGTCCTGCCGGAAAATGCCATGATCTATGTCATCATCTGCAATGTGGCATACAGTATTTTATTCTATACTCACGGAATAACCAGACTTTCAAATGGCAAGTCTAAGATGAGTCTCTCGAAGATATTTAATCCGGGTGTGATAATGGCGGTATTTGCTTTATTAATCTTCTGGTTCGATATCAAGCTTCCTCCTGTATTGACGAGCAGCTTTACGTATATCGGGAATCCGACGGTATTCTTATCCATGATACTTTTGGGTCATGCAGTGGCAGAGAGCAATTTTATCAATGATGTAAGGGATATAAGATTATGGATCTTTATCCTGATACGTATGGTGACAGTACCGCTTGCTGTTGCGCTGATACTGAGATCGGCCGGGGTTCCGTTAGAGATGGCGAAGACATTTTGTCTGATGAGTGCCGTTCCTGTAGGTAATCTTCCCCTTATCCAGGCACAGAAGTCCGGAGAGCGGACGGATATCCTTTCCAAGGGGATCATAGTTACAACAGTATTTTCATTTCTTTCCATAACCTTATTTATGACTTTGCTGTGAGCATCATATGATTCAAAATACAAAATGATATTGAAACAAAACGGATATAATGATATAGAAATCTGACCGGGAGACAGCTATGTTAATAAAGATAGAAACAGCAGCCGTAGTATTTGATATGGACGGAGTGATATTCGACAGTGAGAACCTGTGTCTTAAGTGCTGGAGAGAAATAGCCATCGAAAATGATCTGGGAGATATCACTGAGGAATTCATGAAATGCACGGGTACCAACAAGGAACTTACCAGGCAGATAATGACGGATTTCCTTGGGGACGGACAATTGTATGACAGGTTTGAAGCAGAAGCGAGCAGACGCTTTCATATATATGCGGACAGAGACGGACTGCCTGTTAAAAAAGGCGTGAAGAATCTCCTTGATTCCCTGAGAGACAGACAGATCCCCACTGCGCTTGCATCATCGTCAAGACTTGCTACGGTAGAAAGCGAACTTAAGACTGCGGGATTCTATGAGTATTTTGATGTGATCACAGGCGGAGATATGGTGGATAAGAGTAAGCCGGAGCCTGATATATATCTAAAAACCTGTGAAAGACTTGGGTTGGAACCGGATAAATGCGTGGCCGTTGAGGATTCCTATAATGGGATAAGGAGTGCGCATGCAGCGGGGATGAAGGCGGTAATGGTACCGGATCTTCTGCCGCCTACCGCTGAAATGCGTCAAAAGAGTATTATAATAGCAGAGGATCTTGATGAACTGGTACCTCTGTTTGAAAAAACAAAAGACTGATAAAAGGTCCTTTCGAAAGAGGGACCTTTTTTAAATAAATCTTAAAGATTTCAAAAAGGCTTTTTAAAAAGCGGTGGATATAATACGTAACATGAGCTCATATACAGGAGGATCAAATGTATAACGTTTTGATATGTGATGATGATAAGGATATAAGGAATGCGCTTGAGATCTATCTTTCCGGTCAGGATTACAGGATATTCAAGGCAGAAAACGGTGAGGCGGCCTTAAAGGTTCTTAAGGAAAATGAGATCCATCTCGTACTGCTGGATATCATGATGCCGGAAATGGATGGAAGAGTCTGCCTGACTAAGATCAGAGAATTCTCCAATGTACCCGTTATATTCCTGACGGCAATGAATGAAGAGACCGATATCATAATGGGATTGGGATTGGGCGCCGATGATTATATCACCAAACCTTTCAATGCTTTGGAACTGACCGCAAGAGTGGCATCTCATATCAGACGTTATGACAGACTTGGCGGGATGAACAAACAGGAAGAGAGTAATGTACTGAGAGTAGCGGGACTTGAGATAAATGATGCGACTAAGGCGGTGATGCTGGATGGAAATCCGGTAAATCTCACCAAGACGGAGTACGAGATCTTAAAGTTATTAATGAGTCACCCGGGACAGGTTTTTTCACCTGAGCAGATATACGAGAATATCTGGAATGAAGAATGCCTCGGCGGAGAGAGCACGGTTGCCGTTCATATAAGGCATCTTCGGGAGAAGATCGAATATGATCCCGGAAAGCCAAGATATCTCAAGGTGGTCTGGGGGCACGGATATAAGATCGAGGATTGACGGAGGAAATATGGAAAAGAACGATAAAGTAAAATATTCAATCATAACCGCGCTGTATTATGCGGCAGGTTTGGCAGGAGCTACAGGTATATTTGACCTGTGGACAGGATTAAGCGGGTACGAAACCATATGTGAGATAGTATGTATTGTAAGTTTGTTTGCCGGTATGGTTCTTTTTGCGACTAAGCTTAATCTGCGCTATAGAGGCGCGGGAAAGGGAATGCCTGTTTCAACCATTACAGATCTGCTCCCTTTTGAGATAGTGCTTGGCCTCGCATTTGGCGGATTTTTGGGAACACTGGCGCTTATGGCATTTATATATAATTATTCCGGAATGGGATTTGATGTGATTCCGGTTTGTGGGGGCGCGGGAGTTCTTTTCTTTCTGGACATGGTTACAGGAACGCTTGCCTCCAGAGCAGGAGAGAAAAGGTTCAGAGATTCCCTTCTTGTGGTATGGCTTGGCAGAAAAATACTGAAACTTGCAGAAGCTTTCTTTACAAAATTTCCCGTACTTTCGGGGCTGGAAAAGGTAAGCGCCGGACTTATGATCATCCAGGTGATTTCATTACTTGCTGTGGCTTCTCATACAACTAACGGATATTTGGAGCTTGCGTTTCTTCTCTTTCTCCTGACAGTAGGAATAGATGCTTTCGTTCTGCTGGTGTTCTTTCAGATGAAAGATGTGAAAAAAAATCTTAAGGCTGCCGCCCTGGGAAAATATGATGATATGTATGAGATCAAACATATGCTTCCACAGATGAAGGATTATATGGCAGCTATTGATGATATTGAGGTGGGGCAGAAGAATGCGGCGGAGAGGCTTTTAAAGAGTGAGCGCATGAAGACGGAACTTATCACCAATGTCAGTCACGATCTTCGTACCCCCCTTACTTCCATAATAAATTACGTGGATCTGCTCGATCGTGAAAAGCTTGATAACGAAAAGGCTTCTGAATATATAGAAGTGCTCAAGCGCCAGAGTTCCAAATTAAAAAAACTTACCGACGACCTTATTGAAGTATCCAAGGCATCTTCCGGTAACATTGAGATGAAGCTTGAGGACTGTGATGTGAGTGTTCTTATAGGCCAGGCAGAAGGTGAATTCAGTGATAAGCTCAAGGCAAGAGATCTGAAGCTTGAGATAAGCGGTACGGAGGAACCTGTAAATGTCACTGCCGATGGCAGATATCTTTGGAGAGTGTTCGATAATCTGCTTTCAAACATCTCAAAATATGCCATGAAAGGAAGCCGTGTATATATCGATGTGGTTCGGAATGAGGGGCATACATCGGTGATCTTCAAGAATATCTCCGAAGAAAAGCTCAATATCACCGCAGATGAACTGATGGAGAGATTTGTGAGAGGTGATTCTTCAAGAACTACCGAGGGCAGCGGATTAGGGCTTTCAATTGCCGACTCATTAATGAGAATGATGAAGGGAGAGCTTGTCGTAACTGTTGACGGAGACCTTTTTAAAGCCGAGTGCAGATTCTGAAAGAACCGTTGATTTATGCTATAATCTCTTGTATAAACCATCAACTATAAGGAGAGGTTCGACATGGAAGAATTAAGAAAAAGAGAGATCATCGAGCAGTATTCGGAGAAACTTGATAAGGCACAGAAAGAAAATCCGGAGACCGGCTACGACGATATCTACAGAGAGTTCAAAAGTGTCTGCGATTCCAACGGTTATGTCGGTGAGCTTAAGGAACAGATGTGGCAGTCGGTTGTTAAGCGGGTAAAGATAACAAACAGAAAAGCTTAAATCAAAAGGCTTGAAATCAACCATACATTCCTCTATAATCAGACAGGTGTCACCGATTTCGGTGACACCTTTAATTGGAGACGTATCGAAGCGGTCATAACGGGGCGCACTCGAAATGCGTTTGGCGGGCAACTGCCACGAGGGTTCGAATCCCTCCGTCTCCGCTTAAGGACTTCTCCGTCGGGGAAGTCTTTTTTTGTTTTAGGTACATGCATTGTTAAGGATGCTTCATGATCTGGCCCGAAATGTTAAGATCCTTCACTAAACTAATGAATGTATCAAATATCAAATGTACAGGATTACGATCATGACTGAGAAAATAGAATTTGATACCGAAGTCACTCCCCACATGTTAAAGGAGATCGATGCGAGACGGCGCAACAGCATCCTGCTTTTGATAATCATAATCGTGCCTCTGTGCGAACTGATCGCCCTTTTTGTAACAGGCAGACTTGAAGATCATTACATGCCCATGATCCTGGTAGATACCGCAGTGGTAGTGGGGATATTTTTCGTGATAGAATCACTGAGGAAGAAGCGCGGCGGAAACAGTGTAAAATACCATGTTGTCTTTGATGACAGGGGGATACATATCCTTAATAAAAACCGCAAAAGGACGTCTGATATTGAAGCTGAAAGTGTGAACAGGTATTATGAGACAAAAAGCCTGATGGTCCTGGTATGCGGTAAGGAAAAGGGAAAGCCCGGCAGGATGCTTGCCATGGAAAGGGCAAAAGACCCTGACGGTCTGGTGCGTAAATATCTTGCGGAGAAATGTCCGCAGTGCAAGCCGGGATGATCATAGGTCGGAAATCTGTAAAAAGGAAAAATAATTATGAAAAAAATTGTAAATATACAGGACTATAGGGATGCCGTCACTGCGTCGGAAGGCGAAAAGTTTGAGGCCCACGGCCTCCTTGCCCAGGATAAATGGGTCGCACTTGTTGACAATGCCGCAAGGGGAGATCTTGAAGCCATCACTGATCTGGCCGAATCTTATCTTAAAGGGACTTTTGGAGAAAAGGATCTGAAGAAAGCAAGAAAGTGGTGTGCATATGCTGCTAAGAAGGGGCATGAAAGAGCAGTGGAATTATTAAAAGAGATACAGGAATGTCCGCTTTAATTCCGGTCTGAATAATAGCTTTGAATGAAAGCTTTGAATGAAAGATTTGAATAATAGCTTTGAATGACAGATGAAAATCCCGCTTTTACAGCGGGATTTTTTATTTTTCTGATCTCAGGGAATGACTTTAAAGCGGCACGGTGAGTCGGGGGACGGGGGGATCGGAGATGGCGGACTTCTTGTGAGAGATGCTGAAATAAGATATAATTAAATAGATTTTCGAACCTGCTCATTATGAAAGGAGGACTGGGATATGAAACGTATCGGTATGCTTACAAGCGGCGGTGACTGTCAGGCTCTCAATGCGGCAATGCGCGGTGTTGTTAAGTGTCTTTACAACAACGGCTTGGGCGGAGAACTGGAGATCTTCGGATTCAATGCGGGCTATAAAGGGCTGATAAACAGTGACTTCAGAATGCTTACCGGCGACGATTTTTCAGGTATCCTTACCAAAGGCGGAACCATCCTCGGATCCTCCAGAGTTCCTTTCAAGACCATAGATGAGCCGGATGAGAATGGTAACAATAAAGTTGAAAGTATGAAGCATACATATCACAAATTAAGTCTGGACTGCCTTGTCATACTGGGTGGAAACGGTACCCACAAGACCGCCAACAGACTGCGTGAAGAAGGTCTTAATGTCATCACTCTTCCCAAGACCATAGATAATGATCTCTGGGGAACAGATATGACATTCGGATTCCAGAGTGCAGTTGATGTGGCAACACATGTGATAGATTGCATACATACTACGGCAGATTCCCACGGAAGAGTATTTATAGTTGAGGTCATGGGACATAAAGCGGGATGGCTCACACTTAATGCCGGCATGGCATCGGGAGCTGACATCATCCTTATTCCCGAGATCCCTTATCATATGGATTGCGTCATAAATGCGATAAAGCGCAGAGAGGCAAGAGGCAGCAAATTCACCATTCTTGCCGTTGCGGAGGGCGCTATATCTGCTGAGGATGCAAAGCTTTCCAAGAAGGAGTATGCAAAGAAGCTCGAGAAGCTTCCGTTCCCCAGTGTATCCTACGAAGTGGCGGATGCCATTGCCAAAAAGACGGGACTTGAGGTAAGAGTCACCGTTCCCGGTCATATGCAGCGCGGCGGCAGCCCCTGCCCTTATGACAGAGTATTTGCATCAAGACTCGGTGCGGAAGCGGGACGCTTGATAATAAAAGGTGAGTTCGGAGTCATGGTGGGATATAAGGACAGAGAGATAGTAAGAGTGCCCCTTAAGGATGTTGCGGGCAAGCTCAAGACCGTCGCTCCGGATGCTACCATCATCAAGGAAGCCAAGATGCTCGGGATCAGTTTCGGAGACGAGTAATGTCATATACAGCACTTTACAGGAAGTTCAGACCTGTGACATTCGATGATGTCAAAGGTCAGGATCATATAGTCACTACATTAAAGAATCAGCTGAATGCCGGACGCATAGGCCATGCCTATCTTTTTTGCGGCACCAGAGGAACCGGTAAGACAACGGTCGCAAAGATTTTTGCAAAAGCTGTAAACTGCGAAAATCCCAAAGACGGCAGTCCCTGCGGAGAGTGCGCCATGTGCAGGGCCATTGCTGCCGGCACCAGCATGAATGTTATTGAGATCGATGCGGCATCCAACAACGGTGTTGAGAATATCCGTGAGATCATCGAGGAAGTTACATATCCTCCCGTTGAGGGAAAATATAAAGTCTACATCATGGACGAGGCTCACATGCTTTCGGAGGGGGCGAGGAATGCCCTCCTGAAAACGCTTGAGGAGCCTCCTTCGTATGTCATCTTCATTCTTGCCACTACCGAGCTGCAGCGTATCCCAATTACGATAATGAGCCGTTGCCAGAGATATGATTTCAGAAGGATCTCCATAGACACCATTGCTGCCAGAATGAAGGAACTCACGCAGATCGAAGGTATCGATGCGGATGACAGGGCATTGCGTTACGTGGCCAAAGCTGCAGACGGATCCATGCGTGACGGACTGAGCCTTCTGGATCAGTGCGCGGCGTTCAACTTCGGTGAGAAGCTCACCTATGAGAAGACACTGGAGGTACTCGGCGCGGTTGATACAACGGTATTCAGTGAATTGATGAGGTTGCTCATCGATGATAATGTCATAGGTACCATGGATCTGGTTGAACGTGTTGTGATGCAGGGACGTGAACTGTCCCAGTTTGTAACGGATTTCATCTGGTATCTTCGAAGCCTTATGCTTCTTAAAGCATCCGATGATAAGGATATGGAAGAGCTCCTTAATATTTCATCGGAGCATCTGGCTCTTTTGAAAGAGGAAGCGGGGATGATCGATATGGATACGGTGTTCAGGTATATATCGGTTTTCTCGGAACTTCAAAACAGAATGAAATTTGCATCTCAAAAGCGTATAATGCTTGAGATGTATCTGATAAGGCTCACAAGGCCGCAGATGGATAAGGATAATGATGCACTCATCCAGAGGATAGACAGACTGGAAAAGCTTCTGGAAAACGGAGTGACGGTTGCGGCGGCACCCGGACAACAGGCTGCAGCACCTCAGGCTGCAAATGCTGCAGCACCACAGCTTTCAAAAAAGGTTACGCTTGAAGTTGCTATTCCGGAAGATATCAAGAGAGTGTGCAGGGAATGGAATGAGATCGTGGGAATGACGGATTATCCGCTTCGCGGGATCATTCGTCAGGCTGAACTCTCTCTTGGCGAAAACGGCAGACTGCTTTTATGTTTTTCAAATAAATTCTATGCTGATCAGATGAAGAGCGATGAATATTCAAAAGCGCTTTCCGGTGTGCTGGGCGATCATATAGGCAAGGAAGTTTTGTTTGACGTCAGGATCTTTGACGGACAAAGGGATTTTGATGAACAATTTGCTGATCTTTTGAAGATACTTCACATTGAGAAGATCACGGAAGAGCCGGCTTAAATTATTTTATTACAGGAGGAAACTCAAATGGCAAGAAGAGGCGGATTTTACGGCGGTGGCGGAATGCCGGGAAATATGAGCAATATGCTCAAGCAGGCACAGCGTGCGCAGCGCCAGATGGAAGAAGCTCAGAAGAGTATAGAGGAGAAGGAATTTACGGCATCTTCGGGCGGCGGTGCCGTTGAAGCGGTAGTTACCGGTAAGAAGGTGCTTACAAAGCTTACCATTTCCAAGGATGCAGTGGATCCCGATGATGTGGAAATGCTTCAGGATATGGTAATGGCCGCTGTCAACGAAGCGCTCAACCAGGCTGAAGAGGCTAATGATGAACTCATGAGAAGCATCTCATCAGGTCTTAATCTCGGGAGCCTTCCTTTCTGATGGAACTGTACAGCGGTGATATAAACACATTGATAGATGAACTGGCTGCGCTGCCGGGGATAGGTAACAGATCCGCGCAGCGGATGGCTTTTCATATCCTCAATCTTCCTCATGACAGAGTGAAGCGCCTGTCGGATGCCATAATCAATGCCAAAGAAAATGCCAGGTATTGCAGAGAATGCTGTACCCTTACGGATGGCGATATCTGTCCGGTCTGCTCTAATCCAAAGAGAGATCACGGTCAGATAATGGTTGTGGAGAATCCCAGAGATATGGCGGCCTATGAGAAGGTTGGCAAGTATGAAGGTGTTTATCATGTTCTTCACGGGACCATCTCACCCATGAACGGCATCGGACCTTCGGACATACGTCTGAAAGAACTGATCGCCAGACTGGGTGAGAATGATGTGAAGGAAGTGATAATAGCGACCAATGCCTCTCTGGAAGGAGAGACAACAGCAATGTATATCAGCAAACTGATAAAACCGGCGGGAATAAAGGTCACCAGGATCGCCAGTGGACTCCCTGTCGGCGGTGATGTTGAGAATACTGATGAAGTTACGCTTATGCGTGCATTTGACGGAAGGACGGAATTGTAAAATGGCTAAAGCTAAAGAGATCACAAAGGGAATCACAACAGAACTTTTCGGAAAGACAAAAGACGGTAAGGAGATAACTCTCTATACCATCACCAATGCCAACGGAATGAGCGCATCCGTGATCAACTACGGTGCGATACTTGTCAATCTTCTCGTTCCCGATAAAAAGGGCAAGACCGCAGATGTTGTTCTCGGTTATGACAAGCTTGCAAAGTATTTTAAGAACGGAGCTTTCTTCGGATGTACCGTAGGCCCTATTGCTAACAGAACTGCTTTCGGAAAGTACAAGATCGGAAGAAAGACGGTACAGATGCCTGTTAACGACCGCGGTATCAACAATCTTCATTCCGACATTGAGAACGGCTTCCATAAAAGGGTATGGGATGCAAAGACAGGAAAGAACAGTGTTAAGTTCATGCTTGATAAGAAGGACAGGGATCTTGGCCCCGGCAATATGCATGTATCGGTAACATATACTCTTACCGACAAGAATGAGCTTAAGATAAAATATGATGCTACATCTGATAAGCCTACAGCCATCAACATGACCAATCATACATATTTCAATCTTGGGGGGGAGAAGAGCGAGAACTGCTTTGATACCATCGTGACCATTTTCTCTGACAGGATAACCGAGGTCAATGAGGATCTTATCCCCACCGGAAGGATGATCAACGTTGCGGGAACCCCTTTTGATTTTAATACTCCCAAGAAGATCGGCAAGGATATAAAGGCGAAAGATACGTTTATCAGGATCGCCGGCGGATTTGATCATAATTTTGAGATCCGCGGAAAGAGCGGAAGGCTCAGGAAAGCGGCAGTGGCAGAGGACAAAAAGAGCGGAAGAGTCATGGAAGTGTTTACGGATCTTCCCGGCATGCAGTTCTATACCGGCAACTTTATTTCAAAGCATGCAGGCAAAGCAGGTGCAGCTTACGGTAAGTTCAAGGGATTTGCAATGGAGACACAGTATTTCCCCGATGCCATGAATCATGATAATTTTGAGAAGCCTTTATTCGGACCTGAGAAGGATTATCATACCGTTACGGTTTATAAGTTCAACTGGTAAATGACAGATCTTTACGGATCATATGAAGAAAAGGAATTGAAGAATAAGAATTCGGACAACATATTATCCATAGATCATATTAAAAGGAAAGCTAGGATACTGCTTATCAAGAGAGCGGTATTCTGGCTTACTCTTTTTGTTCTCATTACGTCAACGGCTGCCTGGCTTATCAATCGTGAGCACAAGCGGGTTTTTGCGTCCTATGAGGTTACTTTAAGGTGCCAGATGCAGGATATGGGTAATGCAACATTCAAACGTTTCGGGAAAAGATTCCTATCCTACAATACCGACGGCATCAGATGCATAGGTCAGGACGGCAAGGCTGTCTGGACAGGTGCATTCCAGATGGAAGCTCCCATAGTTGAGGTGAACGGTAACTATGCGGCGGCAGCAGACCGCGGCGGCAGGGTTATATACATATATGATCAGAACGGGGAACTCAGATCCGTCAAAACGGCAGCTCCCGTTATCAGACTTTCCGTGACATCCGGCGGGATCGTGGCTGCGGCGCAGGATGAAGGCACTGCGGTATCTGTTTATTTTTACGACTACAGGAAGGATGAGGGGAGAGAGTGCATCTACGGGATCCATACGACCATGGACGGAAGCGGATACCCGCTTGCTTTCTCGGCATCATCCGGAGGAAGGCTTGCCGCTACGGCAACTTTGTCGGAGAATGCCGGAAGAGCGGATACACAGGTTTCTTTCTACGATTTCAGTGCGGCAGGTAAAAATTACAGCGATAACAGGACGATCTCCTATCATTATGCGGGGGATGTGGTTCCCGTGGTCACTTTTATGAATGACAAAAAAGCATTTGCGCTTTCGGATTCCAGACTTATCATTTACGAGACATCAAACGGAAGTGTGATGAAGAGTGTAAATGAAGTTCTTTTAAGCGGCAGGATCCATGCCGTGTTCAACAGTGAAAAGTATATAGGCATTGTATTTGATGATCCGGATATCTCCGACGGTTACCGCATGGATATCTATAATTCCGTGGGAGAAAAGACCGGCGTGGTAGAGGTGGACGGAGCTTACCGCGAGATTTCCTTTTCCGATGACAGAGCGGTGATATTGTCGGATCGGCACTGTAAAGTCTATAAAACGGACGGAAGACTAAAGGCTGATATCGACTTTGGTGAGGATGATGTCAGGCTCCTTATTCCCCAACCCCAGGCGGACAGATTTGTTGCCGTTACGGATTCCGGCGTTATCAGCATGCAATTCAGGTAACAGGATAAAATCTGTCTTTAATTTTCACGTATCAGTCTTTATTTTTCAGACATACTGTTTTGTATGTCTTTTTTTATAGTTGTTCTTTTTTCTATAAGTAAATTAGTTGGATTAATGTAAATCATTTTTAGAATATTGCACAAAAAACAAGCCTGATACTTGAAATATAATGTGCAATAATTTATCATAAAATTATTCTTATAAAGAAGCAAGGATGCTTGATATGCTTGAAATTGTGAAAGGAGAAGGGTGAGATGGGGAAGAAAAGCGTTAAGAACGGAAACCTTATCGGTCACATTATCTGCATTGCCATTATCGGTCTTGTAGGGGCGTGTGCGATATTGTGTATTGTGGCGGGGGTTATGTTTGCGGACATATACCATACGACTACTCTTGAGGAACTCAAGGTGGCCGATGAACATCTGGCTAGCGAATATGAGGGTCGCTATCCCGGTGACTGGCACATGGAGGGGGAAGATTTATATAAAGGTAATACAAAAATATCCGGCGAGTATGGGATAATCGACAATCTCCATGCCAAGACAGGTGTTAACTATACTATCTTTTACGGGCCTACCCGAAGGATCACGACTCTTACCAAAAAGGATTCCGGAGACAGGATAATCGGTACGGATGCGACGGATGCGGTTATTGAAACTGTATTAAAGGGCGGTAAGGAATTTACCAGCACAAAGACTGACATACAGGGAGAAAATTTCTATGTTTATTATATTCCGATGAAGAACAGTGACGGTTCGGTAGTCGGCATGTATTTTGCGGGACGTCCTTCAAGTGACATTACCGCAGATATCAGGGGGAAGGTAGTTGTAGCGGTAATAATATCGGTTGTTGTAGCAGTTGTTCTTTCCGTTGCGGGACTTCTGATCTCAAAGAAGTTCTCTACGATGATGAAACAGATCGCAGAGAATGTTAAGACCATCGCAGAAGGAAATCTTAAAGAAGGTGTTGCTTCATCACTGATCGCAAGAAACGACGAGCTTGGTATCATAGCTGAAAGCGTATCTGAGCTTTCCGACAGATTAAAAGAAGTTATCGGAGGCGCACAACAGGCAGCAGGCCATGTTCGCAGTCAGGGCGGCGACCTGGCAGAATCTTCGGAACAGGCTTCCCAGGCTTCGGGACAGGTTACCGATGCTGTCAATGAGATCTCAAAGGGTGCGGTTTCACAGGCTGAAAGCGTACAGAATGCCGCTAATAATACCGACGAGATCGGCAATAACATCGAGACTATCACAAG
Organism: Lachnospiraceae bacterium; assembly: GCA_024697065.1. Taxonomy (GTDB): domain Bacteria; phylum Bacillota; class Clostridia; order Lachnospirales; family Lachnospiraceae; genus NK4A136. The sequence goes on from JAILGE010000040.1 coordinate 62,033, forward strand.
TGATGTTACACAGATGGATACTTATGCTGCCGAAATGAAGAACGCATGCGACAAGGCTATGCTCGCGCTTGAGAAACTTATAGAGCAGAGCAGTGAGGTAACTTCTTCGGTTAAGGAGATCAGCGAGACCATCATTTCAACCAATGAATCATCCAAGCAGATATCCCAGTTCTCGCAGGCGATAGCCGATATCGCGACACAGACCAATCTGCTTTCGCTTAATGCTTCTATAGAGGCTGCACGAGCAGGTGAAGCCGGCAGAGGCTTTGCGGTTGTGGCGGATGAGATAAGAACTCTTGCGGATCAGTCCAGCGAGAGTGCGGATAAGATCAAGAGCATCGTGGATAAGCTGTTGGAAGGCTCGGAAGCATCAGTGGCTGTCATGGATAAGCTTAATGAAAACTTTAAGCTTCAGTCTTCACAGCTCGACTCCACCAAGCAGGATATGGAAATAATGTCGGAGAACGTTAAGAATGTAAGTGAGACTTCGCAGGAGATCTCTGACAGGGTAAATGCACTCAATGAAGCAAAGAGAAGTCTCATTGAGATCATTGCCGACCTGTCGGCTATCTCGGAAGAGAATGCAGCGTCTACCGAAGAGACCAACGCTTCCATGGAAGAGCTTAATGCAACATTCTCCATCATCAGTGAGTCGGCTAATAAGCTGCAGGAACTGTCCAGGGAGCTTGACGCATCGATGGCGTATTTCAAGGTATAAAGCAGATTTTAGAGAGTGATAAGATTCCGGTCTGCTTGAAAAAGCAGACCGGTTTTTTTCTCCAAAAATTTTTTTAAAAAATATTTAAAAAGTTGTTGACATTTAAAACAGACGGTGGTACTCTAGTGAAGTCGCGCGGGAAACACCAAAGCGACAGGAACCTTGACAAAAAAACAGTAATGCAACCCCGAAGATTTCTAAAAAAGATATCCTATTTTCGAGGGATATAACGGTTGAGATCGCAAGATCAAGATCGAAGAAATTATTCGGAAGAACGGTTCAACGAACCAAGTAAAAAAGGAAACTAAAGCCAGAATTAGTCTGGACAGTTTCGAACACTTTAATCGAGAGTTCGATCCTGGCTCAGGATGAACGCTGGCGGCG
>JAILGE010000010.1 GCA_024697065.1 Lachnospiraceae bacterium
ATGAATGAAGGCAGAGTGATCCTGGATATCCGGGGTGAAGAGAAGGCCAGGCTGACCGTTGAAGATCTGCTTCACAAGTTTACTTCCGTATCAGGCGAAGAATTTGCCAGTGACAAAGCACTGCTCTCATGAAGAGTACCAATGTACGACTGGCTGATAGGATAGTTTAAAGTCCTGAATATCAACGTTTTTACATATAAAGACACTTTTCCGGAACAGGCCCCGAAAGGTGTCTTTTTTATTGAATGCAGTTTATATTCACAGAGCCTTATGGGCGATGAGACGAAAAAAAAATGAAAATTATGTGAATTATTGCATATTTACGCTAACATGCTAGTATGTTAACCTATATTCATAACAGCTAACATGTTAGGTGGTGCTTTAGCCACGTATTTCATCAGGAGGGTATTTTCATGAGGAAAAAATTATTATCAATTGTTTTGACTGCTACCATGGCTGCCAGCATGCTCATCGGATGTGGTCTTCAGAGCGTGGATCAGGGTGGTGCCCAGAATCCCGGTCAGGAGCCCGCAGGACAGGCAACAGATGCAGCCGTTGCTGCAACCGATGCTGCAACCGATGCAACTTCTGCAACAGATGCTACTGTTGAGTTTGCAGCAGCAAATGATCCTAAGGTTACATTTGTTATGGCAGAGGTTAATCCACTTGATACTATCGTTGGTATGACTGATACAAAGTTCAAGGAAGAAGTTGAGAGACTTTCCGGCGGATCCATCGAGATCGACCTCCAGGCCGGCGGGGTTCTCGGATCAGAGAATGATATCCTTGACGGTATGCTTGCAGACAACGGAATCTGCGATATCTCACGTATTTCCGCTTTCTCTCTTACAAACTACGGCGGAACAAAGTCACTGCTTCTTTCTCTTCCTTACACATTCGTAAGCAGAGAGCATTTCTGGAATTTCGCTCAGAGCGATCTTGCAAAGGAATTCCTTGAGGAGCCCCAGCAGAACGGCGCCGGCGTACGCGGCATCTTCTACGGTGAGGAAGGTTTCCGTCATTTCTTCACATCAAAGGATGTTTCCGGAATCGAAGATCTTAAGGGGCTCAAGATCCGTGTTTCAAATGACCCTGTTATGAACGGTCTTGTTGAAGGTCTTGGCGCATCTCCTACAGTAGTTGCTTTCGGTGAGCTTTATTCAGCTCTTCAGACAGGCGTTGTAGATGCAGCTGAACAGCCTATCGCAAACTACAAGTCCAATGCATTCCCTGAGGTTGCAAACACAATGATCCTTGACGGTCATACACTTGGTGCTATCGAAGTTATCATCACTGACTCTGCATGGGAAAAGATGACTCCCGCTCAGCAGGATGCAATGATGGAAGCAGGTAAGCTTGCCGGTGAGTACTGCAAAGAGATCTCTGCACAGAAGGAAGCAGAAGTTCTTCAGCAGCTTAAGGATGAAGGATGCAATATCGTTGAAGTTACAGATATCAAGCCCTGGCAGGATGCTGTTGCGCCTGTAATCGATGCACAGGTTAACACAGACGAGCTCAAGGACCTTTATCAGCAGCTTCTTGATCTTCAGTAAGAACAATGTTTGAACCCTACAAAAAAAGTAATAGCTGACACTTACGAAAAGGGCACTGCACCTGTTGTAGTGCCCTGTTTTTAAAAGAAGGTACACGATATGTTTGAAAAACTTGATAAGATCAAGCCGTTTTATGACTGGGTATATAAAGCGGTACTGGTAATATGCAAAGTATTGCTTATTGCGGATATACTGATCACAACCTTTGCCGTAATGGGCAGATACATATCTTTTATTCCCGATCCGTCATGGAGTGAGGAGGTTGTTCTTACACTCATGTCTTACATGGCTGTGTTATCGGCTGCGCTTGCGATCAGACGCGGAGCACATATCAGGATGACGGCTTTCGACAGATTTCTGCCGACCGGAGTTCTTAAGTTTTTAGATCTGCTTGCGGATATCATGGTAATGACTTTTGCCGTGATAATGCTTGTCGTTGGTACAAAGTATGCTATGACCATAGGTGCAAAAGGTACTTATGTTTCAATGCCTACGGTATCGAGGGTCTGGATGTATCTTCCGGTTCCAGTAGCAGGTGCCGCAATGATCATTTTTGAACTTGAGACACTTTATTCCCATATAAAGTCAATAGTTCTTAAAACCGAATATATGGCAGGTGCTGTAGAAGATAAGAATGATGAGATAAATGCAGCACTAAAAAAAGCAAAAGAAGAAGAAAAGAACATGGGAAAGGAGGGTAAAAACTAATGAGTGTACAGACTCTTGCGATAATAGTTTTACTCGGTAGCTTCCTTCTCATGGTGTTACTCCGTTTCCCGGTTGCATATGCGGTAGGTTTCTCATCCGTATTGTGCCTTTTGGTACAGGGGCAGTCACTTGCTACCATGTGCCAGTATATGGTAAAGGGAATAAGTTCATTTTCATTGATGGCGGTCCCGTTCTTTATTACAATGGGTGTTATCATGGGAACGGGTGGAATATCAGAGAAGCTTATTGCGCTGGCTGATTCCATAGTCGGCTGGATGACAGGCGGAATGGCAATGGTCAATATCGTTGCTTCATACTTCTTCGGAGGTATATCCGGATCTGCAGCTGCTGATACTGCATCTATCGGTTCGATCATGATACCTATGATGGTGGATCAGGGATACGATGATGATTTCTCAACTGCTGTTACGATAACATCATCCTGTGAAGGACTGCTGGTTCCGCCCAGCCACAATATGGTCATATATGCCATGAGTGCCGGCGGTGTATCTGTAGGAGCGCTTTTCCTGGCAGGTTATATTCCCGGAGCTCTTCTTGCAGCTTCTCTCATGATAGGATCGTTCATCATTTCAAAGAAGCGCAAATATCCCAAGGGAGATAAGTTCTCCTTGAAACGTCTCGGAAAACAGCTTATAGTTTCTTTCTGGGCACTTGCTGCGGTCATCATAGTTGTTATCGGCGTTGTAGCCGGTGTATTTACAGCAACCGAGTCTGCTGCGATCGCTGTTATCTACAGCCTTATAGTTTCGGTATTCATCTATAAGGGACTTGACTGGAAGGGCGTTTGGAAGGTCCTGGACAAGTGCATAGATACGCTTGCTATCGTGCTTATACTTATTTCAACATCAGCCGTTTTCGGATTCTGTCTCACAAGACTTCATGTTCCGGATATGGCCAGCAGAGCGATACTGGGAGTATCAAACAACCCGTATGTTATAGCAATACTTATTGATATCATCCTGCTGCTGCTTGGATGCATCATGGATATGGCACCGATCATCCTTATCGCAACACCTATCCTTCTGCCTATAGCAACATCGATAGGTATCACACCTGTTCAGTTCGGAATCATCATGGTTCTCAACTGCGGTATAGGATTGCTGACACCTCCTGTTGGAGCAGTGCTCTTTATCGGATCTGCTGTCGGACATTGTAAGATGGAAAAAGTTGTTAAAGCTACGCTTCCGTTCTATCTGTGTATGATAGTGACCTTATTGCTTGTAACATTCTTCCCGCCTATTGCAATGTTCCTTCCTAATCTTTTTGGCAACTGATGTATAAATATTAATGCTACATAAGGTGATACAATGCAGTATAATTACAGATATCGTGTGAAAACTTCAGATCTGTGGCAGGCTTCCATGTATTATGCTTATTCTTCTTACATGGGAGTGGTGAATATTGCATGTATCGCTGCGTCCATAGCGCTTATCGTGAGTAAGTGGAGGGGGGCATCGGACTTTTTTCGTGCGGTGCTCATCCTCTTTCTTTTGACTTTTACGGTAATACAACCGGTTATGATCTGGTTTCGCGCAAAAGCTTCATTGAAGGGTCATTATCCCGAGCTTGATCTGACATTTTCAGATTCGGGGATGATCATCGAAGCGGACGGAAAAAGGCAGCATAAGGGCTGGAAGGATGTAAAGGGAGTAGTTAAGAAGCCGACCATTTTAGTTGTATATATGGGAGACGGACAGGGATACATTTTAAGGAACAGTATTCTCGGGAATACGAAGAAGGGGCTGTTTAAGCTGATAAATGATATGACGGCAACCGGTAAGAAATGAGAGGAATATATCATGTATGTTCTGAACAAAGATAAGGAATATAAAAAAGTTGGCGAGGGTACCTTGAGAAAGGTACTGGCTTATAGTGATAATATAATGAATGTGGAGCTTAGATTTGAAAAGGGCGCAGTAGGTGCCATGCACAGCCATCCCCATGAGCAGATAGGATATGTTATCGAAGGAACTCTCATCTATAAAGAAGAGGGCAAGGCTGATGTAACATTGAATGCCGGAGATACATATCTTGTACCGTCAAATGTTATGCATGGTATCGAATGTGTTACGGATGTCAAGCTTTTGGATATATTTACACCTATGAGAGAGGACTTTATTTAATATGGCCAGATCTTTAAATGATCAGACATACTATAACCTTAGACGGGATATAATGACACTGGCTCTCATGCCGGGAGAACCTGTATCGGCAGCGAAGATAGCTGAGAGATATGATGTAAGCAGAACCCCCGCCAGGGAAGCACTGGTTAAGCTTGAAACTGAGGCTTTGGTAGATATATATCCTCAGGTCGGTTCTGAAATATCAATGATAAATGAAGACAGAGCAAAGCAGGAATGGTTCGTCAGAAGAACACTTGAAATGGGTGTGATAGACGGGCTGTTTAAAAATGTGACAAATAAAGATATCGAAAAGATGCGTGAATACTGCCACAAGATGGAACTGGTGGCAGGCAGGATGAACAATCCTGATATGACTTTTGAATATTTAAGGTGCGACAACGAATTTCATAAGATCGCTTATGTTGTTGCAGGGCAGAAACTTGCGGCCGAGCTTGTAGACAATTCAATGGCTCATTACAACAGGATAAGACTTCTCATAGATATGGAGAATACCAATAAGGACAGAACTCTTGCTACCCATGAGAAGCTTATTAAGAGTATTGAAATAAAGGATAAAGAAACCTACAGAGAAATTCTTGGCAAACATATAGGTTATTTCGAACAGGATATTGAAGATCTTAAAGCACGTAAGCCTGAAATGTTCAAGCATTAGCTTTAAGAGCAAGCCATGATATTCATCATGACTTGCTGTCGTCAATATTGGAAGGATCCTGACCTATATAAGCACTGATACCGCCGTCGATATAAATGATCTGCCCGTTAATGAAATCGGAAGCGGGAGAAGCGAGAAAGACTGCGAGGCCTTTAAGCTCTTCGGCATGTCCCCATCGCTGGGCGGGTGTCTTGGAACGGATAAAACGGTCAAAAGGATTCATACTTCCGTCTGCACCTCTTTCACGTAAAGGTGCGGTCTGAACGGTATCGATGTAACCGGGGCCTATTCCGTTGCACTGAATATTGTATCTGCCATATTCGGAACATATATTACGTGTCAGCATCTTTAAACCGCCTTTAGCGGCAGCATAGGCTGATACGGTCTCACGGCCGAATTCACTCATCATTGAACAGGCGTTGATTATCTTACCGCCGCCTCTTTTGATCATACCCGGTATTACTGCTTTACTGCAGATAAAGGGACCGGTGAGATCCACATTTATTACTTTGTTCCATTCATCAAGTGACATATCCGTCATGGGAATACGCCTGATGATACCTGCATTGTTTACCAGTATATCGATCGGTCCGAATTTATCTTCAACTTCTTTTACGAAAGCGGCTACTGCTTTTTCATCTGTGACATCACATACAGCACCGTATATATCGAACCCTTTTTTCCTGTACTCCTCGGTGGCTGCATTTACGCGCCCGGTATCAGAACTGTTAAAAACAACTTTTGCGCCTGCCTCTGCAAATGCCTCTGCGTAGGCCATTCCAAGACCGTAAGAAGCGCCTGTTACCCATGCAACCTTTCCGTCAAGACGGAAACTGTCAAGTATTCCTGCCATGATATGTCCTCCAATTGGATTTATCGTTTATTTAATCATAATAATTGTAAAAGTAAAAAAATAAAAGCAAAAATATAACTAAATATTTAAGGCTGATATCAAAACAGCCGGAAAGGAAAATATGGAAATCAGAAAAGCTTGTTCGCCGGAAGATGTAAAGAACTACGATACAGGGAGATTACGAAAGGAATTTCTGATCGAGGATCTTTTTAAAAAAGATGAGATCATATTCATCTACAGTCACATAGACAGAATGATCACAGGCTCTGCTGTTCCCGTAAAGGAAAAACTCGATCTTACGGCAGGTGAAGAGCTCCGTGCGAGATTCTTCCTGGAAAGAAGAGAAATGGGAGTGATCAATATCGGTGGCTCCGGCGTCATCACTGTAGACGGAAGACGCTACAACGTCGGATATAAAGAGGCAATGTATATCGGGATGGGAAGCAGGGATATTTCATTCGAGTCCGATGATCAGGCTGCTCCTTCGAAATTCTATATCAATTCAGTACCTGCACATAAGACGTATCCGACTGTTTTGATCAAACGTGAAGGCGAAGCAGGTGATGGGATCGTCATCATAAAGGATGAAAACAAAAAAGAACTGGGAAGCCCGGAAGCATCCAACCACAGAGTTATCAATAAATATATACTTCCCGGACAGGTGGAAACCTGCCAGCTTGAGATGGGAATGACAGAGCTTGCCCCGGGAAGTGTATGGAATACCATGCCCTGCCATACTCATGAAAGAAGAATGGAAGTATATCTGTATTTTGATATCCCTGAAGAAGCTTATGTATGTCATTTTTGCGGTGAACCCAAAGAAACAAGGCACCTTATAGTAAGGAACGAACAGGCTGTGATAAGTCCCAGCTGGTCGATCCATGCGGGTGCAGGAACACAGGCATATACATTTATATGGGGAATGGCAGGAGAAAACCAGGACTTCGACGACATGGATAATATAGCCAACAGTGAACTCATGTAATGGGAAAAGGCAGGTAAAGTTATGGAAAGGTTAAGCTACGAAACGCTTCAAAAGAACGGATATGAGGGGTACTTATTGAAACAGGCGCCTGAGAAGATCCTTCAGTTTGGAGAGGGAAATTTTCTCAGGGCCTTTACCGATCATTTTGTGGATGTACTTAATGAAAAATGCGGATTTAACGGAAAAGTTGTTATCGTACAGCCCCGCGGTACCGGAAGAAAGTGTGAAGTTATAAACGGTCAGGAAGGTCTTTATACACTTTTGCTTAGGGGAAATGATAAAGGCAGGAAGGTTGATGAGAAACGTGTCATATCATGTATCTCAAGATGTATCAATCCTTACAGTGATTTCGAAGGATTCCTGAAATGCGCGCAGAATCCGGAACTGAGATTCATAGTGAGCAATACAACTGAGGCAGGTATCGTTTATGATCCTTCATGCAGTCAAAATGATGCTCCACCTTCAAGTTTTCCGGCAAAGCTTACCAGATTTTTGTATGAAAGATTTTTGAATGATCTGCCCGGTTTTATCATCCTCTCATGTGAACTGATAGACAGGAACGGAGACGAGCTCTTAAAGTGCGTAAGAGAATATGCTGATAAATGGGAGCTTTCAGGGGATTTTAAGAACTGGCTGGAAAAGGAGAATCTTTTCTGCTCGACACTGGTTGACAGGATCGTTCCCGGTTTTCCTGCGGCCGAAGCAGACAGCATATGCGAAGAACTTGGATATAAAGATGAACTTCTTGATGCGGGGGAAGTATTTGCATCATGGGTTATAGAGGGTCCTGAGACAATACTGGATGAATTCCCCGCAGATAAGGCAGGACTTCCCGTAAAGGCAGTGGCCAATGTTGATCCCTATAAGAAGCGAAAGGTGAGGATATTAAACGGAGCGCATACTTCTATGGTACTCGCGGCATTTCTTGCGGGAAAAGACATAGTAAGAGACTGCATGGATGATGAGTGTATAAAGGGCTTCATGGATAAGGCTCTTAATGAAGAGATAATACCTGTTCTTAAAGGACTTGATGCAAGTGAGCTTACGGTATTTGCCGGAGCGGTATCGGACAGATTTGCGAATCCCTTTATCGACCACGAGCTTTTATCCATCGCACTTAATTCAACCGCAAAATGGAAGGCGAGAGTGATGCCGTCACTGTTAGATTATTATGAACAGAAAAACAGCCTTCCCGTAATCCTTACATTTTCCTTTGCGGCTTATTTAATGTTCTACCATTGCGGAAGGACCTTGGAGGAAGGTGCGCTCAAAGGCAGGCGCGGCGACAGTGATTTCTTTATCAGGGATGACGGGTGGGTCCTTGAAGAATTCCATAAACTCAAGGATGCTGATCTTGAAACTCTCGCTAGTACGATCATTGATGATGAAAGAATGTGGGACAGCAAATTAAAGGATCTGCCCGGATTTAAAGAAGCCGTGATAAAGGATATGAAGCTTATTGGCGAAAAAGGTATGTATGAAGCGATGCGGCTGATCAGTGCATAAAGGCCGGAAAAACGGAGGAATCGATAAGATGATAAAGATACATCCGAAAGATAATGTGGCAGTGGCTCTTCATGATATCCAAAAAGGTGAGAGCGTAACGGCAGATAACATCCGTATCACGGCAGCGGAGCCTGTGGCGAGAGGACATAAGATAGCGCTTGAAGATATAAAGGAAGGCACTCCGGTGATCAAATACGGCTGCAGGATAGGAATTGCCGGCAGTGATATCAAAACAGGAGAGCATGTACATATACACAATCTAAAGACTGCTTTATCGGAAAGCGAAAGCTATACTTATGAGCCGGAAATCAAAGATGAATCTGTCTTTCCTGCCGGGACCTTTATGGGATACAGGAGGAAGGACGGCAGTGTCGGCATCAGAAACGAACTGTGGATCATACCTACGGTGGGATGTGTTAATTCCGTTGCGGAGCAGCTTGTCAGGGAAAATACAGATCTGGCGGGAGGCGCTGTAGAAGGGATTCACTGCTTCAGACATCCTTATGGCTGTTCACAGACCGGTGAGGATCACGACACTACCAAGAGGATACTGGCAGATCTTGTGAGACATCCCAACGCAGGCGGAGTGCTTGTTTTGGCTCTCGGCTGCGAGAATCTTACATTGGATCAGTTCAAAGAAGAACTGGGCGAGTGGGATCCGGAGAGAGTTAAGTTCCTTGTCTGTCAGAATTCGGAAGATGAATTAAGAGAAGGCAGGAAGCTGCTTGAAGAATTAAAAGAGTATGCTTCGACTTTCTCAAGAGAAGTGATAAGTGCATCGGAGCTTATAGTGGGTCTTAAGTGCGGCGGATCGGACGGACTGTCCGGTATAACTGCGAATCCTGCAGTAGGCAGATTTTCGGATCTGCTTATAGGAATGGGCGGCTCAACTGTTTTGACTGAGGTGCCTGAGATGTTCGGGGCTGAATCGATCCTATTTAACAGATGCAAAAACAGGGAGATATTCGATAAGGCTGTGGGAATGGTAAATTCCTTTAAGAAATATTTTACGGACCACGGCCAGGTTGTATACGAGAATCCCAGTCCGGGGAACAAAGCCGGAGGCATCACTACCCTGGAGGATAAATCCTGCGGATGTGTTCAAAAGGGCGGAAGTGCGCAGATATCGGATGTACTACGATACGGTGAACGAGTGAAGGAGAGAGGTCTGACGCTTCTTTCGGGGCCGGGGAATGATATGGTTTCAACTACGGTTCTTACGGCTGCGGGAGCCCACATGATACTTTTCACAACAGGCAGGGGAACTCCCTTCGGAGCACCTGTGCCGACGTTAAAGATCTCAACCAATACTGAACTTTATTTAAAGAAGAGCAACTGGATAGACTTTAATGCCGGGGAGATCGCAGGAGGTAATGAGACCATAGAAGCCGCTGCCGACAGGCTTCTTTCACTGGTTTTGACAACTGCTTCCGGTACCTTGACGAGACAGGAAATAAACGAATTCAGGGACATAGCGATCTTTAAGGATGGAATAACATTATAAATTCAACAAAAATTACGTGAACTTTCTTGGAAATTTTGGTATGGAAAAAGATAGTATCACGTGGTAATATACTTGTATACAAGTGAACAAGAAGCCGGAATGGCAGAAAGAGGATGAATAAAATGGAAATGACAATGAGGTGGTTTGGAACCGGATTTGACACAGTTACACTTAAGCAGATCAGACAGGTTCCGGGTGTTACAGGTGTTATTACAACGCTTTACGATACTACTCCGGGTGAGGTATGGACCCGTGAGAGGATCCGTGCCCTCAAAGATGAGGTTGCAGCATCAGGCCTTCACATATCCGGTATCGAGTCTGTAAATATCCATGACTCGATCAAAATCGGTTCGCCTGACCGTGATAAATATATTGATAACTATATCGAGACTTTAAAGAACCTCGGTGAAGAAGATATACATCTTGTATGCTATAACTTCATGCCTGTATTCGACTGGACCAGATCTGAACTTGCAAGAAAGCGTCCTGACGGTTCAACAGTACTTGCTTATTCCCAGAAGGCTATTGATGCGCTTGATCCCGAGACTATGTTTGACTCCATCAAAAATGATGCAAACGGTGCGATCCTTCCCGGATGGGAGCCTGAGAGAATGGCTATCATCAAGCAGCTCTTTGAAGATTATAAAGATGTTGATGAGGAAAAGCTTTTTGATAATCTCAAATATTTCCTTGAAAAGATCATGCCTGTCTGCGACAAGTATGACATAAACATGGCTATCCATCCCGATGATCCCGCATGGTCTGTATTCGGACTTCCCAGGATCATAATCAATCTCCCCAACATACAGAGAATGATGAAGATGGTAGATAATCCGCATAATGGTGTTACTTTCTGCTCCGGTTCTTACGGGACCAACAGAGAAAATGATCTTCCCGGAATGATCAGAGCTCTTAAGGGCAGGATCCATTTTGCACATGTAAGAAATCTTAAATTTAATTCTGATGATGATTTTGAAGAGGCTGCACATCTTTCAAGTGATGGTGACTTTGACCTTTACGAGATCATGAAAGCGCTTTACGAGATCGATTTTACAGGCCCTATCCGTCCCGATCACGGAAGAATGATCTGGGATGAGGTTGCTATGCCGGGCTACGGTCTCTATGACAGAGCATTGGGAGCAACATACTTAAACGGTCTGTGGGAAGCAATCGATAAGAATGCAAAAAGAGCATGATAGGAGGATATTGATATGAAGCTGCAACAGATAAATGATGAAGCTGCAAAGAAGGCATTTAATGAAAAGGGATATCTTCTTCCTGAATATGACAGAGAAAAGATAAAAGAGCGTACTGCAAAAGAACCTGCATGGGTTCATTTCGGAACAGGAAATATCTTTCGTGCTTTCCCTGCCGCAGTTATCGATGATCTCCTTAACAAGGGTGAGTATGATAAGGGTGTTATCGCAGTTGAAGGATTCGATTTTGATATCATCAGCAAGGCATACAAGCCTTTCGATGATCTTAGTCTTCTTGTTACTCTTAAGAGCGACGGAAATATCGAGAAGAAGGTGGTTGGTTCCGTTACCGAATCTCTTACTGCTGATTTTTCAAGAGAAGATGATATGGCCAGATTAAAAGAGATATTCTGCAGCGCATCACTTCAGATGGTTTCCTTTACCATAACCGAGAAGGGATATTCACTTAACGGTCCCGACGGTTCATTATCCGGTGTGGTTAAGGATGATTTTGACAATAAGTGTTTCCATCCCAAGCATCTCATGGGAAAGATGGCTTACCTTCTTAATGAGCGTTATAAAGCAGGTGCATGCCCTGTAGCCATGGCCAGCATGGATAACTGCTCACACAACGGCGATAAGCTCAAGGCTGCAGTATTTGCATATGCAGATAAGTGGCTGGAACAGGGACTTGTGGATGAAGGCTTTGTTAATTATTTAAAGGATGAAAGCAAGGTTACTTTCCCTTTAAGCATGATCGACAAGATCACTCCGAGACCGGACGGCAATGTTGTTGAGATGCTTAAGAAGGACGGTTTTGAAGATACCGATATCATCATCACTGATAAGAATACATACACAGCAGCTTTTGTTAATGCAGAGGAGACTCAGTATCTGGTAGTAGAGGACAAATTCCCCAACGGTCGTCCTCCCTTTGATAAGGGCGGTGTATACTTTACCGACAGAGAGACTGTTGATAAGGTTGAGAAGATGAAGGTATGTACATGTCTCAATCCTCTTCATACCGCACTTGCGATTTTCGGATGTCTTCTTTCCTATGATACGATATGGAAGGAAATGAAGGATGAAGATCTTTCTGCACTGGTAAGAGAAATGGGATACAAGGAAGGTATGCCCGTAGTTATCAATCCGGGAATAATCAAGCCTGAGGATTTTATCGACAGCGTGCTTAACAAGAGGCTTGTAAATCCTTTCATGCCTGATACTCCGCAGAGAATTGCCTGCGATACATCCCAGAAGCTTCCCATCAGATTCGGTGAGACACTCAAGGCATATATAGCCAAAGGAGAGAGCGTAACAAAGCTTCATTATATCCCTGTTGTGCTTGCAGGATATTTAAGGTATCTTACAGGTGTAAATGACGAAGGAAAGGATTTCGAACAGAGTCCGGATCCGCTCCTTTCCGAACTTTCTGCTATCATGGCTCCTTATAAGGAATTTAAGCCTGCAACTTCAGAAGCCCTTAAGCCTATCCTTTCAAGAAAAGATATCTTTGCAGTGGATCTTTATGAGGCAGGCCTTGCAGAGAAGATTACAGATATCTTCAATGAAATGAATGAAGGACCCGGAAAGGTCAGAGAAGTTCTTCATAAAACTGTTAAATGATTTGATGGAGTGAATCGATGGTCCGCTACCAAGACAGACTCGCCGGTGAAAGTGCGAAGGCATATGCACTGCGGGAGCTTACGGAAAATATAATAAAGATGGAGCTTAAGCCCGGTGCGCTTATCAGCGAGAACGAGCTGTCCAGGACCCTTGGGGTCAGCAGGACGCCCATCAGGGAAGCTATTCAGGAACTGGTCAAGGCAAGGCTCATAGAAGTATTTCCACAGAAGGGAAGTTATGTTGCTTCTATATCATTTGATGCGGTGGAGGAAGCAGCTTTCCTCAGGAGGACCATCGAATCGGCTATCGTCGAGGAATTATGTGACAGTATTACGGATGCTCAGTTAAAGAGTCTGTATGAGAATATAGATCTGCAGGAATTTTATTTAAAGAGCGGAACGTCCGAGAAGATAATGAATCTTGATAATGAATTCCACGAGATGCTCTTTGTTATTTCCGGAAAGGAACAGACCTATAAGCTCATGCATTCGGCTATGGGACAGTTTGACAGACTCAGAACTCTCTCATTATATTCTGTCAAGGATATAAAGATTGTATCCGATCATCGTGCTATCGTTGATGCTATCAGGGATAAGGATAAAGAAAATGCCAGATCCCTTATGATAAAGCATCTTATGCGATATAAACTGGATAAGGACGAAGTGATCAGGGCATATCCGGATTATTTCAAATGATACGGGTCTGAAAGGCTGTTTGTTCGTTATCCAAGTATTTGTGCTGAAAAGGCAGGGAGAAGTTCCTGTCTTTTCTTATTGTATCGGCATAAAAATAAACCACCTGCTATGCAGGTGTGTTCCCAAAAAGCTTTAGCTTCAAGAAAAAAACTCCAAGAGTAAAATTAGTGCAGGTTCGCCAACCGCAAAAATTACATCAAGGAGGTATCCGAAATGGATAAAAATAGTTTAGCACACACGACATGGGAGTGTAAGTATCATATAGGGCTTCCATTGATTAATGAACATGCCGGTTATATAATTCCATTAAATGAAATTTTGAATGAAAAATACATATAAAAAGGGCCACATCGGTGGTTCTTTTCATATGAAGGGAGATATCTTACAGATTAATGGCTTACGACGGACTTACCGTGGCAGCGGTCACGGATGAATTAAATAAAAAACTTACAGGCGGGCGTATATACAGGATCGCGCAGCCTGAAAATGATGCGCTTTTGCTCACTGTCAAGACAGGGGACGGTCAGTACAGGCTTCTTTTGTCAGCCAACGCTTCACTTCCTATGGTGACTCTTACGCAGGACAACAGGCCCAATCCAATGACGGCGCCGAATTTTTGCATGCTCCTTAGGAAGCATCTTCAAAATGCAAGGATCCTGGGATTTTCCCAACCGGGACTGGAACGTGTTATCAGGCTTGAGGCGGAGCATTATAACGAAATGGGAGATCTGTGCAGTATAACACTTGTAACGGAGATAATGGGCAAACACAGCAATATCATCCTCACGGAAGACCGCAACGGTGAAGAGATCATACTTGACAGCATCAAGCATATATCGGGGATGGTAAGCTCGGTCAGAGAGGTGCTTCCGGGAAGAAAATATTTTATCCCCGAGACCAGAGGGAAAAGCGAGCCACTTGATGCTGTAAGGGATGATTTCTTTGAGAATCTGGGAAACAGGAATATGTCCGTATCTTCCGCTTTGTGTACGGCATACAGAGGAATATCAAATCAGATCGCCGGTGAGATAGTAAGGATGGCCGGTATCGATCCGGATATGGATATACGAACTGTGCTTGCTGATGAAAATGGTACAAGACTGAGGCTTTGGGAATCCTTTTCGGATATCATGGAGGATGTCAGAAATGCAGCTTTCACACCGGTTATCTATTATGAGAATGGCATTCCCGCGGAATTTTCTGCTGTTGATACGGGAATGTATGAGAACAGAAAAAATTTTAAGAGTATTTCTGAACTGCTGTATGTCTTTTACAGTGAGAAGGAAGCCCATGTCAGGATCAGGCAGCGCAGTGCGGAACTCAGACATGTGGTACAGACTGCATCGGAACGTGTTTCAAGAAAACTCGATCTGCAGGAGAAGCAGTTAAAGGATACTGAGAAGCGCGAGAAGAACAGACTGTACGGAGAACTGCTGACGGCTTATGCATATCAGATACCCGAAGGATCAAAGTATTATGATGCCCTGAATTATAATGACGGCAGTACTGTCAGGATCAATCTGGATGAGACTTTGAGCGTCAGGGAAAATGCAGCCAGATTCTTTGAAAAATATCAAAAACAAAAGAGAACGTTCGAAGCGCTTTCCGTATATGTAAAGCAGTCACAGGATGAACTGGCTTATCTGGACAGTATCAAAGTAGCACTGGATATCGCCCTTAAGGAAGAGGATCTTCTTGAGATCAAAGAGGAACTTGCGGAAGCCGGCTATATCAGAAAACATAACAATCCAAAGAAGAAGATCAGGATTACGTCCAAACCCTTCCATTATGTTACGGAAGACGGTTATGACATTTATGTGGGCAAGAATAATTATCAGAATGAAGAGCTTACATTTAAATTCGCCGATGGCGGAGATATGTGGTTCCATTCAAAGAAGATCCCGGGTTCCCACGTAATAGTAAGGACCGGAGGGAAAGAACTCCCGGATCATGTATATGAGCAGGCAGCGGCCCTTGCGGCTTATTATTCCGGCGCCAGAGACCAGGATAAGGCGGAGATTGATTATACGGTAAAGAAAAATGTTAAAAAGCCTTCGGGAGCGGCACCGGGATTTGTGATCTATTATACGAATTATTCCATGACGGTAAGACCCGGTATCGACGGACTTACACTGTTGAGTGAGTAAACTGTATAACCTTGCTTTTAAAGGTGGAAAAGGTATTCTTTTTAAGATATAATATTATTTGGTCAGGAAAGTGCCGTGGCTTTAATGGACGGTTTTCTGTAACACGCTTATGAGAGGCTTTGGAGGTTATAGTTATGGGATTCGGCAGTTCTGTATCCGCTTTTACAAGGGGCGTAAGTGAGAAGGCTAAAGGAAATGCGGAGATAATGAAGTTGCGTAATCAGATCTCGGGTGAAGAGCGTACCATGAACGATCTGATGCTTCAGT
Source organism: Lachnospiraceae bacterium (assembly GCA_024697065.1). Lineage (GTDB taxonomy): Bacteria > Bacillota > Clostridia > Lachnospirales > Lachnospiraceae > NK4A136. The sequence goes on from JAILGE010000010.1 coordinate 15,858, forward strand.
TAGGAAAGAAGTATTATGAACTTCATAAGAACGGTACTGCAGAGAGCGACTGCGCCGAGCTCGTTAATGATATTCTTTTCCATGAAAACAGAGCACTGGACCTAGAGCGACAGGCCAGTGAAGTAAGACAGGCTACCGATGCGGTGTCCTTCAAGGCAGATCCGGGACAGGGGGCTGATTACGGAGAATTCAAATCCGGAAACAAGCCCGAAGTGAATAATTTCTGCACAAAGTGCGGCTCGCCGCTTCAGCCCGGAATGATATACTGCACTAAGTGCGGTGCTAAGATAAGCTGACCTTATAGATTAAGATGATAACAAAGTCCGTGTTCCGGAGGTTTCCGGCACGGGCTTTTTTACTGAAAAAAGGCTGTGCGTTATGTGATACTTCTACAATTTTTAACTTGTGGATTATAAATACTTGTTGTAGTATAGAGAAGTTAAAAAAGAAAACCAGGCGGGGAAATACCGCCACGTGGAGGTCAAAATGTCACTTTCATTGTCAAAGAGATCGGAACAGGTTAAGCCGTCATCAACTTTAGCTATAACAGCTAAGGCTAAAGAATTACGTGCACAGGGCAGAGATGTTGTAGGATTCGGAGCAGGAGAACCGGATTTCGCTACTCCCTCCAATATCTGTGATGCTGCCATTAATGCCATAAAGGAAGGCTTCACAAAATACACACCTGCTGCAGGTACTGTTGAATTAAAGCAGGCTGTAAGTGCAAAGCTTGAGAAGTTTAACCATCTTCATTATGATCCCGCTCAGATCATTATCTGTAACGGAGGAAAGCATGCACTGACCAATATCTTTGACGCTATCGTTAATCCCGGAGATGAAGTTATCATCCCCGCACCGTACTGGCTCAGCTACCCTGAGATGGTTAAGCTTTCCGACGGTGTACCCGTGATCGTATACAGCACCAAGGAGAACGGATATAAGGTTACCGCTGAGCAGATAGCTGCTGCCGTAACAGATAAGACCAAGGCCATCGTTCTCAACACACCCAATAATCCTACCGGTATGGTATACAGCCGCGCAGAGCTTGAAGCTATCGCAAAGGTTGCTGTAGAGAAGGATTTCTATGTTGTTGCGGATGAGATGTACGAAGCACTTATCTATACAGGTGAGGAGCATGTAAGTATCGCTTCTCTCGGTGATGAGATATACAGCAGGACCATCACTTGCAGTGGACTTTCCAAGAGCTATGCCATGACCGGATGGAGAGTCGGTTATGCAGCTGCTCCGCTTGAGATCACAAAGCGTATGAGCGCTATGCAGTCTCATGCAACAAGTAATGTTAACTCCATCGCACAGAAGGCTGCCGTTGAGGCTCTTACAGGTCCCGATGAAGCGATGAAGAAGATGAAGGAAGAATTTGATCGCCGCAGACAGTATATGTATGGAAGAGTGAAGGAAATGCCTCTTGTTTCCTGCCTTGAGCCCGAAGGTGCTTTCTACGTATTCATCGATATGTCTGCAGTATGTGAAAAGGAATACAAAGGTGAAAAGATCGAGAAGGCAGCAAAGATCGCTGACATCCTTCTTAATGAATTTGATACAGCGGTTGTTCCCTGCGCCGACTTCGGATATCCCGAGCATATGAGACTTTCATATGCCATCAGCATGGAGCAGATCGAAAAGGGACTTGACCGTATCGAGAAGTTCTTAAAGAGTCTTTGATCAAATAGGATATAGAAATATAACAGCTGCCCGGTGATACAAACCGGGCAGTTTTTCTGGGCAGGTATAATAAACAGACCAGGTCAGGAGTTTTACGGTGGAAGATAAGCATATTCTTTTGGAACAGGATGATCTTGAAAATATGAAGATCACAAGGCTTAAGAGAACAGAGATAGCAAAGGGAACCATAATCACATATTGTCATGATACGGTAAAAGTGCCTAACGGTCATATCTGCGATTATGATTTTGTGAAGCATCAGGGGGCTGCTGCTGTTCTTCCCGTGCTTGATGACGGAAGGATACTTCTTGTAAGACAATACAGGAATGCACTGGATCGTTTTACTCTTGAGATCCCGGCAGGAGGATTGGACGGCCCTGACGAACCGACTATAAATGCTGCCGCCCGTGAGCTTACGGAGGAGACGGGGTATGTGGCTAAGGAGCTTTCTTTTTTGATATCCGTATATCCGGCAGTGGCTTATTGTAATGAGAAGATCGACATCTATCTTGCAAGGGGGCTAAAAAAAGCTGAGCGCGCACTGGATCCTGATGAATTTATCAATGTTGAAGCCTGGGATATAAAGGAGATCGCAAAGCTCATATTTGAAGGCAGGCTTCAGGATGCCAAAACAAGCGCCGCGGTAATGTCTTATTATTACATGATCTCAAAACAGTCATGATAAGGAATAAATTCTTATTCCGAGGAAAAAAATTCTTTCGCGATTTCCCATAAAATTTGTTATGTAACTACAGGTTGTGTTGACATAGTTTGTTGACACAAGTCTGTTGACTGAGACGGTCATTTTCTTTTAAATCTTTTTTCAAGATGTGGTGGACATAAAAATATTATTTTCGAGATGTTGTGGAAACCCCAAAAACCGCTATTTTTAGGCAAAAATTAAGCAAAAAAAGGGTTTGATTTTCTGAAAAACGACTTTTATAATCAACTTACACCGGTCGGGATGAACGACCACAAAAAAATATTAACTGGTGGGGACGGTAACATAAAATGAAAATTGAGAATGTATTAGATGAATTTATCACTTATATGAAAGATGTAAAAAAGACATCAAATAATACAGAGATGTCTTATAAGCGTGATCTTGATAAATTCGGAAAATATCTTGAGCTTCACGGTAACGGTGATGTGACCAGGGTCACACTTACAACTCTGCAGAGCTATGTACTCGATCTTGAAAAGAATCATTTTGCCGCTGCGACGGTATCAAGAAATATCGCATCGATCAAGGCATTTTATCATTTTATGCTTCGCAGTCATTATATAATGGATGATCCTTCGGACGGATTAAAGGCTCCTCATATCGATAAGAAGATGCCCGAGATCTTATCAACCGATGAAGTCAACAGACTTCTTGACCAGCCCAAGGGCAATACACCCAAGGATCTTCGTGACAGAGCAATGTTGGAGCTTTTATATGCAACGGGTATCCGCGTATCGGAGCTTATCAATCTTAAGGTAACGGATGTTAATCTGCAGGTCAGCTACATCATGTGCAGAGATGCGAAGAAAGAAAGAGTCATTCCTTTCGGCGCTCCTGCAAAGCGTGCGCTCACCGATTATTTAAAGAATGCAAGAAGTCTTATGGTTTCGGACAGTAAAAGTAAAACACTGTTTACTAACTGTTCCGGTCAACCCATGAGCAGACAGGGGTTCTGGAAACTTGTTAAGTATTATGCGAGAAAGGCCGGTATTACATCCGATATCACACCGCATACTTTAAGACATTCATTTGCGGCGCATCTTGTGGAGAACGGTGCCGATCTCAGAAGCGTTCAGGAGATGCTTGGGCATTCCGATATTTCCACTACTCAGATCTACGCAAATATGACACAGAATAAGCTTCGTGAAGTATATGCCAAGAATTTCCCCCGTGGATGATTTAGGATTTTCATTATGGATTACTGACGGTCGTTTTGATATAATTTCAAAACGACCGTTTTTTTTCACACATACAGGAGATATACAAAATGTCATTCGAATTCGTAAGAAAACTTCCGACCCCTACGGAGATCAGAGAGCAATATCCCGTTCCCGAGAAGCTTCAGGAACTTAAGAAAGAAAGAGATAAGGAGATCTGTGATGTTATCGCAGGAAAGAGCGATAAGTTTCTGGTCATCATCGGTCCCTGCTCGGCAGATAACGAGGAAGCTGTTGTTGACTATACCAACAGACTCTCAAGGATCTATGATAAGGTTAAGGACAGAGTCATCCTTGTTCCGAGAGTTTATACAAACAAGCCCAGGACAAACGGAGACGGATATAAGGGGATTACAGCGCAGCCTGATCCCACAGAAGATCCTGATTTCTTAAAGGGTCTTATTGCCATGCGCCAGATGCATATCAGAGTCATGAAGGAATCAAATCTCACAAGCGCGGATGAGATGCTTTATCCTGAAAACTGGAGATATGTATCGGATATCCTTTCTTATGTGGCCATCGGAGCAAGGTCCGTAGAGGATCAGCAGCACAGACTGGCAGCCAGCGGATTTGATGTTCCTGCGGGAATGAAGAATCCCACCAGCGGACATCTGTCTGTTATGATCAATTCCATACATGCGGCTCAGAATCCTCATTCTTTTATATACAGAGGATGGGAAGTCAAGACCTCCGGGGATCCCTATGCTCATGCCATACTCAGAGGTGCCGTAAATAAGCACGGGAGATCCATACCCAATTATCATTATGAGGATCTTGCGCTTCTTATGGAACTTTACGGAGAAGCGGATGTTATCAATCCTGCATGTATCATCGATACGAATCATGCCAATTCGGGAAAGAAATTTGCGGAACAGCCGAGAATCGTCAAGGAGGTATTGCATTCACGCCGCGTGAACGCAGATATCAGAAAGCTTGTTAAGGGTGTGATGATCGAAAGCTATATAAAAGAAGGCTGTCAGAAGATAGGAGAGGGAATATACGGCAAGTCCATTACAGATCCCTGTCTCGGATGGGCAGATACGGAACAGCTTATTTACGATATAGCAGATCTCGTCTGAGTATTATGATGTCTCCCTGTGAACCAGATCGCAATGGATCATTTCACAGCTCGGGACATCGGTTTCTCCGTTAAGAACTCGTATCAGCCTGTCGATGGTGATACTGCAGACTTTTTCTACTTTATTATCGATACTGGTCAGTTCCGGAGCGGATACTTCACAGATGGAAGAATTATTATAACCTATGATATCAAGGTCTTCGGGTACACGGAGACCTTTTTTCAATGCATATTTCAGCGCGCCGATAGCCATTCCGTCATCGGTAGCTATGACTGCATCAAAATCAAGATCCCTTTCATTAAGGAGATCCGATACTGTATGAACGTTATTCTGTGTATGGATGATAAGCTCGGGATCGGGCATTAAAGATGCTTCTTTCAAAGCCTGTTCGAATCCTATTTTCTTATGATTTGCGGCATAGGATCTTGAATCCGTGAGGAAAAGTATCTTTCTGCGGCCTTTTTTTACAAGTGCCGAAGTCACGTCATAAACTGCTTTTTCATCATAGGTGGCGGTGCAGTAGATATTTTTTCCTTCAATTATGCCGTTGATTATAAAGATGGGCTTTTCTCCGGCTGCTTCAAGGATGTAGTCGGTATTGTGGGTCTCATCTTCCGAACCCGCATAGGTTGATCCTACGAGGATGATGGCGTCGATCCTTTTTTCAAGGAGAAGCTTTAAATGCTTTTCTTTTTCCACTGCATCGTAACCGCTGCATCCTAAGATACAGTCGTAGCCATAGGATACAAGGAGTTTTTCGAGAGCTGAAAAAGCAGAAGCCATATACTGGTCGGCGATGTCAGGTACCAGGATGCCAATGGTATGCATGCTGTCGGAACCGAGCCCCTGTGCGAAAACATTGGGACGGTAATCATTTCTGTCGATTATGGCCATAACCTTTTCTTTTGTACTCTTGCTTACCTTGTCGCTGTTATGAAGTACTCTGGAAACGGTGGCGATGGATACGCCGGCTTCTTCTGCTATGTCATAAATATTCATATAATCGATGCCTCATCTTTTTTGTAAGCCCTTTCATAATATTAAATTATAATCTGAAGGCATACAAGGGAACATACGTGCGGGATATGCCTTGAAAAATGAAAACAAATGTTCTATAATTCATTCTGCTGTCCAATATTTAGCGCAGATCAGCAGTAATATGCCTTATCTTGTATTTTTCGGGCGTGTTCTGATATAATAGCGCTTGCCGCAGAGGTAGACATAACAGGGAGGAACTTATAATGCCTGATAAAAATAATGCCGCATCGTCCTACGGCGCGGAAAATATTGTTGTCCTGGAAGGACTGGAGCCTGTCCGCGAGAGACCGGGAATGTATATCGGTTCCACCAGCACAAAGGGTCTGAACCATCTCGTATATGAGATAGTTGATAACTCGGTGGATGAACATCTTGCGGGATGCTGCGATCATATACATGTTACATTGGAGAAAGACGGCTCCGCCACCGTTGAAGATAACGGACGTGGCATGCCTGTTGAGATGCATGCCAAGGGAATGTCCGCAGAGCGAGTTATCTTTACGACACTTCATGCCGGCGGAAAGTTTGATAACAAAGCATATAAAACAAGCGGAGGACTTCACGGTGTAGGTTCTTCGGTGGTTAATGCTCTTTCGAATCATATGACTGTTACGATCAAAAGAAACGGTCATATATATGAAGACAAATATGAAAAGGGAAAGCCCGTAACCAAACTCATAAACGGATTACTTCCGGAGATCGGAAATACGAGACAGACCGGAACCAAAGTAAACTTTATCCCCGATGATACCATCTTCGATAAGACGGTATTTAAGGCTGAAGATATCAAGAGCAGACTTCATGAGACTTCATATCTCAATCCGGGACTTACGATCACCTTCTCGGATCTTCGCGGAGATGAGCCTGAGACAGTTGAATATCATGAGCCGGAGGGAATCATTGGTTTTGTAAAAGCGCTCACCAACGGTAAAGAGACAGTGACGGAAGTCATTGATTACAAGGGTGAGGCAGAGGGTGTTGAGGTCGAGGTTGCTTTCCAGTATATAAATGAATTCCAGGAAAATGTCCTCGGTTTCTGTAATAATATCTACAATTCGGACGGCGGTACCCATATCACAGGCTTCAAGACCATGTTCACTACCATTATCAACAGCTATGCAAGACAGCTGGGGATACTTAAGGATAAGGATTCCAATTTTACGGGCCCCGATGTCAGAAACGGACTTACCGCTGTTGTAAGTATCAAGCATCACGACCCGAGATTTGAGGGGCAGACCAAGACAAAGCTTGATAACCAGGATGCGGCAAAGGCAGTGAGCAAGGTCACCGGCGACGAAGTGGTACGTTTCTTCGACCGTAATCTTGAAGTGCTTAAGGCTGTTATCGGATGTGCGGAGAAAGCCGCCAAGATCAGAAAGACGGAGGAAAAGGCCAAGACCAATCTCCTCACAAAGCAGAAGTATTCTTTTGATTCAAACGGAAAGCTTGCAAATTGCGGCTCAAAGGATGCATCAAAATGCGAGATCTTCATCGTCGAAGGTGATTCTGCCGGCGGCTCTGCAAAAACAGCAAGAAATCGTGAATATCAGGCCATCCTTCCCATAAGAGGTAAGATCTTAAACGTAGAGAAGGCTTCCATTGACAAAGTACTTGCAAATGCTGAGATAAAGACCATGATAAATGCATTCGGATGTGGTTTTTCGGAAGGATACGGTAATGATTTTGATATCACAAAGCTCAGATATGACAAGATAATAATCATGGCCGATGCCGATGTGGACGGTGCCCATATCTGTACACTGCTTCTTACTTTATTTTACAGATTCATGCCCGAGCTTATCTCAGATGGACATGTATATATAGCAATGCCGCCTCTTTACAAGGCTATGCCTTCAAAGGGACAGGAGGAATATCTCTATGATGATGCGGCCCTTGCGAGATACAGGAAGAACCACAAGGGTGCATTTACGCTTCAGCGATACAAGGGTCTCGGAGAGATGGATCCCGAACAGCTTTGGGAGACAACGCTTGACCCCGAACGCCGTATGCTTAAGAGAGTTAATATAGAAGACCCCATGATCGCATCAAGGACTACCGAACTCCTGATGGGAGCGGATGTACTTCCAAGGAAAGAATTCATACATGAAAATGCTACGGAAGCTATGCTTGATATCTGATCCGTGAGATCTGATCACGTAACGAAGCGAAAAATCCCAATTCAGAGCTCTGTCAAATGACGGATCTCTTCCCGAGGTAATATATGAAAGAAAAAGAACAGGATAGAATAATCAAAACGGCATATTCCGATGTGATGCAGAAATCTTATATCGATTATGCCATGAGTGTTATCATTGCCCGTGCGCTTCCGGACGTAAGGGACGGACTTAAGCCGGTTCAGAGAAGAACACTTTATGATATGCACGAACTCGGCATACATTACAACGGAGCCTACAGAAAGAGTGCACGTATTGTCGGTGATACCATGGGTAAATATCATCCCCACGGTGATTCATCCATCTATGATGCTCTTGTTGTCATGAGCCAGGATTTCAAGAAGGGTCTTGCACTTGTTGACGGTCATGGTAACTTTGGTAACATCGAAGGAGACGGCGCCGCTGCCATGCGATATACCGAGGCAAGACTTACCAAGATCGCGGAAGAAAATCTCCTGTCGGACCTTGATAAGGATGTGGTTGATTTCATTCCCAACTTTGATGAGACCGAAAAAGAGCCTTCCGTGCTCCCGGCCAGATTCTCCAATCTGTTGGTAAACGGATCTGAGGGTATCGCTGTAGGTATGGCGACAAATATACCGCCTCATAACCTTGCGGAAGTTATAGAAGCGACCAAGGCTTATATCAAAAATGAGGATATAACCACTGATGAACTTATGAAATACGTCAGCGGGCCGGATTTCCCCACGGGAGGCATCATAACCAATAAGGATGAGCTTCCGGAGATCTACAGGACCGGTGTCGGTAAGGTAAAGATCCGGGGAAAGATAGAAGTGGAACAGGCAAAGGGCGGACATATCCTTGTTGTTATCACTGAGATCCCTTATACAATGATAGGTGCAGGAATATCCAAGTTCCTTCAGGACGTGGCTGCGCTTCAGGAGACAAGAAAGACTACAGATATCGTAGATATCTCAAACCAGTCATCCAAAGAAGGTATCCGCATTGTAATAGAATTAAAGAAGGATGCTGACGTAGAGAATTTCAAAAATCTTTTATACAAGAAGACAAGGCTTGAAGATACTTTCGGCGTAAATATGCTGGCTATCGCCAACAGCCGTCCCGAGACTCTCTCACTCCGCGAAGCCATCAGATACAATGTTGAATTCCAGTTTGAGGTCAACAGGAGAAAATATACAACGCTCCTTAAAAAAGAACGGGAGAAGAAGGAAGTTCAGGAAGGTCTTATCAAAGCCTGCAACGTTATCGATCTGATCATTGAGATACTCAGAGGCTCCAGAGACCGCGCCCAGGCTAAAGCCTGCCTTGTGGAGGGAAAGACTGACGGCATTAAATTCAAAGCCAACGAATCAAAGATCATGGCGGGAATGCTTCATTTTACCGAACGTCAGGCAGATGCGATACTTGAGCTCAGACTCTACAGACTTATCGGCCTGGAGATCGATGCTTTAAAGAAGCAGTATGAAGAGACTACTGCCAATATCTACAAATATGAGGATATCCTTGACAGAAAGGATTCCATGGCCCGGGAGATCATAAAGGATCTTGATCTCATCAAGAAGCAGTTCTCAAGAGAGCGCCGTACCATCATCGATAATGTGGCTGAAGCGGTTGTTGTGGAGAAGCCCGTTGAAGAGATCGATATGGTATTCCTTATGGATCGTTTCGGATATTGCAGAGTTATAGATACCGCTACTTATGAGCGCAATAAGGAAGCTGCCGATACGGAGAATTCATATATAGTCAATTGTAAGAATACGGGTAAACTCTGTGTATTTACCAATAAGGGAAATATGCACAGCTTTAAGGTAAGCGATCTTCCCTACGGTAAATTCAGAGACAAAGGTTTGCCCATCGATAATATCAGCGGATTTGATTCCAAGGAAGAAGATCCTGTTCTTGTTATGAGCAGAGATGATATATCCGCAATTAAATTCATATTTGTGACAAAACAGAGTATGATCAAATACGTTGACGGCAGTGAGTTCGATGTTGCCAAGAAGACCGTTGCAGCAACAAAGCTCAATGACGACGATGAGCTTAAGGGCGTCTGCGTCATGACGCCTGAGACCTATGTTGTAATGGCTTCGCATAAGGGATATCTGCTCAAGATCGACACAACACAGATCCCCGAAAAGAAGAAAGCCGCAGTGGGTGTACGCGGAATGAAGCTTGGTTCGGACGATCATATTGAGGAAGTATTCTTTGGCAATTCCGCAGAAGAGAAGAATATTGTAAAATTCCATGAGAAGCATATCGATCTTCAGATCCTTAAGCCTGCGAACCGTGACGGCAAAGGATCGAAGATGCGATAAAATGCTTTTGACAGTCCGGGTGCCGGTCCGGTGGACGGACTGAAGACAGCAGCGGACTGTTACAAGGATTATTTGGAGGGATAATATGCGTGTTATCGCAGGAAGCGCCAGAAGTCTTATACTTAAGACTCCGGCCGGTGATACAACCAGACCTACAAGTGACAGGATCAAGGAGACACTCTTTAATATCCTGATGAATGACATACCTGATTCCGTTTTTGTGGATCTTTGTTCCGGAAGCGGACAGATCGGTATCGAGGCTTTAAGCCGTGGGGCGGGTAAGGCTTATTTTATTGATAATGATTCCACAGCTATCGGATGTATAGATGCAAATCTCAAACATACAAAGATGATGGATAAGTCAGTGGTCCTTAAACAGGATGCCGTGACTTCCCTTAGCTATGGTATACGCGAGAGGGCCGATATCATCTTTGCGGATCCTCCTTACGGCAAGGGGATAGATGAACAGATACTAGCTGCGGCTGCCGGTTCAAAGGCGGTGGACAAGGATACTCTCATCATAGTCGAAGAGCTTAAAGATCGTGATTTTGCCTTTGCAAACGATCTGGGATTTGATATCATCAGAGAGAAAATTTACAAGACAAATAAGCATGTTTTTTTGAGAAAGGCCTGAAATAAAGGGCAAGGGTTTATAAATGAAAAAGGCTGTCTATCCCGGAAGCTTTGATCCGATGACATTCGGACATCTTGATGTTATAAGGCGTGCGGCCAGCATGTTCGATGAGCTGACCGTTGCTGTGCTTAATAACACGACAAAGTCTCCGTTGTTTTCCATTGATGAACGTGTTAAAATACTTGCGGAAGCGACGAAGGATCTGACTAATGTCAGGATTGACTCCTTCAGCGGTCTTCTTGTAGATTATTGCAGGGAGAAAGATGTACATATTATTATCCGAGGTCTCCGTGCCATTACGGATTTTGAGTATGAGCTTCAGACCGCACAGACCAACAGAAAGCTTTCGGATGATGATGTGGATACAATATTCCTGACTACAAGTCTGGCTTATTCTTATCTGAGTTCATCCGCAGTTAAACAGATCGCAACATTCGGCGGAGATATATCACAGTTTGTTCCTGATTTTGAAGTCCCGCTTATTGTTGAGAAATATCGTAAGAATTGATTTGAGCTTTTAGCTCTTTGGGGGAAAGGAACCAAATATGGCTAAGACTAAAGCGAAGTTGAAGATCAATCAGACTATTGATGAAATTTTCACTTTTCTTGATAACGGCAAAGCTTCTTTTATGCATCCTGAACTTGTCAGGGTCAATCGTGAAGAGCTCACCGATCTTTTAAATGATCTTAGGAAGAACACTCCTTCGGAAGTGGCGCGCTATGCGGAAATCTGCGACCAGAAGGAAACCATTATCAGCGAGGCTGAGGAAGAGGCTGCCCGCATCAGACGTGAGGCCAAGGAACAGTCTACTCAGATGCTCAGTGAAGTGACTGAGAAGACAAATGAGATGGTCAGTGAAAATGAGATCTATCTCAGAGCCAAGAAAAATGCCGATCAGGTGATCGATCAGGCCAGAGAACATGCTGAGCAGATGCTGGCAGATGCTGAGAATCAGGCAAGGAGAACCTTATCTGAGGCGCAGGCAGAGGCTGATCGTATAATGAATGAAGCTGATGCTTACGCCAGAGATTATTATACGGGCACCAAGGATTATCTTGATTCCATGCTCCGTAATATGCAGATGCTTGTAGCGGATTGTATCAGCTCTACAACAAGCAATACGGACAGACTTCTTTCATCTCTGAATCAGGTTCAGCAGACAGTGACCCAGAATCTGGAAGCTCTCAATCAGGTACCTGAACAGACAGCTGAAGATAATGCCGGGGTATCGGAATATACAGAGGGTCAGGACACATTGCAACTCGATACTGCAGAGGGCACCGGTCAGGCAGAATCATAAATATAATTACTAAAACCGGCGGATGCCGGTTTTTTTGTGGAGGCATGGTTTGGATAACGGAAATAATAAAAAGATCATAAAAGGTGAATATGGTTATCTGAAAGCCGAAAGAAAGAGAGTGATGTTATTTACTTTGTTATTGTTTGCTTCTTCCTTCGGCATACTGGCAGTGGGACTTATTATCTGGAAAACTAACAGAAATTTTCTCTCCATTGCGGCAGTGCTTGGGCTTTTACCGGCCGTCAGATATCTGACCAATGCCATAATCTGTGAGAAGGCTGTAAAATCCGCTGTCTGCGATAAGGAGCTGGCGGATAAGATTAAGAAGACAGGATACGATTATGTGCTCATGGATCTGTATATGACTTCATATGATGCTTCATTCCCGATACCTGCTCTCGCTGCCGATGATTCGTCCGTTATCGGGATTCTTAAAGATGATGGCAAGATTAAGTCTGATGCAGCCAAGGCTGAAAAACACATTACCGATATGATGTCTCAAAACGGTATAAAGAATAAGACTGTTAAACTTTTTGAATCCGAAGATAAATTTCTTGAGAGAGTAAAACAGCTCGCATCCAGAGAAAACGATATTGATGAAGAAACTGTTAAAGCTATCCTGAAACTTATGATGGAGATCTCACTCTGAGCAATGAAGGAGATAATAATAAACGAAAAAGATTCCGGACAGCGTCTTGATAAGTATCTGAAGAAGTATATGCCTTCTGCAGGTACAGGTTTTTTATATAAAATGCTTCGCAAGAAGAATATAGTTTTAAACGGAAAGAAAGCGGAAGGCAATGAGCTGCTTAAAGCAGGTGATGGCATCCGCATCTTTTTTTCTGATGGGACTTTGGAAAAGATGCGACATAAGACGGAGGAACCTGCCGGTAACGGGGGGGCATATCCGGAAAAAACCGGTAAAGGAAAAGGCTCAAAGGGAAGTCCGGATGAGGGTGATATCAGGATAAATGTCATCTATGAGAATGAAGATATCCTGATAATGGATAAGCCTGCCGGGCTCCTCAGTCAGGGAGATGAAAGCGGAGAAATATCAGCCAATGATCTGCTCAGACGATACTGCCTTGATAAGGGAGCAGCTCCCGATGAAACCTACAGACCTTCGGTCTGCAACAGACTTGACCGTAATACTTCCGGACTTCTTTTATGCGCCAAGAGCTATGCCGGAAGCAGGTTCCTGAATCATATGATCAAAAGCCATCTGCTGAAAAAAATCTATCTGGCAACAGCAGAAGGTTTGATAGAAAAAGGCGGGAGGCTGGACGGATATCTGGAAAAGGACGGAGCATCCAATAAAGTGTTTATACGTAATTCCGGAAAAGAGTCCGGACATATCATCACTGTATACAGACCCCTGAAGCATGATGGGCGATATACGGAGATCGAGGTTGAACTGATAACGGGAAAATCTCATCAGATAAGGGCTCATATGGCTTCCATAGGGCACCCGCTTGCGGGTGATGTTAAATACGGCGGACATCCTTTTAAAGGGAAACGTGTCCAGCAATTATGTGCATATAAGATAATCTTTCCGAAAGCTGTTGATGATACAAAAGATGATAACATTCAGCGTCTTTTGAAGGAACTGTTAAAAGACAAGCCTGACGGGACATTCACTTCAAACACCGGAGGGTTGTAAATAACGCTTCCCATCTGCGATTGTTGACATAAGATCAGGATTTAAGATATACTTTAAGTTCGGAAAGAAGCGAAATATTAAGACCGGAGAATGATATGGAACAAAAATTGATCCACACGCCGGATGGGGTACGTGATCTGTACGGTACCGAGCTGCGTGCAAAGAAGAATACAGAAAAGAAGATAATCGAAAAATTCAGGATGTATGGCTATAAAGAAATAGAAACGCCTGCTTTCGAATATTTTGATATTTTTTCGAATGAAATAGGAACCACTCCTTCCAGAGAATTGTACAAATTCTTTGATAAAGAAGGGGATACACTGGTCCTCAGACCTGATTTTACGCCGTCCATTGCAAGGTGTGCTTCAAAATATTTCCTTGAAAACGGCGAAGAAGCAAGACTTTGCTACAGCGGCAGAGCCTATAATAACACATTAAGCCTTCAGGGTAAGCTTAAGGAGACGACACAGGTTGGCGCTGAGTTCATCAACGACGGAAAGGCTGATGCCGATGCCGATGTACTGGCCATGGTCATAGAGACCATGAAAGAGATCGGATTTAAGGATTTCACCGTAAGCATCGGACAGGTTGATTTCTTTAAAGGCCTTTGCGACGAGGCGGGGCTTGATGATGATGCTATCGCCAGATTAAGAGAACAGATTTCCGTAAAGAACTATTTCGGTGCTGCGGAATTCTTAAGCGAACATAATGTTTCAGACAAGATCCAGGAGTTGTTACTTAAATCCGGAGATGTTCTTGATGCTGATGAACTGAATGTTCTTATAGATGAGACCGGCAACGAAAAATCAAAGAAAGCATTATTAAGACTTAAGGAAGTTTATGAACTGATGGAGCTGCAGGGTCTGTCACAGTATATTTCCATCGATCTCGGAATGCTCAGCAAGTTTCATTATTATACCGGCATAATCTTCAAGGCTTATACATACGGCGCAGCAGATGCTGTTGTTAAAGGCGGAAGATATGACGGACTCCTTGAAAAGTTCGGAAAGAAAGCGCCTGCTATAGGCTGTGTATTCCTTTTGGATGATATCATGAGCGCACTCAATGCTCTGGGACTTATCGAAGATGATGATGAAAGCCCGGAAGTCATTGAATATACAGATGCGGACAGAGAGGAAGCATTTAAGAAGATAGCAGCACTCAGAGCATCAGGTAAGCCTGCGTACGGCCGACATTGCCGCAGATAATGGCGCGTCAACATTTTATTTATTGGTAAAACCAAGGATTGGTCATAATATGAACGGAGAAAGATATCTTACATTTGCACTTACAAAAGGCAGACTTGCGGAAAAAACATTAAAACTTCTCGAGAAGACAGGCATAACCTGTAAAGAGATGGAAGATAAAGAAACGAGAAAGCTTATTTTCGTTAATGAAGAACAGAAGGTAAGATTTTTCCTTGCCAAAGGTCCGGACGTACCTACATATGTGGAGTATGGTGTTGCCGACATAGGTGTTACCGGCAAGGATATCATAATGGAAGAAGGCAGAAGATGTTTCGAAGTGCTGGATCTCGGATTTGGGAAGTGCCGTATGTGCGTATGCGGTCCCGAGAGTGCCAGAGAATTGCTTGAGCACCATCAGATGATCCGTGTCGCCAGCAAATATCCGAATATTGCCCGTGATTATTTCTTTAATCGCAAGAATCAGACGGTTGATATAATCAAGCTTAACGGTTCGGTTGAACTCGGACCCGTTGTAGGACTTTCGGATGTTATAGTTGATATTGTGGAGACCGGATCGACTTTAAAAGCAAACGGACTTGGGGTCCTTGAGGAGGTTTGCCCCCTGTCTGCAAGAGTTATCGTAAATCAGGTATCAATGCGCATGGAGAATGAACGCATCAAGAAATTGATCGCGGATCTTAAAGCTGCGCTTTCGGAATAATTACAGAGGTGCAAAATGAACATAATAACTTTAAATGAAGAAAATAAGAATGTGCTGCGTGAAACCCTTGCCAGGAGAAGTACTTCAGGCTTTAAGGATATTGAGGATAAGGTAGCGGCTATAATAGCAAATGTCAGAGAAAATGGTGACAAAGCTCTTTTTGAATATTCTGCACAGTTCGATCACTTTGATCTGAACAAGGATAATATCCGTATTACCGAAGAAGAGATGCAGGCTGCTGTTGACGAATGCGATCCCGAATTTATCGCTGTGCTCAAGCGCGCGGCTGATAATATACGTGAATTCCACGAGAAACAGCGCCGCCAGTCATGGATGGAGCCCAAGGCCGACGGTTCCATACTGGGTATCAGATTTACACCGATCGAAATTGCGGGTGTATATGTTCCCGGAGGCAAGGCTGCGTATCCCTCATCACTTCTTATGAATGTGATACCCGCAAAAGTTGCGGGCGTTGAGCGTATCATAATGTTTACACCCCCCGGACAGGATGGGCATGTAAGTCCCGCCACCCTTGCTGCAGCAAAGATCGCAGGGGTTACGGAAGCATACCGCGTGGGTGGAGCACAGGCTGTTGCGGCTATGGCATACGGAACAGAGAGTATCCCAAGAGTACACAAGATCTGCGGACCCGGAAATATATTTGTAGCTATGGCCAAGAAGGCGGTATACGGACAGGTCAGCATAGATTCCGTTGCAGGTCCCAGTGAGATACTCGTTCTTGCGGATGAGACAGCAAATCCCCGCTTTGTTGCTGCCGATCTTTTAAGCCAGGCCGAGCATGATGAGATGGCTTCGGCAATCCTTGTGACAACTTCAAAGAAGCTTGCCGAGGACGTTAAGAAAGAGATCGAAGGTTTCGTACCGAAGCTTGAGAGAAAAGAGATCATTCAGAAATCTCTTGATAATTACGGATTCCTTTTTGTTGCCGACGATATGGACTCCGCTATACTTGCAGTCAATGATATCGCATCCGAACACCTTGAGATCATGACAAAGGATCCTTATGAGACCATGACAAAGGTAAGAAATGCAGGTGCGATATTCCTGGGAACATATTCATCCGAGCCTCTCGGAGATTATTTTGCGGGACCCAATCACATTCTTCCCACTAACGGAACGGCGAAATTCTTCTCGCCTCTTAATGTGGATGACTTTATGAAGAAGACCAGCATCATCTCTTATTCGGAGGATGCGCTTAGAAGGGACTGCGACGATATCATTTATTTTGCAAATAAGGAAGGTCTGACGGCACATGCCAATTCCATTGCTGTCAGATTCGGGAAGGAAGGCAAATGCTGATGAGAAAAGCGACCGTAAAAAGAACCACAAAAGAAACCGATATCGAGATCACGATCAATCTTGACGGTACCGGCAAGGCAGACATTTCAACAGGCATCGGATTTTTCGATCACATGCTGGAAGGTTTTGCAAAGCATGGTTTCTTCGATCTTACCGTTAAGGTAAAGGGAGATCTTGTTGTGGACGGTCATCATACTGTAGAAGATACGGGAATCGTTCTCGGAGAAGCGATAATGAAAGCACTTGGCGATAAAGCCGGCATCAGGAGATTCGGCAATTTCACGCTTCCCATGGATGATGCTCTTGTTCTTTGCAGTATAGATCTTTGCGGCAGACCTTATCTTGGATATGATCTTACATTACTTACGGAAAAGGTTGGTGAGTTTGAGACAGAGCTTGCAAGAGAGTTCTTCTATGCTTTATCTTACGGTGCGATGATGAATCTCCACTTAAAGCAGTTTTCCGGAGAAAACACACATCACATAATCGAGGCATCGTTTAAGGCTTTCGGTAAAGCCCTTGACCAGGCTACCGGATTTGATGAAAGAGTAAAGGGTGTTCTCAGCACCAAGGGAAAACTTTGAAAGGAATCAGATAAAAATGGCAGAGAAAAAATTCTGTGCGTCGATTTATTTATATCAGGGAAAGGCTGTAAAGAACCGCAGGGACAGAGCAGTCATATCGGAAGAACCCGAAAAACTTGCAGTTCATTATTGCGATAATTATGCGGATGAGATCATCATCTTTGACCTCTCCGAGACCGATGCGGAACATGAAGAATCATTGCTCATCATGAAGAAGATCGCTTCAGCTTCGGAAGTACCTGTGATCGGTTGCGGCAATGTAAAGCGTTTCGAAGATATCAAGAAGATTCTTTATACAGGATGCAGCAGGGCCGCGCTCAATTACAGCAAAGATGCCAATGTTGAGCTTACTGAGGAAGTGTCCAAGCGTTTCGGCAAAGAAAAGATAGCTGTATGCGTAAAGAAAGCTGATGAAGTAAAGAATGCCGAAGACAGGATCCGTGAGTTTGCAAGTCTTGTTATATGCGTAAATGCGGCAGATGAATATGATACCGATCAGGTGCAGAGCGTTGTGGCGGCATCTCCGACAGAAGTTCTGCTTCCCATGCCGGATGCGGTTCCGGGTAAGCTTGCGGAAGTATTATCCAAGGACGGTATCAACGGATTTTTCGGCCCTCATATAAATGCATCCATTGATTCTCTTATGGGGATCAAGTCTTTTTGCGCAGAGCAGGGCGTAACGGTTAACGGTTTTGATGCGAAGCTTAAGTTTTCAGATCTTAAGACTGATAAAGACGGACTTATCCCTGTTGTAGTACAGGAGTACAGGACCAATCAGGTGCTTATGGTCGCATATATGAACGAGGAAGCTTTTGAATCCACCATAAAGACCGGAAGGATGACATATTATTCAAGAAGCAGACAGTCTCAGTGGGTTAAGGGTGAAACAAGCGGACATTTCCAGTATGTTAAGTCCCTTTCTGCCGATTGTGATAAGGATACTCTTTTGGCAAAGGTCAGCCAGGTCGGTGTTGCCTGCCATACCGGAAGCTACAGCTGCTTCTTCAATGAGATCGTTAAGAAAGAATATATTAACAGGGATCCACACAAGGTTCTTGAGGATGTATACGGAGTTATTGCTGACAGAAAGGCCAATCCCAAGGAAGGATCCTATACAAATTATCTCTTCGATAAGGGTATCGATAAGATATTAAAGAAGGTGGGCGAGGAGGCTACGGAGATAATAATCGCAGCCAAGAATCCGGAAAAAGAAGAAGTGAAATACGAGATCTCGGATTTCCTCTACCATTGCATGGTCCTTATGGTTGAAAAGGGCGTGACATGGGATGAGATCATGAGTGATCTTGCCAGCAGGTAAAATTATATATGATAGTAAAAGCTGAGGACAGAAAGCTTGCTCTTACTCATGAGATACTCATGAGTATAGACAAGCCATCACGCTATACCGGTGGAGAACCCAACAGCGTGATGAAAGATCCTGACAAAACAAAAGTAAGATTTGTCATGTGCTTTCCGGATGTATACGAGATAGGAATGAGCCATCTCGGAATCCAGATATTATACGGAATGTTCAATTCCTGGGAAGATGTCTGGTGTGAGAGGGTATACAGCCCCTGGACTGATCTTGACAAGATAATGCGGGACCGAAAGATCCCGCTTTTTTCACTGGAAAGCCAGCGCCCTGTTAAGGATGCTGATTTTCTGGGGATCACCATACAGTATGAGATGTGTTATACGAATATACTTCAGATCCTTGATCTTGCGGATATTCCTTTTTATTCAAAAGACAGGACGGATGCTGATCCCATAGTTATCGGCGGTGGCCCCTGTATCTATAATACCGAGCCTATAGCTGATTTTTTCGATATATTCTATATAGGCGAAGGCGAAGTAAGATACAGAGAGCTTTTGGATCTGTATGAAGAATGCAGGGAAGCCGGTATCGGAAGAGAAGAATTCCTTAAGAGAGCTGTTGCCATAGAGGGAATCTATGTTCCTTCACTTTATGATGTCACATATGATGAAAATATGAGATTTGTCTCTATGGAGCCGAAGTACGATTTTGTTCCTGCCAGGATTAAAAAGCAGCTTGTCAAAGATATGAATGAGGCTTTTTATCCCACCGCACCGGTGGTTCCTTTTATCAGAGCGACTCAGGATCGTGCCGTAATAGAAGTTCAGCGCGGCTGCATACGAAATTGCAGATTCTGTCAGGCGGGCCAGATCTATAAGCCTGTGAGGGAACGCAGTGTTGATTATCTTCTGGACCATGCCAAGGCTATCCTTAAGAATACCGGATATGAAGAGCTGTCTCTCAGCTCACTTTCGACCAGTGACTACACCGGTCTGAAGAGATTGTTGGAAGAACTTATCGACTATTGCAGTCAGAAGAAGATAAACATCTCACTTCCTTCGCTGCGTATCGACGCATTCTCTCTTGATGTAATGAATAAAGTTCAGGATATCAAGAAGAGCTCGGTGACCTTTGCTCCGGAAGCCGGGAGTCAGAGGATGCGTAATGTCATAAATAAAGGTCTTACGAAAGAAGATATTTTAAACGGTGCCGAGATGGCTTTTAGAGGAGGCTGGAATAAGGTAAAGCTTTATTTCATGCTGGGTCTTCCCTTTGAGGAACATGAGGATGCGGAAGCCATAGCAGTTCTTTGCAATGATATCGCAAAGGTATATTTTGATACTGTGCCGAAAGAAGAGCGCAAGGGCAGTGTACAGATAACAGCCAGCTCATCTTTCTTCGTGCCCAAGCCTTTTACTGCTTTCCAGTGGGCGCCAATGAATAAACCGGAAGAATTCCTCGAAAAGGCAAAGATCACAAAGGCTGCCGTCAGAGCGCAGCTCAATCAAAAGAGGATTTCATATCATTATCACGATTGCGGTACCACCATCATAGAAGGGGTACTTGCAAGAGGCGACAGGCGGTTGTCCGCATCTATAGAATATGTTTACAGACACGGAGCTATATTTGATGCGTGGACTGAGACCTTCTCCTATGAGAATTGGATTAAGGCTTTTGAGGAAACGGGTGTAGACTATGAGGATTATATCTTCAGGACAAGACCCGATGATGAGGAATTCCCCTGGGATTTCATTGATTCCGGAGTGCGTAAGGAATTCTTATTGCGTGAGTGGAAAAACGCATCCATGGCGAAGAAATCGTCTAACTGCCGTGAGCAGTGTATGGGCTGCGGATGTACCGGGTTCGGTTGCGGAGTGTGTGTGGAATGATCATAAGATTTAAGTTTTCAAGAAGGGGGCCTGTAAGATATCTGGGACACCTGGACATGATGAGATATTTCCAGAAAGTCGTGATGAAAGCCGGAGTCAGTGCCAGATATTCCGAAGGATTTCATCCTCATCAGCTCATGTCTTTTGCTTACCCGCTGGGGGTTGGCATGGAGACCGACGGTGATTATATGGATCTTGAGATGGAAGACGGCAATGATCCGGAGACTGTAATGGATGAGCTTAATGCAGTGATGAATGAAGGTGTGAAGATATCTGCTGCCGTGGCTCTTAAAGATAATGCCGAAAATGCCATGGCTGCTGTTTCAGCGGCGACTTATGAGCTTATCATTGATTGCGGTGCACCTGAAGAAGGCCGTAAAGTGATAAAGGCGGCTGTTAGTGAAATGCTTGCTTCGGATACCATTATGGCTGAGACGAAGAAATCTTCGAAAAATATCAGACCCGGAATATTTGCTCTTGATATAGAGCCCGAAGAAAATGTGAACGATCAGATAAAGATTTCAATGTTCTTATCCAGCGGATCGAAATTGAATGTAAGACCGGCAGATCTGTTTGATACACTCCTTACAATGCCTTCGGTTGCGGGATCCGGACTGTCATTCAGACTCTCGCTGCTCAGGCGTCTGGAAATTTTCGGACTGACGGAAGACGGACGGAATGTGCCGCTTGATCATGCGGATGTTTTGTAGATGTAAAAATACACAATTATTTTTCACATTTCGGAGATTTTTTGTTCATGATTTAGTATAATTGATTTGTATTTTCCGTGATTGGATAAAGTCTGGTTTTATATTTGGAGAAAAGAGGGGTTGTACCATGACAATATCTGATGCTCGTAAACATAGACTGGAGGGGCTGTTTCGGGCTTTTTCCATAGTTGCTGACGGCACGTATGTTTATGTCTGTGATATGATCAACAACTATTCAAAGTGGTCTAAGAGTGCTGTAGACTATTTCGGACTGCCTGACGAATATATGGAAGATGCCGGTAAGATCTGGGGGGAACATGTTCATCCGGATGATAAGGCAAGCTATGATGAGAGCATTAATGAGCTTTTTTCCGGAAAATCTTCATCTCATGATATGCAATACAGAGCACTCGGAAGAGACGGCAATTATGTAATGTGCACCTGCAGAGGGGTTATATTATACAATGAGGATCATGTTCCGGAGTATTTCTGCGGTGCCATCAGAAATCACGGACTTTACGGACATGTCAATGGTTTGACGGGATTACGTAATAAATACGGTTTCTTCGAAGATCTTAAGGTTGCCATTTCCAAGGAACAGGGCTTTGTAGTTTCTGCGCTGAGTCTTACACATTTCTCTGCCATAAATACGGTATATGGATATGAGTTTGGAAATCTGGTAGTCCAGAAATTTGCCAGAAAGCTTGTTGAAGTTATCGGTAATCGTGGCCTTATCTACAGACTGGACGGAGTAAAATTCGGTATCATCAGCGATATATTGAGTATTGATGAGCTTAAATCCTACTATGAACGTATCCGCAAAATGTTGAATGACGGATTTGTGGTAGATAACAGAGCAGTCAGTCTCCAGACCAGCGCAGGTGCTCTTGAAGTTGACCATTTTCCTGTATCCGATAAAGTAGTTTATTCATGTCTTGTTTATTCCGTTGGGAATTCCAAGCGGTACAGACAGGGAGACATGGAAGTATTCGATAATAAGGTTTCAGGGGAAAATATTGAAAAACTCGATAAACTTGAAGCCATAAGAAACAGCGTGGCTAATGATTATGAGGGTTTCTGCCTTTATTATCAGCCTGTCATAGATGCCGAGACGGAGAAACTCAAGGGTGCTGAGGCGCTGATCAGATGGCGCAACGATAAATTCGGGCTTGTTTTCCCTAATGATTTTATTCCCGTTCTTGAGAATGACACCATATTTCCGGCGCTGGGGGAATGGATATTAATACAGGCCATGACTGATGCTAAGCGTTTTATAGCGAAGTATCCGGATTTTGTTATCAATATAAATCTGTCATATGTTCAGTTAAAAAGAACAGACTTTGTGGAAACAGTATGCAGGATCCTTGCTGAGACCGGCTTCCCCACAAGGAATCTGTGCTTTGAGCTTACGGAGAGATGCCGTTTTATCGATAAGGAGATCCTCTATTCAACACTGACAACCTTCAGGGATATGGGGATCAGGATTGCGCTGGATGATTTCGGAACAGGTTTCGCTTCCATCGATATCTTAAAATATATTCCTTTTGATACCATTAAGATCGAGAGAGTATTTGTTAAAGATATCACTTTTAATGAAAAAGAAAAAAAACTCCTTGGATTTTTTACCGGAGTAGCAGCGATCTATGGAAGTGATGTCTGTGTTGAAGGAGTGGAAGATGAAGTGATACGGGATATCGTAAAGAAATATCATGTTGATTCATTACAGGGATATTTTTACTCAAAAGCCATAGCGTTTGAGGATTTCAATGCAAAATATATCGATGTATGAAAGCAGTCAGAGAAAACGGTTATTATAAAAACAATAATTTTGAAAGGCTTTAAAACTGACAGATATGAGGATTGATAACACGGAAAGCAATACGCATCTTGTATGGGAGCCGGTTAAAGAAGAACATCTCATAAATGATGAATGGATAGATTTCAGAGTTTCTTCATGGAGATTTCCAAACGGAAAGATATTTGAACCGTATTACAGCTATTCCAGAAAAGATTATGTAGTCATAGTGGCAACCGATGAGGCGGGACGCTATATCTGCGTCAGACAGTTTCGACAGGGGATCAGAGAGATCACCACGGAGTTTACTGCTGGCGGGATAGAAAAAGGTGAAGATCCCATAGCAGCTGCCAAAAGAGAACTCGCTGAGGAAACCGGATATGTTTCAGATGACTGGGAATTACTGACAAAGATCCCTTCCAATGCGACCATGGCGGACAATCATGCATATATCATAACTGCCGGAGGCTGCAGGAAGGAAAAAGAAAGACATCTGGATCCGATGGAATTCATAGATGTGGAACTGATCGAGGCTCAGGATCTGAAAGCGCTGATCGATGATGGTGATTTCAAGCAGGCAGTGCACATTGCCGCTTATTATATTGCATCGGATAAGGGTTGAATCATGGCTATCAGGACAGGCAAAGACCGACCGGGTGTTGCAAAAGAAGAGATGATGACAGATGCCGAAAGAGTGATCGTACTGCGATGCGTATCACCGGAAGAAGGCAGACTGATCTTATACATCAGGAATAAAAGGATAAATAAAGTCTTTTTTGAAAAAGAAACACCGGGGTATATCACCGGTGATATTTATTTGGCGAGAGTAAAAAATACAATTCCTTCATCCGGCGCAGCATATCTTGATGCGGGGCTGGATGAGCCGCTGTTTTTGAATACAGGGAACAGATCGCATTTTGCGCCGGCCAACCGCAGGGAAGACTCTGTATTAAAGCCCGGAGACGAGATCGCAGTAAAGGTCAGGAGTACCGCTATAGGGAAAAAGGCAGCCAGAGCGATATGTGCGGATGAAGTGCCCAGAGAAGAATATATTCACAAAAAAGCTCCCTGTGTCCTTCACAGAGCTCCGGATGAATTTGAAAAAAGCATAAGATATGCGATGTCCTCTCCGGACTGCATCTGGTATACGGATGATAAGGCGATCTATGAAGATGCCCGCAGCTTAAAAGATAAAAAGCTTTCTGAAGAGAGCACGTCTTCACAGCGGGATAAGAGCTGCGGTGAAGTGATCAGATTTTATGATGATGAGTCCATATCCATAAAGGCGCTGTTTGATCTAAGGCGGGCGGCGCAGGATATACTGGACCGCAGGGTCAGATTAAAAAGCGGAGCGGAGATAGTCATAGACCGGACGGAAGCAATGACGGTCATAGATGTCAACAGCGCATCATCGAGGCATGATTCCGTTCTTGCACTAAATCTAGAGGCAGCAAAAGAAGTTGTATACCAGATAGAGGCCAGAAATCTTGACGGGATGATCCTGGTGGATTTTGTCAACATGGATTCAACTGAAAGTGAAACGATATTGATTGAGGCTTTGAATGCAGATCTTAAGTCTCTCCAACCTGCGGCAAAGGCTGAAGATATAACAAAATTAGGCATTGCAGAAATAGTAAGACCCAAATCAGGTAAAAACACCGGCAGTATAAAAGAGGCTATCAATAGTACTATATTAGCCTAAGATGAAAAAAACGTATTCATATTCCGACGATTTTTAACAGAATATGGGTTAAAAATCGGAAACCCATTGTTTCTAAGGTTCGGCGGGGTTGAAGACGTTTTTTTATATTGCTAATATAAATTTACGGAAAACGTATTTGGTATATAAGCGGATCAGATATGTCCGTAATAATAAAAAACAGGAGGAACAATAAGGATGGCAGTAGAAGTATTCCAGTGTAACTGGGGAAGTTCACTTAAGAGTTTTCTCTCAGCTAAGAGCCAGGAGAAACTTTTTCTTCAGATCGACGACACCAAGAGTGAAGTCAAGGTAACCGGTAAGGGTTACATCTGTAATGAAGATGGTAAGAATGAATATGTATCCCAGTATGATTATCCCGCTAAGGATATCAGAGAGGTTAAGAAAGGTGAGTTCCAGGGTTCGGATGCCCTGATCATCGTTACAAAGCTTCAGACTCTTTACGGAGCTAAGAAGACACAGACTATTCTTCCCGGTCTTAAGGATATGGACAAGGCTATTGAGAGACTCACTGAGATCTCCAAGAATGCCGGCGGAATGTCCGGAGATTCCAAGTCAAAATCTGCAGCAGCACCTGCACCCGCACCTGCACCTGCAGCAGCAAGACCCGCTCCGAAGCCCGCACCTTCACGTCCTGCAGCAGCACCTGCGCCCGCACCTGCACCCGCACCTGCGGCAGCACCTGCACCCGCTCCGGCACCGGCACCCGCACCTGCACCTGTAGCAGCACCGGCTCCCGCAGCAGCACCTGCGCCTGCAGCAACTACACCCGTAGTTCCTGCATATACACCGTCCAGAACAGCATCATCTGCGCCTAAGACACCCGTTAAGGCAGCTGCCCCCGCTAAGAGCAAGGAATCTTATGAAGAAAAGAGACAGAAGCTTGAGATCCTGCATGAGTCAGGAATGATCTCCGAGACAGAATACAAGGATAAGACCCTTAAGCTTATCTGCGAAGAGAGAGGCATGGGTGAGTACTACGACCAGATCAGCAAGGTTATCACAATGCATGAGTCTCATCTCCTCAGTGATGCTGAGTACGAGACCAGCCGTGATGCACTTGTAAGAGAGGCATTTGATCCTTCGATCCGTGATCTTTCCAAGTTCCGCAGCAATACAGCCAAGCTTCCCATTATCCTTATCAGCGGTATCGTTTCCCAGGAAGAGTTCGATAACGGTAAGGATCAGCTCCTTGCAAGCGTTCAGTATGATGAGATGGATAACAATGATGACTTTACTCTTAAGCTTCAGAAGCTTCCCATCCTTATCGATGCAGAGCTTGTTACAAAGGAAGAGTACCAGTCTGATGTAAGCGAGCTTAAGGAGATGTTAAGCCCTTCAACATCCGATTCAATGGATGTTCTCGAGATGAAGCTTTCAAGATGGCCGGCAATGGTGGTTGCAGGCGCAGCTTCACAGCAGGAATACCAGCAGAAGCAGCAGACGCTTATCGCTGATGTAATGGCACTTCCCGCAGGTGATGAGTTCTCACTCCAGAACAAGATCGAGAGAGTAGTAATGCTCCGCGATAAGACATGGCTCACAGAGATGGCATATCACGACAAGAAGCTCGAGATCTTAAAGGGAATCATCGAGAATCCGGATGTTGTATCCAGAATGAAGCTTCTCCTTGTTGCTAGAGATTGCAAGCTTTCCTCAAACGAAGAGTTCGAGACAAAGAAGCAGGAAGTTATCAAGGACATCTTTGCTCCTTACAAGGATATGACAGAATTCAAGGAGAAGGCAAACCTGCTTAAGAATATCAGCGAAGCCGGTATCATCTCACTTGACGAGTACAACAACTACAAAGAAAAACTTATGGGAATCTGATAAGTTTGATCTCATACAGCCGGGCAGCAATGCCCGGCTGTATTATTTTTAAAACCTTCAATTACTTGTAATGAAAGCGTTTTTCGGATATAATATAGTTACCGGATGTCAACTTAAGGTCTTCTGTTTTTTGAGCCTACATTACTTTAAACGGGATTCCTAAATTGCTCGGCCGATGTCATGCCCCGGCAAGTATTTCAGGGAAGGCAGACGTTGATGCTGCGGTTGCCCACCTAGACATGTCTAGGAGTCAAAGAGGGAGACTGGACATTCGGTTTTTGATTGATCTGCCTATAGGGACGTGGTTATGATAAGACTGTTCAAGGATATCCGCGGCTTCATGCGGGCATTGAAAGAGAATAATACATCTTCATTCGCTGCCGCTGCAGCGTTTTTTATGTTTCTCTCACTTATTCCCATTGTAGTTCTGTTTTGCAGTATCCTTCCTTATACCAGAGTTTCTTTTGAACTGGTGGAGGAGATAGGTGTTCAGCTTGTACCGAAGGATTTTGCGACTCTGATCACCGAAGTTGCCCATGAATTCTCGGGCGGTTCGGCAGCTGCCATCTCTTTGTCTGCTCTTATCATGCTCTGGATCGCTGGCAAGGGGGTCTTTGCTCTAATAAACGGATTAAATGCGGTTCATGGCGTTATCGAGAAGAGAAACTGGATAGTACTCAGGATAAAGAGCAGTTTTTATACTGTCATCTTTATATTTATGATCATATTTTCTCTGGTCATTCTTGTCCTTGGAACCAGGATAAATGAGTTACTTGTGACATATATCCCTGATTTTCATATTGTCATCAGGGTGCTGCTTCATTTCAGATTTGCATTTGTATGGGCGATACTTACATTGATATTTCAGGTTCTCTATACAATCCTGCCCAGTGTTAAATTAAGATACAGGGAACAGTTTCCGGGGGCATTATTCGTAAGCGTATGCTGGTCGGGATTGTCTTTTGCTTTTTCCGCATATATAAACAGGTTTCACGGATTTGCACTCTACGGATCATTTGCTGCCATTATTATAGCTATGTTCTGGCTTTATTCCTGCATGTATATAATATTTATCGGAGCGCAGATAAATCTTTATTTCAGACCGGTCTTCAGTAAGATAGCCCAAAAAGGAAGAGAACATCTGCCTGTGATCAGGAACAGAAATAAATGATGGCTTGACTTTAAAGGTTAAAATGCTATTATAGTAAAAGTTTATAAGTAAAAGCTGTGATGGTGCACAGTAAGAGATGTTTCCGGATATATATCCGGTCTTGTCACAGAGAAGGCGATCGTCGGCTGAGAGTCGCCAGACATTATCAGATCTGAAATTCACACCGGAGCCTGCAGGCTGAAATATTTCTTTAATAACAGTAAGTCTGCACGTTACCATGCGTTAAATGGATAGAGGCGTCCGATCTGTAAGATCGGGAACCAGGGTGGTATCGCGGATAAACATTTCGTCCCCGGATGGCTTTTTAGCCATCCGTTTTTTATTGCTATCAAAACATAGGGAAAGGAAAGAGTATGAAAGAAAAACTTGAACAGATCAAAGAAGAAGCTTTTAAGAAGATCAAGGAGAGCGAGACTCTTGATAAGCTTAATGACATTAAAGTAGCTTATCTCGGTAAAAAGGGTGAGCTCACTGCTGTCCTTAAGTCTATGAAGGACGTTGCTGCAGAGGATCGTCCCAAGATCGGTGCATTGGTAAACGAAGCCCGCACTCAGATCGAGAATATGCTTGAAGAAAGCCGCAGAAAATTCGAAGCGGCTGCAATGAATGAGAAGATGAAGAAGGAAGTCATTGACGTTACCCTTCCCGCAAATATGCCCAGGATGGGACACAGACATCCCAATACCATCGCTCTTGAAGAGGTTGAGAGGATCTTTATCGGACTTGGATATGAAGTAGTAAGCGGTCCGGAAGTAGAAAAGGATTATTATAACTTCGAAGCCCTTAATATTCCTGCCGATCATCCCGCTAAAGATGAGCAGGATACGTTCTATATCAACGGGGATATACTTCTCAGAACACAGACATCATCCGTACAGATCCATGAGATGGAAAAGGGAAGACTTCCCATCAGAATGATCGCACCGGGAAGAGTGTTCCGTTCGGATGAAGTGGATGCTACACATTCACCCTGCTTCCATCAGATAGAGGGGCTTGTGGTTGATAAGCATGTTACATTTGCAGATCTTAAGGGAACGCTTGATTCATTTGCAAAGCAGTTATTCGGTGAGGATACAAAGGTTAAGTTCAGACCTCATCATTTCCCTTTCACGGAGCCTTCTGCCGAAATGGACGTAAGCTGCTTTAAGTGCGGCGGCAAGGGATGCAGATTCTGTAAGGGATCAGGCTGGATAGAGATCCTGGGCTGCGGAATGGTTCACCCTCATGTCCTTGAGATGAGAGGTATCGATCCTGAAGAGTATGTAGGATTTGCATTCGGTGTCGGACTTGAGCGTATCGCTCTTCTTAAGTACGAGATCGATGATATGAGACTGATGTATGAGAATGATGACAGATTCCTGTCACAGTTCTGATGAGACTGCATTGATGTAAACGTTAGCTCAGAGAGATCATCTTCATGATTTCTCTTCGTGGAGGTAAAAAAATGAATTCAGCATTATCATGGATAAAAGCATATGTACCCGGACTTGAATGTACCGATCAGGAATATTTCGACAGAATGACGCTTTCGGGTACCAAGGTTGAAGGTTTTACAAGACTTGACAAGAATCTTGCAAAGATCGTTGTAGGTAAGATACTCAGCATTGAGAAACATCCCGATGCGGATAAGCTTATCATCTGTCAGGTTGATGTAGGAACCGAAAAGCTTCAGATCGTTACAGGCGCGCCCAATGTCAGCGAGGGGGATCTGGTTCCCGTAGTCCTGGATGGCGGAAAAGTCGCAGGAGGCCACGATGGCGGTCCTCTTCCCGAAGACGGAATAGAGATAAAGAACGGAAAGCTTCGCGGCGTTGATTCTTACGGTATGATGTGTTCCATTGAGGAGCTTGGCTCTGACAGGAACTTTTATCCCGAAGCACCGGAGTACGGTATCTATATCTTCGATAAAGATGATGTAAAGCCCGGGGATGATGCTATCGAAGCTCTCGGACTTCACGATACAGTATTTGAATATGAGATCACATCAAACAGAGTAGATTGCTATTCGATCATCGGTATCGCAAGAGAAGCTGCCGCTACTTTCGACAAGCCGTTTAATCCTCCTGTTGTTAAGGAGACAGGCAATTCCGAAGATATCAATGATATAGTGAAGGTTGAAGTTAAGGATGCTGATCTTTGCCCCAGATACTGTGCAAGAATGGTAAAGAACATCAAGATCGGACCCAGCCCCAAGTGGATGAGACAGAGACTGGCAGCAAGCGGTATACGTCCCATCAACAACATCGTTGATATCACCAACTATGTTATGGAAGAGTATGGCCAGCCTATGCATGCTTTCGATCTGGATAAGGTATCCGGCAACAAGATCGTTGTTAAGCGTGCTGCCGATGGCGACAAGTTCGTGACTCTTGACGGTCAGGAGAGAACACTTGATAAGGATATCCTTATGATATGTGATGCTGATAAGGCTATCGGTATAGCAGGTATCATGGGTGGTGAGAATTCCAAGATCACCGATGATGTTCATACAATGCTTTTTGAGGCTGCTACATTTAACGGCCCCAATATCAGAAAGTCTGCAAAGCGTCTCGGTCTTCGTACTGATGCTTCAGGAAAGTTTGAGAAGGGACTTGATCCCAGAAATGCACCTGAAGCCATCAACCGTGCATGTGCCCTCATTGAAGAGCTCGGAGCAGGTGAAGTTGTAGGCGGAATGATCGATGTATGTGCTCCTTTAAAAGATGAAGTCGAGCTGGAATTCAAGCCGGAGAAGTACAACAGACTCCTTGGTACGGATATCTCTTCCGAGAGGATGCTTGAGATCTTTAAGAAGATCGATCTTACATATGATGAGAAAACCAATAAGCTCCATATCCCTTCATTCCGTCAGGATCTCTTAGGTCAGGCGGATATCGCGGAGGAAGTGGCAAGATTCTATGGCTATGACAAGATCCCCACAACTCTTCCCGGCGGAGAAGGAATGGAAGGTAAGCTCTCATATCCCATGAGGATAGAGGCTAAAGCACGTGATATCGCAGAGTACTGCGGCTTCTCACAGGCTATGTGCTATTCATTCGAAAGCCCGAAAGTATTTGATAAGCTTCTTATTGATGGAGCTGATCCCATGCGTCAGGCAATCACAATATCCAATCCTCTGGGTGAAGATTTTTCCATAATGAGGACCACTACACTTAACGGTATGCTTACCAGCCTGTCCGTTAACTATAACCGAAGAAATAAAGATGTAAGATTATATGAACTTGGTAATATCTATGTTCCCAAGTCGCTTCCTCTTACAGAACTTCCGGATGAGAGAATGCAGCTTACACTTGGTTTCTATGGTGAAGGGGACTTCTATTCACTCAAGGGCGTTATCGAGGAATTCCTGTTATCCGTAGGTATGAAGAAGAGACCCGAGTACGATGCAAAGTCAGGTCTCTCATTCCTTCACCCCGGACGTCAGGCTTCCATCTCCTATGAAGAGGTTAAGATCGGATTCCTTGGAGAAGTTCATCCCATGGTAGTATCAAATTACGATATGAAGGGTCGTGTATATGTTGCAGTGCTTGATATGCCTGCTATCGTTCCTCTTACAAGCTTTGCCAGAAAGTATACCGGAATCGCCAAATTCCCTGCAGTGACCAGAGATCTGTCCATGGTGGTACCGAAGGAAGTACAGGCAGGAGATATCGAGAAGATGATCAGACAGCGCGGCGGCAAGATCCTTGAGAGCGTAAAACTCTTCGATCTTTACGAAGGTGATCAGGTTAAGGAAGGCTGCAAGTCCATCGCTTACTCATTATCATTCAGAGACATGGAGAAGACACTTTCGGATGATGAAGTAGGTGCTTCAATGAAGAAGATATTAAACGGTCTGCAGAGCATGAACATTGAACTGAGATCTTAATACAGGCATTGGTGGAGGTATTGGTTGAAATGGAAAATAAATCTGTTTGGGAAAAATATACTGAAGCAGACAGGAAGAAAGCTTTTGCTTTTGCAGAGGGATACAAAGCATTTTTGAGCAGCTGCAAAACCGAAAGAGAGGCTGTTGAATATGTCATAAATGATATAGAAAAACAGGGGTTTATTGAATTTTCCAAGGCAGTTAAGAGCCGACGGAAGCTTAAAGCGGGAGATAAAGTATACTTCTGCAACATGAATAAGGGTATCATATTATTCAGGATCGGAAAGAAGTCATTGGAAAACGGAATGGCCATACTTGGAGCGCATATCGATTCTCCCAGGCTTGATGTAAAGCAGAATCCTCTTTACGAAGACGGCGGTATGGCTTATCTTGATACACATTATTACGGCGGTATCAAGAAGTATCAATGGGTAACGGTTCCTCTTGCTCTTCACGGAGTGATCGCAAAGAAGGACGGTACTTCAGTGATCGTAAATATAGGAGAGGATGAAGACGATCCCGTATTCTTCGTATCCGATCTTCTTATACACCTTGCTTCGGAACAGATGGAGAAGAAAGCAGCCAAGGTCATCGAGGGCGAAGCGCTTGATGTCATAGTAGGCAATATGCCTCTTAAGATCGAGCCTGCAAAAAAGGGCGCAAAAACCGCAAAGGCTGCTGATGAGAAGAATGATGCCAAAGATGCCGTAAAGTCAAATGTTCTTGCTATATTAAAGGAGTATTACGGTATTGAGGAGGAAGATTTCTTAAGCGCCGAGATAGAAGTCGTTCCTGCCGGAAAAGCTCGTGATGCAGGCTTTGACAGGAGCCTGATACTCGGATACGGTCATGACGACAGAGTCTGCGCATATCCTTCCTACAAGGCTCTCATCGATGTGAAGGATCCCGAATTTACAGGATGCTGTATTCTTGTGGATAAAGAGGAGATAGGTTCTGTCGGCGCAACGGGAATGCAGTCGAGATATTTTGAAAACTGTCTGGCTGAACTCATGAATGCTGCAGGATGCTATTCGGAGCTTGCTCTTCGGAGGGCACTTGCCAACTCATTCATGTTAAGCTCTGATGTAACTGCGGGTTTCGATCCTTCCTATGCATCTAAATTTGATAAGAAGAATGTTGCCTATATGGGTAAAGGTTTTGCTTTTAATAAGTTTACCGGTTCAAGAGGCAAATCAGGATCAAATGATGCCAATGCGGAATATCTTGCCGCGATCCGTAAAGTTATGGATGATGAGGATGCACAGTATCAGTTTTGCGAGCTTGGCGCAGTAGATGCAGGGGGCGGCGGAACCATAGCTTATATCATGGCATTATATGCAATGAATGTTATTGATGCAGGTGTACCTGTGCTCAATATGCATGCGCCTCATGAGGCAATAAGCAAGGCTGATCTTTATGAGGCTTATCGTGGTTATATAGCGTTCCTTAAAGGTATAGATAAAGCATTTAATCGTTAAGAATATTGTAATGACAAATACGGATAATGAAATTTTAAAAAAATCTGATTATTTCTACGATCTCCCGGAAGAGCTTATCGCTCAGGACCCCTTAAGCGACAGATCTTCTTCCAGGCTTATGTGCCTGGATAAGGAAAGCGGTGCGGTGAGTCATCATCATTTTTACGAACTGCCTGATTTCCTTAAGCCGGGAGATTGCCTTGTGCTGAATAATACCAGGGTTTTGCCGGCAAGACTTTACGGAGTTAAAAAAGATACCGGGGCGATGATCGAAGTGCTTCTTTTAAAGCGTCTGGAAGATTCCTGCTGGGAAGTGCTTGTGCGTCCCGGAAAAAAGGCCAGACCCGGCACGGTTATCGATTTCGGGGACGGGATCATGACAGGAACGGTTGAAGATATCCTTGAAGAGGGTAACCGAAAGATACGGTTTGAATTTAAGGGGATCTTTGAAGAGATACTGGATAAACTCGGGGAGATGCCGCTTCCGCCCTATATACATCATAAGCTTCAGGACAGGGAAAGATATCAGACTGTTTATTCCAAGGAAGAAGGTTCGGCGGCAGCGCCTACAGCAGGTCTTCATTTTACAAGAGAACTGCTTGATAAAATATCCGCCATGGGAGTTCATGAGGTCTATGTGACTCTTCATGTGGGACTGGGGACCTTCAGACCGGTTAAGGAAGAAAATATACTTGATCATCATATGCATACAGAATTTTGCAGGATAGACAAAGCGGCGGCTGATGAGATCAATGCCGCAAGGGCTGCAGGCGGCAGGATAATCTGCGTCGGCACGACTTCGGTACGGACCCTTGAGAGTCTGACGGATGATGAGGGCATTGTTCATGCAGGCTGCAGGGATACAGATATATTCATTTATCCGGGGTACAGGTTCAAAGCGGCGGATGCCCTTATCACCAATTTTCATTTGCCTGAATCAACCTTGTTGATGCTTGTGTCCGCATTGGCCGGCAGGAAGAATATCCTTTCAGCATATGAGGAGGCTGTCAGGGAAAAGTATCGTTTCTTCTCCTTCGGAGATGCGATGTTTATCAGCTGATACTTGCTATGGGTATGTTATAATGCTAAAATTGTATTGATTTCTTTATGTTAACAATGCATGGGTATGGTGCTATGGAAGAAAAGAGAAAAAATAAAAGGATCGATCTTGAATGCAATCTTATAGTTAAGCGACTCTGCAATGATGATTCCGCCGAAGTTTCGACAGGTCTTTCCATCGAACTTATCAATGTATCCAAGAGCGGTATCGGCTTTAAGTGCTCCGAGCAGCTTTCCATAGGCGAAGTATATGAATGTTATCTGACCATATGGACCAAAGAGACCATACATGCATTTATCCAGATTGTCAGAGTTCAGAAGAACGAAAATGATTATTCTTACGGAAGTATCTTTATCGGTATGACCGAGACAGATACCAACCGTATCAGTATTTATTCCGAATTTAATGATTGCGATTTTAACAGCTGAAAGGACCGTCGAATGAAAACCGCTGTAGTAACGGATTCAAACAGTGGAATCTTTGGGCCTGAAGCAAGAGCGCTCGGTATTCATGTAGTTCCGATGCCGATCATTATTGAAGGACATACATTCTTTGAAAATGAAAATCTCAAACCCGGTGATTTCTATGATGCTTTGATCTCAGGAAGAGAAACCGGGTCTTCACAACCGTCTCCTGCGTCACTTTTTGATATATGGGATGTGGCTCTTCAGAATGCTGATGAGCTTATTTATATTCCCATGTCTTCCGGATTGTCCGGTTCATGCAATACAGCCTTGGCCCTGTCGGATGAATATGAGGGAAGAGTGTGTGTTGCAGACAACCATCGTATTTCAGTGACTTTAAGAGGTGCGGTGGATCATGCTGTGAAGCTTGCGGCTGAGGGGAAGAGCGCTCTTGAGATAAAGCAGGCATTGGAAGAAGATGCAAAGAATTCAAGTATTTATCTGACGGTTGAGACTCTTAAGTTTTTTAAGAAGACCGGAAGGATAACTCCGGCTACAGCGCTGATAGGAGATATTCTATCCATAAAACCTGTCCTTTACTCCGACGGAGATACCTTTGAAGCTGTTGCCAAAGTAAGAGGAACAGCCAAGGCAAGGCAGTCGCTTATCGATATGATAAAGCATGACAGGGAGAATAAATTTGCAGATCATGATGATAAAGATATTTGGATAATGGGAGCCGGATCCTTTGTTGATCAGGCTGATGCCGAAAGCTGGCGCCTTGAAGTTACAAAGGCTTTCCCCGGATATGACATCATGTATGATCCCTTATCCCTTTCTATCGCCTGTCATACCGGCCCCAATGCCTTTGGAGCAGGTATCATGTTAAAACATTAATACCGAAGATATTCAAAGCCACGGGGGATTCCTTGTGGTTTTTGGTTTTAAAAGGTACCTGTAAGATTTTTAAAAGATATTTAAAAGAAATTATACAGAAATTTGAAAGGAAGAAATATGGCTAATCTGATAATGAGGTTTCCCAAAGGGAAGCCAAAGGCTCTTACATTGAGTTACGATGATGGGGTGGAACAGGATGAGAAACTCCTTGAGATAACGGCAAAATACGGCCTGAAGGGGACTTTTAATATAAACAGCGGTTGCTTCCCCGATGAAAATGTGAAATATGAAGCGGGAACTATCCACAGACGTATGCCTCTTGAGAGATTGAAAAATACTTATAAAGACAGCGGATGGGAGATCGCGGCGCATGCTTATACCCATGCGGCACTGGTGGGGCTGCCGGGCAATCTTGCTACCCGGGAGGTCATAAAGGACAGAAAGACTCTTGAAGATATATTCGGCAATGTTATCAGAGGCTTTGCTTATCCTTACGGAGCTTATGATGATGATTGTGTTGAGATATTAAGAGCTTGCGGAATGGTATATGCAAGAACAGTAAACTCATCTCATGATTTTTTTATCCCGAAAGACTGGCTCAGACTTCCGGCCACATGTCATCATGACGATCCGATGCTCATGGATCTGGTCAGGAGATTTACCGAAGCAAAGAACAGCTGGCATCCCATGCTTTTTTATCTTTGGGGTCACAGCTATGAATTCGAAGCTAACGATAACTGGGAAGTATTGGAAAATTTCTCAGCCACAGTGGGTGGAAGAGATGATATATGGTATGCGACAAATATAGAGATCTATGATTATTGTGATGCATTCGGAAGACTTATATTTGATACTGACATGAAGAAATGCATAAATCCCTCGGCTACAGACCTCTGGTTTACTTATGATGATAAAGATGTCTTCGCTCCGGCAGGAGGTACCGTGGCTTTTTAGAGCTGATATTTCTCATTAAAAAAGCTGACATGCCTTTGGACCTGTCAGCTTTTTGTATTGATAATTGAGAAAAACGTGCTTACAAACTCTCTAAAGTTGAGAAGAATGTGGGATAGGAGATGCTTACGCATTTTTCGTCATCGATGGTCACAGGAGAATCGGATATGAGACCTGCTATGGCAAAACTCATGGATATACGGTGGTCATTGTAACTCTTTATGGTACCGCCGTTTAAATGTCCGTTGCCCTTTATTATCATGCCATCATCCGTGGCTGTGATATCAGCACCCAGGATCTTCAGATTATTATCCATAGCATCGATCCTGTCGCATTCCTTAACGTGGAGTTCTGCGGCGTCTTTGATGGTAGTGGTTCCGGACGCATATGCGGCAAGTATAGCGATAACGGGGATCTCATCGATGAGGGCAGGTATTATATCTCCGCTTACGGTTGTGCCCTTTAAACAGTCTCTGCTGTATTCAACATAAATATCTGCAGTCTTCTCACCGCCGGATATACGTTCATTTTGGAGCTTGATCTTTCCGCCCATATTTTTAACAATTTCTATGATACCGGCACGTGTGGGATTGATCCCGACATTTTTTATAAGGAGTTCCGAACCGGGAACAAGGAGAGCTGCAACGATAAAATATGCCGCAGAGGATATATCCGAAGGAACATCTATATCACATGCATACAGGTTGGATGCAGGTTTAATGCTGGCTGTGAGTCCGTTTGAAGTCACATCCGCCCCGAAGCCTTTGAGCATTACTTCCGTATGGTTTCTGGATAATGCCGGTTCCGTAACGGAAGTGATCCCGTCTGCATAAAGACCGGCCAATAAAACTGACGATTTAACCTGTGCTGATGCAACGGGTGAAGAGTAATCAATAGCGTGCAGTTTTTTTCCTTTGATGATAAGAGGCACACATCCGTTATCCTTTTCGCTGACTATATCAGCACCCATCATGGAAAGGGGAGTCATGATCCTTTTCATGGGGCGTTTTTCTATGGAAGCGTCACCTGTCAGCCTGCATTCAAAATCCTGTGCCGCAAGTATTCCGGAAATAAGTCTTGTGGTCGTTCCCGAGTTTCCCGTATACAGAGTTTCATCGGGTTTTGAGAGCCCGTGAAGACCCTTGCCGTGTACCAGGATCTCTTTGTCTGATACATCGATGGTGATACCCATCTTTCTGAATACGGATATGGTTGAAAGGCAGTCATCTGCCATGAGGAAATTGGTGACTCTTGTAACACCTTCCGCCAAAGCTCCGAACATTATACTGCGGTGTGATATGGATTTATCTCCGGGAACCGTGATGGTGCCTTTTAAAGGGGATGTTTTTTGAATAACGGTTTTCAAGTATTTACCTCCGTGTGGATACGGTCTTCGATATATCGGTTTGTCTGAACCGGTGATCAGAAGATCAGTTTATATCCTGCTTCTTTAACAATAGGGATAGCCTTATTCATGGCATTCTCGTCATAGAATTCGATATAAAGGGCTCCCTCTGCCTGTTCTCTGTTATGAGTGATGCCGGTGTTCATGATGCTGATATCATATTTTGCAAGCAGTGTAGCGATCCCTGCGATAGCACCGCTTTCGTCCGGGATATCCACATAAATGCGGAATATGGGCGGGATAGGTCCACGACCTTTCTCCGGCATCGAAGCTCTGTAAGCCCCGCTTTCTTTAAAAAGTTCATTGATCTTATCAAAGTCACCTGATGCAAGTACTGCGTCGGTTTTTTCAAGTTCACGGATGTAATCGCGTAATAATACTCTGATATTTTCCGTATTGCTTCTGCAGATATTTTCCCACATTGAAGGGTCGGAAGAAGCGATACGTGTGATATCCTTAAATCCTCCGGCTGCAATGGTCTTCATGAATTCATCGGAACTGTCGTGATCCTTCACTGTTTTGACCAGGGATGCGGCGATCAGATGCGGCAGGTGGCTAATGGCTGCTGTCGCAAAATCGTGTTCTTTAGGTGCCGCACAAAGAGGGATAGAGTGGATCTGTTTTACAAATTCCGAAAATCTTTCGGTGAATTCGGCCCCGGTTTCCTTGGATGGCGTCAATATATAATATGCATTTTCAAGAATGGCTGCATCTGCACTTTCATATCCGGTTTTCTCTTTTCCGGTCATGGGGTGGCCGCCTAAGAAAGAGGCTGATAATCCCATATCATCAACAGCATTTTGGATATCTCCCTTAACACTTCCAACATCGGTAATAAGGACATGGGGATTGATACCGGAAATGTATTTTTTGATATTCTCCAGATTTTTGATGTTTGCACCTGTAGGGGCACAGAGAAATATAACATCGGTATCTTTATCGATATCAGTGATACTGCCATTTACTCTGTTTACTACTTTATCGGAAAGCGCGTGGCATAATTTCTCAGGGTGTCTTGCATAAACGTTGATCACTGCGTCCGGCTGTGTTTTTCTGACAGCTTTGGCGATGGAACCGCCGATAAGGCCCAGACCGATAAAATGGAATTTTTGGAAAGGAAAATTTTGAGTTGAAGATTCTGACATTGTTTTATCCTAACGATTTATTGAATAATGTCTGCAAATTCCGCGCCTGATGCTTTTGCCAGATCGGAAGGAGAAAGCTCAAGCTGCATGCCGAGTCTGCCACCGCTGACTATCATCCGGTCAAGGGATAATGCAGTTTCGGATATCCTTGTGACGAACTGCTTTTTCATCCCTATGGCAGTGCATCCGCCTCTGATATATCCGGTTATATTATTGATGTCCTTTACGTGGATCATCTCAACATTTTTTTCGCCAACGCTCTTCGCTGCTTTTTTCATATCAAGTTCGGCGTCGATGGGGAGGACAAATACATAATGATCTCCGCTGTGTCCTTTGGTCACCAGCGTCTTGTATACAAGATGGTGGTCAAGCCCCAGCATATCAGCGATCTGTCCGCCGTCTATGAATTCGTCACACTCATAAGTGTGCATCTCATAAGGTATCTTTAATGTGTCGAGCTTACGCATCGCATTTGTCTTGTTTTCTTTTTTAGCCATAGGCTTTAGTTTATCATAAACAATGGGATTTGACACCTGTATAGGGCTTTTTTGGAAGTATTTTTTTACACTTATCATATTATGTTAAAATAGTTGAGACGAGGACATTTGTGTATATCAACTCACAGAGATCCGGATCGGGATTTCTTTTTGCGGAGGAACAGTATGAAAAAACGTTTATTGGGAATATTGATCATTTCGACTATGGCTATGGCTCTCACATCCTGTTCTTCTATATTTTCCGGGGATAACGGGAATGAAGCGGATGAAGATAAAGATGACAGAAAGTATACGGATGATGAGAAAGAAGCGGATGATCCGACGGATACTCCGACTGATACCGTTAAAGCACCTGCTGCCGGATCCGATGACTGGCTGTATTATTATGGCAGGAGATGTTTTGTGATCGACGACGATGGGAATGAGATCGCTTCATATGATATAGAAAAATTATCAGAGACTTTATCTGAAAAAAACGGGCAAAATTATAATAGCTTTGAATGTTATGGAGACGGTATCTTATTTTTTGCTGCCACAACTTATTCCGATAACGGAGCGAATACAACTTTTTATGGCATGGATCCTGTTACGGAAGAATATACGGAAATCTATAAAACCGATCCCGACTGGCATATGGAAAGGCTGGATTACTACAACGGTAAGCTTTATATCGATATTGCAAATTCGGGATCATATGATGAAAAAGTATTTGAAAAAAGCAAGGACAGCCTGCTCTTTAATGAAGTGACCGGAAAATATGCAGATCTGTTTGATAAAGATTTCGCTGAATTCGGAATACAGGGAGCATCGTTACTTACGGACGGCTGCTATGAAAAAAGGTATTGCTCCTATACCAGAGCTCTAGATAATGCAGGCTTTCTGTTAGGTAATAATGATTCGGGGATTGAGATGATCACACCGGACGGAAATATCAAAA
Source organism: Lachnospiraceae bacterium (assembly GCA_024697065.1). Lineage (GTDB taxonomy): Bacteria > Bacillota > Clostridia > Lachnospirales > Lachnospiraceae > NK4A136. Next base: position 56,549 of record JAILGE010000010.1, read on the forward strand.
ATCTTGATACCATCGATCAGTCGGCTTTGATCGAAGCTTATGATGAAGATTATATCATTTGCGGAGAATATGATGATGATTATATCAATTATTCTTTAAGTGTATATGATGTGAAAGCTGATAAGATGATCCGGCCGGATCCGGGAGATGATATATACAGGTTCATTACGTATCTGGACGGAAGGGTCTATTATAGTGTTTGTGATAATACGGAATACGGTCATCCTGTCATAAACGTATATTATTATGATTGCAAAAATGATAAGACAACCTTATTTTTCACGCAAGAGCCTGTCCCGGGAACTCAGATACCCTCCGTTGCAGACTGCTTCAGGATAATTGACGGGAAAGCTTATTTCATGAAAGTTGTCGATAAGAGTATCAATTGGGTGAGCGCTGATCCTGATACCTGTGAAATAAAGGATACCGGGATCGTTGTTGATGAGATCCATACATTTGAATTCGGAAGGATCGAATATGCTTCCGACACAAAATTCTGCCCCGGTTGCGGGATACCTGTGGAAAAGTATTACATTGAGAAATTCATTCTGGATGATTCTTTCAAAAATGCAGATGCTGTTAATGGCAGACTTGATGAATTGTTTGAGAGTGAGGTTGCTTATCATGATACGGATCCGGTGATCGAGGATGACATATGTGAATATCATCAGGAATATCCCGAGCAGTATTGTGAGACTGATGATGTTTACATTTCCGATGTGGGACTTATCGGTAAAGATTATTTATATGTTGATTTCGGCGGATACTGGTATGGCGGAGGGGCTCACGGGTATCCTGACAGAAGCCAGGTGCTTTTTGATCTGAAAACAGGTAAGCAGGTTACTTTTGCTGATCTTTACGGGGGGACGCAAGAAGATTATAAAAAACTGGTAGCCGAAAAGACGCTGGAAGATTATAATTCATACGATGAGACGGATACGCCTTATTTCCCATCCGACGAGGAATCTTTATATGAAAAGGCCTATGAAGAGGCAGATATGAACAAGGAAAACTTTGAGTTTACGGAAGACGGGGTTTATCTGTATTATTTTCCGTATGATATGGGACCGTATGCATCCGGCTTTATAGAAGTTTTACTTACCTATGACGAATTGGGCTTCAGCTTAGAATGACAGACTTAATAAAGTGATTTGAGGGAAATTATGAAAAAAAGAAATAAAGACAGATATGATGATATCAGGGATAAGGTATTGATGTACTTAGCTGTATTTATCGTTATGGTTACTGCAACGGTATTTGCAGATATGCATTTCGTTCATTCTTCCGATGATGTTGAAATGACCGTTAACAGCACTCTTGCATCCAATGCCGAATATTATGCGGGGATGTTTTCGACAGCGGTAACACAGTCGGTCAATCCGACGGCTACTTTGGCAGCCCTTTCCGTAATGGGGACAGTTGAAAACAGTGAGATATACTTTGATGGAACGGAGTGGCTTGAAAAGACAGCGGCTTTTCTGGATAAAGTACCTTTTATACGCACGGCAAAGACTCTGCCTATTGCCAATCCTACAGCGGCTGTGGTGCTTGTTCTTATCACGGTAACTCTGTATGTATTGAGGTCTATAGCTGCTGCCAAAGCCGTTTCTGAAGTATCTTTGGACAAGATAGAAGAGATCCTTGGATATATTACCGTTGTTGCTTTATCGCTTCTTCCTGTAGCAAGTTCACAGGTTGTTGAGGCTGCCGGAAAAGAGAAGAATTATGTTACGGCGGGGACTTATGCAGCGCTTATCATCATCGCGGTCATCTGCGCAGTGATAAATGTTCTGATCTATATGATAGTTCATACATGCATGGATGCTGTTGAGTTTATCCTTACTATGGCTCCGGCACCCGGAACAGGGGTTATAGGTCAGATCGGAAAGGGCATTCTTCATTTCTTTCTGATATTACTTCAGATATTTGCCCCGGTTATAAGTCTGGTATTAAGCTTACTGATACTTGTAGCTTGCTTTTTCCTCTTTAAATATCTTACGAGACTCAGTATCTATTACACTCATATATATGCGAGTCCGCTGCTTAAGAAGATATTCGGCAAAAAAGAACCTTCGAAGCTTATTCATAAGAAACTCCCCAAATCCGTATCGAAGACATATCCGGATATCACAATGGCTTTGCCGGTATTCTCAATGAGAGTACACGGAAAGATTGTTAAGAAGCGTGAATTGCTCTGGCTAGCTGATAAAAATCCCGGGATATGTCTTATCAGGTCACATATGTTTAAGAAACCTGATGAGATAACCATCGATTCGCTGAATTATTATAAAAGAGATCTCTATCTCCAAAAGGATTTCAGATTCATCAGGATACTTTCCGAAGATAAGACTGTTGAACTGATATTCAGTTCGGAATACGGTGACAGATTTGATGAACTGCTTGAGCGACTGAGGCTGCCGGATTACCGGATCGTTAAGGACAGGAAGAGTGCCGAACAGGCAGAAAAAAGAGAAAATGTAAAGAATGCAGCTAAAAATGCCCTGTTTGGTATTAAAAAGCGCTTTTCCGGGAAGACATGATCTTCCCGGTTTTTTTATGGATTTTTTATCCGGGGCTGTAGCATTTAAAAAGTGTAATCAAATCCGGAAGTTTGAAGAAAATGCACATATAATTCTTGAGAAAGGGAGGATTATCTGTTAAAATTAACAAGGACTTAATGCAGGAAGCCTGATCATATTGTCATAATTAACAAATCTGCAAAACTATACCCGAGGAGGACAGAACATGAACGTTTATACGACAGACAAGATCCGAAACGTTGTTTTACTTGGCCACAGTGGTGCCGGTAAGACTTCATTGGCTGAGTCCATGGCTTATCTTGCCGGACTGACCAATCGTATGGGCAGCGTCGAGGACGGAAGCACCATTTCTGATTTCACCAAGGAAGAGCAGAAGAGAAAGATCTCTCTTACAACGAGTCTGATCCCTCTTGAATGGGAAGGCGCCAAGATCAATCTCATGGATGCTCCGGGAATGTTTGATTTTGTGGGTGAAGCCGAAGAAGCATGTTCTGCGGCGGGAGCTGCAATAATAGTTGTATCCGGTAAGGCGGGAATAGAAGTAGGCACCGAGAAGGCATGGGATCTTTGCGAGAAGTTCGGACTTCCAAGAATGTTCTATGTTACGGATATGGATCTGGATAATGCATCCTTCAGAAAGGTCGTTGAGGACCTTACGGAAAAATACGGAAAGAAGATAGCACCTCTTCATTTCCCTATCAGGGAAAATGAGAAATTTGTGGGTTACGTTAATGTCATTTCAGGGAAGGCACAAAAGTGGGTAGGCAAAGATGTTCAGGAATGTGAGATGCCTGATTATGCAAAAGAATATCTCGAAAAATATCACGATACACTTATGGAAGCGGTTGCCGAGACCAGCGAGGATATGATGGACAGATACTTTGCCGGAGAGACTTTCTCCGAAGATGAAGTACGTGCCGCATTGAGGATCAGTGTTAACAATAATGAGATATATCCTATATCCATGGGTTCCAATCTGCTTTGTCAGGGAACATTCGCACTTATGGATGATATTGTTAAGCTTTGCCCGCCGCCTACCATCAGAAAGGCTGCAGGTGTATCTCTTAAGACCAATGAGATATTCCAGGCCGATTATGATTTCTCCAAGCCAAAGAGTGCTTATATATGGAAGACCATAGTGGATCCTTTTATCGGAAAGTACTCACTCATCAAAGTAATGAGTGGTGTATTCAAAGCCGATGATGTGATCTATAACAAGGATAAAGATATAGAGGAAAAAGTGTCAAAGCTTTATATACTCTGCGGGTCGAAAGCCACAGAGATCAAGGAGCTTCATGCCGGAGATATCGGAGCCATTGCCAAGCTCACCGCTGCCAGAACCGGTAACACTCTTTCTACCAGAGCCAATACCATCCAGTTCGGCAAAACACAGCTTTCAATCCCTTACACCTGCAAGCGGTATAAGCCTAAGAATAAGGCGGATGTGGATAAGCTTTCCCAGGCGCTTCAGAAAATGGGCCATGAGGATCTGACTTTAAGAAATGTCAATGACGGTGAAAACCGCCAGACACTTCTGTACGGTATAGGTGATATGCAGCTTGATGTTGTGGCATCAAAGCTCAAAGATCAGTATAATATCGAGATCGAGCTTTCAGATCCCAAGGTTGCTTACAAAGAGACCATCAGGAAAAGATCCGATGTGGAATTTAAGTACAAAAAGCAGACCGGAGGTCACGGCCAGTATGGTCATGTTAAGATGAAATTTGAATCATCCGGAGATCTTGAGACTCCTTATGTTTTCGAGCAGGAAGTTGTGGGAGGCTCTGTTCCCAAGACTTATTTCCCTGCGGTTGAAAAGGGTATCGCCGAGTCCATGTCCAGAGGGCCTCTTGCAGCATATCCTGTTGTGGGCGTGAAGGCCATTCTCTATGACGGATCCTATCATCCCGTCGATTCTTCCGAAATGGCATTTAAGACAGCTGCCAGAGAAGCTTTCAAGAAGGGCTTTATGGAGGCGGGACCCATACTTCTGGAGCCTATCTCAACACTTAAGGTCACCATTCCCGACAGTTTCACCGGAGATGTTATGAGTGATCTCAATAAGCGCAGGGGCAGAGTTATGGGCATGAATCCCATAGGCCAGGGTAAGACTCTCGTAGAAGCGGAGATCCCCACATCATGTCTTAAGGGATATTGTACCGATCTCAGATCGATGACAGGAGGCAGAGGAGATTACTCTTATGAATTCAACCGCTATGAGCAGGCTCCGTCCGATGTTCAGGAAGCTGAAGTAAAAGCAAGGGCTGAGGCGGTAGCTGCAGACAATAAGGAAGATTAAATAACCACCGTCGGGAAAGCGTTAAACTATAGCGGCACAGGACAGACAGATGTCATGTGCCGCTTTTAACTTCTTGAAAAATATACACGATACAAGTAAAATATACTTGTTGAATTATGTAAATCAGAAAGTACGTTTTGCTCTTTTGGAACAAGGCGTTTTGTTTGGTTTAATATGGCTTCGGAAAACAGGAAGAATTCGGATAAAAATAAGGGTACCAGTTTAGAGGATTATGATTCCAAAATGCAGACCCTTATAAGGATCGAGATGGAAAAGGCCGAAAAGAGGAGAAAGCTCCTTATGGTCTTTTTAGCGCTGATCGCTGTGGGAAGTCTGGGATATTTCGGATTGTATTATCTCACTTCTTCCAGATCCGGAGGACGCATGGACGAGTTATCCGGTCTTGTGGGGTCCGATGTATTATCCAATATGGATAAAAACAGCGGAGCAGGTTATATAGCCAGTCTGTCACAGAAGGATACGGATGAAGCTGCGCCGGAAATACTTGAAAAATACAGGACTTTATATAATTCAAACAGGGATCTGATCGGATGGATAAAGATCGCTGATACGGTGATCGATTATCCTGTGATGCAGTCTGATGATAATGAATATTACCTGTCTCATAATTTTGACAGGAAAGATGATAAAGCGGGATGCCTTTTCCTTGATCATAAGTGCGATGCCATACGGGGAAATGATAATTTTATTATTTACGGGCATCATTTAACCAGTGGGAGGATGTTTTCGTCTCTTTCGGACTATGAATCTGAGAGCTATTACAAAAAGCACCCGACAATTATCTTCGATACGATCTATGAGGAAGGTACTTATCAGGTCATGTATGCTTTCCGGTCCAGGGTCTATGATGAAACGGATGTCAAATTTAAATATTATGAATTTATAGATACCGACTCCGAACAGGAATTCAATTCTTATATGAACGAGATGAAGGCCGCCAGCTATTATGACACCGGTATAACGGCGGTCAGAGGAGACAAGCTCCTTACGCTTTCGACCTGTGATTATAAAGAAGAAAACGGAAGATTCGTGGTTGTTGCCAAAAAGATCAAGTGATCTATGAAGGTTTTTCTGCTAAATCTTTGCGGAAAAAATGCCGAAATATATAACGGGTTTTTATGATATCAAAAATTACAGGGGAGCAGGTGAGTCGGGATCATACGGAGACTCACTGTTTTCAGGACTCAGAGATTTTAAGTAAGATCTCTACGTGGAGGGATAAAAATGGCTGTGAATAGTAATAAAAAAGGAACTTCCGGAAAGAATCCCGGGAAGACTCCGGCTAAGAGTACAGGCAGAAATTCCGGTAAAAAGAGATTTGCCAGGGGAACGGTCCGTAAAGCTGTTGCGGGTGTGCTTCTTGCAAGTTCGCTTTTTGTTGCTGCCATACCTGCGGACAAATCCGGCGTAGGCCAGGCGGGAACCGATACTATGGTCTCTTATGATACCAGAAAGAGTTATTCCTCCAACGATGATTTTAATCCCGGAAAGGACAGTGCAGGAATTGATATCTCCGGTATCCTCGATAAAAGCGGTAAGACCATTTATAACTCATTCGTATTGACCGGATCGGGCTCTACGCTTAAAGTGTCACGTGAATACTTCTATTATCTCGATAAGATCAATGACGAGACTGTTCCTATTATTTCCGGCTACAATACAAATATAGGCGGAACCCAGCTGGATCTTGATTTCCTCTATATCTATGACTTTGTTAATCCCTCTGCTTTTGAATCATATAAAACAACAAAGATCGATGTGATCGATTATGAACTTGATACTTCTCCTTATGCGACTGATCAAAACTCCAAGACGTATATAGATTTCTTCACCACATATTTTGCGGATGATTATGATAGCTGGAAGTCTGATTTTGATGCAGCATATGCGGAATATAAGGCGAAGGTGGAAGAAAAAGGCGGGACTCCTCTTCAGCTGGTTAATGTTACTGTTTCGGATATTGCTGCCGAGGCTACAGAGCACAGTATCGATACTTTCCACAGAAAGGGCGAAGAACTTTCGGAAGAACAGTGTTCTCAGATATATTGCAATGATACTTCGAATAAGAGTGCAGGCGGATTATCTCTCAAGGGATTCAATATTGTTTCTGCCACCAAGGCATCTACAGATGAATATCCCTATGCATACGTAGGTGAAGGCAATTCCACTATAACAGGAAACCTTCCTTCGGGTACTTCAGTTTATCTTGTTAAAGGAGATACCAATACAGCTAACTGTGATGAGAACGGCTTCAGATATCTTAACAAGATGGAGCCTATGGCTATTTCTTCTGAGGCTTTCTGCGATGCGACTTCTGTTGCTACCGTTACAGTGGGAAGAAATATCAGATATATCGGAGATGATGCTTTTAACATCTCCAGATCAAGCTCCACATCTACCACTAACCTTGAGACACTTGATCTTAAGGGTGTTAGTTATATCGGAAACAGAGTTTTCTACGGATGCACCAATCTTAAGAATGTGAATTTTAATGACTCCACTGCCAAGATCGGTAAGGAAGCTTTCTATAATTGCACCAGCATCACGGATCTGACCATTCCTACGGTTACAACGGATATCGGATTCGGTGCTTTTGCCAATTGTACAAGTCTGAAGAATCTCAATATGGAAGGCAATAATACCAATGATTTTACCATAGGTGAATTTGCTTTCTATAATTGTAATTCACTTTCGAATGTCAATTTCCCTGATGACAAGACTGCCATCGGTTACGGCTGTTTTGCTGTTGATACAGGTTCCGATTCCCTTGAGACTTTTACCTTCCCTGAGAATATCTATGCTTACGTAAGTTCCACATCAACAGGTTCATCACCGGAATACAGTGAATCGATCGGAGATTTTATTCTTAACGGAAGAAGAAATCTCCATAAGGTGGTATTCCCGGCATATGGTTCTACCCAGACTGAAGTCATTCCCAAAAATACGTTTAACGGGTGCTTGAATCTTCAGAGATTATGTCTCGGTGCGGAAACCGCCAATGGCGAGAAAACAACGTCATGTTCTTTTGTGGAATTTGATCAGTCAATTTTTGATCAGATCACGGATTCTTCATTTGCTGTCTGCGGTCCTCAGAATAATTCGGTTACACCCAGCACTGTTGCATCTCCGAGAGAGTGCACCTGGGAAACCTATACTTCCGAGAATCCGTACGTTCCTTATATTTATTATGATAATGACGGAACAGAGCATTACGAAGTCGGAATGGGCGATTACAGATATGATCTTAAGACCGATACAAATGATAAGACGGCAGAGATCGTAAGCTGTTCATTAAAAAACAGTTCCACCAGTGAGATCCCCGAACTTATCATTCCCGGAGAAGTGGGTGATTATTCCGTGACCAGCCTGAAGGATAACGCCCTCGATCCCATTAAAGATAAAGTGGTCAAAGTTGATTTCGGCGATACTCTTAAAACTGTCGGAGCCAATATATTTAAAGGCGATGCAAAACTTATTGAGGCTATATTCGGACCCGCAATAGAGTCTGTTGGGGCCGGTGCATTTGAAAACTGTAATAATCTTAAGCATGTTTACTGGGAGAAACCTTCGGATCTTTCTGCTATCGCAACGATCCCCGGTGATGCTTTCTATACCGGAGGCGACATGCTTTATTTCCATGGAGAGATAGATGAAGATTATGCTCCTTTCAAGTATGCGATGGGAAATAATAAGATCAACAGCAGCTCAGTGAGAGTCTGCTACGTTGAGACAGCGCCTAAAAATCTTTATGTAGTACATAATGACACTCTGGGTAATGTGCTCATTGATTATCCCCATTATGAAGATCTGAGCAACGAGACAAAGACTCAATTTGCAAGCGGCGGATACGGTGCACTTAACGATGATCAGAAAAAAGAACTGGATGCATCAAGAATGCTTATCCTTCCGAAGGCTATCCAGTCTGTGGATGTCAAGGCGTTTGTTGAAAGCGACAGTATAAACAGCAGATATATAGATGATAACTCCGCAAATCTCGCATTTGGATCCGGAACGACCAGACGAAAAGTATACAGCTCGGAAACCAAGGGCGACACTGTAGTACCCGGACTTTTCTCCGGATATATGGATGAGACTACGGAAGTAAATAATGATACGGCAAACGGTACCTTCTCCGAGGTCAGAGGAAATGACTGGATACTCAGAGTAGAAATGCCCGGTGTTAAGGAACTGCCGGATTCATGCTTTGACAGCTGTGAACGTCTGACAGGTATCCTTATCAGTGACAGTTGTCAGAAAATTGGAGATGAAGCATTTAAAGATTGCTCTTCTCTTAGTGGGATCGATACTACAGACAGTACGAAATTCAGCTGTGAGAAGGCTATTCTTTACGGAAAGGAATCGGACGGTCTTGAGCTTATCAACTGTCTTCCCGGCAGAGGAAACAGACCTAATGAAAATGCCGAACTGATCGGAGGATCAAAGACTGTTGATACAACAAACGATCCTTTGCTTGCACAGGTTTCCACCATAAAACCCGGAGCTTTCATAAACTGCCCGTATCTCACTACCGTGGATCTTTCCGCTACAAGCACAGAGGATATCCCTGAAAACTGCTTCAGCGGATGTACGTCTCTCGGAACGGTTAAGCTTCCGGCAACAACAGGCTCCATAGGACCTAAGGCTTTTGATGATAAAAAGACCGGAAGCCTTGTTGTTAATCTGCCTTCAAGATCGGTCAACTTCAGTGATACTGCTTTCGATACGGATACACCCGATATCAAAGTCTATACCTACAATGACGGAAGTGTATGGAAGTATAAGCCTTCGGGATATTCGCAGGTTTCTTCTTCCAAGGAAAAAGTAGCATTTAATAATAATGACGGTAATGAGTTTACGCTTCTGCCTCTGGGACTAACATATAAGGTTCAGTTCTATAATGATGACGGAACAAAATACGGTAAGGAATTTACCGTTGAAGCGGGAGGAAGTATAAGCGAGGAAGATCTGCCTGCCGATCCTGTTGCTAAGGCTCAGGACAATATCTCACTCGGAAGAACAGTATTTGATTACTGGTATTGGATGGATGAGAACGGAGATAAGGTCACGGAATACAGAGCGTGGACCAACATTTCCCAGGACAGAGATATCAAACCTCAGTTCTCAACACCTGAAGATAAGACATTTACACTGACATTCTATGATGATGCCGGTAATGTTTTCGGTACTCCTCAGACCGTAAAGTACGGCGGAAGCGGAGAGTATCCGGATGAGGAACCCAAGCCTGCACTTCCAGAGCATGCCGGATGGTCTTTCAGTTTCTGGTCGCCCCAGACAACGTCCAGCGTTAAAAATGTGACTGAAGACAGGACATGGATCGCTGTATTTAAGTCTAACGATAAGGCAAATCAGGAACAGGTCAAAAATGATGCGAATGATCTTAAATCCGTAGCGAACAATATGGCAAGTTCGCCTACACTTGATAACCTTAAAGCCATGATCAATAAGTACAATAAGATCATTGATGATTCCGCCAATCCTGCTGATGATGTCAGCGGTGAGGTTATCAAAGCCATTGCCGATATGAAGGGTGATGTTAAGGATGCCAAGGATCAGCTTAAGGCTGTAGGTGTAACCATCAAAGATGACGGTACTTTGGCTTTGGATGATGCTGCATTTAATGCGGCTGACGAGAATGCCAAAAAGGCTGCCGGAAATATCGCCGCCGATGTATCGGCTGATGCGAAGAAGATCGTTGATGCAGCTACGGCTACGGCAACATCAAAGCCTAACAACCCGGATAACAGTTATTCCGGAACCAATATATCTGATAAGGGTATCGAAGATGATGCCAAGTCTCTTGCTGATGCTGCAGGTAAGGCCACAGCTCCCCTTTCTTACGAGAAGATGCATGATCTCCTCGAGAAATACAATGATGTGATAACCGATGCAAATGCAGTAGGTAAGGATTATCCCGATGCATTAAGAAAGGCTATCGATGAGCTTAAGAGTGATACAAAGGATGCAAAGGATAAGTTAAAAGCGGCAGGTATCACCATCAATGAAGACGGGACTCTCAGTATGGTCGATAAGGCTGCTTTTGAAGAGATCGATCAGAAGACCAGAGATGCGTTGGCTGACTGGACCAAGGAAGTTAAGAATGACGCCGATGATATCAAGAAGAAGGCTGAAGAAGCGAAGGCGTCTTCGGCAGCGTCTCCCGCAGCTTCTCCCAAGGCAAGCGCGGCTGCAAGTTCATCTGTTGCGGCTTCTCCTGCAGGCCCTCAGGGATACAATGCCATCGTTGAAAACGGTGCAGGATCGGGATCCTATGAAGCAGGTAAGGTTGTAACTATCACTGCTTATGCCGCTCCTGACGGAAAGGTGTTTGACAGATGGACAACATCCAACAGTGATATAGGTTTCAGTGACCCTTACAGCGCTTCAACAACCTTCATCATGCCTACACATGATGTTAAGGTAACCGCTACATATAAGACACCTTCCGCATCTTCCAATAATGCCGGAACAAATAATAACAATAGTTCAGGAAGCAACAATTCCGGTAACGGCGGATCAGGCAGTGGTAATGCTGCTTCCGGGAATAACGGAACCGGAAATACGGAAGTCAGGATCACAACGGAAGCTATCGACAATAACAACAAGAATCTTGGCTTCGCGGAAGTTGAAGGTTCAACCGATAATTTTGTTGTTAAGGTTACGGATTCCGCAGAAGCTTCAGCAGCTGTAGAGTCGGCTCTGAGAGACAAGTACGGTGCAGACTTTGATCATGTAAAATTTGTTGCTTTCGATATCTCGCTTTATGATTCTACCGGAACCCAGATGGTTGCAAATGCAGATGATCTGGCGGTGAACATCACACTTCCCATTCCGGATGATCTTGTAAGCTATGCCGGAAATAACAAAGTCGGTGTGGTAGTAAACGGTGTTCTTGAAGATAAGAGACCTACATTTACGACTATCGACGGTGTGCCCTGTATCAAGTTCACCGGAACACACTTCTCGCCGTATACCATTTATGTTGATACCGAGAACGTTGTAAGAGGTGTATATGATGAAACACCTAAGACGGGTGACGGAGTAGCACCTAAGTGGTTCTTGTCCGCAGGTATGATGAGTCTTTCATGTGTTCTCTTCCTTTGGAAGGATAAGAAGAAACCTTTAAAGAAAGCCGCTGCAACCGCAAAGAGAACAAACAGATAATCATTTATAATTTCACGGAGAGGAGGACTGCAAAAATGAAAAAGAAAACAGTATTCATGACTGCCATACCGGCTGCAGTCCTTCTTACCGTTCTTTGCATAGGCGGGATTTATACCGCAAACGCAAAGGATTCGGGAGTAAATATCACCGATGGAGTGGTGATCGATTATGCCGGCTCGGAAACAGAAGTAGAGCTTCCTGAAGGGGTAAAGACCATAGGACGTGAGGCCTTTGCGGGGAATAACCGGATCACACATATAACATTGCCCTCCTCATTAAGAAAGATCGATTACGGTGCGTTCAGGGGATGTACATCTCTTAAGTCCGTGACCATCCCGGACAGCGTATTTGAAATCGGAGATTCCGCTTTCTGGGGATGCAGTTCTCTCGAGAATGTGTCGATCGGAAGCGGGCTGTACAGTCTGGGAGACGGAGCATTCAGTGATTGTGTTAAATTAAAGCATATAGATCTGGACACTGCCAATCTTTTTTTTGATTCGGATGACTGCACATTATTGACAGCTGACCATAAAAAACTCTGCCAGTACCTTGCGGGTGGAGAACATTACACTTATACCATCCCCGGTACTGTTGAGGATATTTCAAGATATTGTTTCTGGGGATGTGATGGCCTGAAAGAGATTATTGTTCCGGGTATATCCGTGATACCGGAATATGCCTTTGCCAATTGCAGAGGGCTTGAGAACCTTGTATTTCAGGTTCCTACCAATGAGATCTCACTTGGTGCGGTTCAGGATTGCTCTTCTTTAAAACAGGTGACACTTCCTTTTTCTGTGAAGGCTATTCACAGCAATGCTTTTGACGGATGTCCGTCAACACTGTATTTTAATTGTCCCGATTTTTCCGGCGGAGCTCTGTTTGCTGAATCCAAGGGTTATACCACCGGAGATATGGATCTGTATGATGACACGGAACTTTTAGCTGCAGAACAGGCTTTGTCAAACGCAGCAAAAGCATCTGACAAAAACGGTTCACAGACCGGGACGGATACGGTAAACGTAAATAACGGAGATTCACAACCTGACAACGGGCAGTCTTCAGGTAATGATGATGGTCAGTCAGCCGGTGTGGTTTCATCATCTGATGGCAGCGGAAACGGATCTTCGGACGGGATCACTTATTCAACGGATGTACCTGAGGGAGAGATACTTGGCTCTTCCAAGGTCGTATCGGACAGAGCTTATGTTATAATCGACGGCGGACTACCTGTAAATAACGGTAACAGCGCTCCGGCAAACGGAGGCGCTTCAGGTACCGGAGTTGCAGGCAGTACAAACGGAATAGAAGAATATGCTCATTATCTGGATCAGACAATGATCGCTTATGATATCCCCGAAGGTACGGAATCTGTCGGTGATTTTGCTTTTGCCAGAACATCTTTAACGCAGATACTGATCCCGGATGGAGTGAAAAGTGTAGGGAAAGGTGCTTTCTATCATTGCGATCATCTTTCAAGGATAAAAATACCTTCTTCCGTAACTGAGGTAGGTGAAAAAGCATTTGCTTACACAGAGTGGTATAATAACTGGGTTAAGTCAGAGCCCGAGGGAGAAGACGGTGAGTTTCTCATTGTAGGTGACGGAGTGCTCATAGGTTATAAGGGTGGTGAAGAGAACCCTGAGCTTCCGGAGAGTGTAAAGACCGTTGCCCCCGGAGTATTTGAGTGATATTTTATTAATTACGGCTCTTTTATATGAGCCTAAAAACAGCAACAAAAGGGAGAAAAGACAACATGAGCAAGATTAGCATGAAGACACCGCTTGTAGAGATGGATGGCGATGAGATGACAAGGATCTTATGGAGTATGATCAAGGATGAACTCCTTACTCCGTATATCGATCTTAAGACGGAATATTATGATCTCGGTTTAAAGAACAGAAATGAGACTGATGATAAAGTAACCGTTCAGGCAGCTGAGAAGACAAAGGAGCTCGGAGTAGCGGTTAAGTGCGCAACGATCACTCCTAATGCTGCACGTGTTAAGGAATATGATCTTAAGGAAATGTGGAAGAGCCCCAACGGAACCATCCGTTCAATCCTTGACGGTACCGTATTCCGTACACCTATCCTTGTTAAAGGGATCGAGCCCTGTGTAAGAAACTGGGAGAAGCCCATCACACTTGCAAGACATGCTTACGGCGATGTATATAAAAATGTTGAGATCAAAGTTCCGGGACCCGGAAAGGGATATCTGGTATTTGAGGATGAGAATGGCAATGAAGTAAGGGAACTTATTCAGGATTTCAAGTCTTCCGGAATACTTCAGGGAATCCATAATCTTGATAAGTCCATCGACAGCTTTGCTCATTCCTGCTTCAATTATGCGCTGGACAGCAAGCAGGATCTTTGGTTTGCAACAAAAGATACCATTTCAAAGAAATACGATCATAACTTTAAGGATATCTTTACAGAAGTTTTCGAGAAGGAATATAAAGACAAGTTTGAAGCAGCAGGCATCACATACTTTTATACACTTATCGATGATGCTGTTGCCCGTATCATGAAATCCAGAGGCGGTATGATCTGGGCATGCAAGAATTACGACGGAGATGTAATGAGTGATATGGTAAGCTCTGCCTTTGGTTCACTCGCAATGATGACATCGGTACTTGTTTCACCTGATGGAAATTATGAATACGAAGCTGCTCACGGAACAGTACAGCGTCATTATTACAAGCATCTCAAAGGTGAAGAGACTTCCACTAACTCTGTTGCTACTATCTTTGCATGGACCGGAGCCCTCAGAAAGCGTGGCGAGCTGGACGGTATCAAAGAGCTTTCCGAATTCGCGGATCTTCTCGAGAAAGCAACTGTTTCCACCATCGAGAGTGGCCGTATGACCAAGGATCTTGCACTTATCACATCCATGAGCAATGTGAAGGTTCAAAACAGTGCTGATTTCATTAAAGAGATCAGAAATACTCTTGAAAACAGATAAAAGTCATTATGTCAAAAAAAGACGAAGTTTTTGTCCCTGCATTAAAGGGAAAAAAGATACCGATCATTTCTCTTGATAACAAGTGGTACCGGCTTATGGCAGGTATCGAGCATACGCCCGAGATGATCGCAAAGGAAAACAAATTAAAAGAACTGTTAAAAAAACAGGGACGGATCAATTCCGAACTTAAGAGTATCCGCAAGGAAAAGGCCGCGCTCATGGATAAGATCGTGGGTGTAATGGACGAGACTGATTCGGCTGCAAAACAGGCGGATTATTCTGAAAAGATCAATGAATGCAACAGCAGGATCGACAGCCTGCAGGATGATCTGATGGAATTGCCGAAGCAGATCAACGAAGTGAATCTGGCTCTTATGCTGGATACCATGGAGATCTGCGACAGGGTCATCGCTGAGAATACCGGTAAGATCAATGAATTCAATGACTGGATCGATAATGTCAGAGTAGAACTCAAGAAAAATGTTGTTCGAAGACAGGAATGCGAAATGAAGAATCAGCAGATGTATTTTTATATGCATGATATCTTCGGACCGGATGTAATGGACATATTTGATATGCAATATAATCCGGAAGACAGGATGATCAAGCCATCCGAAGCAGTCCCTGAAAAGAAGTAATATTTTGCCATATTATTATGCAGCAGGTTTTTACAGCGCACAGAACAAAAGAATATGAGGGACACCTGATGAAATCGGCAGGTGTTCCTTCTTTGCTTTTGATGGAACATGCCGCCGAAGCAGTCGCAAAAGCAGCATACTCGCATACTCCGCGAAAAATACTTACCGTTGCCGGATATGGCAATAACGGTGCAGACGGCCTGGCGGCATCACGTATCCTTAAAGGGTTGGGGATAGACTCGGATATTCTGTTGATCGGGAATGCCGATCGTTCAACCGATGAATGGAAGATCCAGTCCCGCATCTGCAATGCGGCGGGAATAAATTTCTATATCGGGATAGATGATCTTAAGGCTCGTGAACCTGATGCAGCCAATGCTTATGATGTTGTGATCGATGCTCTTCTAGGTATCGGTTCCTCCAGAGAGCTTACCGGGGAGTATCTTAGAGCTGCAGAGCTTATAAATGGATTAAAAGATCATAATAAGTTTCTTACGGTCATAGCTGTTGATATACCCACGGGACTTCATCCCGATACGGGTAAAGTGCTGGGGAAAGCTGTAAATGCAGATGAAACCGTTACATTTTTCAGATTGAAATCCGGACTGTTATTGAATAAAGGCAGGGAATACAGCGGGAGTATAAGTATTGCAGATCCGATGCCTGTTGTCGGAGCGGATGAGTCTTTTATTGATGATGACCGGATGCTCATGGCGGTTGATGACGATGATATGCTAAAAGCATTTAAGCGGGACAGGACGGGGAATAAAGCTACTTTCGGGAAAGTGCTTTGCATATGCGGCTCGGCCGCAATGCCCGGGGCTTGTATACTGAATGCGCGTGCAGCTTTTAATTCCGGTGTCGGAATGGTTAAGATCCTTTCGGATGAAAAAAACAGGGATCTTTTGATGCATGAAGTTCCGGAAGTGATGTTCTCATCCTATAACGGTATCCCGACAGAGGATCTTGAAAAAGCCGTTGCATGGTGTGACTGTATGATCATCGGATGCGGTCTTGGCACAAGCTCTGAAGCTCGGGAATTGTTTCACAGGGCCGTTAAGATCGCAGACCGGATGGGAAAATATCTGGTTATAGATGCTGACGGTTTAAATATCTTATCCGGGGATATTTCTTTATTAAAGGATTTAAATATACGTCCCGTTCTTACGCCTCATCCCGGAGAATGGAGAAGACTCTTCCCTGAGCAGGCAGATGCATACAATGATCCTGATGCCGTAAAAATACTTGCGAATGAGTATAAATGCGTTATTGCCGCAAAGGATGCCACGACCATTATCTCCGACGGTGCCTTGGTATTCCTTAACAAAAACGGTAATGAGGGAATGGCCACAGCCGGCAGTGGCGATGTATTGGCCGGTATCATGGGAGCACTGCTTGCGGGGCGTAATAATGAAAGCAATGTTTATAAAGCTGCCCTGGCGGTATATCTTCACGGCGCAGCAGGTGATCTGGCATCGAAGAATAAAGGTAGTGTTTCTGTCACAGCATCTGATATCATTGATGAAATACATGCTGTGATAACGGATAAGTCTGTTAATGACTTGTGTGAAAGGGTGATACGGAAATGATAAATACTGAGAGAGTAAGTGCCATTGTCAATCTTGGCAATATCAGAAATAACATTTTAGAGATATCAAAACATGTTCCGAAGGGAACCGGTGTTATGGCAGTTATCAAGGCTGACGGATACGGTCACGGTGCTGTTGCGGTTGCAAGAACCCTTGCCGATCTTGAATGTGTCTACGGTTATGCCGTTGCCACCATCGATGAAGCCATGGAGATAGTTCATATCGGATGCGATAAGCCTATACTGATATTGGGATATGTGGCACCTTCAATGTACGGAATGGCCATCACGAATGAGATAAGAGTCCCTGTTTTTGATCTTCACAGTGCTTCCAAGATCAATGCTATGGCAGCTCAGCTCGGAAAGAAATGCAAAGTCCATATAAAAGTAGATACCGGTATGGGCAGGATAGGCATAATACCGGATGACAGAGGTATTGAATTCGTAAAGCAGGTAAGCTGTATGAATTGCCTTGAGATAGAAGGTATATTCACTCATTTTGCAAGAGCGGATGAATCAGATAAATCGTCTGCAAATGCACAGGCGAAAGCATTTAAGGATTTCACGGATAAACTTGAGAAGGAAGGGATACATATCCCGCTTAAGCATTGTTCCAATTCGGCTGCGATAATCGATATGCCCCATCTGCATTTTGATATTGTCAGATCTGGTATCATCACATACGGACTCTGGCCTTCCGATGAAGTCAATAAAGGCAATATAGTCCTTAAACCTGCCATGGAGATAAAGAGTGCCGTCATATTTATAAAGGATGTTCCGGCAGGAACGCCCATCAGCTATGGCGGGACTTACGTAACGGATAAGGAGACCAGGATAGCAACCGTTTCAATAGGATATGCGGACGGATTTCCGAGAAGCCTTTCCAATAAAGGCGTTGTACTTATCAAAGGCAGAAGATATAAGGTTATCGGCAGGGTCTGCATGGACCAGCTTATGGTTGACATCGACATGAATGACGATATCGATGTGGGCGATGTAGTGACCGTAGTAGGTAAAGACGGTGACGAAGAGATCACGATGGATGAATTCGCGCTTCTTTCAGACAGGATCAATTATGAAGCTGTCTGCGATATCGGTAAGAGAGTGCCCCGAGTATACAGGCGCAGTTAAGAGGATAAGATGTTTAGAATATTAACGGATTATACAAAGATCCCTGTAGTCATAGTTTTGATATTAATGGTCTTATGCGGCATATATGCGGCTTTTATTTCCGCGCTTTCCGCCCTTTCCCCTGATGAAGAGGACGATCTTGATCCGGGGATAGGCAGGATGAAGGATAAGCCGGACAGACTTATCGGATCCGCTGTCATAGTATTCCTTATTATGAATGGCGGTTTTTTGTTATTTATTTTTTTGCCTGTTCTGTTCAGAGCTTTGCAAAACATCAATACGATGATCACCAATTCAGATCTTTTCTGGCTGATCATTTTGATATGGCTTGTGACTCTTATGCTGGAAGCGGCGGTAGTAGTTATCTTCCCGTTTATGCTTGGAAGAACTTTTCATTTATCGATACTCCGCTCCTTGTATAAGTTCTGTAAAGTCTCGACTGCCGTATTTACTCCCCTTACCGTACCGGCCATTGCCCTTGCAGCAATGCTCACAAAGATCTTTGGAGGCGGAAGGAAGAAGGATGACGGTAATGTTACCGAAGATGAGATACTGGCCATTGTTAACGAGGGGCAGGAGAGCGGCGCCATAGAAGAGAGCGAAGCCAAGATGATCAATAACATCTTCGAACTTTCCAATACCGAAGCCAGCGAGATAATGGTACCCAGAAACAAGATATCCGCATTTGATGATTCCATAAAGATAAAGGATGCTCTGAAGGATATCTTAAATTCAAGCTTTTCAAGATATCCCGTGTATCATGAAGATCTGGATCATATTGTGGGCATTCTTCATATCAAAGATGCCATAAGGCTGATAGAACAGAACCCCAAACAAAATCCGAGACTTGAAGATATAAAAGACAGTCTCCATGCACCGGAATTTGTACCAGAGACCAAGAATATTGATGATCTGTTCCGGGATATGCAGTCCTCAAATATACAGATGGTCATAGTTACTGACGAGTACGGGCAGACTTCGGGACTTATCGCCATGGAAGATATACTCGAAGAAATAGTGGGCTCCATACGTGATGAGTATGATAAAGAACGTGAAATGATCACATCCGCCGGTGAGAGCTATGAGATAGACGGTCTGACCAGACTGGATGATCTTACGGAAAAATTCGGAATAGATTTCGGCGAAAGTGATTTTGAGACCATTAACGGATTCATTACCGACAGACTGGGGCATATACCGGAAGACGGGGAGGATTTCGAGACGGATATCGACGGATACCACTTTAAAGTATTGAAAACTGGCGAAAAAATGATCAGGTTACTGGATGTGAGCAAGATCCGTTAAAATTGTAATCTGATTGCCTGTAGATACAATATATGGTATAATTTTGCTAATTGTGTAAAGAAAAAGTTATATATGTTTTCAGGAGGAAGTTATGTCAGGACATTCAAAATTTGCCAACATCAAACACAAAAAGGAAAAGAATGATGCGGCAAAAGGAAAAATCTTTACAATTCTCGGAAGAGAGATCGCAGTTGCTGTTAAGGAAGGCGGTCCCGATGTAAATAATAATTTCAAGCTTGCGACAGTTGTACAGAAAGCTAAGGCTGCGAACATGCCTAACGAGACCATCGAAAGAGGTATCAAGAAGGCTGCCGGTGCAGGCAATGATGTTAATTATGAACATGTAACATACGAAGGATACGGCCCCGGAGGAACCGCTATCATAGTTGAAGCACTTACGGATAACAAGAACAGAACAGCTGCAAATGTCCGCAGTGCATTTACTAAGGGGACAGGCAGCATCGGCACTCAGGGCTGCGTTTCTTTCATGTTTGATTCCAAGGGACAGATCATCATCGATAAGGAAGAGTGCGAACTTGATGCCGATACTCTTATGGAAAAGGCACTTGATGCCGGCGCTGATGACTTCAACGAAGAAGAGGATTCCTACGAGATCCTTACTGCTCCCGAAGCTTTTGAAGCGGTAGAAAAGGCATTTTCCGATGCCAAGATCCCTATGGCAAGCGCTGAAGTAACAATGATCCCGCAGAACTATGTTGACGTTACTGATCCGGAAGCAGTAAAGCTTCTTACCAGGATCCTCGATCTTCTTGATGAAGATGATGATGTTCAGAACGTATATACTAACTGGAACGAATAATGACCGATAATAAAGACCTGAGCAATACTGATATCAATCTTAAGAGCGCCGCTCGCAAGCTTGCAAAGCTTGCGATAGTGGTGCCTTGCTTTAATGAGGAGGAAATGCTCCCCATTACTTTTGATGCACTCCTGGATGTGCTAAAAAAAATGGCCGAGGCCGGAAAGATTAAAGATGATTCTTTCCTTCTTTTCGTCAATGACGGCTCTTCGGACAGGACCATGGAGCTGCTCAGAGAAGCAAGTGAGAAGAGAGAGCATATATGCTGTATATCCTTATCCAAGAACTGCGGTCATCAGAATGCGCTGATCGCAGGTCTTATGACTGCTAAGGATATTTCCGATATCACGGTTTCCATTGATGCCGATCTTCAGGATGACACATCCGTTATCGAGAAAATGGTAGATGAGTATTATGCGGGTGCTGAGATTGTTTACGGTGTGAGAAGCAGCAGGCAGACAGATTCATTCTTTAAGCGCACAACTGCTGAAACATTTTATAAGTTTATGTCGGCATTAGGTGTTAAGTCCGTATATAATCATGCAGATTTCAGATTGATGAGTGCAAAGGCGCTGGAAGAACTGTCACGATATAATGAGAAGAATCTCTATATCCGGGGACTTATTCCTTTATTGGGATTTAAAACCGCACAGGTTACTTATGAAAGAGCGGCAAGACAGGCCGGAGTATCCAAATATCCTTTAAAAAAGATGATGGGCCTTGCTTTAAACGGTATTACGTCTTTCAGTACCAAGCCTTTGACCATTATCATTGATCTGGGCATTACTGTTTTGTTTATTTGTTTTGTTGCCGCTGTTTATGCATTTATCTCTTATTTCAGAGGCGATACCGTTACGGGCTGGACTTCAATAATATTATCCATCTGGTTTTTGGGCGGTGTACAGTTACTTTGTCTCGGCGTGATCGGCGAATATGTTGGCAGGATCTATGCGGAAGCCAAGGGGCGTCCTCTTTACTGCATAGAGACCAAACTGCTTGACGGTGCAGGGGGTGACCATAATGCTCTTTAGTAAGAAGAACAAAGAAGTTAAATTCGAGAATATGGCTCACGATCAGGCCCCTGATATCAAGGAACTTGAAGCTTCTCTTGATTTCCTGAAGAATAAGCCTGCCGAAAATGAATCAGAGCATAAAGAGGCTGTTAAGGAATCTCAAAACGAAGCTTCAAATGATACTTCAAATGAAGCTTCAAATCAAACTTCAAATGAAACTTCAATAAAGGCGACGATAGAGGCTGACAAAGACGCTCCAAATGAAGCTCCGATAGAAGCTCCGATAAAAGCTCCGACAGAAGCTCCAATCGAAGTTAATACAGAAGCTGCAAATGATGCTCATACAGATTCTCATATTGAAGCTCCGGATGAAATTTCTAATGATATTTCTAATGAAGCTTCTAATGTAGTTTCTGATGCGGCTCCCGCAGAATCTTCTGCAGGAGAAATCCGGGAAGAGAATAAAGAAGATCATAAGGATAATAATATAGGTGGTCAGGGTGTTCATCCGACTCCGGAAAACAGTACAGGCAGGCTTTCTGACAGTACAGCTGAAGAATCGGATGGCTCGTATCATGAGCATGAGAATGTGGCGCATGACACAGGCGAAGTATCGGATGCCGTAAAGGAAGCCCAGGCTCTCATGGCTCAATACGAAGCCAAAAAAGCTTCAGGCGAATTAAAGATCGATGAGAGACGGAAATATGCGAGAAGCAGATTCTATCACATGTCCGCCAGTGAGCTCTCAAATCAGGCTATCATAGATATTTCGGAGCTTGAGAAAAATAATGAGAAAGCTTCAGGGAATCCTGATGAAAAGGATCAGACGTCACAAACCGATTCACCCCAAACCGCTCCATCCCAAATCGATAGATCCCGGATCGACGCATCCGTAACGGATAACGGATCAACGGTTACTGAAGAAGCCACCGGAGAAAAGGCAGAAGAGAATTCAGAAGTAAAGCCTGAAGAAAATTCAGAAGTAATGCCTAAAGAAAAATCAGAAGAAAAGTCTGAAGATAAGCTGGCAGATGATCCTGAAGAAACGAATAAATCTTCTTTACTTACAGAGATAAGGACTCCGGAAAATAAAGATGATAATGCTTCCGATAAAGTCCGGAAAATGGATTTCAGGAACAATGCACTTCTTCAAAGCGACCGTGATATTTCCGGAGATGAAGATAATGCCGGTGCAAAGGCTGATAAGAAAGATGCTCAGGATGATGCAGCGTCAGAAGATGCTGAAAAGCCCGGTAAAAAGGGTCCCTTTACAGGTGAGACCAAAATCGTAAAGGTTCCGCCCAGAGACATCATCAGCGAAGTGGAAGCCAAGATAAATACTTTATCAAAACTGGCCCCGCTCTCACAGCTTAAGAATCCTCTTCCTCATCCGAAGAAACATATTTCCAGGAAGATGGATTTCGATCTGTTACCCAATATGGAACAGATGTGTTTTGATGTTGAAGATATGACAGATAAAGATTTCTTTGATATAGAGTAAGATATGGCAGTACAGTCGGGAAGGAAGAGAAAGAGTCCTGCGAAGAGGACTTCAACTTCCGGAAAGAAAACAAACAGTAAAAGAAGAAAAAAGAAAAATGATTCCTACACCGCGACCATAATATGGCTGTGTGTTTTTCTTGTAATAATTTTATGCATGACAGGTATTATAGGCGGAGCGGTAGGACCTGCGCTGAAAAAGTTCTTTATGGGACTTTTCGGAGCAATGGCTTATATCATACCCATAGGCGGTCTTGCTTATATAGGATATACAAAGCTTGTGAACACCAAGCCTGTTTTGCCTGCTTTTAAGATCAGTGCCGGATCGGGTCTGGTCATTTTGGGAACGTTATTATCATTTTTTGCAAAGTTATCCTTTGCGGATCTGATGTTAATGACGGAAGGCAGATGGAAGGCTTTATATGAGGCCGGTGAAGGCGGCGGAGCCTTTTTCGGAATGATAGGTCTCCTTTTTTACAAGATATTCGGAAAGGGAGGTTCTATTGCGATCCTTATATTGTTATTGTTCGTATGTCTGGTTTTCATGCTCGGAGATAATATCTTCATCATAGCCGATGCGATACGGACAAGGATCGAGTATTTCAGAGAAGGCGTAGAGAATTACGAAGGATTTACCGAAAGCGAAGAAGATAAAGAAGAACGCCACGAAAGAAGAGAACGCCGCGAAAAGAGAAATCGTGAGATGTTCATGGATCGTATGGAACGACGCAAAGAACATGCAAGGATCCGTGAAGAAGAAAAAGCCGCATTACTTGAAAAGAAAAAAGCCGAGGCTGAACAGTCAGAGATTGCACGTAAAGAAGAAGCTGCGAAAAAAGAAGAAGCGGCAAGAACAGCTCACGAAGAAGAATTAAGAAAAAGAGAACAGGCGCAGGACGAAGCGATACTCTCGAGAAATTCAAAGAGAGATACTTCCGTCAGGAGGATACCCGCTTCCGCACAGTCTTCGACAGGGAGACTGGATGATCTGCATGAGATAACAGTGATCGCCGATCCCATAGGCTTATCCCAGGGAGCACTTTCGGTCTCACCTATAAGTGATTCCTTATCAGCCATAAGCAGTGTGTCCGGAAGAATGAAAGAGATCACTCCGGAGGGCGGCTTCAGCGAAGACGGTATAAATCCTGTGACCGCAAAGTCAGATCAGCCGGGACTGAGATCGATGTCAGAGCTTTCTGCAAAACCTGACACTCCCGAAAAAGATATTTCGGAATTTTCCGGCTCTCAGCAGGTAATGTCTGAGATACGTATCAATAAACAGGGGTACGGTACGGATGCTAACAGAGTTAAAGCTGTTGTAGGTGAAGCAGCAAAACCGGAGATCATAGAGACTGAGACCATCAAAGCCGAAGCCGTGGGAACAGATAAGTCCGGTATTGATACTTCAAAAAACGATATTGCAGATACTTCGGAAAGATCGGGAAAAACGACAGTATCAGAAACTGACAGCTCCGCAGGAGATGGTGAAGACAATAAGGGCGATATCATCCCTGAGGTTAAAGTATCCGGAGGCTCAAATGTTAAAGCCGCTGAAGCGGATACGGTTTCTGTCAGCTCTTCAGCTATTGACATTACCGGACTTGATAATATGCCTGCACCGGTTACGGAACGCACACATGCGGCACAAAAGGCTGCAAGTCCCGAAGAAAATAACGATCAGACGCCTGCACGTAAGAGGTCTGTGGATTATGAGAGACCGCCCGTTAATCTGCTCAAAGCCAATGAAAAGAGAAGCGGGGGTGACTCCGATGAGAACCTGAAAAAGACTGCGCTCCTGCTTCAGGAGACCTTAAATGACTTTAAGGTGGAAGCTAAAGTTACGGATATCAGTCAGGGACCTTCGGTCACCAGATTCGAACTTCAGTTAAAGACCGGTACAAAGGTAAATAAGATAGTAAGCCTTAATGATGATCTGAAACTCTCTCTTGCTGCGCAGGATATCAGAATAGAAGCACCTATTCCGGGAAAGGCTGCGGTCGGTATAGAGATACCGAATAAGGAAAAGATACCGGTCCTCATGCGTGAACTCATTGATTCCGATGAATTCCGTGCATCCAAGGCAAACCTCACTTATGTGCTTGGACGTGACATTACAGGCAAGACGATAGTATCCGATATAGCGAAGATGCCTCATCTTCTTATCGCGGGATCTACGGGATCAGGTAAATCGGTATTTATCAATACTTTGATAATGAGTCTTTTATATAAATCATCTCCGGATGATGTTAAGCTCATCATGATCGACCCCAAGGTAGTAGAGCTTTCGGTATATAACGGAATACCGCACTTGCTCCTTCCTGTGGTATCGGATCCAAAGCAGGCTACGGCTGCACTTAACTGGGCGGTGGCTGAGATGATGAACAGATATAAGGCTTTCTCGGAACATACGGTTCGTGATATCAGAGGCTACAATGAGAAATCAAGAGCCAATCACGTTGAGAAGATGCCGCAGATCGTTATCATAGTGGACGAGCTTGCCGACCTTATGATGGTTGCATCCAAAGATGTAGAAGCAGCTATATGCAGACTTGCACAGCTTGCCCGTGCTGCAGGAATTCATCTTGTAATAGCTACGCAGCGTCCGAGTGTAGACGTTATAACAGGACTTATAAAAGCAAATATGCCGAGCCGTATAGCATTTAAGGTTTCTTCCGGTGTAGACTCCAGGACGATACTGGATACTACAGGTGCTGAAAGACTGCTCGGTAACGGAGATATGCTGTTCCACCCTCAGAGCTTCAACAAGCCGCTTCGAGTTCAGGGCGCATTTGTTTCCGATGACGAGGTAATGAAGGTAGTAGAGTTCCTGAAGAAGAATGCGGGAGCGGATGTATATGATAAGGAACTGGCTGATCAGATCACTAAAATGAGCGGCTCAGGCGATCAGGGAGATGATTCTTCCGGCGGCGGTTCCATATCGGATGAATATGATACATATTTTGCGGATGCATGCAGATTTGTTGTTGAAAAGCAGAAAGCATCGAGCAGCATGCTCCAGCGTGTGTTCAAGATTGGATATAACCGTGCGGCGAGGATGGTGGACCAGATGGAAGGCGCGGGAGTAGTCGGACCTGAAGAAGGCAGCTCGCCCCGTAAAGTACTTATGGACAGCCTTCAATTGGATGAATTTCTTAAAAGCATTAACCTGGGATGATAAGGGAGGTCAAAATGGGAAGTGCAAAATCAGATATCGAAATAGCGCAGGAAGCGGTGCTTGAGCCGATCACAAAAGTTGCAGCGAAGCTTGGGATAACAGATGATGAAGTTGAACAGTACGGAAAATATAAGGCAAAGATCTCGGATGATTGTCTGAAGCGTATTGCTGATAATAAGCCGGGAAAGCTTATACTTGTTACTGCGATCAATCCCACACCTGCCGGAGAGGGAAAGACCACTGTTTCCATCGGACTTGCCCAGGGTTTTGACAGACTTGGAAAGAAAGCCTGCCTTGCCCTCAGAGAGCCTTCACTGGGACCCTGTTTTGGCGTAAAGGGTGGAGCGGCCGGAGGCGGATATTCACAGGTTCTTCCCATGGAAGATATCAATCTTCATTTTACGGGAGATTTTCATGCCATAACTGTTGCGAACAATCTGCTTGCAGCAATTATCGATAATCATATCCAGCAGGGAAATGAGCTCCGTATCGATACCAGACAGATACTCTGGAAGAGGTGCATGGATGTTAATGACAGAACTCTCCGAAATGTTGTTGTGGGACTTGGCGCTAAGGGCGACGGATTTGTTCGCGAAGATCATTTTGTTATAACTGTTGCTTCCGAGATCATGGCTATTTTCTGTCTTGCAACCGATATGGATGATCTGAAGAAGCGATTGGCTTCCATAATCGTTGCCTATGACCTTGACGGCAATCCTGTTACAGCAGGACAGCTTAAGGCTGTAGGAGCCATGGCGGCGCTTCTTAAGGATGCTATCCGTCCTAACCTCGTGCAGACGCTTGAACATACGCCTGCCATCATTCACGGCGGACCGTTTGCAAATATCGCTCACGGATGCAATTCCGTCATAGCTACAAAAGCTGCAATGAAGCTTGCCGATTATACCATTACGGAAGCCGGATTCGGTGCTGATCTCGGTGCTGAGAAATTCCTTGATATCAAGTGCAGAAAAGCAGGTATCCATCCTGATGCAGTTGTTATCGTTGCTACCATAAGAGCTCTTAAATATAACGGAGGTGTAGCTAAGGCTGATCTCGGCGCAGAGAATGTCAAGGCTCTTGAAGTAGGTGCATCCAATCTGCTTAAGCATGTTGAGAACATAAAGTCTTACGGACTTCCCGTATGTGTTGCCATTAACAGATTTGTTTCGGATACAGAGACGGAGATAGCATGCCTTAAGTCCATTCTTGATAAGATCAATGTTCCTGTTGTACTTGCAGAAGTATGGGCCAAGGGTGGCGCCGGTGCTACAGAGCTCGCAGAGAAAGTAATGGAGCTTACAGAGCAGAAGAGTGACTTCAAGTTACTTTACCCTGATGAAATGGGGATAGCTGAGAAGATCGAGACCATTGCCAAAAAGATATACGGTGCGGGCAATGTCGAATTTACAGATGCCGCAAAGAAGCAGATAAGTAAGATCGAAAGTCTCGGATTTGGCAATCTTCCGGTTTGCATGGCTAAAACACAGTATTCACTTACGGATGATCAGAAGAAGCTTGGAAGACCGGAAGGCTTTACTTTCCATATCAGAGAAGTATATGTATCTGCAGGTGCCGGTTTTGTAGTGGCACTTTCCGGAACCATAATGACAATGCCCGGACTGCCTAAAACACCTGCTGCTTACAATATTGATGTTAATGACGATGGTATGATCACCGGTCTGTTCTGATCGACCGGCTCAGGAATTAATTACAAGGAGATTATTTTCATGGCAGAACTGATTGACGGAAAGAAGATATCAACGGATATCAAAGATGAGCTCAAAGCTGAAGTTCTTAAATTAAAAGAAGCAGGCAAAGAAGTTACTTTGGCTGTAATCCTTGTAGGAGACGATCCTGCTTCGGCAGTATACGTTAAGAACAAGAAGAAAGCCTGTGAATATATAGGCATAAAATCCCTTTCCTATGAACTTTCTGCTGATACAACAGAAGCTGAGCTTCTTGAACTTATTGAAAAACTGAATCAGGACGATTCGGTAAACGGTATCCTTGTCCAGCTTCCGTTACCCCGTCAGATCGATGAAAAGAAAGTTATCCGTACGATCTCTCCGAAAAAGGATGTCGACGGTTTCCATCCCGAGAATGTGGGAGCATTGCTGATCGGTGAGCCCGGTTTTGTTTCATGCACACCTGCAGGTATCATAGAGCTTTTGAAGAGAAGCAATGTTGAGATCGAAGGCAAGGAATGTGTTGTGATAGGAAGAAGCAATATCGTGGGTAAACCCATGGGTGTTCTTCTCCTCAGGGAAAACGGAACCGTTACAATAGCTCATTCAAAAACAAAAGATCTTAAAGAAATCTGCAAGCGTGCGGATATCCTCGTAGCTGCGGTGGGAAAACCCAAAATGATCAACGCTGAATATATCAAAGAAGGCGCTGTTGTTATCGATGTGGGTATACACAGAATGGATAACGGTAAGCTGTGCGGTGATGTGGATTTTGATGATGTTGAAGCACATGTTTCAAAAATAACACCGGTTCCCGGAGGGGTAGGACCGATGACTATTGCCATGCTTATGTATAACTGTATTGCTTCTGTCAGAGGGTAAAAAGTAAATGACCTGTCCAGTTTGCGGAGCTGAAGTCAAAGATAGTCTGTTACTGTGTCCACATTGCGGATACGAATTCAGATTCATCCCTGATTTTGAGCCTGAGATTGAAAATAAGATAAATGATACTTTGTCAGGAATATCCATAGACGAAGAAGGCATGCCGGTGCTTTCCAGGGAAGAGATAGATGCCGGGTACTATTATGATCAGGATGGTACTCTTTTTTACGATGGTCCTTTATTCGATGCTGAGGGTTATCAGGTTGATAACGAAGACTATGAGGGCCCTCTTTTTGATGCCCTTGGAAAAAGGGTTGATAAGCCGGAATATGATGATATGCAATATGCTGATGAGCAGATAAACGCAGAAGAATATCCGGTTGAAGAAGGCTCTGAAATGGAAGCGGGATCACCGGAAGATATTCCGTATGAAGATTCATATGAGGAACAGCCGGATCCTGCAGAGGACGGCTCAGACGGTCTTTATGTGGAAGATCTTGATGATGAATATGAAGAAGAGGAATACGGATCACAAAAGGGCGATACATCCGATTTTGGCAAGCGAGGTACTCTCGTGGATGATGATATCGATGAAGGCTCCGAAGATGATTATCCGGAATTTGATGAAGAATACGACGGAGATTTTTACGAAGATGACGATGAACAGTATGATTATGATAATGACGATCTGTTCCATCAGCTTATCCTTGCGTTTAAGCAAAGTAAATACAAGAAAGTTCTTTTTGCAATACTCATTGCAATAGCTTTGGTGATCGCTGTTTTCGTATGGCGTATTTCCACCAATATCTACCGTAATAATTCTTATGAATATCAGGCATCACTTGCTGAGGAAGCTTATGCGGCCGGGGATCTTACGGGTGCTATCCGGCACATGGAAAGAGCTCTGACTTTAAATTCCAAAGATGACGGTATGAAATTTAAGCTTACGGATTATTATTTCGCAGCATTTGATGATGAAAAGGCTCTTCTTACTTTGTGGGAGATCATTTACGAGAAGAATACCAACAGCCAGAAGGCTTATCAGAAGATGATCGAATATTATGCCGCAAGAGAAGACTACGGAAAGATAGAAGAGATCCTCTCAGGCTGTGAAGATACGGCTGTTTTGGGACAGTTCCAGAATTATCTCGCAAATCCGCCCGAATTTTCGGTGGCTGCCGGTGAGTATGATGAAGTTCAGAATCTGAAGCTTTCATCCAATTCGAACGGAAATATTTATTATACGCTTGACGGTACTTATCCCACTACCGCCTCAACTCTTTATACTTCGCCCATTACAATGGATCTTGGCTCATATGAGGTCAAGGCTATATTTGTTAACGATTACGGCGTTGAATCGGAGCTTGCCGATGCGGTTTACAGGATTTATATAAGAGTGCCGGATGCTCCCGAGATCTCTGTAGAGGATGGAGAATATACCGAACCCAAGTTTATTGAAACTGAGGCGCAACAGTTCTGTACGATCTATTACACAACAGATTCAACACCTCCTTCAATAGAAAACGGCATTCAGTATACAGGGCCCATACCTATGCCCATAGGTCACAGTCATTTTAATTTTGCATCTTTCTCTCAGGAGGGTGTGAGCAGTGAAATCACTGAATGTGAATTTGATCTGAATATAGATTCGGAAGTTGATATTCAGCTTGCCATCAACAGCATAAAGCAATACAACATTAATCAGGGCAGGGCAGTGGACCTTGAAGGACACCTTCCCGGAAACCTTACCCGTTATACCTACGTGGTTGATTCCGCCATCATGGAAGGCGATGAAGAAGACCAGTCTGTAAAGAAAAAAGAAAAGAAGATCTTTTATCTGGTGACTGAGAATACGGTCGATGTTATCGGTAATACAATGAAGACCGGCAATTATTATCTTATAGACTGTGCTGACGGTTCATTATATAAATGCACCAGAACAGCCAAGGAAAGTGAAGAAGGTAAAGATGAGATACAGGTATATACCAGGGGGGAGCAGATCCCGCCTGAAGCATGCATGCCACCTGTAGTTTTCGATCCTTCATTCAATTTCACAGATCAGGAGCAGGGAGGGCCGCAATAATGGGGTCATATCAGAATAAAAGCGAACGTGCAAAAGATCAAAAAGCTTCGGCAATAATGCTTTTATTATTCGGCGGAGCCGGAATGATATTTGTATTGCTTTGGGCTTTCAATATACTTCCGATAAATGTTTCGATGTATAACAGATTTTTAAGCTGCGGTATTTTGGGAGCTTTCTTTCTGACAATACTCATATTCGGGTTTTTCTCCATTGCTTCCTATAACAGGTTAAAGGATTCCGCAAAGGAAGAGGGAAAGCTTGCGGATGAGATACAGGAATGGTACAGAAAGGAACTGACAGCCGATATGATCGATGCGGGGCTTTTCCCCACAGCCATAGATGATGTTCCCGAGGAAGAGAGATATTTCAGACGCAGTGCCAAGATAAGAATGGTCATTGCGGGAAAATTTATGAATCTTAAGCCTGATTATATAGAAGAACTTACAGACAGGATATATGATGAGCTTTACGGAGATAACTGATATTGGAGCTGAATGAATCGTTTTGCACAAGGATGTCCGGGCTTCTGGGGGATGACTATAACGCTTATCTTGATTCCTTTGATCATGAAGCAGTTAAGGCATTTCACTTAAATGATGCTGTTATATCAGCTGATGATTTCCTGGGATTTGAATCCGGACTGGATGATATTGATATTACCGTGATACCGGACAGTCCGTGCGGTTATTATTATAAAAGTGATCAGATAGGTAAAACTCCCGCTCATCATGCAGGTATGATTTATTCACAGGATCCTTCAGCGATGGCTGTACTTGCGGGGATCGATCTTGATGATGTGACATCACCCCGTATCCTTGATCTATGTGCGGCTCCCGGAGGCAAGACATCCCAGTTGGCTGCGGCAGTAAAGGGCAGAGGTGTTGTGATCGCAAATGAGCCCAATCCGTCACGGAATCAGGTCTTATGTTCCAACATCGAACGAATGGGATATGAGAATGTGATCGTGACCAGATGTGAGCCTTCGGAAATTGCGGCATTTTACCCTTCATACTTCGATCTTATCCTCGCGGATGTTCCCTGTTCGGGAGAGGGAATGTTTCGTAAATATCCGGAAAGCGTAAATGAGTGGAGTACGGAAAATATAAAAAACTGTGTTTTACGTTCCAGAGATATCCTTGAAAATGCTGTCTCTATGCTTCGTCCGGGCGGAAGACTTATTTTTTCCACCTGTACCTATGCTCCGGAAGAAAATGAAGAGACCTGTGCTTATCTGACAAAGGAACTGGGGCTTCAATATACCAAGGCTCCTGAATATACAAATAAATATGCCTTGCATTCTAAAATAAAAGGCGGAGAGGGCTACAGGTTTTATCCGCATCTTTTTAAAGGTGAGGGACAATTCGCATCATATTTTGTTAAACCCGGCTCCTGCATCAATACATCATCAAAGAGTGAAATAAACCTGAAAAATGTTTCCGGTGATGTATTAAAACAGATAGAAACCTGTTTTGGCGGAATGCCAGATATAGATATCTCAAGGCTCTATGTTTATAAGGACAGGATAATATATTTATCCGAAGGTATCGACCGCCTGCCACCCAGGGGTATCACCATGGCGGGAATAAATATAGGATGGCTTGATGGTAAAAATAAAGGGAAAAACTTTACTCCTCATCATCATGTATTTTCTTCCCTTGGCAGGAAACTTCCCGCATTTGTTGAACTGGGGAGTGATAAAGCTTTAATGGAAGCCTATCTGAGAGGCGAGGAGATAAGACCGGATGATCGTTTGGCTGAGAATTCGGTACTTAAGGATAAGTGTTTCGGCGCAGTGTTATTCGCAGGCGTACCTGCAGGAGGATTTAAATTTGCCGGCGGGAAGCTGAAAAATCATTACCCAAAGGGGTTGAGAAATCTGAGGTGAACTTATTTGACAGAGAATTCGGAATTCAAATACAGTCTTGAAATAGATCAGGAATCATTAAAGCTGCTGTTCGGATCATTCGATGAGTCGGTTGCCAGGATCGAAAAGGAGCTGTCAGTAGATATCACGGACAGAGAAGGCAAGCTTAACATCTATGGATGCGAGAAGGATGTTAAGAGAGCCACAAGACTGATAATCGATCTGCTTGAATCTTCGAAGGCAGAGAAAAAGCTGGACAGACAAAAGATCGATTACGGTTTAAGCCTTGCAAGGGAAGATCGTGCCGATGTTCTTACGGAGCTGGATAAAGATGTGATCTGCCGTACGATACAGGGCCGACCGGTAAAGCCCAAGACCGAAGGCCAGAAGGTATATGTGGATGCTATCCGTGATAAGATGATCACATTTGCATCGGGACCTGCGGGAACAGGTAAGACATTTCTTGCCATCGCAATGGCAGTGACTGCATTTAAAGCTGAAGAAGTAGGCCGCATAATACTTACAAGACCTGCTATAGAAGCCGGTGAGAAACTGGGCTTTCTTCCGGGAGATCTTCAAAGCAAGATCGATCCCTATTTAAGACCGCTTTATGATGCTTTATATCAGATCATGGGAGCCGAAAGCTTCCAGAAGAATACGGAAAAGGGACTTATTGAAGTAGCGCCCCTGGCTTATATGCGAGGCCGTACACTGGATAATTCTTTTATTATCCTTGATGAAGCCCAAAACACAACTCCCGGGCAGATGAAAATGTTCCTTACCAGGATCGGGTTCGGTTCCAAAGCCGTGATCACCGGTGATCTTACCCAAAAAGATCTGGCTGTAGGTACTTTGTCCGGCCTTGAGGAAGCGCTTAAAGTGCTTGGAAACGTTGAAGAGATCGGTTTTGCAAATCTCTCCAGCCGTGATGTTGTAAGACATCCTCTGGTTCAGCGTATCGTAACCGAATATGAGAAATATGAGAAACGCAGATCGGATAACAGGAAAAGACATGCAGGAAGCAAGAGTAATCTTTGAAGATATGACGGAGGATGCAGCTCCGTTCGCATTAAGTGAAGAAGATATGATGGCTACTGCCGAAGCTGTTGTAAATAAAACTTTGGAGATCCATGATTGTGACAGATCCTGCCAGGTGGATCTGTATCTTACGGATGATGAGAATATCCGTGAGATAAACAGAGAAAACAGAGATATCGATAAAGTTACCGATGTTCTCTCTTTTCCGAATCTTCCTTTTTCACCTGAAAACACAGCTGATTTTTCTATCCTGGATGAAATGTCCGAAGCAGATTATACAGATCCCGAATCGGGAAATATCATGCTGGGCGAGATCGTGATATGCAAGAGTAAAGTGATTTCGCAGGCCGAAGAATACGGACATAGCATAAAAAGAGAATTTGCTTTTCTTACGGCTCACAGTATCCTGCATCTACTCGGTTATGACCATATGGAAGATGATGACAGGGTGGTCATGGAAGAAAAACAAAGACAGATACTTGATTCATTGGGGATAACAAGGCAGGATTGATATGGCAACCCACAGATTAAAAAGAGAAAAAAGATCGGGCAGGTCCGAAAAGAGCAGAGCTAAAGGCAGCGGCTACAAGGCGGCTTTTTTCGTTCTGCTCTTTTGCATAGCGGTTCCTTATATTTCGGGGACTGAAGGTGCCATGTTCTTCTATATGAGCTTTTTTATTGCGGCTGCAATTATCCTGCTTTTTCCTTTTGCTCTTTCCCAGGTTTGTAATCGTATGATAAGAGTAAGACATGGCGCAGGCGGAGACAGAGCCGCAGGTGCTGTAAGGAAAGCCTGTCTTTCGGTTGGTATCGTTTATCCCATAGCTGCTTTCATAATCACGGTCATTTTTAAAGATCTTATAACTGAAAAGCTTCTTCCGGATAACGGTTCCGTGGGTACTTTTTACATACTTTCGGCTGCCTTTCTTGTCGGTGCGCTTTATCTTATTCTAAATGCTACGGTCGATCCTTATCTGAAAAAGGGGGAAACAGCGGATATCGCTGATGCGGGTGCCATCTTAATGCCGGCAGCTGCGTTAAGTGCCGTTCTGTTTTCTTTATCAAAGAGCAGGATGACATCCTCTCTCCTTGATAATACCACATCCGGCAAAGCAGTATTTTCAGCAAGCCTTTCGGTGGGAGTTTTGGCAGCTGCGGTGTTTTTGTTTCTCAGAACATTTCTACTTTATCTTACTCATTCAAAAAGGATCGATAAGATAATAGCAAAAGACAGAGCTAAATTACGTGAGCCCGGTTTTATACTCAGTGTTCAGACAGGATTCAGACATTTTGCGGCTATACTTCCTGCCATATGTCTGTTACCCGCTCTTGTGATAATATTCGGGATCTGTTTAAAGATAAGGGGCGTCGGATCATTATTCCTGTATGATTCGGGACTTTTTCTCCTGCTTGTTTCCGTTGCTTTTTCTTTTCCTTTTCTGTATTCCATTACATATTTCGGTCGTGAGAGCTATATGCTCAGCAGAGCATATAATGCCGGTGAAACTTCTGAAGTATGGAACCGTGTAAATATCATATTAAAAACAGTTTTTCCCTGCGGGTTGTTTTTTACCGCATGGTTTATAGCTTCATCCTCATCCATAGTACCCTGTATATTAAATGAACGTTCCATGGCAGGATCCAGGCTTTTATATTTTATCGCTCCGATAATACCTTTGGCTGCAATCTCTGCCGGGCTCTTATATATACTGCTTTCCATCGATAAGTCCGGACTTTCCATGTGTTCTACTTTTGTACCGATGGCGCTTTCACTTATCTTCTGCTATATCATAGGGAGCAAGACCAATGCCGGATTATATGTATTACCCATATCACTGGCTATATATATCATTCTTGCGCTTGCTGTCAGGATAGTGTTTGTTTTTTATACAGTGGATGTAAGACTTCCGTATAAATATTTTGGAGAGGTATTGTTATGCGCTGTTATATCCGGGACGGCCATGAAGATACTTTCGCTTTTAACAGGACTTATCAAACTTCCGGATCTTGCTACTGCAGTGATCACATTTTTTGCCGGAGGTGTAGTATATTTCATTCTTTTATGCAATGCAAGACTTATAACGGTTTATACCGTTAAGGATCAGCCTATGGGTAAGTTCCTGTATGCTGCAGGGAAGAGATTCAGGATAATACATAAAAATGAACGAGAATAGATCATCGGGATCCGTAAGTCTGGCCGTGATAGGAGGAGGATACGGCGGATTATGTGCCGCTGTTATGGCTTCTGCCTGCAAAATTAAAGTTACGGTCTTTGAACGTCAGGATAAGCCCTTAAAAAAGATAGCTCTTACCGGAAACGGAAGATGCAATATATCAAACGAAAATATCAGTATCAATGATTATGTGACTGATGACAGGGATACGCTTGATGCGATCCTTTCTTCATTTAACCGTGAAGAGGAGAATCGTTTTTTTTCGATACTGGGACTTGGATTACGCTCTGATGAATCGAGACTTTATCCTGTGACGGGTAAGGCCTTGAGCGTAATGGATGCACTTAAATATAAATGCAATGAATCCGGAGTATCCTTTGTTTGCGATCATACCGTTACAGCAGTTTTAAAGCGAGATGATCATTTTGAGATAAGATGCGGAAATGAAACGTACGATACCCGGTTTGATCTATGCATCCTTGCCTGCGGAGGAGCCGCCGGTGTATATAAAGAAAACTCATCAAACGGTTTTGATATAGTAAAAAAACTGGGACATACCATCAAGCCCGTTTATCCTGCGCTTACAAAAGTCATATGCAGTGCGGATGATCAAAAGGCTTTGAAGAAATTAGACGGTATACGTGTGCGGGCTGATCTGAAGCTTCTGGATGATAAAGGTGATTTAATGGCGGAGGAATCAGGTGAATTACAGATGACAGCTACGGGGCTGTCGGGGATACCGGTATTTGACCTCACCAGGTATATGAAAGTCGGATCGGGAAAGGCTTACAGGATAAGCGTTGATCTTCTTCCCGGATTTACCGGTGAAATGTTTGATGAAAGGATGAAGCTGTTCCCGCTAAGGACTCCGGAGACATTTTTTACAGGACTCTTATTGCCTGCATTCGTTCCTTTTATCTGCGGCCGGTGCAATATAAACATCCATAAAAGAATGGGGGATCTGAGCGATAATGAGGTCTCGGATCTGATAAACACTTTGCATGATTGTATCTTTGATATTGAGAAAACCGGCGATCTTGCAAGTGCACAGATAAGCACCGGAGGAGTCCCGCTTTCGGAAGTGGATCTCCATATGAGATCAAAAAAAGTAAACGGATTATATATCATAGGCGAGATGCTTGATGTTGCGGGAAGATGCGGCGGATTCAATCTGCATTTTGCGGCATCCGGCGCGTTTAATGCAGTGAAAGACATGAATAGCTATGCTTAAGACAGATAATATTAAGATCAGAACACCATTTGATCCGGATAAAGAAACAGATCTTTTAAGGGATGCTCTGGCTAAAAAAATAAAGATCAGATCATCATATATCAAAGATCTGAAGATAATCAGAAGATCACTTGATGCAAGAAAGAAAAATGATATCTTTTACGTTTATTCCGTAGCTTTTTTGCTTGGTATGAAAGTAGAAAATATCACTGAATTTGTTAAGAAAAGCAAGGGCAGGATAAACTATTATTCGCCAAGAGAATATGATATAGGAGCTGACTGGCAGGTTTTCAGGGATAGAGATGAGGAAGGAAACCTTCTTGGTATTACTCCGGCTGCAGACATTTCATTTATCAAAGATAATAAAAGACCCTGCATAGTAGGGACCGGTCCTGCGGGGCTTTTTTGCGGATATGAACTTGCACGTGTCGGATTGTGCCCGATCCTTATCGAACGCGGTGACAGGATCGAAGACAGAGTAAATGCGGTGGAACATTTCTGGGAGACAGGTAATCTGGATCCCGCATCCAATATTCAATTCGGTGAAGGCGGCGCAGGAACATTTTCTGACGGAAAACTATTTTCACATGTACATGATAAAAGCGGAAGGGTCGAAGAAGTCTTAAAGACTTTTGTACGATTCGGTGCAGATCCGGATATTCTTTATGACAGCAAACCTCATATCGGGACCGATGTTTTGCGGGAAGTCATTAAAAATATGCGTACCGAGATGGAGATCATGGGGGCGACATTTATGTTCAGAACGACATTTATCAGCCCTGTGACAGAAAAAGGGAAACTTACTGCGATCCGTATTAAGGATAAAGACGGTAAAACCGATAGCCTTCCGGCTGCTTCATTGATACTGGCACCCGGTCACAGTGCAAGGGATACATTTATAAATCTTCACGAATCCGGACTTGTGATGGAAAACAAACCATTTGCAGTAGGATTCAGATTCATTCATCCGCAGGAAGATATAGATACCGCCCAATACGGCTGTGATCACAGAAGCAGACAGTTACCACCTGCGGATTATAAGGTTACAGCGAAAGCTTCCTCCGGAAGAGCTGTTTATTCTTTTTGCATGTGCCCCGGCGGTTATGTGGTTAATGCTTCCAGTGAAGACGGCATGCTTGCCGTAAACGGTATGAGTAACAGGGACCGTGCATCGGGAAATGCCAATTCCGCCATTGTCATCACCGTAGATGAAAGAGATTATGGTGAAAAACTCTTTGACGGAATGAGATTCCAAAGAGAGCTTGAAAAAAATGCTTATATCCTTGGGAACGGAAAGATCCCGGTTGAAGTATGGGGTGACTTTTGCGATGGCAGAGATGAGGGTTTTAACAG
The DNA here is from genome assembly GCA_024697065.1 of Lachnospiraceae bacterium. Taxonomy (GTDB): domain Bacteria; phylum Bacillota; class Clostridia; order Lachnospirales; family Lachnospiraceae; genus NK4A136. The sequence continues at coordinate 95,033 of JAILGE010000010.1, forward strand.
GTTTAATAACGGCGCAGAACCCATGATCAAGGGAGCATATGAATATGCGGATCTGAGAAAGATAATGCCGGAGGCTTTTAATCTTGATCTGATGGAGACCGTTCCGCAATTTGCAAGATATATCCACGGATATGATTCCAAATCTGCACTTTTAGCCGGAGTTGAGACCAGAACCTCTTCTCCGGTAAAAATGCAAAGGTTTGATGACGGCCAGAGTTCCGTCCGGGGGATATACCCCTGCGGCGAGGGCGCGGGTTATGCAGGAGGTATTACATCCGCTGCAGTGGACGGATTGAAAGTTGCGGAGAAAATAGTAATGTCTTATAATCAGATAATATAGTTTTTATTGATTTTTAACGATAAATCCCATTAAAAAGAGGATAACTCAGAATATAAAAAGCGGAAAGTAAATGAAATGGATCAGTACAGAGAACTTTTAAAAAACAAAAAAAGAATTGTGGTCAAGATCGGCTCATCATCTCTCAGACACAGGGAAACCGGGGATTTTGATTATATCAAGATGGAAACTTTGGTCCGTGAACTATGCGATCTCAAGAACCGGGGGAAAGATGTGATCCTGGTGAGCTCCGGAGCCATCGCAGCCGGCAAGAAGGTTATGCATTTAAAGAATGAGGATCATGAGATCGCTGTACAGCAGGCCTGTGCAGCCATAGGTCAGGCAAGGCTTATTGAAACCTACGAGAAAATGTTCTCGGAATACGGTCATATCGCAGCCCAGGTCCTCATGACCAAGAATACAATAGTTAACGATCTCAACAGGTTCAATGCTCATAATACCTTTATCGAACTGTTGAAATTAGGCGCGATACCTATCGTTAATGAGAATGATACTATCTCTACATATGAGATCAAATTTGGTGACAATGATACTCTTTCCGCCATTGTCGCTGCACTTGTAGGTGCCGATCTGCTCATATTGCTGTCTGATATCGACGGTTTGTATTCGGATGATCCCAGATCAAATCCCGATGCAAAATTTATACCTATAGTTCCGGAACTTACACCGGAGATCATGGGCATGGGGAAGAAGACTACAGGATCCGATGTTGGTACGGGCGGAATGGATACAAAGCTTTCCGCGGCACGTATAGCCACCAGTTCGGGTGCGGATATGATAATCGCAAATTCAAAAGATGTTCATATCATTCACAGGATTATGGATGGAAGAAGCTTCGGAACCTTGTTCCTTGCAAATAAAGATGATAATTTTTTCATTGGTGACTATCTTAACGAAGACTGATATTGCAAAGAGGGATTATGGCTGACAGATTCGGAAACAATTTCATGATTGATCAGTCTGATGAACGGGACAGGATAAATGCGTTCCATAAAGAAAAGCTGGCTGAAGCCAAGAAGAGGTACCGCAAGGAAATGATGCGTGCCCGTGACGGCCTGACGGCCAACGAAGTGACTGCCTACGGTGATCAGATACTGGAAAAATTAAAATCATCACCCGCTTATGTCAGAGCCGGAGAGATACTTCTTTATGCCTCTTACCGTAATGAAGTGCCGACTGCAAAGATATTTGCCTACTCAATATCCATGGGAAAGAGAGTATATTATCCCAAGGTTGAGAATAATGATCTGGTTTTCACAAGAGTCAGAGATTTAAGAGAACTGGAGATCGGTTTCAAGGGAATCCCCGAACCGCCATCCGCAGGAAGCCCGGCAGAGATCAGGAGCACCAGATCGGTGATAATCTGCCCCGGACTGGGGTTCGGAATGGACGGAAGCAGGATAGGTTACGGCAGAGGTTACTATGACAGATTCCTGTCCGGCAATCTGGAAGTATACAGGATCGGAATATGCTTTGAAGTTCAGTTCTCGGACAGCGTCCCGCATGGAGAAGAAGATCTTCCGATGAATGAAGTTATAACAGAGAAACATTCTTACCGTATGGTAAAGACTATATAAGTACCGAGGTGAAAAATGGGTTCATATGATAATAAACTGACAGAGCTTTGCGAACAGGCAAAAAGCGCTAAATACGATATACAGAAATTAAGCAATGAAGAAAGAAACAGGGCACTTTTGGAAGTTGCCGATAACCTTCTTCGTCATAGTGCAGAAATAATCGCAGAAAATGATAAAGATATAGCCAATGCCAAAGAGAGGGGAGTGAGCGAACCTCTTCAGGACAGATTAAGACTTACGGAGGACAGGATACAGGCAATAAGCGAGGGATTAAAGCAGGTCGCTGCACTTCCGGATCCTCTTGGGGATGTCCTTGATACATTTGAAAGACCCAACGGATTAAAGATCCGAAAAGTCAGAGTGCCTTTGGGTGTTATCGGTATCATCTACGAATCCAGACCTAATGTTACAGCAGATGCTTTTGCCCTTACTTTCAAGGCGGGAAATTCCGTGATATTAAAGGGCGGATCCGATGCCATAAATTCAAACATTGCTATCGTAAAATATATAAGAGAAGCATTGAAGACTGTGGGAGTCAATGAGTGTGCGGTTGGACTCATCGAGTCAACGGACCGGGAGACCACTACAAAATTCATGCAGATGAAAGAATATGTGGATGTTCTTATTCCCCGCGGCTCAAAGAATCTTATCGCAAGTGTGGTAGCTAATTCCAGGATCCCTGTTATCGAGACCGGGGCCGGAAACTGTCATATATATATAGATAAAGCTGCCGACCCTGAAAAAGCCGTTAGCATAATCGTTAACGCAAAGACACAGCGTCTCGGAACATGCAATACAGCCGAATCACTCGTGGTTCATAAGGATATTCTCGATACTGTTTTTGTTAAAGCTGCTGCAGCGCTTCGTGAAAAGAAAGTAGCTTTATTTGCCGACAAACCTTCTCTTGATGCATTCGGCGATGCAACACCGGCTTCAGACGAGGATTTCGCAACCGAGTATCTCGATCTTAAGATGTCGGTTAAGACAGTAAATGATATCGATGAAGCAATAGCTCATATCAACAGATACAGCACTCATCATTCGGATGCGATAATCACGGAAGATAAAGCTGCCGCTGAGAAGTTCTTAAACGAAATAGATTCAGCATGTGTTTATGTGAATGCTTCAACCAGATTTACCGACGGCTTCGAGTTTGGATTCGGTGCCGAGATAGGTATCAGCACTCAGAAGCTTCATGCCAGAGGCCCCATGGGACTTAAGGAACTCACATCATACAAATATAAGATAATCGGAAACGGTCAGATACGTGGATAATAAGTTCAGAATTAAAAATGCCGACTACAGTCCTTTCATCAGCACAAAGGAATATGAAGCTGATAAAGAGATCGGATATCAAAAAGAGTATCTTGAAGAATTAAAAAAGATAACCATAGGATTCGGAGAAAAGATCGGGCATAAGCCTTCGGCTTGCGTGGTCACCTTCGGATGCCAGATGAATGCAAGAGATTCGGAAAAGCTTGCCGGAGTACTTAAGGAAGCCGGATTTGAGATAACGGAAAGTGAAGAAGCCGATCTGGTGGTATTTAATACATGTACCGTCAGAGACAATGCCAATCAGCGTGTTTACGGCAGACTCGGTGCTCTTCATTCCATGAAGAAAAGCTATCCGGATAAAAAGATCGTTATCTGCGGCTGCATGACTCAGGAACCGCCGGTCATCGAGAAGCTCAAAAAAACCTACAGCTTTGTAAATCTTATCTTCGGAACACATAATATATATAAATTTCCCGAGCTCCTTTGCAAGATGTTCGGATCCGATAAGCTGGTCATAGATGTATGGAAAAAGACGGATGAGATAGTCGAGGCTTTCCCAACTGTCAGGAAATATCCGTTTAAGTCCGGCGTTAATATAATGTTCGGATGTGATAATTACTGCACTTACTGTATTGTTCCTTATGTCAGGGGCAGGGAACGCAGCAGAAGAAGCTCTGAGATACTTGAGGAAGTAAGGCAGCTTGCCGATGACGGCGTGGTTGAAGTGATGCTTTTGGGGCAGAATGTCAATTCCTACGGTAACGGTATTGAAGGAGAAATGAGTTTTCCTCAGCTTTTGAAGGAAACATCACTGATTCCCGGGATTAAACGCGTTAGATTCATGACTTCAAATCCCAAGGACCTTTCGGATGAACTGATAGATGTCATGGCATCATCCGATGTGATCGCCAGACATCTGCATCTTCCGGTTCAGTCAGGCTCTGACAGAGTGCTTAAAGCGATGAACAGACATTATACTCATGATGAGTATCTTGTTTTGGTAGATAAATTGAGAAAGGCCGTTCCGGGGCTTTCCATAACTACCGATATAATCGTCGGCTTTCCCACGGAGACTCCTGAAGATGTGGAGGAGACAATAAGACTTGTAAATGAAGTCGGCTTCGATAATGCATTTACATTTATTTACTCCAAACGAACAGGTACTCCTGCCGCTGATCTTGAAATGGCCATGACACCCGAAATGATATCGGAATGCTTTGATAAAGTACTTAAGACTGTTCAGGATAATGCAAGGAGTTGTGCGGCGAAGCTTACGGGACAAAAGAACGTTGCGCTGGTCGAAGAAGTGAACGAACATGATCCGTCTCTTGTGACAGGACGATTATCTAATAATTATCTTGTGCATTTTCCGGGAGATGCTTCAATGACAGGAAAACTTATAAATGTAGAACTTACCGAGAATAAAGGATTTTATTTCTACGGCAGAGCATTATGATATTGGGATGGTACAGTTAAGATAATGTTTACATATGAAACAATAGATTATAACCGGGTCACGCCTATGATGCAGCAATACCTGGATACGAAAAAAGGGTACATGGATTGTATCCTTTTTTACAGACTCGGTGATTTTTATGAGATGTTTCTGGATGATGCGGTTAATGCATCGAAGGCGTTAGACATCACTTTGACCGGCAAGAATTGCGGCCTCGAAGAGAGGGTGCCCATGTGTGGGGTGCCTTTCCATTCCGTGGAGGGATATCTTGATAAGCTCGTGGAATCGGGATACAAGGTTGCCATATGTGAGCAGACGGAAGACCCAAAGCTTGCAAAAGGTCTTGTTAAGCGTGAAGTTGTCCGTATCGTTACACCCGGCACCAATATCACTCCTCAGGCCCTTGATGAGAGCAGGAACCAGTTTCTTATGTGTATCATAAGTCTGGAGGATTCCTTTGGTATCGCTTTTACGGATATCTCTACCGGTGAATTTTTCCTTACGGAGACAGATTCTGCAGATAAATTAAAAGATGAGATCAATAAACAGTCTCCAAGAGAGATAATCTGCAATGAAGCAGCTATGCTGTCATGTTCGTTTTTGGAGAAGGCAAAGAACGAGAATAATATAGCTGTAAGCACCCTGGGAAGCTGGTATTTTGATTCGGAGGACTGCAAAAAAGCTCTTTTAGATCATTTTAAAGTATCTTCCGTCACAGCTTTAGGGATAGATATGTTTCCTGCGGGGATCATCTCGGCGGGAGCCCTCATGCAATATCTCTATGAGACTCAAAAGATCCCTCTCACACATATCACTCACATTCTTCCTTATACCGGAAGCAGGTATATGCTTCTTGATTCCGCTACCAGGAGAAATCTGGAGCTTTGTGAGACCATGCGCGACAAATCAAAGCGCGGTTCTCTTTTCTGGGTCCTTGATAAAACAAAGACTGCCATGGGAGCGAGAATGCTAAGGTCTGATATCGAACAGCCTCTTACGGATGAAGAAGGTATCGTAAAGCGTGAAAACGGTATAGAAGCCTTGATGAAATGCGGTATGGACCGTGATGAGCTGAGAGAATATCTGACAGCGATATATGATCTGGAAAGACTCCTGGCACGCATCAGTTATCATTCAGCCAATCCCAGAGACATGCTTGCACTTAAAGGCTCTCTTATGATGCTGCCTCCCATTAAGACAGTTCTTAAGGGCTTTGATTGTGCAGAGCTCCTTGAGATCGACGAAGCAATCGATTCGCTGGAAGATATTTCCGGTGAGATCGAGAAGGCTGTAATAGACGATCCCCCCATAACCATAAGAGAAGGCGGGATCATAAAAGACGGGTTTGATAAAGATATCGATGAATTGAGATATGCCAGCACCAACGGTAAGAACCTGCTTGCGGATCTTGAAAATAAAGAGCGTGAACGCACGGGGATCAAGAATCTCAAGATCAAATACAATAAAGTATTCGGATATTATCTTGAAGTTACCAACTCATACAAGGATCTGGTTCCGGAAGAGTATGTAAGAAAGCAGACCATTTCGGGTTCTGAACGTTACAGCATGCCGAAGTTAAAAGAGCTGGAGGATATGATCCTTAATGCACAGGATAAGCTCGCTACTCTTGAATATGATGCTTTTTGTGCTTTGCGCGATAAAGTTGAAGACAATCTGACCAGAATACAGAAGACAGCCCGTGCCATAGCAAGGCTTGATGTACTTTGTTCACTTTCCGTTGTTGCCGAACAGAATCATTTTGTAAGACCGAAGATCAATCATAAGGGTGTCATAGATATTAAAAACGGAAGACATCCCGTGGTTGAGAAGATCATGGGAAATGATCAGTTTATAGATAATGATACTTTTCTTGATAAGAAAAAGAACTGTATATCCGTTATCACCGGTCCCAATATGGCAGGAAAATCAACCTATATGAGACAGGTGGCTCTCATATCGCTTATGTTCCAGATAGGTTCTTTTGTCCCGGCAAAAAGTGCCGATCTTTGTATCGTGGACCGTATATTTACAAGAGTAGGTGCATCGGACGATCTTGCCAGCGGCCAGTCCACCTTCATGCTTGAAATGAATGAAGTTGCAAATATCTTAAAAAATGCCACATCCGATTCACTGCTCATACTTGATGAAATAGGACGGGGGACATCAACCTTTGACGGACTTGCCATAGCATGGGCCGTGATCGAATATATCAGCAGTAAGAAGATACTTGGAGCCAAGACGCTTTTTGCAACTCATTACCATGAGCTTACAGAGTTGGAAGGCAAGATGGATAATGTAAATAATTACTGCATTGCCGTTAAAGAACAGGGTGATGATATAGTTTTCTTAAGAAAGATCGTGCCAGGCGGTGCAGATAAGAGCTACGGTATCCAGGTTGCCAAGCTTGCGGGAGTACCTGCGGTCGTGACCGACAGAGCGTCTGAGATCGTGGCACAGCTTTTAAATAATGACATAACAGGGAAACTTTCAGAGATCGCCATTGCAGACCCTGCGGCGAAGCGCACTTCTGTTGTGTTTGATGATGTTGATAAGGGGCAGATGAGCTTCTTTGATACCACCAGGGATGAAGATATCCTGAAAGAGCTGGAGGAGTTGGACATCACAAAGCTTACACCTCTGGACGCATTGAATACTCTTTATAAATATCAGAGCAAACTTAAGAACAGATACGGATCATGAATAAGATAAAGGTACTTGATAACAATACCATAGACAAGATAGCTGCCGGCGAGGTAGTGGAGCGCCCTGCAAGCGTAGTTAAAGAGCTTGTGGAAAATGCAATAGATGCAGGTGCCGATGCCATAACAGTGGAGATCAAAAGCGGCGGTATCGAATATATACGTGTTACCGATAACGGAAGCGGAGTCGAGCCTGAAGATATGGCTACGGCTTTTTTGCGTCATGCCACAAGCAAGATCACCAATATTGATGATCTGAATTCCCTTCATTCAATGGGATTCAGAGGTGAAGCATTGGCAAGTATCGCATCCGTAAGCCATGTGACCATGATCTCCAAGACCCGGGATGCGTTGATGGGACACAGATTTGAAATAGATGGCGGTGTGGCCGGAGAGCTTACGGAGATCGGTGCGCCCGACGGAACCACTATAGTTGCGACTCATCTTTTTTATAATGTTCCCGTAAGACGTAAGTTCCTTAAATCTGCTGCTGCCGAGGGCGGAATGATCGGCGAGCTCATGGAACATCTCGCTCTTTCAAGACCCGATATATCATTCAAATTTGTATCCAACGGAAAAAATCAGATTTTTACCAATGGCGGCGGTGATCTTCAAGATGTTATCTACCGCATCTACGGAAGAGAAATGGCGAAGGAGACCATTCCCATTTCGTATGAAAAAGACGGCATAAGGATAGACGGTTATCTCGGAACTCCTGCCATCAACAGACCCAACAGAAATTTTGAAAATTATTTCCTGAACAACAGATATATTAAAAGTGATGTGGTGGCTAAAAGTCTGGAGGACGGCTACAGCGGATATACAATGCAGCACAAATTTCCTTTCTGTGTTATATCCATTGAAATGTCTCCGGATGAGATAGATGTAAATGTACACCCTTCAAAAATGGACGTGCGATTCCATGACAGAGAAAATGTATATGATAATCTGTCATCGGCTGTATCGGAAGCATTGCACGGTCATGAGATGATCCCCGAGGCTGACCTGGATAAAGACAGGCACAGCATCCGGCCTGAAATAACAGAGGCTCCGGAACCCTTTGAAAATAAAAGGATAGAAGAAAGCATCGATCCTTCTGAAAAATCTGAGTCAGAGTCCGGGATAAAGGTCGAAACTGCGGAAGCTAATGTTCCTTTAACCAAAGAAAACCGAAATATCTTCAGTGTTGATTTTTCACAGGATGAAGCGGTGGTTACCGATTTCAAAAAAAGTGAAGAATCAAACGGGTTTAAGGATCTCAGAGATTTCACCGAGCGAAAAGCTGTCCAGATGGAGATCCTTCCCAGGGAACGTGTTATATCCGCGAATGCCAGAAAGCGATATGAGCTTATAGGACAGGTATTCAATACTTATTGGATTTTTACTTACGAGGATAAGCTTTATTTTGCGGATCAGCATGCTGCTCATGAAAAGGTCAACTACGAGAGGATGCTCGCAGCTTATAAAGAGCATAAGGTTTATAAACAGCAGACTTCTCCGCCTATAGTGGTAAGTCTTTCGGCTGAAGAAGATGAAACACTTCAAAGATTCAGGAATTATTTTGATGAACTTGGATTTGAGATAAGTGATTTCGGCGGCAGAGAATACGCGATACACACCGTTCCGTTGGATCTGTACAGAAAAAATGCAAAAACACTGTTTATGGAGATCCTGGATGATATCAGGCTCAGAGGCATCAAAGATGCTCCGAATGTGATCGAGCGTGTTATAGCATCCATGGCCTGTAAGGCTTCCGTCAAGGGCGGCGATGCCATCTCAAGAGAACAGATGGACCGTGTTCTTGATGAATTACTGACCCTGGATAATCCTTATCATTGTCCCCACGGAAGACCTACCATTTTCTCGGTAAGCAGAACAGAGCTGGAGCGAAAATTCAAGAGGATAGTAAATTAAGAAATTGATCCTATGGACAAACTGATAATCATCGCCGGTCCTACTGCCGTTGGGAAATCCGCTGCGGCAGTGGAGCTGGCTAAAAGAATAGACGGAGAGATCGTTTCTGCCGATTCCATGCAGGTCTATAGAAATATGGATATAGGTACTGCCAAGATAACAAAGAAAGAGATGCAGGGGATCCCTCATCACTTACTGGATATCCTTGAGCCGGAAGAAGAATTTAATGTATCTGTTTTTCAAAAACTTGCTTGTGATGCCATAAGTGATATCAATTCCAGAGGGAAGATCCCGATCCTTACCGGAGGCACCGGATTCTATATCCAATCTGTTTTGTACGGTATCGAATTTACAAAGGAAGATACGGACAAGTCATACAGAAGAGAACTGGAAGAGACCGCCTTAACTAAAGAGGGCAGACAGATCCTCGTCGAAAGATTAAGAGCTGTGGATCCGGGGGCGTTTGATACGATACATGAAAATAACATAAAGCGTGTTATCAGAGCTTTGGAATTCTATAAAGAAACCGGAATGAAGATCTCCGAGCATAATGAAAAGATGCGAAAGAAACCGCCTGTATACAGATATGCGGGATTTTTCATGACGGATAACAGAGAAAAGCTTTATGAACGTATAGACAAGCGGGTTGATAAGATGATGGAGGACGGGCTTTTAAACGAAGTAAAAGCTCTTCTGGACAGAGGGGTGTCCCCGGATGCAACTTCCATTCAGGGACTTGGTTATAAGGAGATCTATGCATATCTAAGGGGTGAATGTTCACTTGAGGATGCGGTATATCTTATCAAAAGGGACAGCAGACATTTTGCAAAGCGTCAGATTACCTGGTTTAAAAACAGGGAAGACTTTATAGAAACGGACCGTTCGTTATTTGAAGATGCGGCGGCAGAGATTCCCGATTTCATGTTCGGGAAGGTGAAAGAAAAGAATATTATTTGATTATTCTTATTTTGGAGGGATCAATGGATTATCATCATATACACAAAGAACTGGGAATCGATGAAGAAACCTTCGCTTTCGGAGAAAAGATCCGAAAAGGATTGAAGGAAAGATTCGAAGAGATAGATAACAATGCAGAGCTTAATCAGTTAAAAGTTATTAATGCGATGCAGAAAAACAAAGTGAGCGAAGCGTGTCTTCTGGGAACAACGGGCTATGGATATAACGATCTCGGAAGGGATACTCTCGAAAAAGTATATGCCGATATCTTTCATACGGAAGATGCACTTGTTCGTCCACAGATAACCTGCGGAACACATGCACTGGCGCTTGCGCTTATGAGTAATCTGCGCCCCGGAGATGAACTTTTAAGCCCTGTAGGCAGACCTTATGATACCCTGACTTCTGTAATCGGTATCGATGAAGATGATGAAAAGGGCGGTCATATTACAGGCTCTCTTAAGGAGTATGGTATAGGTTACAGACAGGTCGATCTTCTGCCGGACGGTTCCTTTGATCTGGATGGTATCGCAAAAGCGATCAACGATAGGACGCGTATGGTCACGATACAGCGTTCGAAGGGATATGCTGTAAGGCCCACTCTTTCAGTGGAAAGAATAGGTGAGCTTATATCCTATATTAAGAATATCAAAGCCGATGTCGTGGTAATGGTGGATAACTGTTACGGCGAATTCGTTCAGCTTTCGGAGCCTTCGGATTTCGGTGCGGATCTTTGTGTCGGATCACTCATAAAGAATCCCGGCGGCGGCTTATGTCCCTGCGGCGGTTATATAGCAGGAAAAAGAGAATATATTGAAAATGCAGCTTACAGGCTGACTTCTCCCGGGCTCGGTAAAGAAGTGGGCGCGTCCATGTCTGTTTTACCCTCATTTTATCAGGGACTTTTTCTGGCGCCTTCCGTAACGGCATCTGCCCTTAAGACATCGATCTATGCGGCAAATCTTTACGAAACACTGGGCTTTAAAGCAACGCCTAATGCCACAGAACCAAGATATGACATAATACAGGCCATAACACTTGGCAGTGAAGAGAGGATATGCGCTTTCTGCGAAGCAATACAGGCGGCATCCCCTGTGGATTCCTTCATAAAACCGGAACCCTGGGATATGCCGGGGTATAATGACAAGGTCATCATGGCTGCAGGTGCATTTGTTTCGGGATCCAGCATTGAACTATCTGCCGATGCACCCATAAGAGACCCTTATGCGGTATATTTCCAGGGCGGCCTTACTTTCGCTCATGGTGCCCTCGGAATGCTCAAAACGGTTCAGGCACTGAAAGATAAAGGTCTCATATCCGGTATTTCATGAAAATATACAGCTTTGAACAGTTAGTCTGCACAAAGCCTTGTTTTTGTGTTAAAATTTAGTGTTATGGTAACCAAATTTAACTGAAAGGAACTTACTGATGGGAATTAACGCTTTTGGCATCGACCTTGGATCCAGCAATATCAGGATCTATAACGGCAACGATGATTCATATATGATGGAAAAAAACATGATCGCCATAGAGGGACGCGACACTCTTTTTGCGTACGGCGATTCTGCATATGAGATGTACGAGAAGGCTCCGGATAATATAGCGGTGTCTTTTCCTGTTGTGAACGGTGTTATTGCCGATATCGTTAATATGAACACTCTTGTTCACTATTTTATAAGCGATCTCGGCGGAGGTTCCATTAAACCTGCGGATTATTATATAACCGTACCCGATGATGTTACCGAAGTAGAACAGAGGGCTTTTTATGATCTGATCCTCGACAGTAATGTAAAAGCCAGAAATGTATACACGGTTCAGAAGGCATGTGCCGATGCTGTGGGTATGGAGATCGATGTAAAGAATTCACAGGGTATATTTATCGTAGATGTGGGATTCCAGACTACCGAAATATCTCTTTTATCTCTCGGGGGCATAGTTGCGTCCAGACTTATAAAAGTCGGCGGACAGAAGTTCGATGAAGCCATAAAGTCGGCAGTCCGTAAAGAATATAATCTCATGATCGGAAGCAAGACAGCCGAAAAGCTTAAGGTTGCCATGCGCGAAGTACAGGATTCCGGGAAAGGTGCTGTGGTATACGGCAGAGATATAGTTTTAGGACTTCCTGTTGAAAAAGAGATCGACACAAATATCGTATTTGACAGCATCAAAGAAAATATCAGCATAGTCATAGACAGCATCAAACAGATCCTTGAGAGAACGCCTCCCGAACTGGGTGCGGATATTTATCACAGAGGTATTTATCTCACAGGCGGCGGAAGCCAGATAGTACATATGGCAGACATGATCGCAGATGCAACAGGCTTGAACGTTAATCTTTCCGATGATCCTCAGGCTACGGCCGTTAAGGGAATACAGAAGATCATGAAAGATAAGAAATATGCTTCTCTCGCCAGGTCTGTTGAGGAAGACAGATGAGTCCCGTATTAAAAAAGAAGCAGGAAAAAAAGAAGATACCCGGAAAATATCTGCTGCTTCTCGTTACTATCATATGTATCGCCATGATGGTGGTAACGTTTACAACAGATATCAAGGGTAAGGCCCTCAACTCAGCGGTGGCCGTTATTGTCGTTCCTTTTCAGAAAGCTATTTCGCATACCAGTTCGGAGCTGGTAGCTATTGCTGACGAAAAAAAAGAGATAGAAGAGCTTAAAGCACAAAACGAAGAGCTGAAAAAAAAGATCGACGAACTTACAAGTGAAAATACACTTCTTGCACAGGATTATTATGAGCTTAATAATCTGCGTACGCTTTTCTCATTAAACGAAACATATTCCGAATACAATAAAACAGGTGCAAGGATCATCGCCGCAGATTCCGGCAACTGGTTCAGCACCTTTATCATTGATAAGGGATCCCTGGACGGTATCAAGCCCAACATGAATGTGATCGCGGGGGCTGGACTTGTAGGCATCGTGACCGAAACCGGTGATAACTGGGCCAGAGTCAATACCATCATCAATGATAATGCCAATGTAAGTGCTTCTATCCTTCATTCACAGGATAATATGATCGTTACGGGAAGCATGGAATTGATAGAGAAGGGTGTTATTTCATATTCAGACCTTCTTGATACCAATAATGATACTGCCGAAGGAGATAAAGTAGTAACTTCGGATATCAGTTCCAAATATCTTCCGGGTATTCTCATCGGATATGTTGATACGGTTGAGACAGATCCGAATAATATGACAAAATCCGGAATGATCACACCTGTGGTTGATTTTGAGCATCTTTCCGAAGTGCTTGTTATCACAGAACTTAAGCAGGATACTGAGAAATAATATGTTTAGCCTTATCAAAAAGTGGATCATCGGTATATTTACCGTATTGCTGTTGTTTGCGCTGCAGACTTCAGCTTTCAGATATCTGCCTTTCGGCAGATCGGTTCCAAACTTTATACTGATCATCACATGTATGTACGGACTGATGAGAGGTGAATACGCCGGCATCATCACAGGTTTTACATGCGGTCTTATGCTGGATATTTTTTGTATGGATATCCTGGGGTTTTATGCACTGCTTTATACTTATGTAGGCTTTTTCTGCGGTCTGGTGAATAAGTATTACAAAAAAGAGGATTTCAAACTGCCTTTTGCAGTTCTTATCATTTCGGATATCACTTTTATGCTGCTTGAATTTTTCTTTACCAAGGTATTGCTTGGATATTTTGATTTCAGTTTTTATTTCAGGGATTCGATACTGCCTGAATTTGTTTTTACTGTCCTGTCAGGCATTATCATATATCCGGTATTACTATTTACAGAGACGCATATCATAGAATATACATCGGAAAAATCCGATTCAGGTTCCGAGGGAGGCGCCGGTGTTTTATGATCTCAGAGAAAAATTAATATCCTTTATCACTTCCAGATATGTGGTTCCCTTCATCATGCTGGGCGTTATTTTTTTCGTGCTCATCGCAAGGATATTCAAGCTTCAGATAGTAAACGGAGATTCCTACAGAGCAAATTTCACATTAAGCATAGAAAAGCAGGTAAACATCCCCAGTACCCGTGGAAATATATATGACAGAAACGGAGAACTGCTTGCATATAATAAGCTTGCTTATTCCGTAACTTTAACGGATACCATTGAATCAGGTTCAGGTAAGAACCGAAAGCTTAATGAGATAGTATTGAGAACGGTAGATATCATCGAGGGAAACGGGGATTCCGTAATAAATGATTTCGGTATCTATATCGATGAAGACAATAATTACTGCTTTTCCTACAGCGGTACAAAGCATCAGAGATTTCTTGCGGATATTTACGGAAAGGCTCTTGTGTCAGACCTCAGTTATGATCAGAAGAATGCCAATCCGGATATGGTCATGAGCTATCTTTGCAGCGCACCAAAATACGGTATAGGTGCATATACGGGCAATGAAGGTCAGAAGGTAGGTTTTATCCCCATGATGGGATATACCAAGAAGCAGATACTGGATATCGCCATCATCAGATATCATCTGGGACTTAACGGATTCCAGAAATATATCGCCACTACCATTTCTTCCGACGTTTCGGACAAGACAGTTGCGGAGATAATGGAAAATTCCGATGTGCTTCAGGGTGTTACCATCACGGAAGATACCATCCGAAAGTACAATCACAGTGTCTATTTTTCACAGATACTGGGATATACCGGAAGGATCTCGGAAGAGGAATATGAACAGTACTCCGCCATCGATCCCAATTATTCCACTAATGATTATGTAGGCAAGACCGGTATTGAATTTTCCATGGAATCCGAACTTCAGGGGCAGAAGGGAAGCGAGACGATCTATGTCGATAATCTGGGCAGGATACTGGAAACGGATAATGTTGTTGCACCAACTGCCGGTAATGATATCTATCTCACCATCGATACCAATCTTCAAAAAGCTGTCTACCGTCTTCTGGAACAGAAGATCGCAGGTATCCTTACCTCCAAGATAGTTAATGAAAAGACGGTAAATCAGCACGGACGTAACAGACAGATACCTATCTATGATGTTTATTATGCACTTATCTCAAACAATGTTATAGATATGAAACATATGTCCAAGGATTATGCAGGCTCTACGGAACAGGAGGTGCTTGCCACTTTCCAGACTAAACAGGCCGATGCCTGTGCACATCTGCGTGAAGAGATGACAACCCTTGATACTCCTTATTGCGATCTTACAGATGAATATAAAGAATATGAGAGTTTTATCATTTCAATGTTATCATCTTCAAATTATGGAGTTATCCTTTCGGACAAGGTTGACCCCACGGATGAGATGTACAGGAAATGGCATACCGATGAAAGTATTAGCATCAACGAATATCTGAATTATTGTATATCTGCCCAGTGGATAGATCTTACAAAGCTCACTCTCGATGATAAATACTCTGATTCGGGAGAGATATACAATGCACTTGTCGACTATATCATAGATAAGCTTGCCACCAATCCTGATTTTTCAAAGAGACTGTATAAATATCTCATTATGAATGACATGGTAACGGGCAGACAGTTGTGTTTGATACTGTGGGAACAGGATCTTATCCAGGTAGAGGATGACAGACTTGAAGGACTTCGAAGCGGTTCCATATCCGCATACGGCTTTATGACAAAACTCATATCCGATATAAAGATCACTCCTGCACAGCTGGGGCTCGAACCCTGCTCCGGGTCATGCGTTATCACAGATCCTAACAGTTCGGAAGTGCTGGCGTTAGTATCATATCCGGGATATGACAATAACAGACTGGCAAACACAGCCGATTCCGCTTATCTGGCAAAGCTCGGTTCGGACAGATCCAAGCCTTTATGGAATTATGCCACACAGCAGAAGACTGCACCGGGATCAACATTTAAGATGGTAAGTTCCGTTGCGGGAGTGGAAGAGGGCGTTATCGATGTCAATACAGTCATTGATTGCGAAGGAAGCTTTACAAAACTTAACGGAACTATACATAACTGTTGGATATATCCGGGATCTCACGGTCCGCTCACACTTTCAGGAGCGATACAGAACTCATGTAACTATTATTTCTACGAAGTAGGTTACAGACTCGCTGATGATAATGGCAGATATAACGATACGTATGGTATAGAGAGACTGTCAAAATATGCCACCATGTTTGGACTGGGTCAGACAACCGGTGTTGAGATAGCCGAGTCCGAACCCAATATCTCCGATCAGTACCCCGTAGCATCAGCTATCGGTCAGGGTACCCACAACTATACAACGGTCGGACTGGCAAGATATGTTTCCGCAGTTGCCAATAAGGGTACGGTATACCAGCTGAGTCTCATCAAAGAGATACGTAATTCCAACGGAGTAACTACTTACAGCGGCAAGAACAGGACGGTAAACGAAATAGTTCTGGATCCCACGCTCTGGAACGCCATACATACCGGTATGATGCGTGTGGTTGCCGATAAGAAGTATTTTAATGATATCGGTATCGTATGTGCAGGAAAGACAGGTACTGCCCAGGAGGCTGAAAACAAGCCTAACCATGCCTTGTTTGTGGGCTTTGCCCCTGCGGACAAGCCAAAGATCGCCATGGCAGTCCGTATCGCTAACGGTTATTCATCGGACTTCGCGGCACAGCTTGGCTGTGATGTAATAAAATATTATTTCAATCTGGAAGACAGAGATAAACTTATCACAGGTAATGCGTCGGATGCTACGGTAACATCCGCCGGAGACTAAAAGATAATGAAACCTAAATTTGAATTAAAAAATTACAGTATAGTTTTGGTTTTATCCCTGATCACCCTTAATGTGATAGGAATATTTGCCATAGGTTCTGTTAAAGAATCACTTCAGACCAAACAGATAGGAGGAATGATCCTGGGGATATTCCTAATGATCCTCATTTCATTTTTCGATTATGCCTTCTTCCTTAAGTTCTATTGGGTGATCTATTTCCTGAATATAGGACTTTTGGCTGCGGTGGAATTTTTTGGAGAGTCTTCACACAATGCCCAGAGATGGCTCAATATCCCTATTGTGGACATAAAGTTCCAGCCTTCTGAGCTTGCCAAAATTTTATTGATACTTTTTTTTGCCAAGTTTATAATGTTACGTAAAGAGCAATTGAGCAGGCCGATCGTCATTTTTATCATGCTGTCATTGGCTGCTCCGGTGATCTTCCTTGTATTAAAACAGCCGGATCTGTCCACAACCATAATGCTCATAGTGATATTCTGCATGCTTTTGTTCATAGGCGGATTAAGCAGGAAGATCATCTTCGGTGTTTTGGCGGTCACGGTACCTGCTGCCATAATATTCCTTTTCCTTGTGCTGCAGCCCGACCAGCAGATCATTGAACCTTATCAGCAGAAGCGAATCCTTGCATGGATAGATCCCGAAAAATATGCTCTTACGGATGCGTGGCAGATGCAGAATTCCATAACGGCCATTGGTTCGGGAAAGCTTTACGGAAAAGGGCTTAACAATAACGAAGTAACTTCCGTTGTAAACGGTAATTACATTTCCGAAGCGGAAAATGATTTTATCTTTGCCGTGGTAGGTGAAGAGATGGGATTTATCGGTTGTTCCGCCGTCATCGGTCTCATCATAATAATAGCAGGTCAGTGCTTTTATCTGGGCATGAGGGCCAGAGATCTGGCGGGAACACTGATATGTTTTGGGATAGGAACTCTTATCGGAGTGCAGGGATTCTTTAATATAGCGGTTGCAACGGGCATCATGCCCAACACCGGAATCCCGCTGCCTTTTGTAAGTTATGGACTTACATCACTTGTCAGCAATTATTTGGGAATGGGATTTGTTTTAAGCTCGGGTCTGCGAAGGAAAGAACCCGAGCGTAAGACCACGGAGATCGGACAGATCGGATTGGAGAACAATATATGAAAATAGCCCTTATCGCTCATGATGCAAAGAAGAAACTCATGCAGAATTTCTGTATTGCTTATCGCGGGATACTCGGAAATAACGAGATCTATGCGACAGGTACTACAGGAAGACTTATCGAAGAGGTAACAAACCTCTCCGTACATAAATTTCTGGCGGGACATCTCGGCGGAGAACAACAGATAGCAGTTCAGATAGAGCATAATCAGATAGATCTGGTGATCTTCCTCAGAGATCCTTTAAATCCCATGTCTCATGAAGTGGATGCCGGTAATCTTCTCAGACTGTGCGATATGCATAATATTCCGGTTGCCACCAATCTGGCTACTGCAGAACTTCTTGTAAAATCACTTGATCGTGGAGATATGGATTTCCGTGAAATGTATAAGAATTAAGAATCGCATATCCCGTGTTCTTTTTGGCGTGCTTGCCGTATCCTTTCTTTTTGGCTGCGGAAGGGAAGAGTTCGCACTTCCTTACGGAAGTATGGATAATAATCATAAATTTACGCTGGAACCTGAAGAACAGCAAAAAGAACTTGATCTTTTCGCTGCGGATTATGCAGCTGTCGCAGGTGACAAAACCGATACCGTCTCTTTAAACACAGCAGATTTTAAAGCCGCAGGACTCTATGATATCAGGAATAAGGAAGTCTGTTATTCCTATAATTCTTTTGCGCGCCTTGATCCCGCTTCGTTAACCAAGCTTATGACGGCTCTTATCGTCTTTGAAAACTGTAACAGACTTGATGATGTGATAACTATTGGAGATGTCTCCATCACCGAAGAAGGCGTACAACGTTTCGGGCTTAAGGCAGGCGACAGGATATCTGTGAAGGACCTGCTTAATATCATGCTGGTACAGTCGGGAAATGATGCCGCTCTGGCGCTTGCAAGATATATAGGTGAGAATTCCTACAGACCCGATGATGAAACACAGGTTATTGATCCGGTGGATAATTTTGTCCTCATGATGAATGCAAGGGCATCATCCCTCGGATGTACCGCAACCAATTTTGTAAATCCTCACGGACTTACAGTTGACGGACATTATGCCAGTGCATATGATCTTTATCTCATATTTAATGAATTGATCAAATATCCCCAGTTCCTGGAGATAATCAGACAGGATTCCGTGACTGTCACTTATAATACTTCGGACGGAGAAGTAAAGAGCAGGACTGTCACCAGTACGGACCAATATCTGACAAAGGGGTATTCCACACCTGATAACGTGAGCGTTCTCGGAGGAAAAACAGGCAGCACCGCATCGGCCGGAAAGTGCCTTATCCTTTATGCTGAAAATGCGGAAGGAAGCCCTTATATCGCAATAATCATGGGCGCGAAAGACAGTGATATTCTCTACGGTACCATGAGTGAACTATTGAAAATAACCAACTCGTAGGATATAATCAAATTAGGGTTTTAAATTGCTTATTCGGAGGTATACGATATGATCAAACTGATAATCGGCAATGAAGGAACGGGTAAGACAAAGAGACTTTTAGATGCGGCAAACAGTGCTGTTGCGGATGCAAAAGGACACATTGTTTACCTCGACAAAAGCGGAAGGCACATGTTTGAGATCAATAATAAAGTTCGTTTGATCGATGTTTCAGAGTTCGGTTTTTCCACTTCAGATGAATTCTTCGGTTTCGTAAACGGTATCATCTCCCAGGATCGTGATATAGAACAGTTTTATTTTGACAGTTTTAAGAAACTTGCAAATATCGAAGTTTCTGATCTTGATGTTATACTTAAGAAATTCGATGAACTCAGCAGCAAGTATAATATTCAGTTCTTTATCGCTATGTCGGCAGAGGAGAAGGATATTCCCGATTGCTATAAGGAACAGATAATCCGCTGACCGGCTTTTATTCTCGAATGACAGACCGTTGAAAAAAGCAGGACGCAATCATAAAGATATATGGGCACGTATAGGAGGAGGATTTCTATGTTTTTTAATATTGATCTTCCTTCTTTTTTTCATGCAGCAGTGCTTTAAGATATTGTTTCGTAAGGATGTGGCCTCATATATGATCAGATCCGGAGCTCTTGCGGTCAATAATTCATATACGGCTTTTCTGATCAAAGATGAGCTGACATATGATGCTGCCACTTCCGGCACCATCGTATATTTAAAGCCCGAGGGAGGTCATGTCAGTTCGGGGGATAAGGTATATGCGATCTGCAGTGAAGAGACAGCCAATGCAGTCATAAACGATCCGTCCATAAATTCGGAAAATACGGATTCTTTAGCCAGACAGGCCAAGGAATATTCGGAGAGCTTTTCTCCTGTTGCTTTTGACAGTGTGTACGGGTTCAAGGAAGCTTTTTGTGATAATGCGACCAAGCTGTCCGTAGGTGAAATTACCGACAGACTTGAGAATTATGCAGCCAACGGCAGTGCCGTAAGTTACCGTGTATCAAAGGAAACCGGCTATCTTGTTTATGGCGTGGATGGATTTGAGGGGATAAATGAAGAGAATATAACTCCCGAAGCAGTCAATTCATATCCTGCCAATCCTGTTGAACTCAATTCCGGGAGCAACATCAATATGGGAGATATGGCATATAAGCTTATCGTTTCCGAATACTGGAAAGCCGCTTTTATGGTGACTCCCGAATATGCATCATTATTTGAAAACGGTCAGTATGTAAAGGTTCGTTTTGCCAAGAACGGCGAAGAATTGAGCGGAAAAGTTACCCTTATCCCGGGAGCAACTGAAAAAGCGGATGTAATGATGCTCATTTCATTTAAAACATCGGTATGTAATTTTGCTTCTGACAGATTTACGGATATAGAGATCGAAATGCAGGGAAAAGACGGATTGAAAGTGCCCAATTCCGCCATCGTCCAGAAAAAATTCTTCGTGGTACCCAAAAGCTACGCTCTTGAGACAGAGGAAAATACCGGGGAGACAAGTCCTCTTACCGAGACAGAAGATCAGAATATGAAGACCTTCCTCAAGAAGACCTATATGGAAAACGGGGAGGCAACAGTACTTAAAACGCAGATCAATGTGTATTCGGAAAATGATGAATACTTTTTCGTAAAGGCGCCGGAGCTGAACTACGGTGACGAACTGGTTCCACAGAACAGCCAGAAAACATATATCATTGAGGAGACCGGTATCCTTACCGGAGTTTATAATATCAATAAAGGATATGCGGATTTCTGCCAGATACAGGTGGTGGACAGTAACGAGGAATATTCCATCGTAAAGAGTAATACTGTTTACGGATTAAGAGAATTTGACTATATCATCCTGAATGCCCAGTCGGTTGAGGATGATGAATTCATATTTAAATAATCAGTTGCCGGATGAGATGACGGCAACGGTATGTCGGAGGAAAAGATGAGTATAAAGGAAAATATTGATGATGTTCAAAACAGGATCGATGCTGCCTGCAAAAGAATCGGCCGTGATCCCAAAGAGGTTACTCTTATATGCGTCAGCAAGACCAAGCCGGTTGAAATGCTTATGGAAGCATATGATGCAGGAAGGCGGGCTTTCGGAGAAAATAAGGTTCAGGAGATGTGCGGCAAGATAGAAGTGATGCCTTCGGATATTGACTGGCATATGATAGGCCATCTTCAGACCAACAAGATCAAATATATCGTTGGAAAGACATCACTTATCCACAGCGTGGATTCTATTCATCTGGCTGAAGCAATAGAAAAGGAATCTGCAAAAGCAGGCTGCAGTACAGATGTCCTGATCGAGATAAATGCTGCAGGCGAAGAGTCAAAATCCGGTACTTCGGATCCCGAAGCTAACAAAGAGCTTATCCGTGCCGTATCAAAGCTTGAACATATAAGACTCAGAGGCCTTATGACAATAGCGCCTTACACGGAAGATCCCGAGAGTAACAGAATTTATTTCAAAATGGTCCATGATCTTCTGTATAAAGAAATGAGAGAGTTTTTCCCCGAGCATCCGGAACTCTCCATGGGGATGACCGGTGATTATGAAGTCGCTGTAGAAGAGGGGGCTACTCTGGTAAGAGTAGGCACCGGTATCTTCGGCGAAAGAGATTACGGAACCAAAGCTTAAAGATCTGATAAATTTTTTTATCTAAAGAATTATATGGACCATCTTTACCGAAGATTAAAGGTAAAGATGGTTATTTTTTTGCAAAAATTTTAGCCTTTGCAGGAAAATATTAATTTCAATTTTTTCATGCAGGGAGCGGTGGAATTCGGTTTCCTGAAAATGGTAAAAAAGATGGAAGACGTAAAAAAATTATGTTAATCTAAGAGAGTTTACATAACATTATATAGGTTGACATAAAACTGTTTACATAACTCTGGAAGTAGTTTACATAACTTGTGACATAATCTGTTAACATAATATATATATTTGCAACATAATGTAATACATTCGAGCCCGCAAACCCTTTTAAATACTATATTTGAGGAAAAAAATTTTCTGAAAAACTTTCAAAAAAGTGTTGACATAAATATCGTTTTACAGCATAATGAACTTGTGGTTTTCGAAACCACGTAAAAAATTGAGGAGGAACAAAAGGATGGATTTATTGGATAGTATTAAAAGTCATCTGCCTTTTATTGGAGGCAGTGTTGCCGAAGATGAATATGATGATGATTACGAGGAGGATGATATGGTAGAGGAAGAATACGAAGAGCGCCCTAAACGCTCCGTTAAGAAAGCCGCTCCCAAGGTTTCAATGTTCAGGAGCAATCGCAGATCCGATGCGGATTCCGAAGCAAGGGAAGTATGCACTATCTGCCCTCAGTGCTTTGATGATATAAAGAAGGTTACCGACAAGCTTCGCGATAATGTTATCGTTATCCTTAACACAGAGTCCTGTGATGTTGAGCTTGCTAAGCGTACTCTTGATTTCTGCTATGGTACACTTTATGCTCTTGATGGCGATTTTGATGCCATTTCCGTTTCACAGACCAATGAGCCTTGCGGAATTTACCTTTTCACTCCTTACACAACAAAGATCACTTCCAATGCCAAGAGCGAAGAAAGCAGCGACGACGAAGAAGATTATTGATCTTATCAGCTTGTGAACATTTAAAGGAGATTGTGAAACAACTGTTTCAGAGTCTCCTTTTTTATTGCAAAGAAGCAGTGTTTTCTGTATAATTTAAACGTACAGTTATGTTTACCGGAGGCTATGATCATGAGCAGTGCTTCAATGAAACACGTCCTGATTGTTGATGATGACAATATAAATCTCACCTGTGCCAGAACCGTTCTTAAGGGCTTCTGCAAGGTTACTCCAACCATTTCGGGAACCCAGGCTCTGCATTTCCTTGAAAATAACACTCCGGATCTTATTCTTCTTGATATCCAGATGCCTTTCATGGATGGTTTCGAGGTAATGCGTCATATCAGGGAAAATCCCAAGACGGCGCAGATCCCCGTTATCTTTTTGTCTGCAAATGCAAATGCTGTTACAGAGAGCGATTGCCTGGCCATGGGTGCCATAGATTTTATTGCCAAGCCCTTTGTACCAAGCGTTCTGTTGAACAGGATAAATAAAGCTCTTGCGATCGAGGATAAACATAAGATCCTTTCGGAAGAGTTAAATGAGCGTATCCGTGAAGTAGATGATATCAAAGACAAATCTCAAAAGGATGTTCTTACAGGGCTTTATAATCGTTTGTTCAGTGAATCGGCTGTAAATAAGCTGATCCAGGCAGGCCACATAGGAACTGTCTTTATGATCGATATGGATAATTTCAAGGCTATCAATGATGATTACGGTCATATAGCCGGTGATAATGTTCTTAAGATGATGGCAGATACATTAAGATCCGCATCTAAGAGCGAGAATGATATTCTCTGCAGGATCGGCGGAGATGAATTTATAGCATTTTTCGATGGGATCACGGATAAGAATACCGTCAGTGATATGGCTGCGGGTATGATCAAAGAGATCTGTATGAAGCTTGATGCGTCAAATTACAGATCAAGAGCATCCATATCTGTCGGCATAGCTCAGGTCCCGGATGACGGCAACGAATTTACAAAGCTTTATAATGCTGCTGATAAAGCGCTTTACTATGTAAAGCAAAACGGAAAGAATTCATTCCATTTTTATTCCGAATCTTCCACTACTGAAAGATCAAAAGCGGGCCAGCTGGTTGATATAGCTTATCTGAAAGATGCCCTGAACCGGTCCGATACGGGACATGGCGCATATAAGATGGATTTTGACGCATTCCATCACGTTTACAATTTTATCAACCGTATCGTTTCCAGAAGCGATAGCAGCGTAGAGAGTGTGCTTTTTACACTTATGCCTGTTCAAAATACTGATCCCGACACATCGGAGGCAGAGCTTGCCATAGAGATGCTGGAGCAGGCTATTTTCGTATCATTACGACGCGATGATATTTCCACCAGGTATTCAAGCAGACAGATCTTTGTGGTACTGATGAATGCCGATGATGAGGATATTGAAAATATAGTAAACAGGATAAACAATACTTTCTTCGAGCTGTATCTCGGAGGAAAATTCAGTATTGCTTATGATTTTGTAAAGATGGATGGCAAAAGAGTTCCGGAACCTGCGCAGAATGTTCCGGCACCGCAGCCTGCAGTTTCCTCAACTGTTCAGGAAGCACCTGCATCGGTGCAGACACCGGCGTCAGCTCCCGAACCTGAACCCGCACCTGCGCCTGCAGTTTTATCCGCACCGGAGCCGGATGACGAGCCCGTAGTGGATCCCAATCCCTACAGCAGATCAAATTCGGCATCATCATATAATCCTTATGTCAATCCTTACAGAGGCACAACATCCAATACTTTTGTGATGCCCTCTGTATCATCAAATCCGTTCAATGACAGGGAGCCTGAATCTCACGGCTACGATCCTTCCATCGATCCAAATCCCTTCAGTCGTCGTACGCGTTGATCAATTTTGCAGAGTTTTATATGTATTATTTTTTTATGGAGTAGATCATGTCCAGAGTATTAACAGTTAATTACAACAAGAAACCTTCGTATGATATTGTGATCGGAAACGATTATTCGGAGCTTGCAGACAGAGTAAAGGCTCTCGGATTCGAAGGGAAAAAAGCGGTCATCATCACTGACAGTACAGTAAAGGATCTCTATGCCGAAGCTCTAAAGACAGAGCTTGAAAAGGCATGTTCAAAAGTTTTTATATATGCTTTTGAAGCCGGGGAGCAAAATAAAAATCTGTCGACGGTACAGAAGATCATTAGTTTTATGATCGAAAACAAGATCAACAGAAACGACCTTGCCGTTGCTGTAGGCGGAGGCGTTGTGGGAGATGTTGCCGGTTTTTGCGCTTCGATCTACCTTCGCGGTATCGAATTTATCCAGATACCGACCACGCTTTTGGCACAGGTGGATTCATCTATCGGTGGTAAAACGGGGGTTGATTTCGATCAGTACAAGAATATGGTCGGAGCATTCAAGATGCCCAAACTTGTCTATATCAATACCAAAACATTATCAACTCTGGATGCAAGACAGTTTTATGCAGGAATGGGTGAAGTCATGAAATACGGTCTGATAATGGATGAGAGCTTCTTTGAATGGCTCATATCCAAGATGTATGAGATCCACGACAGAGATAATGCGACACTTGAAGAAATGATAGAGACCTGCTGCATTTGCAAGCAGAAGATCGTAGAGCGTGATCCCCTTGAAAAAGGCGACCGTGCGCTTCTTAATTTCGGTCACACAATTGGTCATGCGATCGAAAAATACAAGAATTTTGAGCTGCTTCACGGAGAATGTGTGGCTTTAGGCTGTGTTGCCGCATCCTATATCTCATGGCAGAAGAATAAGCTCTCAAAGGATGAATATTATGAGATACGTGATATGTTCGTTCCTTTTAATCTTCCCATCTCCATAGACGATCTGGAACCCGAAAAGATCGTAGAGCTTACCAAATCCGATAAAAAATCCATGGATGGCGGTATCAAATTTATCCTTTTGAAGAGAGTCGGAAAAGCCTATATAGACCAGACTGTAACGGATGAAGAGATGATCGCGGGCATAAATGAGATCAACTTTACCGAAGAGGATGAAAAGGCATGAGTACAGCTTATACATACACAGGAACGCATATTGCTATCATCCCGGTCTTTATATTGACGTTATTGTGCCTGTTCGAAGTGTGGTTATATTGCAGAAAAGATTCAAAAGCCGAAATTAAAGACGGATTGAAAAAATATTTGCTTTATTCGGATGCTGCCATATTTATTTCTACGCTTTATACGGATTTTTTTACAAAAGACTGGATACGCACAAACTTAAAACCCGGAGATAATTTTGATATTATTCCGGGCGTTCTTGAGATATATCATCTCGAAAACACCGGCGCGGTTTGGGGTATGATGAAAGGTCAGATCCCTTTGTTTTTGATATGCACCGTGATAATCATGGGTGGATGCATAGCGATAATGGCAAGGATACCCGAAGATAAGAAGTATGGTGCGCTGCATGTTGCGCTGGCTCTTGTTTTATCCGGGGCTGTCGGTAATATGATAGACAGAATGTATAAACAGTCTGTAACGGACTTCATATACTTTACGATCATCAATTTCCCTATATTCAATTATGCGGATATATGTGTTGTTATAGCTGTATTTATGCTCCTTATATTATTCCTGTTCACGTATAAGGATGACGATCTTGGCTTTATCTCCTTTGGCAGGAAAAAAGAAGACAGCAAAGCAGATAAAGAATCAGAAAAGAAAGATTGATAAGTATAAATCAAAATGAGCATCAGCAGATTTGTGATATCAGAAGAATACGAAAATGAGCGTGCAGACCGCATATCCGCGCTTCTTATGCCTGATTGCTCCAGAACCTACCTTCAAAAGCTGATAAAAGACGGCAATATCTTATTAAATGGTAAAAATCTTAAAGCATCCGCAAAAGTCGAAGCAGGGGATGAATTGCTCTTCAATCTTCCGGATCCCGTTATTCCCGAGATCATTCCCGAAGATATCCCTTTAAATATAGTATTTGAGAATAAAGATGTGATCATCATCAATAAACCCAAGGATATGGTCGTGCATCCGGCTCCGGGGCATCTTACCGGAACTGTGGTCAATGCTGTAATGTATCATTGCAGTGATCTGTCGGGAATAAACGGCATAATGCGTCCGGGAATCGTTCATCGTATAGATAAAGATACTTCGGGGCTGCTGATAATATGCAAAAATGACAATGCTCACAGAAATATTGCAGAACAGTTAAAGGTTCACAGCATAGAACGGACATATCACGCAATAGTTCATGGAGTATTTAGCGAAGAGTTCGGCACGGTTAATAAACCTCTCGGCAGGAGTGACAAAGACCGCAAAAAGATGGCAATCGTAGCTGAAGGCTCCGGAAAGCCCGCTATAACGCATTATACGGTATTAAAGCAATATAAGGACTACGCTTATATAAAATGCAATCTGGAGACCGGCAGGACCCATCAGATACGCGTACATATGGCCAGCCTCGGGCATCCGCTTGTGGGCGATCCGGTATACGGAATACACGAAAACAGATATAAAAATACATGTGGCCAGGTCTTGCACGCAAAATCCATAGGATTTGATGCTCCTGACGGATCCGGACGTATGCAATTTGATTCAGAGCTGCCCGAATATTTCACAAAAATCTTAAATGATCTTGAATCTTATAAATGATCCTGATAGTTATAAATTTCCTTGAATCTTATAAATAATCACATATAAATGATCACGTATAAATGATCACATATAAATGATCCTTGAATCTTAAATAATCTTGGATTTGAATCTAAAAAGATCCGGGAACAAATTGTTATCAAATCTCAAATTATCTTGAGGCTTAAAAAATCTTTTAAAGTAATTCTTTTAAAATAATTCATAAAATATTATGGATCAGAAAAATAAAAGGATATAGCAACGGATCTTCGGGTAAATATTCAAAAATTATCATATACAAATAATAAAATAATAAGCCTCTTAGCATATAAATGCCGCCGAGCCCTTGAAGGGCGCGGCTTTACTTATCGTTGGATCGTGGCTTTTTCTGTATATCTATTCGTAAAATCTGTATTTAGCGAATAGTTATATAAAGGGCCAAGTGCCCTACTTGTGCAGGATCCGTACTATCTCGATACTGTGAAATTGTATTATACAGTGTTAAGTTACTTAAATTTTACTGTAACATGGTTTATGGATAGCGGAAATGCGTTGGAAATTATTGCCATGTTAATTGATAGGATACTGTCCGATTTCGAGCCGTTTCTCGAATTCATCCAGAGGAAGCGGCTTGTCATAATAGTATCCCTGAGCATATAAGCAATAATTGTCACGAAGAATCTGAACCTGCTCAGCAGTTTCAACACCTTCTGTAAGGCATTCGATTCCCATGTCAGATGCCATAGCTGTTATGTGCTTATATAGAACTGTAGAGAGATCTTTTGGGTCGGTTGAAGATATCGGAAGTAGACTTCTGTCAATCTTCATTACGTTCCATGGCAACTCCCTGATAAGATTTAAGGAAGAGTAGCCGATACCAAAATCATCAATGGATGTATGTATACCTATCTTTGTAAGACCTTTGAGCAGCTTTTTGAGTTTAAGATAATCGCCTTCTGTAGTTGTCTCGGTTAGCTCTATCTCAATGTATTCATATGGGATATCATATCGGTTTATTATACTGACGATATTATACAAAAGTTCCGGATCAGTCAGGTGTTTACGGGAAAAGTTAATAGATATCCGAACCACGTTTTTCCCTTCATCCAACCATTTTCTTATATTCTTACAAACAAGATCAAGCATATAGAAATCCAGCCGGAATATATCCGTGTTACGTTCGAGTATCGGAATGAAATCCATAGGTGGTATTATCCTTCCATCCCTGA
>JAILGE010000036.1 GCA_024697065.1 Lachnospiraceae bacterium
TAACATCAAGACCCTTCTTTATCAGGTTCCCGGCGGAATGCTTTCCAACATGGTTAGCCAGCTCAAGGAGCAGAAGGCTGAGAATCGTTACAGAGAGGTTCTCGAAGAGATTCCCCGCGTTCGTAAAGACTGCGGTGAGCCCCCTCTTGTTACTCCTTCATCACAGATCGTCGGAACTCAGGCTATCTTCAATGTCCTTATGGGCGAGCGCTATAAGATGGCTACCGGTGAGTTCAAGGATCTCCTTCGCGGTAACTACGGTCAGACTGTTAAGCCTATGAGCGAAGAGATAATCAATAAGGTTATCCCCGGTGAGAAGAGATCTACAGCTCGTTCCGCTGAAGCTACAGGACGTACAAAGCCCGAGCTTGAGAGCCTTGAGGCTGAGATGAAACAGTACAAGCAGCAGGAAGAAGACGTTCTTTCCTATGCACTTTTCCCTCAGGTTGCCACAGACTTCTTCAAGTATCGTGAAGCTCAACAGGAAAAGGTTGATTCCAAGCAGGCTGATAAGGAAAACGGAGCATATCCTGTTTAATGCCGGAAACTGCGGAATGCAGATATTGTTATAATTAATTGTTGGATTCCCGCAGATGTTTTCTGCGGGAATTCATATATTGGAAAGGAGAAGGCTGATGATAGAAGACAGCATTAAAGAAAACTATAACAACATGAGTAAAGGCCAGAGGAAGATTGCCGACTTTATCATAGATCATATGGAAACAGCACCTTTCCTTACAGCTGCAAAGCTGGGAGACAGTTGTGGTACCAGTGAATCGACGGTTGTTCGGTTTGCCATGATGTTGGGGTATGACGGATATGCCGATTTTCAGCAGGATCTTGCCGATCAGGTCAAGACACAGCTATCTAATAAGGCAGAGATAAAGACAAGCCATTATCGTGAAAATAAGAATGACATTTTAAAAGGGGTACTTGTTGCAGATGCGCAGAATATCGTTGATACCATTCATCTGGTGGATGAATCGGCATATGAACGTGCGCTTGAGCTTATCAAGAAAGCCAGACACGTCTATATTGTCGGTATCAGGACTTGTGCTCCCCTTGCTTCATATCTCGGCTTTTATCTTAATATGATAAGACAGGATGTGAAAGTAATAAACAGCATGAATATAAGCGAGATATATGAGCAGCTCTTCTGGCTTAACTCCGAAGACGTCCTCATAGGCATCAGCTTTCCACGTTACTCCATGAGAACCCTTAAGGCCATGGAATACGGAAGTGAAAAGAAAGCGTGCCTTATCTCGATAACGGATTCGGAGTATTCACCGATGAATATGTACTCGTCCTGCAATCTGTGGGCAAAGTCGGATATGGTCACTATTGCTGATTCGCTGGTTGCTCCAATGAGTATCATAAATGCTCTGGTTGTAGGGCTTTATATCAAGAATGAAGATGCGGTCAAGAAGAATCTTGCCAAAATGGAAGATCTCTGGAATGATCTGCAGACATACAGCGGGGATGAGATGACGGATGGCGGCTGATATCATAGTTATCGGCGCGGGCCCCGCCGGTATGATCGCGGCCATCGCAGCGGCACGTGCAGGCGCGAAAGTAACACTTATTGAAGCGAATGAAAAGGCAGGAAAAAAACTCTTTATCACAGGAAAAGGCCGATGTAATCTGACCAATGCCTGTGATACGCAGGAGTTCTTTTCACACGTTCTTCGCAATCCCAAATTCCTCTACAGCAGTATCTATAATTTTGATGCGAGAGCTGTAATGGATATGATCGAGGATGCCGGATGTCCTGTAAAGACAGAACGCGGAGACAGGGTATTTCCCGTTTCGGATCATTCTGCGGATGTTATCGCGGCTCTTGATAGGCTGATAAATAAATCGGATGTAGAATTCATTAAAAATACCAAGGTTTCCGGTCTTATAAGGGAATCGTATACGTCTGATGATAAGAAGGAAAAATATAATTATATTATTAAAGGCGTATTCCTGGAAAATAAAGAAAAGATCGAAGCAGATGCCGTGATCGCAGCTACCGGCGGAGTGTCTTATCCGACAACAGGTTCGGACGGGAATTTTTTCAGACATCTCACATCTCTCGGTCATACGATCGTTGACCTGAAGCCGGGACTGGTACCTCTTGTGGTGAAGGAAGATACCTGCATGAGGATGATGGGACTGGCGCTTAAGAATGTATCGGTAACCTTAAAACACGGGAAAAAGCTTATAGGAAGCGGTTTTGGAGAATTACTTTTCACACACTTCGGCGTGAGCGGACCGCTGATCCTTGCGGTGTCTTCGGATTACAGCAGACAATGCGGTGGCGTATCCGATATGCTTACACCGACAGGGGAGATAAAAAAGGATAAGACTGCAAAGCTTGGTAAAGGTAATGATTTCGGGCATTCATCCAAATCCTTTATTCACGGAGAGGAAGCAGATCTTTATATAGACCTGAAACCCGCCGTCAGCGAGGAAGAACTTGATGAGAGACTTATAAAGGAATTCTCGCAGGGGCAGAACAGATATTTTAAAAATGTTCTTGCAGGTCTGGTTCCCGGACAGATGAAAGACGTGTTCCCGGAGATCTGCGGAATAAGGGCGGATAAGCCGGTAAACAGTATAACAAGAGAAGAACGCAAAGAGATCGTAAGATGCCTTAAGAATATGCATTTTACGATTATCGGGACAAGAGACTTCAATGAGGCTATAATAACAGTCGGCGGGATCAACGTGAAGGAAGTCAACCCGTCAACCATGGAATCGAAACTGGTTAAGGGTCTTTTCATTGCGGGAGAGATGCTTGATACGGATTCCGTTACAGGAGGATATAATCTGCAGACCGCATGGTCAACCGGATATCTTGCGGGATCATCTGCAGCAGAAGGAGGATTATAATGAGCGAAAAAGTATTTGCGGTTGCCATTGACGGGCCTGCGGGAGCAGGGAAAAGCACAATAGCCAAGAGTCTTTCGAAGAAACTCGGCGTTATCTATGTTGATACGGGGGCTATGTACAGAGCTATGGCTCTTTATCTTATCAGAGAGGGCGTCAGTGCTTCGGATTCTGCGGCCATCAGCAGCAAATGTAATACGGCTGATATTTCCATACGTTTTGAAAACGGCGAACAGCAGGTTGTTTTAAACGGTGAGAATGTTAACGGTCTTATCAGGACTGAAGAAGTGGGAAATATGGCATCTTCTTCGAGCCCCAATCCGGATGTGAGAAAGAAACTCGTGGAGCTTCAGAGGAAACTTGCATCCGAAAAGAGCGTGGTCATGGACGGCAGAGATATCGGAACCGTAGTGCTTCCCGATGCCAAGGTCAAGATCTATCTTACCGCATCCAGCGCAGTACGCGCCAAAAGAAGATATGACGAGCTTACCGCTAAGGGCGAGCAGTGCGATCTTGCGAAGATCGAAGCTGATATCATCGAACGTGATCACAGAGATATGACAAGAGAGATATCGCCTCTTAAGCAGGCTGACGATGCTGTCCTTGTAGACACTTCCGACATGTCCATAGATGAAGTGGAGAACAGGCTGCTGGAGATCGTTAAATCAAAGACAGAATAAAGCTGAGGTAAATATGGCAGAAGTGATCACGGCAAAAACAGCGGGTTTTTGCTTCGGAGTTAAAAAAGCGGTAGATAAAGCCTTTGAAATGGCAGAAACCGGAAAAGAGATATATACCTACGGACCTGTCATTCACAATGACGAAGTGGTAGGTGAGCTTAAGGCCAAAGGCGTAAAAGTACTGAACAGCGAGGAGGAACTTTCTTCCATCAGTTCAGGTACCGTTATCCTCAGGTCCCATGGAGTCAGCAGGCATATCATGGAGCTGCTGGAAGAGAAAAATATAGACTATGTTGATGTCACATGTCCTTTCGTAAAAAGGATCCATGATATAGTTGACGAGAAGAGCAAAGACCATCAGATAGTAATTGTGGGCAACCCAAATCATCCCGAAGTAGAAGGCATTGTGGGATGGTGCAGGAACGGCGCCACGGTTATCTCCGGCACGGAGGAAGCGGAGGCATTTAAGCCGGATTCCGACCTTCCTGTGTGTGTTGTCAGCCAGACTACCTTCAATTTTAAAAAATTTAAAGAAATTGTTGAAATATTCTCACGCAAATTATATAATTGTAACATTGTGAATACTATCTGCAATGCGACTGAGAAGCATCAGGCAGAAGCAAGAGAGATTGCAGGGGCGGTTGATACGATGATCGTTATCGGGGATACCAAGAGTTCCAACAGCAGAAAGCTCTATGAGATATGCAAGGAACGCTGCGCAAATACTTATTTTGTTCAGACTCTGGAAGACCTTAAGCTTCAAAAATGCAGACCGGTCGGTTCGATAGGAATTACAGCGGGGGCATCCACCCCGAATAATATTATTGAGGAGGTTCAAAACTATGTCCGAAATGACATTTGAACAAATGCTGGATGAATCTTTTAAAAATATCCGCACGGGAGATGTGGTGGAAGGAACTGTAATTTCTGTTACGGCGAACGATATTGCAGTAAATATCGGCTATAAGTCCGATGGTATCGTTACTAAGAACGAATACAGCAATGACAGCAGCATCGACCTTACAGAAGCTGTAAAGGCCGGTGATCCTATCACTGTTAAGGTATTGAAGTTAAACGATGGTGACGGTCAGGTTGTTCTTTCACATAAGAGAGTTGCTTCCGAGAAAGTCAGCAAGGTACTTGAGGATGCATTCAACAATCATACTGTTGTCAGCGCAAAGGTTACAGAGGTTGTTAAGGGTGGTCTCGTAGCTACAGTTGATGAGGTTCCCGTATTCATCCCTGCAAGCCTTACATCCGATACATTTACAAAGAACCTTAATGTATTTGCAGGACAGGATATCGAGTTCTACATGAGCGAGTTCACTCCCGCAAAGCGCAGATACATCGGTGACTGCAAGACACTTCTTAAGGAGCGTAAGGAGAAGGCTAAGGAAGAGGCTCTCGTTCGTATCCAGGAAGGTGACATTGTAGAAGGTGTTGTTAAGAATGTAACTACATTCGGCGCATTCGTTGATATAGGCGGAATTGACGGACTTCTTCACATCTCCGAGATGAGCTGGGGCCGTATCGATTCTCCTCAGAACGTTTACAAGAAGGGCGATACCGTTAAGGTTATCGTTAAGGAGATCAAGGGCGATAAGGTTGCGCTTTCCGCTAAGTTCGATGAGAACAATCCCTGGATCGATGTTCAGGAGAAGTTCCCTGTAGGTTCTGTAGTAACCGGCAAGGTTGCACGTATGACAGACTTCGGTGCTTTCATCCAGCTTTCAGAAGGTGTTGATGCTCTGCTTCATGTTTCTCAGATCAGCAGACAGCGTATTGAGAAGCCTTCAGATGTTCTTAAGGTTGGTGATGAGATCGAAGCTAAGGTTGTTGATGTAAATGTTGATGACCATAAGATCTCACTTTCAATGAGAGAACTTCTTCCTGAGGAGGCTGAAGAAGAAGCTGCAACAGAAGAGGCTTGATCGCAATAATTTAAGCTCAAATTTGTATATTTTAACCGGCATGACTTTGCAGTTATGCCGGTTTTTTGTTATTATATTATTTAGTACGGACCCGAATGAAGGGGAAAGACAAAAAGCCTTTTAAAGGCGCGAGATAAAAGGTTTTACATTATGCTCATATTAATAAATATTTGGGGGGTAGGCAGAGAATGACCGGGAAACAGGATTATAATTATTTGAAGGAAAGGATCCTCAGGATAACAGGGGTGGATCTTAATGCTTATAAAGAAGCGCAGATGAAGCGCAGACTTGATACACTCATTAATAAGCGCGGATTAAGCGGCTACGAGGAATACTGTAATAAGATCAAGTCCGATAAGGAAGTGAGGGAGGAATTTCTCGGGTATATGACTATCAATGTATCCGAGTTCTACAGAAATCCCGACCAGTGGGAATATCTGGATAAAACAGTCATCCCGGAGCTTATAGGTAAATTTGGTAAAAATCTGAAGATATGGTCTGCTGCCTGTTCCACCGGAGATGAGCCATATTCACTTGTTATGGCGCTTTCCAGACATCTTCCGTTAAACTCCATCAATATCTATGCTACGGATATTGATAATCAGATTCTGGCCCAGGCTAAGAATGGTATATATGGCGAAAAATCCATAGCCGGAGTGCCCGCCGATTTCAAAGAAAAATATTTCGAGAAGGTGGGAACTTCTTATAAGATCAAAGATGAGATCAAAAAGAGGGTGACCTTTCAGCAGGCAAATCTTTTGGAGAAAAATTATCCAAAGGACTGTCACATGATAGTCTGCAGGAATGTTCTTATTTATTTTACCGAAGAAGCCAAGAATGATGTGTTCAGGCGTTTTAATGACTCTCTGGCTCACCACGGTGTGCTCTTTATCGGCAGCACAGAACAGATTGTTAATTATAAGTCCATGAATTACATCAGAAAGAATTCTTTCTTCTACGAGAGAGCGGACTGATCCTTGCGGGATATTGATAAACAGACCGTTACGGTCGATTATTATATTGTTGAGTTACACAAACAAAAAAGCGACTCCGTGTGAGTCGCTTTTTTCATGCAGATCATATGATCACCGATCATGCTTCGGCGTTGCCATAGCCCCTGGAGAAGTGATCTCCGTATTCGAACATAGATGAGAGCACATGCTCCGCATACATATTAAAACCGGTTCTGCTGGTTTTAAATTCATCCGTAAGTTCGAAGAAGATCTCTCTGGATCTGTATTCTCTCTTATAGAAAGGTGAGAAGAGAACATCCCATTCAGGTAAGAACATGGACCTCTTTCTGGTATAGCAGTTTGAGGCCTGGGCCTGTACTCTGTGTTCCTTATCAACAAATGTTGCTATAGACTTGTGGATCGCGATATCTTCTGCGGGGAGATAATAATAGTCCCTGTAATTTGAATAGAAATATTTCATCTCTTCCTCGTAAAGAGGTACCTTCAGTGCACCGTCTATGCCGCTTCCTGAAAAATAACAGCCCAGTCCCCTGAAAGATATGGGCTTGGGAAACGGAGCCAGAAAGCGGAGCTTCATAATGATCTCCTGGCAGCGTTTCTTTTGGATGTCATCATAGTAATTGGCTTTTACTCCCATTACACGGATCGGATTGAGGAACATATCCGGATAAGCAAGCATATTAACTACATAGAGCATACCCTTGAGATCTTCTCTGTTGTGAAGGATAAGCTCGGTGAGCAGCTTTTCGTCTCTGGTGCATACATAATCATGATATACGCTGATCAGCTCGCCGCCGGTATATCTGTCATCACGTTCGAGACCGAGGAAGTCTTCCACGGTTTTTTGCTTTACATCGGCAAGACCAAGGAGATCCTTGTATCCGGATATCCTCTTATAAATATCAACGCCGTCAAATTTATCAAATTGGAAAGCGAGCTCGAACTGCTCGAATTTTTTGGTAAGATAGGGCAGATCAAAACGATTGCCGTTGTAGTGGATGATGAAGCTGTAATCTTCTGCGAAGCTTGCAAAGGCGCTGAGAACCTGGAGTTCATCCTCATAATTCTCGGCAAGCCACTGTATATAATGCCAGCAGTCTTCTTTATAATATACGCAACCGATCATATAGAGACTGGAGTTGCCGGGGGTGAGCCCGGTGGTCTCGATATCAAGGAACAGTACATCTTCAAGTGTCCTGTTTTCACCGATCAGATTTTCCAGCGGATATGTTGGCTTTATACCTGTATAATCGCCGTTAAAAGTTTTCATCTGTCAGGGTCCTTTCTCAATAAAATTAACGGTCTTACAACGCTTATGATAACACATGTGGTGCTATTTTCCAAAGTCATTTTTTATGGTATATTTGAGAAATGAAATTAGATGACAGATTCAATCCGGAATACGATGATGAGGATTATGAGAGCTATGAAGATGAGTCTTTACGGCGCGAAGCGTCGGGCAGAAGCCTCAGAAGCGCAGCTCTTATCATCAGTTTTTTTCTTATCATAACTATCGGAGTTCTGGTATGGGCCAATTCCGATAAATTCACCCCCAAAAAAAATAATGATCCGGTTCCGGGGCAGCCTGCTGTTTCTGGTGGTGCTGCTTATGCGGATTACAACAAAGTAAATATCGACGGTGTAATAACCGGTGACACACGCACGGCGTATGATCTTGACTTCTGGGATGATTTTCCGGTGGAAAGGCCGAAGGATACGGTTTCGGTAAATACTTCCGTTTCCGGGGCTTCCGCCGGCGAGGAGACGGATCCCGCCAAAGACGGAAAACACACGCTTATCACTCATAAAAACGGAACCGAGGAATGGGTTGAGATCAATCCTTATCTTGATAAGAATATTTATGAAGACGCAGGCTTTGTATATAAGACGCCTTTCATGTCTTATTATGACAATAATACAAAGATCAGCTGTGTTGGAGCGCTCATATCCAAGAATGATGATTATGTTGATTTTAATGAGCTGAAAAGAGCGGGAGCGGAGTTTGTTATCTTAAAGCTCGGGCAGAGAGGTTACTCTTCGGGAGAGCTTTCCGAAGATGAGAACTTTCTTGATAATTATAAAAGAGCATATGAAGCAGGGCTGGACATAGGTCTTTATTTTGTGACTGCTGCCACCTCCAACGAAGAGGCAATGGAAGAGGCGGAGTTTGTCCTTAATACCATCAGCGAGAATTCGGTATCCGTTAATTACCCCATAATGCTCTCCGCGGAGAAATCGGGTTCGGGAAAGAGCAGAACTGACGAGATGGAAAAAATCCCCAGAACCAATGCGGCATTAACTTTCATGAAAGCCGTAGAAAAAGCAGGCTATTATCCTATGTTTTACGGCACAAAGGAAACGCTTATTCAGAAATACAGTCTGGGATCCATGATAGGATATGAGTTTTGCATATCCGAGGATGCGGATCTTCCGACTTACCCTTATTCATTTAATATGTGGGAATATGATCAAAGCGGAAAAGTGGGAGGTATAGCAGGGGGTGCGAAGCTTATCATAAGTTTTGAAGATTATTCATTGCGTTAGTAACGGATGATCCTGGGGGAGATCCTTATCCCGGAATAGATCTTTCTTATTTCTTCTTCGCTTATATCCGCGATATCATTTCTGACGAAATTCTTATCGAAACCCTTGGCAGCCAGAGTATCGGCTGCTTTGTTATATGCGATGGCAGCCGTGATCTCATCGGGGTAGTCGCCGACGATGTAATTGCCGTTGATATGTATGCGTACACGGTAGACGGTCTTTCCGCGGTGAACCTCTTTTGTTACACCGGCGTAACGGTTTACGATATCCAGATTGGAGGATCTGAAGTCCGAAATATCACCGTTTATAAAGAAATAATCCCTTCCTTCAACAGCATAGCTTTTGATTCCGTGACGGTTTAAGATGTTTACCTGAGAACCGTAATCGGCCGCAAAATAATGCCCGCCGCGCTTCATGATCTTGTGAGAAGAGTAATAGAAGAGATCGTCCGCATCGAACTTAAGTACCTCGGTGGGAGACAGATAATAATAAAACATCTTTCTGAGGATATAGATCGGATTTGCGATATAGATGCGGTTATCTCTGTAGTTGATCAGACATACCCACTTTTCAAAGGGCAGGGCCTTATCCTCGGAATAATCGATTATCCGGATGTCGTTATCCTTAAGGAGATCGACTGCTTCCTCGTAAGCTCTGTGAGCGGTACCGGGGTCATCATAACTGCCGAGGCTTATATGTTTCCTGCCGCGGGTAAGGGATGCTCTGTAATAGACCGTTCCGTCTTTTCTTTGTGAGGTGGAAACACCGGTGGGTTCTTTTGTCATAATCTGATTATATCATGTAGAAGAGCAAAGAAAAATCGGGCTTATGAGTTTATTATCTTTTTAAACAGCTCTGTCATTGAAAGAGCAGACAGGATGTGTTAAAATTCTCACGTTAAAAATTCAATTCAGACCGGAGATTTCCAAATGAAAAATATAATGTACCACAGCACAAGGGATAACAATAAGAAACTTACAGCTTCACAGGCTGTTTTACAGGGACTCGCCGAGGACGGCGGACTTTTTGTTCCGGAGGAGCTTCCGAAGCTTGATGTATCTCTGGAAGATCTTTCAAAGATGGACTACAGAGGTGTGGCTTATGAAGTTATGAAGCTTTTTCTTTCCGATTACACGGAAGAAGAGTTGAAATACTGCATCGATCACGCTTATGACAGCAAATTTGATACAGAGGAGATCGCACCCCTTGTATATGCCGACGGTGCTTATTATCTCGAGCTTTTCCACGGCTCAACGATCGCATTTAAGGATATGGCGCTTTCTATTTTGCCTTATCTTATGACTACTGCCGCAAAAAAGAATGACCTTAAAGAAGAGATAGTTATCCTTACTGCGACCAGCGGTGATACAGGAAAGGCTGCCCTTGCCGGATTTGCTGATGTACCGGGGACAAGGATAGTGGTTTTCTATCCCAAGAACGGAGTTTCTCCCGTACAGGAAAAGCAGATGGTCACACAGAGAGGCAAGAACGTTCGAGTT
Organism: Lachnospiraceae bacterium; assembly: GCA_024697065.1. Lineage (GTDB taxonomy): Bacteria > Bacillota > Clostridia > Lachnospirales > Lachnospiraceae > NK4A136. Next base: position 10,500 of record JAILGE010000036.1, read on the forward strand.
ATCGGCATCACGGGAAATTTCGATGATGCCCAGACCGGCGTAAAGATGATGTTCAATGACGCATCCCTTAAAGCAGAGCTTAAGGAAAAGGGATTCGTGTTCTCATCTGCCAACTCCATCAATATCGGCCGTCTTGTTCCGCAGGTTGTTTATTATGTTTATTCTTATGTTACGCTTTTGAAGAACGGAAGGATCGCTGCAGGAGATAAGATCAATGTAACTGTTCCTACAGGTAATTTCGGAAATATCCTTGCTGCTTATTTTGCAAAGAACCTTGGCGTTCCCATTGACAGACTTATCTGTGCATCCAATTCCAATAAAGTGCTCTTTGATTTCTTTTCAACGGGCCGTTATGACAAGCTGAAGGAATTGAATGAAGCTGACGGTAACTTTGATAAGGACAGGAAGTTTACACTTACAGGTTCTCCTTCAATGGATATCCTTATTTCCAGCAACCTTGAGAGACTTATCTATATCGCTGCAAGCTGCAGTGATGCGAAGGATCGTGAGCTTATGAGCTCATTAAACGAGAACGGTTCTTATGTCATCACAGATGATATGAAGGCAAAGCTTTCGGATTTTGAGAGCGGATATGCCGATGAAGCAAAGACCGAAGCTTTTATAAAGAAACTCTACGATAAGACCGGCTATGTGATCGATACCCATACAGCAGTTGCCGGAGCTGTTTATGAGGAGTATAAGGAAAGGACCGGAGATGATACCGTAACGGTCATCGCATCTACAGCCAGCCCTTATAAGTTCGCAAGAACAGTTATGACTTCGATCGATGCCGCAAATAAGGATAAGGATGATTTTGAACTTATCGATCTTTTAAATAAGGTTTCAAATGTTGCCATACCCCAGGCTATCGAAGATATCCGTACAGCTCCCGTGCTGCATGATATAGTATGCGATAAAGAGGATATGCCTGAGGAAGTTAAGAAATTCCTTTCATAATCATATCAGGGGGATCGTATGAAACATATCCTGATGGTTGACGATGTAACGACCAATCTTAAAAGTGCTGCAGAGGTTCTGCAGCCTTTTTACCATCTTTCCATGGCAAAATCGGGAAAGCAGGCCTTGAATTTCCTTAAGAAAAACAGACCTGACCTTATCCTGTTGGATATCATGATGCCGGAGATGGACGGCTATGAAACCATGGAGCAGATAAAGCTCAATCCAAGGACCGCAAATATTCCCATTATTTTTCTGACTGCGGATACGGAACGTGAGAGTGAGATCCGCGGAATGAAGATGGGGGCAATGGATTTTATCACAAAGCCCTTCGAATCCGAAGCAATGCTCGGACGTATCGAGAAAGTTCTGCAGATGGAGGATATGAGGCGCAATATCTTAAGCTCAGCCAAGAAGGATCTGCTTACCGATCTCTGGAAGCCCGAATATCTTGAACCCGAGATCGATTCCCAGTTAAAGCATATATCTGATTCCGGAGCGACGTTCCTGTTAGTGGACTTTGATGATTTCAGGGAAGTGGCCGCCAATGCCCACAGCAGTAATGCAGACGGTATTATAATCAGATTTGCGGAAAGCTTAAAGAAGTTGGCACCTACAGAGTCCGTATTGGGAAGGATCGGGCGAGACAGGTTTCTCGTTTTTATTCCTTACGGCTTAAACGAAATAGAGCTTTTGGGCCTGTGCAACGATATAAGGGATGTGGCGATAAAAGAGGCGAATCTGGCATCATCCGCGGATGAGACGCTTACCGCATCCATTGCCATCACTCTTGCTCCGCAGCACGGTACGGATTATGATACGCTGTTGCGGAAACTTGATATGGCCATGTATTTCATCAAACAGACCGGAAAAGACCAGATCCATGTTTACAGAGGAGTATGATCCAAATGAGTGAAGGTTTGGAAGCAAAAGAGAGGATAGAAGCCCTTAGGGCAAAAATGGAGGAGGCGGGAGCAGACTGGTATCTGATGACCACCGCCGATCCTCACGGTTCTGAATATATAAATCCATATTATTGTGAAAGAGAATACTTTTCGGGATTTACGGGATCCAACGGCGATCTTTTGGTCGGCAAAAAAGAAGCGCTTCTCTGGACTGACGGAAGATATTTTGTACAGGCTGCGAAGGAGCTGCAGGGCAGCGGTATAAAGCTCATGAAGATGGGACAGGCCGGAGTCCCGAGATTAATGGAATACATATCTGACAAGATCTCCATGGGAGAGAGCTTCATGGCTGACGGAAGGCTTATCTCAGCCGATCTCGGAAAAAAACTTGCTACGCTTTTCAAAGAAAAGAGAGTCATATTTATAACAGATAAGAATCTGACGGAAGAGATCTGGGAAAACAGGCCTGCCGACAGTGCGGGCAGGATCAGAGTCCTGCCGGAGTCACTTACGGGATCAAATCCCTCGAGACGCATAGGCCAGGTAGTAGTAAAGATGCGTGAATACGGAGCGGCTTCCCATGTTATAACAAAGCTTGATGATCAGATGTGGCTGCTCAATATCAGAGGTGAGGATATAGCCTGCAATCCCGTTGCTTATTCATATACGGTAATAAACGGACGTGATGTAAGTGTATATCTTAAGAAAGCCTCGGCCATGTCTTCGGTTTGTGATTCTTTAAGACATTCCGGGATCACGGTAAAGGATTATGATGATTTTTACAAAGATCTCGAGAAGATGAATCTGGAAGCTCCCGTGCTTTTGGACAGCAGCAATATCAATTACAGGGCGTATCAGATCCTTTGGAAAAAGGGACGAATCATAGACCGTATCAATCCCACGGAAGAAATGAAAGCCGTAAAGAATGCTACTGAGATCGCGCATATAAAAGATGTTTATCTTTATGACAGCGCGATACTTACCAGATTCCTGTTCTTCATGAAAAAGAATGCCGTACGGCAGAAGATCAGTGAATTTGAGGCTGCCGAACTTCTTGACGGCATGCGTGCGCAGATCGACGGATTCAAAGGCTTGTCCTTTCCGACCATAAGCGCATGGGGCAGTAATGCGGCTATGATGCATTATGAAGCAACTCTTTATGATAATGCCGTGATCTCAGGCGACGGGCTTTATCTCGTTGACTCCGGCGGACAGTATGACGGCGGTACCACTGATGTGACCAGGACCCTGGTACTTGGAAAAGTAACCGATGAGATGAAGCTTCACTTCACCAGAACGGTCATGGCGATGTTAAGACTCCAAAACACAGTATTCCTTAAGGGGTGCACCGGACTTAATCTTGATATCATCGCAAGGGCTCCCATGTGGGAAATGGGAATGGATTATAAATGCGGCACAGGCCACGGCATAGGATATATGCTTAATGTTCATGAAGGACCTCATAATATCAGATGGGCACACAGAGGAGAGAGACCGGAGACCGCCATTGTTCCCGGAATGATAGTATCCGATGAACCCGGAGTCTATGTTGAAGGAAGTCACGGTATAAGGATAGAAAATATCGAGCTTTGCCGTGAGATAACGGAAAATGATGACGGTACATTCCTGGGGTTTGAACCATTGACACTTGTTCCCATCGATCTGGATGGTATAATCCCTGAGGAGATGCAGCCAAGAGATATAGAACTGCTCAATAATTATCACGCTCTTGTCAGAAAGAAACTCATGCCTTTCATGCAGGGCGAAGATATAGCGATGCTCAATGAAGCCACAAAGGCAATAGGATAAATATGCTTATATATATAATCAGACACGGAGAAACGGAATACAATAAAGAAAAGAGATATCAGGGACAGACGGATATACCGCTTTCTGCGGAGGGAAGGCTTAAGATAAGGAGCGCCAACTTCAGGCCGGAAACAGTTTATACATCAACACTTACAAGAGCTGTTGAAAGCGCAAGGCTTATTTTCCCGGGATCAAATTACATTCAGGTCGATGATCTGAAAGAAATGAATTTTGGCAAATTCGAAGGCAAAAATCATATCGAAATGGAAAATGATCCGGATTACAGAGCATGGGTTGATTCCAACTGCGAAACACCCTGTCCCGGCGGAGAATCAAGAGAAGAATTCTCGGAGAGGATCTTTAACTGTATCAAAGAGCTGGTTAAAAGGACTCTTGATAACGGAAATCATACACTTGTGATCGTGGCCCACGGCGGAACGATGATGGCAGCTATGGAAAGGCTTGCGCTTCCGAGAAAAGCTTATCATGACTGGCTTACGGGAAATGCCGAAGGTTATCTGTTAGAGTATACCGAGGGTACCGACATCACAGAGTGCAAGGTAAGGGAAAAACTGTATTTCCATGAAAAGGGCGCAGAGCTCGGATATACGGTCATGGTTTAAAGAGTTATTTTATGTCCTGTCACGGAACCGTTCCGCGACAGGATTTTTTTATTGTCTTTATCTTATTTGTGATTGAAAAATGACGGCTTTTTTTATATAATTGTCAAACGATGACGCTTATTTAAGGACAAATTGTGTGGGAGTCCCAAGCGGTATTAAATCACAAAAATCGAAAGGAGAAACAGGATGATTTATTCAACAGAGGTAAAGAATATGTGCCCTGTTCACCAGGGAGTTCATCACGGTGCTGCACCGATCCCTGAGGAAGCAAAATGGGTTAAGTCGAAGGAGATCAAGGACATCTCAGGTTACACACACGGCGTAGGCTGGTGTGCGCCTCAGCAGGGTGCCTGCAAGCTTTCACTTAACGTAAAGGATGGTATCATACAGGAGGCACTTGTTGAGACCATCGGATGTTCAGGTATGACTCACTCAGCTGCAATGGCTGCAGAGATCCTTCCCGGACTTACAGTACTTGAGGCTCTTAATACAGACCTTGTATGTGATGCTATCAATACCGCTATGAGAGAACTTTTCCTTCAGATCGTTTACGGACGTACACAGTCCGCATTCTCAGAGGACGGACTTCAGATCGGTGCCGGACTTGAGGATCTCGGTAAGGGAACACGTTCCATGGTTGGTACAACATACGGAACACTTGACAAGGGACCCAGATACCTTGAGCTTACAGATGGTTACATCACACATATCGCACTTGACGAGAACGATGAGATCATCGGTTACAAGTACATCAACTTCGGTAAGATGATGGATTTCATCAAGGCCGGTGATGATGCTGTCAAGGCAGTTGAGAAGGCTTCAGGTCAGTACGGACGTGTTGCGGATGCGGTCAGACTTATTGACCCTCGTAAAGAGTGATAAAGGGAGGACTTAAAAATGGCAAATTTTGAATCATACGAAAGAAGAGAGCCCCAGATCCTTGCTAAACTCGCTGAGTACGGGATTAAGTC
>JAILGE010000001.1 GCA_024697065.1 Lachnospiraceae bacterium
AGCAACACGGCCCGAACCAACGGTACGGCCACCCTCACGGATAGCGAAGGTAAGACCCTGCTCCATAGCGATCGGGTGAATGAGCTCGATGGTCATCTCAACGTTATCACCGGGCATGCACATCTCGGTACCAGCCGGGAGTTCGCAAACACCGGTAACGTCCGTAGTACGGAAATAGAACTGAGGACGATAGTTGTTGAAGAAAGGAGTATGACGACCACCTTCATCCTTGGTAAGAACGTAAACCTGAGCGGTGAACTTCTTGTGGCACTTTACGCTGCCGGGCTTAGCAAGAACCTGTCCTCTCTCGATATCCTTTCTGTCGATACCACGAAGGAGAGCACCGATATTATCACCGGCTTCAGCCTGATCAAGGAGCTTGTGGAACATCTCGATACCTGTAACAACAGTCTTCTGAACGTCCTCACGTACACCGATGATCTCAACTTCTTCGTTAAGGTTAAGAGTACCTCTCTCAACACGACCTGTAGCAACAGTACCACGACCGGAGATTGTGAATACGTCCTCGACAGGCATAAGGAAAGGCTTATCTGTATCACGCTGAGGATCAGGAATAGCTGTATCAACAGTATTCATGAGCTCCATGATTCTGTCACCCCAGTTTCCGCCAAGCTCAGTACCATCAGCAAGCTTTGCAGGAGCTGAAGGATCCTGAAGTGCCTGGAAAGCAGATCCCTTTACGATAGGGCAATCGTTGAAATCGTACTCAGCAAGCTGATCCTTGATTTCCTCTTCAACGAGCTCAAGAAGCTCAGGATCGTCAACCATATCACACTTGTTAAGGAATACAACGATGTAAGGAACACCAACCTGTCTTGAAAGAAGGATGTGCTCTTTTGTCTGAGCCATAACACCATCAGTTGCAGCAACAACGAGGATAGCACCATCCATCTGTGCAGCACCCGTGATCATGTTCTTAACGTAGTCAGCGTGGCCCGGGCAGTCAACGTGAGCATAGTGTCTCTTCTCTGTCTGGTACTCAACGTGAGCTGTAGAGATTGTGATTCCTCTTTCTCTCTCTTCGGGAGCCTTATCGATCTGATCAAAAGCCTCAGCCTTGTTTCCGTCAACTCTCTCAGAAAGAACCTTTGTGATTGCTGCTGTAAGAGTTGTCTTACCGTGGTCAACGTGACCGATTGTACCGATGTTGCAGTGCGGCTTTGATCTGTCAAATTTCTCTTTTGCCATTTTAAATTTCCTCCTTTAAAGTGGACATTTAACGGGGTCAATCCCCTATTTGTTTTAGAATCAACGCTGTGTCCCATTATATTAAAAACACAGCGCTATTTCAAGTTGATTTTTGCGACAATAATTACTTAGCCTGGGCTGATAAAACCTTCTCCTGAACGTTCTTGGGAACCTGTTCATATTTCTCGAAGAACATTGAGTAGTTTCCTCTACCCTGTGTCTTTGAGCGAAGGTCTGTAGCGTATCCGAACATTTCTGCCAGGGGAACGAATCCCTTAACCATCTTACCGCCACCGATATCTTCCATGCTCTCGACACGTCCGCGTCTTGAGTTCATATCGCCGATTACATCACCCATGTATTCCTCGGGCATTGTAACTTCGACTCTCATGATAGGCTCAAGCAGAACGGGACCACCCTTTTCCATAGCTTCCTTGAAAGCCATAGATCCGGCAATGTGGAATGCCATTTCGGAGGAATCGACCTCGTGGTAAGAACCATCGTATACATTTGCATGTACACCGAGAACGGGGAATCCGCCGAGTATACCGCACTTTGTAGCCTCTTCGATACCTTCGCCGACTGCAGGGATGTATTCCTTGGGAATAGCACCACCGACAACGGTTGACTCGAAGAGAAGTGTGGGAGGCTCATTGATAAGGACATTAGCCTTAGGATCAACTTCGAATTTCTCAACATTTGTATCCATGGGCTCGAAGATAACTTTACAGTGACCGTACTGACCACGTCCGCCGGACTGCTTGGCATACTTCTTATCGATATCAACTCTCTTTGTAAATGTTTCCTTGTAAGCAACCTGAGGAGCGCCGACATTAGCTTCTACATTGAATTCACGGAGAAGTCTGTCAACGATGATCTCAAGGTGGAGCTCACCCATACCGGCGATGATGGTCTGACCTGTCTCTTCATCGGTATGTGCGCGGAATGTAGGATCTTCTTCAGCAAGCTTTGCAAGAGCTTCGCCGAGCTTACCCTGACCTGCTTTGGTCTTAGGCTCGATAGCGAGCTGGATAACGGGCTCAGGGAACTCCATAGACTCAAGGATGATAGGATGCTGCTCGTCACAGATCGTATCACCTGTTGCAGTTACCTTGAAACCTACTGCTGCTGCGATATCACCTGAAAATACCTCATCGATCTCGGAACGCTTGTTAGCATGCATCTGAAGGATACGGCCAACACGCTCTTTCTTCTGCTTGGATGAGTTATATACATATGAACCTGCTTTTAATGTTCCGGAGTATACACGGAAGAAAGCAAGCTTTCCAACGAAGGGATCGGAAATGATCTTGAATGCAAGACCTGCGAAAGGTGCATCGTCAGATGAAGGAGTAGACAAAGGATTTCCATCCATATCTGTTCCCTCAGCATCAGGTACATCTGTAGGTGCAGGCATGAAATCTACTACTGCATCAAGAAGCTTCTGAATACCCTTGTTGAAGTGAGCGGATCCGCAAAGTACGGGTACTCCTTCGTTAGAGATGGTTCCCTTACGAAGTGCAACCTTCATCTCGGCGATAGTAGGTTCTGTACCCTCAAGGTACTTCTCCATAAGCTCTTCGTCGAAATCGCAAACCTGCTCAACAAGCTTTGTATGCCATTCCTCAGCCTCATCCTTCATATCATCGGGGATGTCTGTGATGGAAATGTCTTCGCCCTTGTTGTCGTTGAAGATATAAGCCTTCATCTCGAACAGGTCTACAAAGCCTTTAAAATTATCTTCCTTACCGATAGGAAGCTCGATAACAACAGCGTTCTTTCCAAGCTTTGTTCCGATCTCCTTAACGGTGTTCATGAAGTTCGCACCCATGATATCCATCTTGTTGACGAATGCCATACGGGGAACCTTGTAGGTGTCAGCCTGACGCCATACATTTTCGGACTGCGGCTCAACACCGCCCTTAGCATCAAATACACCGACAGCGCCGTCGAGTACACGGAGTGATCTTTCTACCTCAACGGTGAAGTCAACGTGTCCCGGGGTATCGATGATGTTGATACGATGCTCAAGTGCATTAGGATCCTTCTTGTTGTTCTCCTGATGCGTCCAATGACAGGTGGTCGCGGCAGATGTGATAGTGATACCACGCTCCTGTTCCTGCTCCATGTAGTCCATGGTTGCAGTACCTTCGTAGGTCTCACCGATCTTATAATTGACACCGGTGTAATAAAGAATACGCTCGGTCAATGTCGTCTTACCGGCATCGATATGAGCCATGATACCGATATTTCTGGTACGCTCAAGAGGATATTCTCTCTGTGCCATAGTCGCTCCCTCCTTTCTTAGAATCTGTAATGAGCAAACGCCTTATTAGCTTCAGCCATTCTGTGCATTTCTTCCTTACGCTTTACAGCTGCGCCTGTTCCGTTTGCTGCGTCCATGATCTCTGCTGCAAGCTTCTCTACCATAGTCTTCTCAGAACGCTTTCTTGAGAACTCTGTGAGCCATCTGAGGCCTAAAGCCTGACGTCTCTCAGGGCGTACTTCGATAGGTACCTGGTATGTTGCTCCGCCGATACGACGAGCCTTAACTTCCAGCTGCGGCATTACATTGTTCATTGCGTCACCGAATACTTCGAGTGCCGGCTTGCCGCTCTTCTCTTCTACTTTGGCAAATGCGCCATATACAATCTTCTGTGCTACACCTTTCTTACCATCGAGCATGATCGTATTGATAAGCCTGGTGACCACCTTGTCATTGTATAAAGGATCAGCCAAAACATCTCTTTTCTGAATATGTCCTTTACGTGGCACGGTTCTTCCCTCCTTAATCACTGGGTTGTGCTTTTGATTAATTCATCGGTACTCACACTTTTAACTAATGTGTACGTGCTGTCTATACTTGATAGAGCAGACCCTGCTGCATTATGCTGCCGCAGGATCTTCTGAATCAGAACTCCAACACTTAAAATTAGTCACAGTGGTACTGAGGCTTACTTCTTCGGTCTCTTGGCACCGTACTTGGAACGGGCCTGCTTTCTGTCTGCAACACCTGCGGTATCAAGTGTTCCGCGGATGATGTGGTAACGTGTACCGGGAAGGTCCTTTACTCTTCCACCCCTTACAAGAACAACGCTGTGCTCCTGAAGGTTGTGGCCCTCACCGGGGATGTAACTCGTTACTTCGATACCGTTTGAAAGACGAACTCTGGCGATCTTTCTGAGCGCTGAGTTAGGCTTCTTAGGGGTAGCAGTCTTAACTGCAGTGCAGACACCACGCTTCTGCGGTGAGCTGGTATCAATGCTCTTCTTGTGAAGAGAGTTGAAACCTGTGAGCAGCGCAGGAGCTGTAGACTTCTTAACAGAGGTCTGACGTCCCTTTCTTACTAACTGGTTAAATGTAGGCATTCTGATTCATCTCCTTTCTGACTTAACATGATCTACGCCAAAAGGGCGCAATACTCCCTTTTTTACGCGTGCTTGAACATTATACTTTCAGGCGGTATCACATGTCAAGAAGAAATTTAACAAAAAGCCCACCCTTCCTTATCGGAAAGATGGGCTTTTTACCATTATCGTTTCAGTACTCTGATAAAGTTCTTACTGCTCGTCTGTTGAAGTTTCCGCTTCAGCAAGTACTTCTTCTGTCTCTTCCTCAGCAAAAGCTGTATCTTCGATATCCTCATCCTCGGTGAAGTTGATCTCGTCATCATCATCGATCTCGGGTGCATCGATATCGAATCTTACATCGCGGTAACGGCGGATACCTGTTCCTGCAGGGATCAGCTTACCGATGATAACGTTCTCCTTGAGTCCGTTAAGAGGATCGACCTTACCCTTGATGGCAGCTTCCGTAAGAACTCTTGTGGTCTCCTGGAATGATGCGGCTGAAAGGAAGGAATCCGTAGCCAAAGCTGCCTTGGTGATACCGAGTACCACATCTGCAACCTGGATAAGCTTCTTGCCTTCTGCGGCAAGTTCCTCATTCTTATTCTCAACATCAAGTCTGTCAACCATTGATCCGGGCAGATAATCGGAATCACCGGGATCTTCGATGCGCTGCTTCTTGAGCATCTGTCTGATGATAACTTCGATATGCTTGTCGGCAAGCTCAACACCCTGAGCACGGTAAACAACCTGTACTTCACGGATCAGGTAGTTCTCAAGAGCATCGATACCCTTGATCTCAAGCAGATCATGAGGATCAAGTGAACCTTCAGTAAGCTCATCACCGGCTTCAATGGTCTGGCCGTCCTTAACAACGATCTTTGCACCGAAGGGGATCTCATAATCCTTATCCTTCTCATCATTCTTTACAGTGATCTTACGCTTGATCATGTTGCCGTTATGTTCCTCATGTATCGCAACTTCACCTGATACAGCGGATACAATGGCAAGTCCCTTAGGCTTACGAGCCTCGAAAAGCTCCTCAACTCGGGGAAGACCCTGTGTGATATCCTTACCGGCAACACCACCGGAGTGGAACGTTCTCATGGTAAGCTGTGTACCGGGCTCACCTATAGCCTGAGCGGCGATGATACCTACTGCTTCACCGACCTGAACGGGCTCACCAGTAGCCATGTTCGCGCCGTAGCACTTAGCACAGATACCGATCTGACTCTTACAGGTCATAATGGAACGGATCTTAACATGCTCAAGTCCTGCCTTGCCGATAGCCTCAGCACGCTTGGGAGTGATCATGTGATTACACTTAACGATCATATTGCCGTCAGCATCGAAGACATCCTCTGCTGCGAATCTTCCACGTACGCGGTCCTCAAGGCTCTCTGTCTCCTTGTTACCGGTATAAAGAGCTTCAACAACGATTCCCGGGATCTCTTTTCTGTTCTCGGAGCAATCGATCTCTCTGATGATAAGCTCCTGACAAACGTCAACCATTCGTCTTGTAAGGTAACCGGAGTCAGCCGTACGAAGAGCGGTATCTGTAAGTCCTTTACGGGCACCATGTGAAGATGAGAAATACTCGAGTACGTTAAATCCTTCACGGAGGTTGGACTTAACGGGAAGTTCGATCGTCTCACCCTTTGTATTACCTACGAGACCTCTCATACCCGCTAACTGCTTCATCTGCTTCTTGGAACCACGGGCTCCGGAGTCGGCCATCATTCGGATGTTATTTACAGCATCCAGACCGTTCATCATCTCTTCGGTAAGTTCATTATCGGCATGTTCCCATACTTTGATAACTTCTTTTCTTCTCTCATTCTCTGTAAGTTCACCGAAGAAGAAGTTCTCGTTGATCTCATCAACCTTCTTCTGAGCCTCTTCCATGATCTGAGGCTTCTTCTCGGGAACGATGATATCGGAGATCGATACTGTAAGTGCAGCTCTTGTGGAGAACTTGTAACCGATGGCCTTAACCATGTCAAGAACCTCAGCGGTACGTGTTGCACCATGTGTATTGATAACCTTTCCGAGTATCTTCTTGAGCATCTGTCTGTCTACGAGGAAGCAGATTTCAGGCTCAAGGAATGTTTCGGGAGCGCTCTCATCACGCTTAACGAAGCCGAGGTCCTGAGGAAGTATCTCGTTGAAGAGAAGACGTCCGAGTGATGTTACAACAATACCCTCAACCTCATTACCGTTGACAACTTTCTCCATACGTACCTTGATAGGTGCATGAAGATCAAGAGCTCCGTTTTCGTAAGCAAGAAGTGCTTCATTAAGTCCCTTGAAGAACTTACCTTCGCCAAGCATTGTGTCGACATTTACGCCGGAAGCGATCATCTCGAACTGCTTATCGCTGAAGCCGAATTTCTTCTTGTATTCTTCTACAGCTGCGCTGTGTTCCTTCACTCTCTTGTTGAAATCAGCATCAGACTCCTCTTCGCCCTTCTTGGGTGCTTCGGGAGCTGTTGAACGAAGCTGTGTAAGATAATAAATACCGAGAACCATATCCTGTGTAGGAACGGCAACAGGTGCGCCGTCCGAAGGCTTTAAGAGGTTATTCGGTGAAAGAAGCATAAAGCGGCACTCAGCCTGTGCTTCTACTGACAGAGGAAGGTGGATAGCCATCTGGTCTCCGTCGAAGTCGGCGTTGAACGCGGTACATACAAGGGGATGAAGCTTGATAGCCTTACCTTCAACAAGTACCGGCTCGAATGCCTGGATACCGAGTCTGTGGAGAGTCGGTGCACGGTTAAGCATAACGGGATGCTCTGTGATAACTTCCTCAAGCACATCCCAAACCGCATCATTCTGACGCTCAACCATCTTCTTGGCAGCCTTTATGTTCTGGCAGATTCCCTTACCTACAAGCTCCTTCATAACGAAAGGCTTGAAAAGTTCGATAGCCATTTCCTTGGGAAGTCCGCACTGGTAGATCTTGAGTTCGGGACCTACGACGATAACCGAACGTCCGGAATAGTCTACACGCTTTCCGAGAAGGTTCTGACGGAAACGTCCGGTCTTACCTTTAAGCATCTCGGAGAGACTCTTTAATGCACGGTTACCGGGGCCGGTCACAACCCTGCCTCTGCGTCCGTTATCTATAAGCGCATCAACTGCTTCCTGAAGCATACGCTTTTCGTTTCTTACGATGATCTCGGGAGCATGCAGATCCAACAGCTTCTGAAGTCTGTTATTTCTGTTGATTATCCTTCTGTACAGATCGTTCAGATCGGATGTTGCAAAACGTCCGCCGTCAAGCTGTACCATAGGACGGAGATCGGGGGGGATAACGGGTATCGTATCCATGATCATCCATTCAGGCTTATTACCTGACTCTCTGAAAGCTTCTACTACTTCCAGTCTCTTTACGATCTTTGCTCTCTTCTGACCCTTTGTAGCCTCATCGGCAAGTTCTGCCTTGAGTTCATCGGATTCCTTCTCGAGATCTACAGTTGCAAGAAGCTCCTTGATAGCCTCCGCACCCATACCTACACGGAACTTCTGGTTCGCATTATCTGCAGAGTGCTTAGCCTCTTCATACTCATGCTCGGAAAGAACCTGCTTGAAGTGCAGATCCGATGTTCCGGGATCGAGTACTATGTAAGATGCAAAATAAAGCACCTTCTCAAGTACCTTCGGAGACAGATCGAGAAGCAGTCCCATACGACTGGGTATTCCCTTAAAGTACCAGATATGTGATACAGGTGCGGCAAGTTCGATCCTGCCCATACGCTCACGACGAACGGAAGCCTTGGTAACCTCTACACCACATCTGTCACAGATAACACCCTTATAACGGATCTTACGATACTTTCCGCAGTGACATTCCCAGTCCTTGCTGGGTCCGAATATCCTCTCGCAGAAAAGGCCGTCCTTTTCAGGCTTGAGGGTACGGTAGTTGATCGTCTCAGGCTTTGTTACAACGCCTGCATCCGGATCGTTATTTCTGGTGGACCACTCTCTTATAGTCTCAGGAGAAGCCAGTCCGATACGGACTTTACTGAATGTAACGGGCTGGTATTCATTATTCTTTGTCTCAGACATTTCTAACGCTCCTTAATAAATTTGTTTATTCGCCGTCTTCTGCATCCGCTGAAAATGATACGTCTGCGAAGTCTTCTTCGTCTGCCGCATCGCTTTCCTCTTCAGCAGGTGCATCCGCAACAAGATCGCCGTTCTTATCAAGCGCACCTGTGCTGTATCCGTCTGCTCCGCTGAAATCGCTTCGGTTTCCTCCGCTTAATTCATGCATGAATTCGCTGTCGTTGTAATCAACATTTTCCTTGAGCTCGATCTCGTTGTCGTCCTCATCGAGAACCTTGACATCAAGTGCAAGTGACTGGAGTTCCTTAAGCAATACCTTGAAGGACTCGGGGATTCCGGGTTCAGGTATGTTCTCACCCTTAACGATAGCTTCATAAGTCTTAACACGTCCGATAACATCGTCAGACTTAACGGTAAGCATTTCCTGAAGAGTATATGCTGCGCCGTAAGCTTCGAGAGCCCAAACTTCCATTTCTCCGAAACGCTGTCCGCCGAACTGAGCCTTACCACCGAGAGGCTGCTGTGTAACCAGTGAGTACGGGCCTGTTGAACGTGCATGGATCTTATCGTCAACAAGGTGATGCAGCTTAACGTAATGCATGTGTCCGATGGTAACCGGACCGTCGAAGAATTCACCTGTACGTCCGTCACGGAGTCTTACCTTACCGTCCTTGGAAAGAGGAACACCCTTCCAGAGCTTTCTGTGATCTCTGTTCTTATCGAGGTATTCCATAACCTCGGGAAGAAGTTCAGCCTTGTGAAGAGCACTGAATGTCTCGCTCTTCTTGTACTCAACGCCTTCCTTCTCCGACCATTCCTTAGCTTCCTTTTCGTCGAAAGGCTTATTTACATAGTCGTTTGCCAGATCAAGTGTATCCTGGATATCATCCTCGTCAGCACCGTCAAAGACAGGTGTTGCGATATTGAATCCGAGAGCCTTTGCAGCAAGTGAAAGATGGATCTCAAGCACCTGTCCGATGTTCATTCGGGAAGGAACGCCGAGAGGGTTAAGCACGATATCAAGTGGTCTGCCGTTAGGAAGATAAGGCATATCCTCTACGGGAAGCACTCTTGAAACTACACCCTTGTTTCCGTGACGACCTGACATCTTATCACCAACGGAAATCTTTCTCTTCTGTGCGATATAAATACGTACTTTCTTGTTAACACCGGCATTAAGCTCTGTATCACCGGCTTCTTTTGAAAATACCTTTGCGTCTACTACAACACCGTACATTCCGTGAGGAACCTTAAGTGATGTATCACGTACTTCACGCGCCTTTTCACCGAAGATGGCACGAAGAAGTCTCTCTTCGGGAGTAAGATCTGTCTCTCCCTTGGGAGTAACCTTACCTACAAGGATATCTCCGGCACGAACCTCTGCACCGATGCGGATGATACCGCGCTCATCAAGATCCTTGAGTGCATCCTCACCTACGCCGGGGATATCACGTGTGATCTCTTCGGGTCCGAGCTTTGTATCTCTTGCCTCTGATTCATACTCTTCGATATGAACGGAAGTATATACATCTTCCTTAACCAGTCTCTCTGAAAGGAGAACGGCATCCTCGTAGTTGTAACCTTCCCAGGTCATGAAACCGATGAGAGGGTTCTTACCGAGTCCGAGCTCACCCTTGCTGGTGGAAGGACCGTCTGCGATAACCTGTCCCTTGGCAACATGATCGCCTGAGAATACGATAGGCTTCTGATTGTAGCAGGTTGACTGGTTGCTTCTCATGAACTTCTCAAGAGGATACTCTCTGACTTTTCCGTCATCATCGCTCTTGATCCTGATAAGGTTGGAAGCAACATATGTAACAGTACCGGGCTCAGCAGCGACTACACATACACCTGAGTCAACGGCTGTCTTTGTCTCGATACCGGTTCCGATAGCGGGTGCCTCGGTAAAGAGAAGAGGAACTGCCTGACGCTGCATGTTACATCCCATGAGAGCACGTGTTGTATCATCGTTTTCCAGGAAAGGAATGAGTCCTGCGGAAACCGAGAATACCATCTTAGGTGATACGTCCATGAAGTCATACTCACCGCGGGGGTAAGCCTGGACTTCCGTACGGAATCTACCTGATACGTTCTTATTGATGAAGTGACCCTTCTCATCAAGAGGCTCATTAGCCTGAGCTACATGGTAATTATCCTCTTCATCAGCGGTCATATAAACAACATCGTTGGTAACGACAGGATTCTCTCCGTCCTTCTTGTTGATCTTACGGTAAGGAGTCTCGATGAAACCGTACTCGTTGATCCTTGCATAGGAAGCAAGAGAGTTGATAAGTCCGATGTTGGGACCTTCGGGAGTCTCGATAGGACACATACGTCCGTAGTGGGTGTAGTGTACGTCTCGAACCTCAAATCCTGCTCTGTCTCTCGAGAGACCGCCCGGTCCGAGCGCGGAAAGACGTCTCTTGTGAGTAAGCTCTGAAAGCGGGTTGTTCTGGTCCATGAACTGTGACAGCTGTGAAGATCCAAAGAACTCCTTGATAGCTGCCTGTACGGGCTTTGCATTGATAAGAGCCTGAGGAGAGATCTCATCGCTTGAATTCTGATCATGAGTCGTCATCTTCTCACGTACCACTCTCTCCATTCTGGAAAGACCGATACGGTACTGGTTCTGAAGCAGCTCACCTACAGCACGGATACGACGGTTTCCGAGATGATCGATATCATCGGAATTACCGATACCGTACTCAAGAGCGATATTGTAGTTGATGGAAGCCAGGATATCACTCTGGGTGATGTGCTTCGGGATAAGGTCATGAATATTTCTCATAACCGCATCTGAAAGCTGATCCGGCTTGTCGCTGTATTCACGGAGAAGCTTCTTGAGTGAAGGGAAGTATACTCTTTCCTTTATTCCGAGCGCTTCAGCGTCTATATCGAGCCAGGAATCGATGCTAACCATCAGATTGGAAAGAACTTTAACATTCTTCTTCTCTGTCTGGATCATTACGAATTCTACTGCGGAATCCTGGATCTCATCTGCAAGGTCGGCATCTATAACTGTTCCGGCCTTTGCGATAACATCACCTGTGTAAGGATTCTTAACATCCTCTGCAAGAACCTTTCCACGTACACGGTTGCGAAGGGCAAGCTTCTTGTTGAACTTGTAACGGCCTACTCTTGCGAGATCGTATCTCTTTGAATCAAAGAAAGTATCATCTACATACTTCTTTGCAACTTCTACCTTAAAAGGCTCACCGGGACGAACCTTGCTGTAAAGCTCCTTAAGACCTTCCTCATAAGTTCTGGAAGGATCCTTTTCGAAAGAAGCAATGAGCTTGGGCTCCTCTCCGAACATCTCGATGATCTCTTCGTTTGTTCCGAGTCCGATGGCACGAAGAAGAACGGTAACAGGCATCTTTCTGTTACGGTCTACTTTTACATAGAAAATATCATTGGAATCCGTCTCGTACTCAAGCCATGCACCTCTGTTAGGGATAACGGTTGTAGCGAAAAGATTCTTACCGATCTTATCCTGTGTGATCTCATAATAGATACCGGGTGAACGTACCAGCTGGCTGACAATAACACGTTCCGCACCATTGATAATGAAAGTACCTGTATCGGTCATCAGCGGGAAGTTACCCATGAAGATCTCATGTTCGCGGATCTGATCGGTATCCTTGTTGTAAAGACGAACCTTTACCTTAAGAGGAGCTTCATAATTCAGATCGCGTTCCTTGCACTCGTTGATGCTGTACTTAACCTCATCGGTAGCAAGCTTGAAATCAACAAACTCAAGGCTTAACTTGTCGCCATGATCTCTGATCGGAGATATATCATCAAAAGCCTCTTTGAGACCTTCGGTAAGAAACCACTCATATGATTTCTTCTGAACCTCGATCAGGTTCGGCATTTCAAGCACTTCATCACGTCGCTGATAAGTCATCCTCAACGCATTTCCGTGCTTAATGGGTTTAAATCTGTTTTTTTCTTTCATTCCGACATTCACCCCGTTTTAATATATGTTAACAGTTACCACGCCACTAAAAGAGTAAAAGAGCACAAAAATACCCCTAAAATCATAATGACGCATTTTTCATAATATCATTTTCGGTTTTTTAAGTCAATGAGAAATTTAAGATATTTTAAGAGACCGTCTCACACGAAAAGAGGCGGAGAAAACAGCCTTTTTTCAGGCCCGGAATTAAACAAGAAAGAGGAGCATGCCGATCCGGCACACTCCCCTGTCATTTCTTTTAAGAAAAGATTACTTAAGAGTAACAGTAGCTCCAACTTCCTCGAGCTTCTTCTTGATATCCTCAGCCTCTTCCTTTGTAGCAGCTTCCTTGATGTTCTTGGGAGCGCCCTCAACGAGCTCCTTGGACTCCTTGAGACCAAGACCTGTGATACCACGAACAACCTTGATAACATCCATCTTCTTGTCGCCGAAGCTTGTGAGCTCAACGTCGAACTCTGTCTTCTCCTCAGCTGCTGCTGCAGGACCTGCTGCTGCAACTACAACGCCTGCTGCTGCAGATACGCCAAATTCTTCTTCACATGCCTTTACAAGGTCATTTAACTCAAGAACAGAAAGTTCCTTGATCGCATCAATGATTTCCTGTGTGGATAACTTTGCCATTTGATTTTCCTCCTTAATTTTTATCCGGCAGATCCGTATGTCCGCCTGACTGTGATCTTCAATTGATAAGAATCAATTCTGCAGATATTATGCCTCTGCAGGTGCAGCTTCTTCTGCTGCGGGTGCTGCTGCTTCTGCAGGAGCTGCTTCGCCGCCTTTTTCCGCGATCTGCTTGATAACGCGGGCAAAGTTTGTGATAGGGCTCTGCATAGATCCAAGAAGCTTTGAAAGCAGCTCGTCTCTTGACGGAACGTTTGCAATAGGTGTAAGTCCGTTTGCATCGTAAACAGATCCTTCTACAACACCAGCCTTAAGCTCAAGTGCGGGAGCGGTCTTTGCAAACTTAACAAGTACCCTTGCAGGTGCTGTCGCATCATCCTTGGAAACAGCTATTGCTGTAGGTCCCTCGAGGTACTCGGTAAGACCTTCGAACTCTGTGCCCTTGAATGCACGAACCATCATTGTGTTCTTATAAACCTTATAAGTAACACCTGCCTGACGGAGCTGTCTGCGCAGTTCAGTATCCTGTGCAACCGTAAGACCTCTGTGGTCTGCAAGTACAACGGATGCTGCGCCGTCGATAACAGATGAGATCTCATCAACTATCGGTGCTTTCAGTTCAACTTTTGCCATTTTTCTACCTCCTTATAGATTTCTCGCCAAATCCTGAGGAGTCATTAAACAAAAACGACCCCGGCAGTGCCGGAGTCGGGATCATTCAAAGTTAATAAACTCTTCTGACTTCTCCTCGGCAGGCCTGCTTGCGCTCGTTACGGGAATTCCCGCCTGCTGTCTTCGGCATGTCTTTAACAGACAAGGGGTATCTTACCATCCCCGTTCCGGTCTGTCAAGATTTTTTATTCCTTTTTTGTAATATAGCCATCCGCATCAATATTTACATTGGGCGAAAGCGACTGCATGTAAGAGATCAGCGCCTGCGCCTCACTGTCGTGAAGAAGCTTTACGCCACACCCCGACTGCCTGCAGGGTATGAACCTTATACTCTTCACGCCACCGTCAGCCCACTCCAGCTCTACCATTCCGGTATCTATGGTTTTGGAATTAAACCAGAAATTGCCCAGGCTGTACACCACCGGCACGTCACCGGAATAGGATATGCCCTGAAGTATATGAGGATGCCCGCCTATTATACAGTCAACTCCCGCATCGACGAATTTGGGAAGCTGCTCGTTCTGCGCCCAGTCGGCAGCGGTTTCGTTCTCCGTGCCCCAGTGGATAAAGAGTATCACGTATGCCCCCTCTTCCTTCGCCTTCCTGATTGCATCCAGTGTTGGATCGATATCGGGATAAGATCTGAGTATCCCGGCGCCATCCTCTGTGGCTCCTTTGGAATGAGGGCTGCCATATCTCTCTATCTGGGATGCGGCTATTATTGCTATCTTGTCATCTCCGGCATACACATACAGAGGCCTGGATGCTTCTTCCAGATCCCTTCCGCCGCCTATATGAGGTATCTTTGCCCCTTCAAGGGTATCCAGAGTATCCAGAAAAGCATCTCCTCCGAAATCATACGCGTGATTGTTAGCCACAGATACCGCATCCACTCCCATTTCCCCGAGAAGCGCCACCGATGCAGGCTTTGCCCTGAAGGTATAGGTCTTGCCCTCAAGCGCAGATCCCCTTTCCGAATAAGGGAACTCATTATTTATCATCATGAAATCCTCCGATCTCATGATCTCAAGCAGATCTTCGGATATACACCTTTCAAGAACACCGCCCTGTCTCTGGTAATTGGCATATATCGCATATCCCGGATCAAAAAGAACATCCCCCGCAAAGCAAAGAGTGTAGCTTTCCTTCTCTCCACTAACACCACCTGCCGTGCTAACGTACATTTCATCCCCCTGGCCGTGTGGCGCAGGAAGACGCATCTCCATGGTAAGCGCAGGATTACCTTCCTCTCCGGGCGCAGGGCCTTCGGGTTCGTTTACAGACACGGTGTTTTCAGATGTGCTGTTTCCGGACACCTCCGTCGGGGCCTCAATAGACACCACAGGAATATCAACCGTGGGAGTGATGACCTCACCGCTCACAGTCAGATAATCCGCCGTTTGATCCTCTGCGGATCTTATCTCCGGAAATATGAACAAGGCCGCCATTCCCGCAGCGACCACTATTATCAATGACAATAAGAAGATCCTAATATATTTTTTCATACGTGTATCAGTATTTTTCCCGATTTAAATTCTTAAAAAACACCCCGCAGGAATCCCGCGGGGTGTCATTCATGATTTCTGTACTATCCGGGGATCAATACTTGGAAGTGCTGATCCTTACTCCGGGTCCCATTGTTGTAGCAACGGTAATGCTCTTTAAATACTGACCCTTAAGTGATGAGGGCTTAGCCTTAACGATTGCATCCATGAAAGCATCGAAGTTCTGGTTAAGCTGCTCTGCTGTGAAAGATGCCTTTCCGATAGGGCAGTGGATGATATTTGCCTTATCAAGTCTGTACTCGATCTTACCGGCTTTGATATCATTAACGGCCTTGGTAACATCCATTGTAACTGTACCGGCCTTGGGGTTAGGCATAAGACCCTTAGGTCCGAGAACCTTACCGAGACGACCTACAACACCCATCATATCAGGAGTTGCAACTACTACGTCGAAATCAAGCCATCCGTCGTTCTGGATCTTCGGGATGAGCTCTTCGCCTCCAACGTGATCTGCACCTGCTGCCTCAGCCTCGGCAACCTTGTCACCCTTTGCAAATACAAGTACACGAACCTTCTTACCTGTTCCGTGAGGGAGAACTACAGCGCCGCGGATCTGCTGCTCTGCGTGTCTTCCGTCACAACCTGTACGGATGTGTACTTCTACGGTCTCATCAAATTTTGCTGTAGCTGTCTTCTTAACAGCCTCGATAGCTTCTGCTGACTCATAAAAAGCTGCGCGGTCATACTGAGAAAGTGCCGCATTATATTTCTTTCCGTGCTTCATAATATGTGCACCTCCCCTTATTCTTCTACTGTTACGCCCATGCTTCTGCATGTGCCTGCGATCATTGACATTGCTGCTTCGAGTGATGCTGCATTGAGGTCTTCCATCTTAGTTTCTGCGATCTCCTTGAGCTTATCCTTGGAGATTGTAGCAACCTTGTTCTTGTTGGGTTCTCCCGAAGCTTTCTTTAAGTTGCATGCCTTCTTGATCAGAACTGCAGCAGGGGGTGTCTTCGTAACGAAGCTGAAGCTGTGATCTGCATAAACTGTGATGACAACCGGGATGATAGTATCTCCCTTGTCAGCTGTCTTTGCGTTGAACTGCTTTGTGAATTCAACGATGTTGACTCCGTGCTGACCGAGTGCAGGACCTACCGGGGGTGCCGGAGTTGCTTTGCCGGCCGGAATCTGTAACTTAATGTAGCCTTCTACTTTCTTTGCCATTATGGCTTCCTCCTATAATAAAGTGGTAATGTCGCAGCAAACCTGTTTTGCTGCTCCCACGAAGGGACATATATATCTCTTCGATGTAACGGACTATCAGTCCATCTTCTTGACCTGCGAGAATCCGATCTCTACCGGAGTCTCTCTTCCGAACATCTCTACGATGATCGTTGCAGTCTGCTTGTTCTCGTCGATCTTGGTAACCTTGCCGATGGTATCCTTCCATGCACCGTCCGTAACCATGATCGTATCGCCTTCTGCGAAATCCGCCTTTGCGATCCTCTCCTGCTCCAGCGTATCCATATCGTAATCTTCAAGAGGTACCGGTTTGGATCCCGGTCCAACGAATCCGGTAACACCACGGGTATTTCTTACCACATACCACGCATCATTGTCATCGGCATCCATCTTGATAAGAACATATCCGGGAAGAACTTTGCTCTGCTTTTTCTTCTTTCCAGTTGAGCGTATCTCCATGACATCCTGCATCGGCACTCTTATCTCAAGGATCTTGTCCTCAAGATGACGGTTCTCGATAGCCTTCTCTATATTGAGCTTGACCTTCTTTTCATAACCGGAATATGTATGGATAACATACCAGCCCATGCCGAGACCGCTCTTATTCTCGCTGACGCCGATATCCTGATCTTCAAGCTTGCGGACATCTTCTTCGGATGCCGTAACCTTCGGATTCAGCAGCTCTCCGCTCTCATCGCCGCTTCCGCTTGCAAGAATGGCCTTAAGTTCAGCCATACGCTTTGCTTTTATGTTTGCCATGCTCCAAATCGCCTTTCATTTTCTGGGACTGCATCCAAAAATCGCAGTCTTTTCTGCTTTGCCTTACAGCTTGATCAGCCAGTCGACTCCATACTGGAATATAACATCCAGCAGGGCGATCAATACGGACAGTACCAAAGTCACAGCAACCACCGCAACCGACTGTCTGGTAAGTGCAGACTTATCAGGCCAGGTGATCTTCTTGAACTCGGTCCTGAGACCTTTTCGGAAGCTGACCTTTTTCTTCCCCTTGGACTTTTTCCCGGAAGAAGCTTCCGTCTTGGCTGTTTCTTTTTTCTCTTCCGCCATTATATCTCTCCGTTCACTCCGCTAAAGGTTCTGCCTGCGGTTGTGGATTACTTGGTTTCCTTATGAAGTGTATGAGCCTTGCAGAAAGGACAGTACTTCTTAGTCTCCATCCTCTCGGGATGAGCCTTCTTATCCTTTGTTGTATCGTAATTGCGGCGCTTGCATTCTGTGCAGGCAAGTGTGATCCTTGTACGCATTTTCTAATCCTCCTGAACGTAAAATAACACTAAAAAAAGAGCGCATGCTCTTTGCAAAAGGTAATATAACACCCCGTCGCTCTTTCTGTCAATGTTTTTTGTAAAAATATCCCGTTTTTTGTATTTTGGTTAACATAATTATCCTTGTCCCATAAGGTTTTGCAGGCTATGTCAAATTATGTTTGAATTTTTCGCATTTTTGTATTGCATCTTTACAAACGCAATGTTACAATGATACTAACTATAAATAGGGATATTCCGCCCTTTTCAAAGGACTCTTCATAAGAATAAATGAAAGTTCCTTTCGATGCAAGGAGTGCATCATATATATCATGGAAGAAAGGAGGGTGCGGATATGGCAATGAATTCGGCAATACTTGACAACGTCTATAACTACTACCGTTCTGACATCGCGCCCAAGCCTTCTTCCCGCTTCGATTCGCATAACAAGAAGGATCTTAAGGCAGTCTACAAGAGTATCATCAATATAAGTAAAGATGAGCCTGTTTTTCTGATGGATCGTTCCAAGGAGCTTGAGAACTATACCATCAGCATGAAAGAGAGCGCCCATAAATTCAGGAATGACGTTGCTTCCTTCGGAAGCCCCGATGCTTCCCTGCTTTTCTCGGGCAAAATGGCCTTTTCTTCCGATCCGGATACCGCGGAACTTACGCGCAGCAAGCTGCCGGCAGACAATACGGAAGATATAGGTTTCTATTCTCTGGAAATAGAGAAGCTTGCAACCGGTCAGGAAAATACCGGAAAATTCCTGGACAAACAGGAATCCGGACTCCGTCCCGGCAACTACTCCTTCGATATCGCCACCAAGTCTACGGCTTACGAGCTTCAGTTCGTCATATCCCAGGGCGATACCAATTATGATATACAGCGCCGTATGGCAAAGCTGATCAACAATTTCAATCTCGGTCTCTCTGCGGAAGTTTTGGAAAACGACAGAGGAGAATCCGCTCTTGCCATCCGCTCCAATACCTTAGGCAGCCACGCAGGTGATGGCGGCAGCTTTAATATTTCCGACGAAGATACCAGCCAGAGTTCCGGCATAGTGGACTATTTCGGTATCAGGAATACAACGGCGGAAGGCCATGATGCCGTCTACCGTGTAAACGGCGAAGAATTCACTTCACCCGTAAACGAGATAACCATAGGGGACAGATTCAATGTCACTCTTAAAAAGCCCAGCGCCCCCGACTCACCGGTGGCAATAGGTATAAAACCCGACTACGAATCCGTTCGTGACAGCATCGTCTCCATCACGGATTCCTATAATGAATTTATCAACAGGGCAGCGGGATATATAGATGTCCAGCCCCGTACCAATCTCTTTGTTTCGGATATGAAGATGAGCAGTATGTTCTATATTTCAAAGCTTGATAAATTGGGAATAAGCCAGAACGAAGACGGAACCTTATCCGTCGATGAAGAGAAGCTTTCCGAGGCGGTCAAAGAAGACGGTGCTCCGGATGAGCTTGAGATTTTCAAGGATTTTACGAGATTCGCTTTGAGAAAAGCCGAAGATCTACACCTCAATCCCATGGATTACGTTGACAAGCGTATCGTCGCCTATAAGAACCCGCAGACGGAACACTTTGCAACGCCTTATACCACCAGTGCTTACAGCGGCATGTTGTTCAACTCATACATGTGAGCCTTTAAGCTTGTATTCAGTCGCCATTTTCAGTGCCTGTTCTTTTATATCAGGGTAATTCCCCGCGATCTTTTCATATACATGAGCAAGCATATCATAAGCATCCCTGCCCCCCGCATCGGCTTTTAGGGCAGGTTTTGTTTCCTGTGCCGCATTAAGGAACCAGATGCTGGCTTCCTCATAGTCTCCCATGTCAAAGTAATGATGGCCGAGCTCCATACATATCTCGGAGCAGGGCTCGATACTTATATTTTTCAGGCACCACTTGAAAAACTCTTCCGTTTTTCCGGAGGCAGCCGCATTCTTCGCCAGGACACAGCAACACTCCGTGCGCATATCCCTGTCAAGGGCAGTATCCCTGAAGGCATTCTCAAAATAAGGTGCCGCCGCAGCAAAATCTTTTGCGTCTCCCGACAGCATAAGTTCCTGCGCATACATATGATGCATCTTCTTCGATAAGGGCTTCATCTCACCGTCCAAAGCCTCTGTCATCTTAAGAAAGATCCCGAAGTCTCTTTTATGATGATGCTCCTCCGGCATATGCAGTATCTCTATGTCGCTGTCAAATACCACGGGATCCAGCCTTACAGTCTCATGGACGGGATCGATCCATGTGAACTTCCTCACTCTCCTGTAGAGCTTCGGACGCAGATCCTTCTCAAAATTCTCCGTGGTCCTGTAGGAATGACGGTTCACATACAGCATCTGTACTATCTCTACTTCAGGCAGCAGCGCTTCCTTGAGCGCCAGGAATTTCTTTGCATTCTCTTCATCCAGCACTTCATCCGCATCTGCGGAATAAATATATTCCATGGAAGTCTTGGAAAATGCAAAATTTCTTGCCTCCGAAAAATCATCCACCCACTTGAAGTCATATACCTTGTCGGTATAAGCGGCTGCGATCTCCTTCGTTGAATCTAAAGAACCCGTATCAACGATCACGATCTCATCAGCTACTGCCCTGAAACTGTCCAGGCAGCGCTTCAGGACTTTCTCTTCATTCTTCACAATCATGCATAAACTGATCGTAGCCATCTTTCACATCCTTTATTTATTCTCAGCCTGTGCCTCTTCCTTCCGGACAGATCTGACGATCATGAGTCCCACGCCCATCAGGATAAATAAAACCGGTGTACATATGCATTGCTGATAGCAGAAAAAGTTGTGCCCCATATATGCAGGTATCGCTGCCATAAACGGAATAACGGCGGGTTCCTTTTTGACCACTGACGCACACTCTTTAAAGCAGGTCACCATGATACCCACATAAGAAACAGTTCCGAGTATTCCGCCCGTCACAAGAAGATTTAAGAATTCATTATGGGCGCAGGCAAGCTTAAGGCCTTTCCAGTATATCGATACCTCAGGCTGGCAATACTTTTCCATCGCTATCTCAAAGCAATCCGGGCCGTTACCCACAAGGAGATCCTTGATGCCGGTGATCACATTTTTTGCTCCGCTGTTTGAAAAGATATTTCTCAGAGCCTTTACGGACATTCTCCAGTTAAAGCCTCTGTGGTTTCCCCATCTGTCATTGAACATAAAGAAGGACGCCTTGTAGATCTCCGAATCTGCAGGAATGATGCTCTCCGGCAGCAGATGGAAGGTCACTGCTATAATGGCGATCAGAACTCCGCCCAATACAAGGCCTGCTGCTGTCAGGGTTCCTTTCCAGATGATCTTTCTGTGTTCGGATATATCGAATCCCTTTGATCTGCAAAGAAGCAGATACATAGCTATCACCAGTAACAGCGCCACCAGAAATACAGGGGAACGGGTAGCAAATTCGGTTATCTTCTCATCTCCCGTGATAAGCTTCGGCGTACGCCCGGGGAAAAGCATCCTCATGAGTCCTATGATCTGCATCGAGAGCAGTCCTATCGCCGCCATTTCCAGAAAGCGCTTCATCTTTCCGTTACTTTCAAGAGAATATCTGAAGAAGACCATGAAGATCAGCACCACCGCCACATATGCACTGTCGCTGTTGGTGGTTACGAGCATTCCAAAGGCAAGCGCAATATACATGGCAGATGCTATGCGCATCCAGAGTCTTTCATCCGACCAGTAAAAGTACATTCCGAGAGGTATGATGAGCACCGAATACGAGGAATACCATGTAGTCTGTCCCAGAGTGGAGACAAATTTCTCAACGGATTCCGGCGTGACATTGACATACATTCCAAGTGGATCAAATTTAAATCTCTGGATTATCCCCATCTGATGAGTCAGAGCAGCCGCTGCCACCGCGCACATCAAGGTCGTCGGGCTCCACTGCCAGAACCTGGATACGAAGTACAGGGCAAGCAAAAAGAATACCTGGGAAATAAATCCCATATTCCAGCCCTGAAAACCGAAAAGCGCCATCTCCTTGTCTTCCGCAAAAAGAAAGCTTAACCAGCAGGCAAAAAAATAGGCCGCTGCGAAGCGATCCGTCAGGGATAAACTTTTTATGGCTTTAAAGAAACTTGAATTCCGGTTGAATGCATATGCATAGAACAGGGCTGCAAAGATCATGAGCCCGAGGAACAGATAAGATACCCACTGGAAGAATGCAAATTTTGTATCCCCCATATCGAAATATCTGTGGGACTCTACTCTTCCGTCCGCCAAAACCCTGTCCAGTCTGAAGAAAAGCGGGTATACGCACAACATAAGGAATACATATGTCCCGATGATTATCTTTGTAAAATATTCTGCTGCCTGCTGCCCCGCTGTTTTATCCTGTTTCTTTTTCTTTTTATTCTTACTTGCCATATCCGTATTCAGTCATAAATTTCTTTCGGTAGGCATTAAAATCCCACCGGTTATTAACGCTTTCATCATGGGCGCACCAGGGCTTGCGCTGTCTGGGTACCACCACCCTGTAGCCTGCTTTGCGGAATTCCGCACTCTGTGACAGATTGTAATAATCCCATCCGTCGAAGAGATCCTCTCTCCAGGGAAGATCCACATCAGTAGCTATCAGGAATCCTTCCACGGCTTCCACATCCGTCACGCCTTCATCTATGGAGTAACGATATCCTTTGAAATCCACATTGTCCGGATCAAGACTGTAGAGATTGCCCACTCTCTCGCCGTGCCAGACAACAGCATCCGGCGGAAGTTTCCTGCTTCCCACCATTCCTATCATTCCGATCTTTTTATCGGATTCAAAAATATCAAGGATGTCATACAGGAAGTAAGGATTCAGGATCGAAACATCCTGATGCATGTATATCCTGTACCTGGCCGGCTCCTCCGTCATTGCCGAATTATAGCTCTGGCAGATCCCTCTGGCATTGCGTATGACACGCACTGACTTTGAGTATCCCTGGGGAACCTTCAGCTTATCTATATAAAATTGACATTCGCTGTAAATCTCATCGTTATTCACGCAGATGATAAAGAGGAATCTCTTCTTCTCCTTGCCACCGCCGAACAATCCGCCTGATGCCATATACCCTCTCCCGTCCGTTCAGCTGAAACGTTTTCTGAGCTCGTTCTTTTTTTCCGAGATCGCCGAAATATCGAAATCTCCGCAGTGCTTTTCCATAAAGCTTACCAAAAACAAGGCTTCGCTGTAGTTATTTTCCCTGCTGTACATATCCGCAAGCTCCACGGTTATCCTGTCCTTGTTGCCAAGAGGGACCACCGAAAGCAGCTTCGCCACCAGGAAAACCGACATACCCTTGTCTTTGATATACTTCATCACTTCGTCCTTATCGGGACCGGTTAATCCCAGCTGAAGCCGTCTGAAATAGAAAAGCATCTTCATATACAGATTGTAAAAATCATCTATATAATTGATGCAGTCATATACAAAAGGTTTGTCACCCGCTACGGGATGCTCATTCCTGTCCTCGCACTCCATCATATATACCGGGATCGTCTCGGGAAAAACTATAAGCTCCGAATCATATCCGGCAACAGAAGCAAACTCCTCCGAAGCACAATATTCCACCAGCTTGTCATAAGCCCTGCGGGAACGCTCCTGTATCTTCTCGTTTATCCTTCCCTTCACGACACAGACAGCAGTATAGATCGCTGCCTTGGTCTCGGCACCGTCCACATAATAACGGTCAGTATCTCTTAGAAGCTTCTCTTTTCCCTCTACGGTAAAATTCCCATGGGGGTCAAGATACTGAAAAGTTTCTTCTGAAGGTGGGATCAGCATATTTCCTCAATTGCCTCCGTTTAGTCGGTTTTCCTTCACCCTTTATCAATCCCGGGCAACTAAACCGCTTACATTTCATTATACTAAATTTTCACCTTTATTTAAATATTCGGTTAGGCCGGCGGCATCCGTCATAAGTGTAAGTTTTCTTTTGAATGTATGGGCCTCTTTGACTTTTCTGTAGCCGTTAAGGGCTATCTCTTCCCTCTCTTCGTCATGAGAGACATAATAAGCCGCTTTTTCTGCCGCATCCTTTGCATTCTCGTAATAAACAAAGTCCTCACCGGGGACGAATTCTTCCGGAAGATCCGCCTGATAATTGCTGAGTACAAACCCTCCGCAGGCCATTATATCCATCACTCTTAAAGGGATCCCGCTGTGTATGCTCTTGAGCGAAATGTTCATATTGACCTTCGCTGCTTTGACTGCCTTGGGGAACTCCCTGTAATAATCGATATTTCCCCGGTTAATGACCCTGCCGAGTTTAAAAGATGCATCTCTGGTATAGAGGGCCACCTTTCCATCCACCTTATCCGCTATAGCCTCCATCACATGCCTGCGTTCATTTGCCGTGACTCTCATTGCAAGATAATAATTCGCAAAAACCCACTGGGGCGTACTGAAGCTGTCCCCGTGTTCCGAAAGAGGAACGCTCTTGAGTATCCTCTCTATAACTTTCTCACCACTGCCGTCGGGAATGATCTGTTCCAGTCCCGGCTCCAGTATATCCGCTCCGTACAGACTCTCCTGAACTTTGACCAGTGCATCCAGATAGCCTTTAATATAATCATCGAACTTCTCATACTTTTTGAATATCCTGAATTTATCCTCGGTATACATGGACCCTATCATGGATACATCAGCACCGTATTTTATCCTGTCGGCATCCGTAAGCTCTACCTCATCATACCTGCCTGTGTCCGCGGAAAGCGGCAGGTAATAAACATTGTTCACCCCGGCCTTTTTCAGTTTCTCCACTTCGGAGCTGTCAAAATGAAAGATATGATTCCCTTCAAAGAAAACCGTCATGGAATAGGTAAGCACCGCCGGATTGTCATATACCCATGAAAGGTATTTTATATGGCACGCCTGAACAGCTGTGGCAATGACAGGAAAATAATTGAGAGAGAAGACAAAATCCGCCCTGCTCTCAACTATAGCCCTTACTATCTTCTCCGCAAGCTCTGTCCCGAGATTTATCCCGTTGGAATTCTGGGGAAAATCAAATATCACGACTTTTATCCCCATCTCTTCAAATGTCTTTTTGATATATTCAGAACCGTATCCCGGCCAGTCCATATACAGAACTGTCATTCAGAACCCCCTGTTTTTTCCGTCTTTGTAAAACCGCCGCCCAAAAGGCGACGGTCTGTTATCTTTACTGTCAGCCTTCCGAAAGATCGAATTCGTAGGCCGTATCACCTGCCCATACGTAAAGCACGGCACCTGACATGATGATGTAATCGGGTTTTTTATCAAGTTTGATCCTGTTGACCACTTCTCCGGTATTGATATCCAGCTCGCAGAGATAATTATCACCGCCCTCGGCTCCGTATCCGCAGATGATGGCATTATCCGTGATCACAAAATTATCCGCATTCGCAACCAACGGTTCACTCTTCCATTCCACATAACCGCTCTCAATATCTATCTTGGCGATATATGATGACCTGGTCTCTCCCTTCGGGCTGCTTTTGCGGCTGAGTTCCACATAGAGAAAGCCGTTTTTTTCCGCAACATATTTTAGATAAAGAGGGCCCATCTCCACTTCGGATTTCTCACCATTCTTATCATCAGGCCCGTTGGCAAGTCTCGACAGATCATAATGATACTGTCTTCCCTCGGGATCGTATTCCAGCATAACTCCCTGATACATAGGATCATCTTCACAACCATCGGGGATGGATCCCGTTATAACTTCCTCACTATACGGGATTTCCGGATAGATCCCCCACAGATCTTCGTCGATATAGGGCATGTCCTGACTCAGGAATCCGTTATTCTCAAGCCAGTCTTCCACTGTCCAATCCGTATGAACCGTCTTGTTTTTTTCCTCAATGACAGTATGACACTCTTCGGCTTCAAGATAGTCCTGACAATAATAATCCCAGGAAGGACAGTTTGCGTAAAATTCCTTCCCAGGCATCTTTTCCAGCACCAGATCATCCTCGTCTTTGGAGGTATATCTTACTTCATCTTTTCTGTCATTGCTGATAGTCAGATATTTCTCATTGAAGCAGTCCTTATTCTCATCGGTATCAAGAGTCACCTCAAAATACCCTGCCGCATAGGATGCCAGATCATAAGGCGGGAAGAAAACTACGAACCCCTTGTCCGTAACGGTACAGTTGAGACCGTACTCCGTCATCTCGGTGTATACGAGATCCCTGACATACTCAGTAGGATCGCCGTTTTCATCATCTGTCCACTCCACCTCTGCAACATCCTGATGTTCTTTTACAAGAGCCTCTGCTATGAGATCCGCCACCTTTTCATTATCTTTTATCAGATCCGAGGAAGTCACATACTCGCCTGTATTGATATCGATATTGGTATAGAAGTATGTATCCATTCCATGAGCGCCGCCGTAATAAACCGAGCAGTAGTCTTCCGTCACAAAAAGCGTATCATCAAAACGGAGTACAGATGTCTCGGTATCATCAAAGTATGTCATGGTACCGGCAAATTCGCCCATCTGTTCTTTCTGACTGAGGCACTCCTCTCCAAGTCTTTTCCCTGAATCAAAAAGCTCTGTCATCCGGCTTCCGCTCTCATCATCAAGGCAGGCAGCGAACTTTGGATATTTTTCGGCGATACCGTCTTCGTATATAAAGCTCGAATCACTGAGAGTCATCAAGAGCTCCCCGTCCGCAGACTTCACCTCCAGCCGGGAAGTTTCAACCGTAAGGCCATCTCCGCCTGCCACCGTTGTTTCAGTCGGAGCATCAACAGTCTTTTCCGTATCCTTATCGTTCTCCCCGGATTCTCCCTGATCTTTCCCTTCAACATTTTCCGCCTCTGTCAAAGAACAGGCACCGAGCGCAAATACCGTTGCAGCCAAAAGAACTGTCGATAAATATCGTTTTTTCATGTCTTCCCCTCTGTACAGATTAAAGATCCAATCCCCTTGCGGGATCGCATCCGATCACTATATTCATACATTCAACCGCGGCGCCCGATGCACCCTTCCCCAGGTTGTCAAAACGGCTGGCCACTACCATGCGGTCTTCATTACCCGTAACGAATATTTCCATTCCGTCCCAGCCGGCGCATCCGTCGGAGAAAATAGCTCCTCCTGCTTCCACATCCGCACCGAAGGGCATTACTTTGATAAATTTTTCATCTTTATAATAATCAGCAAAAAAATCTCTTACCTCTTCCGGCTTCATCTTCTTCGCCAGCAGATCAGCATACAAAGGAACCTGAACGATCATTCCGCTGTGGTAATTGGTCGTAACCGGAGAAAAGAGAGGCAGTCTGTCTATTCCGGTAATGGCCTTCATCTCTTTCAGATGCTTATGGGTCTGACCCCAGCCATACATCCTTGCGGAGTCATATTTCTTATCACGCCCTTCTGCTTCATAATCGGCAATGAGCTTCTTGCCGCCTCCGCTGTATCCGGATATGGCAAATATCGATACGGGATAATCCTTGGGGAGTATCCCACCCTTAACAAGCGGATAAGCCAAACCTATAAACCCGCTGGCATAGCAGCCGGGGACCGCGATACGCTTGCTTTTTGCAACAGCCTCTCTGTGTTCGCGAGAAAGCTCCGGGAATCCGTATGCCCATCCCGGCTCAGTCCTGTGAGCGGTTGATGTATCGAGGATCACTGTATTCTCGTTTTCCACTAAAGTCACAGCTTCCCTTGCCGCATCATCAGGCAGGCACAAAAATGTGATATCCGACTCGTTAATGAACTTTTTGATCTCAGCCGGATCTTTTCTCTTCTCCGGATCGATCTCCATTATCTCTATATCATCACGTCCGGCAAATCTCTCATTGATCCTGAGGCCGGTTGTTCCTGAACTTCCATCAATAAATACTTTTTTCATGATATATCCTTTCTTAAACCCATCCTTATTTTTGTTCCTGCTTTAAGCCTGTGTACAGTGAATAATACTTACCCTTCTGCGCTATCAGCTCGTCGTGGGTTCCTCTTTCTATTATACGCCCCTGTTCCATTACCATGATACAGTTTGAATTGCGCACAGTAGAGAGTCTGTGGGCAATGACAAAAGTGGTACGTCCCTTCATCAGACCGTCCATTCCGGCCTGCACCAGCTTCTCCGTACGTGTATCGATGGAACTGGTAGCTTCATCAAGGATCAGTACCGGCGGATCTGCGATGGCAGCTCTCGCTATTGCGATCAGCTGTCTCTGCCCCTGGCTTAGGCTTCCACCGTCTCCGGTTATAAATGTATCATATCCATCCGGAAGACGCCTTATAAATCCGTCTGCATTTGCAAGCTTTGCAGCCGCTATGATCTCTTCATCCGTGGCATCCAGTCTTCCGTAACGGATATTATCCCTTATGGTCCCGGAGAAAAGATGTGTCTCCTGAAGAACGATACCCAGTGAATGTCGCAGATCATCCTTCTTTATCTTATTGATATTGATACCGTCGTAACGGATCTTGCCGTCCTGGATATCATAGAATCTGTTGAGCAGATTTGTAATGGTGGTCTTACCGGCGCCGGTGGTTCCGACAAGTGCTATCTTCTGCCCCGGCTTTGCAAACAGTTTGATATCATGAAGCACCATCCTGTCATCATTATAACCGAAATCCACGCCGTCAAAGACCACATCTCCCGCCAGTCTTACATATGTAGTGGTATCATCAGCCTTATGATAATGCTTCCATGCCCACATACCGGTGCGTTCCGTGGTCTCAACAAGCTCATTTTTCTCTTCCTTAGCCCGTACAAGTGTAACATATCCTTCATCCGGCTCCGGCTTCTCATCCAGAAGTCTGAACAGTCTGTCCGCACCCGCAAGAGCCATTACAATGGAGTTGAACTGCTGGCTCACCTGATTGATGGGCATATTGAAACTCTTATTAAATGTAAGGAAACTTACCAGTCCTCCGATGGACAGTGCAATCCATCCTTCTCCGTTCCTGTAGACCAGTATACCTCCGACAACGGCACAGACAACGAAACTCAGATTACCCAGCTGTGCGGTTATGGGTCCGAGTATATTCACATACTCATTGGCTTTCTTTGCACTGGTATAGAGATCGGTATTTAATCTGTCAAACTCTTCCATATTGATCTTCTCGTGATTGAAGACCTTTACCACTCTCTGCCCCTCCATCATCTCTTCGATGAATCCGTTGAGGGCACCCAGCTGCTTTTGCTGCATTATGAAATTTCTGCCGCTTCTTCCCGCTACGACGCCTGTCACGGTAAGCATGAGAGCGGTCATTATAACGGTAACTCCCGTAAGAGCAGGGCTGATGACTATCATGCTGTAGAGTGTCATCACAATGGTAAGTCCCGCCTGCAGGAGCTGGGGCATACTCTGGCTCACCATCTGTCTGAGGGTGTCTATGTCATTGGTATAAACAGACATGATATCGCCGTGGGAATGGGAATCAAAATACTTAACCGGAAGTCTCTCCATCTTGGTAAAGAGATCCACACGAAGCTTTTTTAAAGTTCCCTGAGTAATATAGATCATCACCTTTCCCTGCAGAAATACCGCCACTATGCCGACCGCATATATGGCAGCCATCTTAAGGATGGCACCTGCAAGCCCCGAATAATCCGGCGTCAGCCCTGCATCAGCCGCCGCCTTTATAGGGCTGATGTAATCATCGATCAGTGTCTCTCTGAAGACAATACCCCGGTTGTTGCTGTATACCGAGATTATTATGCATACTATCACCACGATAAAACGAAAAAAATAGTTCTTAAAAACCTCTCCCAGGACTCTTCCCAGTATTTTCCCCGGATTCTCGACCTTAGGCCTGGGGCCAAAGCTCCTTCCCCGTCCCATTTTTATCTCTTTTGCTTTCTCTTCTGCCATGATCACTCCATTCCTCTCTCATCGAAGTCGCCTTCGCCGCCGGTCTGGGATTCGTAGACTTCTTTGTAGATAGCATTGGTCTTAAGCAATTCTTCATGTGTACCGAAGCCGTTAACACAGCCTTCATCCATAACGATGATCCTGTCGGCATCCTGTACACTGGATATTCTCTGGGAGATTATAAGCTTTGTTGTATCCGGGATCTCTTCCCTGAATGCCTTCCTTATCTTTGCATCCGTAGCCGTATCCACTGCGGATGTAGAATCATCAAGGATAAGGATCTTCGGTTTTTTCAAAAGCGCTCTTGCTATGCAGAGTCGCTGCTTCTGTCCGCCGGATACGTTATTTCCGTTCTGTTCGATCTTAGTCTCGTATCCATCCGTGAATTTTTCTATAAATTCATCTGCGCATGCCAGTCTGCAGGCCTGTATACACTCCTCTTTGGTTGCATCGGCCTTGCCCCATCTGAGATTATCCAGAATGGTACCGGAGAAGATGACATTCTTTTGAAGTACTACGGCAACCTGATCTCTGAGCTTCTCCAAGCTGTATTCGCGCACATCTCTTCCTCCAACTTTTACGGATCCCGAAGTCACATCGTAGAGTCTGCTGATCAGGGATACGAGAGTGGACTTGGCCGAGCCGGTTCCGCCGATGATACCTATCATCTCTCCGCTCTTTATTTCCAGCGATACATTCTTGAGCACAGCCGCTCCGGATCCTGAACTGCTGTATGAAAATCCTACATTTTCAAAAGAAATGCTGCCGTCAGCCACATCCGTTACCGGGTCCTCAGGATCTCTGATATCCGATTCCTCATCCAGCACCTCTGTTATCCTTTCGGCACTCGCCGCCGACATGGAGATCATTACGAATACGAAGGAAACCATCATAAGGCTCATGAGTATATTGAGACACAGCATAAGAAGTGATGACAGCTCACCGATCTTAAGGTTATCCTGCACTATCATATGTGCACCTATCCAGCTTATCCCCAGTACGCATGAATAAACCGTAAACTGCATTACGGGAGCATTGGAAACGATGTTGTTCTCAGCCTTAACGAACATTCTGTAGATATTCTCTGCTGCCGACTTCAGTCTGTCAGTCTCATAGTCTTCACGGACATATGCCTTTACCACACGGATACCGCTTACATTCTCCTGAACGGCCGCATTGAGATCATCATATTTTTTGAAGACTTCCCTGAAGTATTTCATGGCCGATCTTATAATGAAGAATAAGAACAGTCCCAGGAAGAGTACCGCAAGCAGGAAGATGGATGCGATCCCCGGATCCAGGTAGAATGCCGCGATCATTGAAAAGATTATGGTGAACGGTGCCCTGAAGCACATTCTCAGTATCATCTGATAAGCGTTCTGTATATTGGTAACATCCGTAGTAAGCCTTGTTACCAGACCGGCGGTGGAAAACTTATCGATATTGGAAAATGAGTAGGTCTGTATCCTGTCGAACATGGCTTTACGGAGATTTTTTGCAAGACCGGTAGATGCCTTCGCACCGAAAATACCTCCCATGAAGCCGCAAATAAGGCTGCCCGCCGCAAGCAGGACCATAAGCCATCCCACACTCTCGATCACTCCCATATCATTCTTGTTCACGCCTTCATCCACAATTGTCTGGAGGCTCAATGTGATCAGTACTTCAAAGATCACCTCAAATATCATCCAGATAGGTGTGGCTATGGAAGCCGCCGTATATTCTTTTACATGCGAAAGGATCTTTTTAACCATTTTCTATACCCTTAAAAAATTAAATCCGGCGGATCCTGTATTAAACACATCAGTGAATTAATATCAGTCCGCCGGAATGATCTCTACAGAATATTCAGATGATAGCACAATGACTGCCGTTTCTCAAACCTAAACCGGTATATGCAACCAAACATCCTCCATGATGTCCGGTCCCGGCAGCCTCCGTGATGAATCTTATTCCGTAACTGTTACATAATCGGAGTACTTATCGATATAGCTCTGCTCCATATCTCCGAATGTACACTTATCAAATGCAATTGTATTCAGATCGTCAGCCGTGAAGAACTCGCCCTTATTATCCTGGAAACTGCAGGACGTGAAAGTCATATGGCTGGGATTATAAATTTCGATGGCTACACCGTAATCGGGATGACCGTTTCTCTCAAATTTGCAGTTCGTAAAGTCAAAGTTCTCACACCATCCCAAAACAACCGCACCGTATTCACAGTCTCTGAGAACACAATCGTCCGTCATGAAACCATAACATCCGAGTGCATTTATGGCATACGTTCCGCATCCGTAAAGATCGAGATTCCTAAGTCTTACGCCGCCTGTCTGAGCAAAAGCCAGAACCTCACCTGTACATGACCCTGCCTCAACATCATGACCGAAGGTGATATTCTCAATGGTAATTCCGCTGCATCCATAGAAAGGAAGTACATCCATCATCGGATCATCAACTACGATCTCTGTATCTCCCGGCTTTCCCTCTCCCTTAATGGTAAGGTTATGCGCATGGAGTACACCGATCTGATCCATGTCATAGCTTGCTACACCGAGGTACTCGTTATCGGGATAATTCTCCTGTCCATATTCCACAAAGTAAACATAATCGGTGATGTCGTATTTGCCGGGTTTAAGGATGATGCAGGTATCTGAAGCAATGGCATTCATTAATTCTTCCGCTGTGGAAACGGTCACTGTCTTCTGCTTTGCTTCCAGATCACTCCAGACGCTGCCGTTGATATCATTTTCATATCCCCAGTCACCGTGATAGCTTTCATCATACTCATCCTCCGGATCGTATTCCTCTACCTGCAGCTCTCCTTCAAGCTCAATAGTCTCTGCGGGTTCATCTGCATAAACAACCATGTCTTCCAGATCACCTGATTTATCCTCACTGTATTTCTCATTCAGGATATCTTTGCAGTCATCAAGCGAAACCGTCACGTCATACGCGCCATCTCCGAAGCTGTAATCGATATACTTAACCTTAAATCCGTCCTTATCCACATAACAGGGCAGAGTATTAGATTCAACATCAAGCTTTATGCTTGAAAGTGCGATGGGATCCTCATCCGGCTCAGCTTCATAATCATAGAGCTCACTTGCAAGACTTGAAAAATCATCCTTTTTGTCCGGATATGTGTCAAGCAATGACTCATATATTAACTCCGTCATCTCCTCCCTGTCATCTACCAGATTGGAGAATTCCCTTTTATCTCCGGATTTAACGTCGAAATTATAGCAGGTTATCATGGGATAAAACTGGTCTCCGCCGTCAAAGCTGTAAGTATCTGTAAGTACAAAGGAAAAAAGCTTATCATCAAATCTTACTATCTCAACAGTTCTGGAATCTTCGTAGGAAGAATAACTGTCCGGTGAATTATAAGCAAATGTCTTAACCTCTGTGGTCTCCTGTTCCTCCATTTCCTTATTGAATTCATCGATCTCCTTTGCAAGCTCGGGATATTTCTCCGCAGCTTCCTCGGATAATACTATTTCCTGATAGCTTCCGTTGGATGTGATGTCATATCCTTCAAAGACCGCAGTGTACTGATGTGTGATCACGGTCACCATGGCGTCGCCGGA
This sequence comes from Lachnospiraceae bacterium, assembly GCA_024697065.1. Taxonomy (GTDB): domain Bacteria; phylum Bacillota; class Clostridia; order Lachnospirales; family Lachnospiraceae; genus NK4A136. Next base: position 33,348 of record JAILGE010000001.1, read on the forward strand.
TCCTTCATCTTCCTCCTCTTTGCCTTCTTCGGCAGTCTTATCCGAACCACCGATCCCCGGCATCTCACATCCCGTAAATAAAAGGGCAGATGCTGTCATTCCAAGCATCAACATTGTCAGCATTTTGTTTCTTTTCATCTGTTACCTCCTTTCGGAACGATCACGCAAGTGATCTTTTTGTTCCTCACCTAAAAAACACTGAGCCCACATTATAACACAGGTCAGGTTTTAAGTCTCCCAAAGAATCCCCTGGCGAAGAAATCATATGTCCTAAGCCCTTTATTTACAGGCTTTTCCGGAGTTTTCCTCAAAGTTGTAAACAAACTGTGTGTACATTCGCAGATTTTTATGTAAATCATTAATGTATCTCTAAAAATACCTTAAAGAAGCGTGTACAGTTTGACATAGAAATTTGTTTTGTGTACAATGTATTTAATCACACAGGCGTATAGGAAGCGAAAAAACTGTTCGTAGAGATGGAAAAAGAGAATTTTCATCCGAAAATTCTCTTCGTGGAGGTAGAGTTATGGGAATAGGCGGCGTTTCAGACGTACTCAGATCGGCATCAACTTTATATGGTCAGGGCAAAGTGTTGGGCGATGTTGGTACTGCCGTGCTCAGCAAGAGTCTTGATGTCCAGAAGCAGCAGGGAGATGCTCTTACAAAGATGATGGAGCGGTCGGTCACACCTGCGGTAGGCGGCAATTTTGATATGTCTGTTTAAACAACAAATTCTGTTCTTATATAAAAAGGACTCACCACGGTGAGTCTTTTTTATTGCCTTTATATAAGAGATATCTTTCCGTTCTCTATCTTTATCTTTCTTTCCTTGTACAGATGACCCACAGCGCGCTTGAACTCATTCTTGCTCATACCGGTCTCTCTTTTGATCACTTCCGGATCTGCCTTCTCCGTAAAAGGCAGTACTCCGTCGTAAGAGTCTAAGAGTTCCATGATCTTTTCCATATCGGGTTCCATCTGCAGATAAGCCTTCTCCCGGACACTCAGGTTCAGTCTTCCATCCTCTCTGACCTTTGTGACTCTGGCTCTTATCCTGCTGCCTTCCCTGATCCCTTCTCCAAAAAGCTCGGTTTTCGGAATTATAGCAGAATATTTGTCATCAACCGCAACGAAAAGTCCAAACCTGTCTTTGAGTTCGTAGGCTGTTCCTTCAACGTCATCTCCTTCCTTGTAGGGAGATTCCGTAGACAGATAGGGATAGATCTTCATGGTCGCTGCCAGTCTGTTGCTTTTATCTATGTAAAGAGCAACAGGGATCTCTTCCCCTTCCCTGAGACGCCTGGTCTGCTGCGCATAGGGAAGCAGCAGATCCTTCTCAAGCCCCCAGTCAAGAAAGGCTCCTATCTTTGTAACAGAGAGTACCGTGAGGCGCGCCACCGAGTGAAGGATGATCTTCGGCTCATTGGTGGTGGCGATCATTCGATCCTCCGAATCTTTGTATAAAAATACCTCTATGGGTTCCCCTGCTCTCAGGTAATCCGGCACCTGCTTTGCAGGTAAAAGCACACGGCTGTCGGGTCCTCCTGCCTCGCTGTCATCCGGATCAGCCAGGTACATTCCGAAATCAACCTTCTTTACCGCCTTGAGTGTCTGCTTTTCTCCCAGTCTAAACATTAACTTTCCTTTCATACTGAATACTTTTCTACTATATTATTGCATACCGGATCACCCGGCATCCTCTATGCTGAATGTGATGATCCGCTTCCTTCTCTTATGACAGGCTTCAATTGAGACCTTTCCATCCTCAAAAGGATGGCACTCCGCCCTTCCGTCCTTTTCATAGCGGTCCATCAAAAGACTAAGTCCCCTCTTACTGTCATAGATCACGGCATATCCGATATTCGGAGAATTGAGGAAGCATAATTTATAGAGCCTAAGCTCCGTATCCATCCTGCGGCCGTTTATTTCAATCATCAGCCTCTTATTTAAAAAGGCGGCCTCATCAGTACTGTCCCTGAACTCATCCAAAACCTCGTAAAGCATTTTGTTGCGCCGGTAGAATCTGATCATTCCGAACATAACCTAACCTCATAGAACTTTCGTCGGGTTCCAAACCGCCTGTCTGTTTCGGTGCAATATATGTATTATGTGCCATAGCGGTGGTTTTGTCTATTTTTATTCGACCATTATTTCCTTTCCATCGTAGACTGCGCCTTCGATTCTGACCCTAACCTCATTCTCTCCGGTCACTGTAACCATAATACGTTTTGTTGCACCGGGGTATTTTACAAATTTCTTCAGTTGCGTATAATCGTCAACGCCTAATACATTCGCCGCATAATCCAAAATACAGTTTTCACCTATCTCGGATGTCGTTATATCAAATTCCGTGGTCAGCGCCTGCAGATCCGACTCGAATTCTTCATTTCTCATCAACTCTTCATCCTTCATTGCCACTAACATAGCCACTCGAACACTATCCGCCAGGTTGTAGTCAGCCTGAGACTTGGGCCAACGAAGGTAATCTAAGCACGATATACAACCGATGATCATCAAAGTAATGATCAAGCCCAATAAGGCCAGCCCCACTATATGTTTCCTTAAAAAACCCGGTACCCCGGATTTATTACTGTCGTCATTTCCCGCAACTTCCTTCTTACAATGTGGACAATACATATACTCTTCTCCCTTTACTGGATCATTATTTCTCTGCCGTCGTAGACTGCACCTTCTATTCTGACCGTAACCTTATTCTCTCCCGTCACTGTAACCATAATGCGTTTTGTTGCACGGGGATACTTAACATGTTTTTTCAGTTGATCAAACTCGTCAACACCTAATACATCCGCTGCATAATCCAAAATACAGTTTTCGCCTATCTTGGATGTCGTTAAGTCAAACTCCGTGGTCAGCGCCTGCAGATCCGAATCAAATTCCGGATTTTTCTTCAGATCTTCATCCATCATTGCCATCAGCATAGCCGTATGAACACTATCCGCCAACTGGGCGGCAGAGGCAGCCTTGGTCTCAAGAATAGCGGGTTCCATATTACTCCATACACAACCTATAGCTAAAGTCATAATCAACCCCAATAAGATCAGCCCGACTATATGATCCCTTAAAAAGCCCATTACCCCGTATTTATTTTTGATGCCTTTTCCGACATCCTCATCCTCGCTCGGCATCAAAATATCTCCGCAGTTTTCGCAAACTCCGTCATTTTCCGCAACTTCCTTCTTACAATGTGGACAATACATATACTCTTCTCCCTGCATGTTTTTTTGCTAAATTCCGAGAAATCTATTCCCACTCTTTATTATATCCGGCTCCGCCGCCTCATATAATGCTCGTTTAGATCTACATTGTAAACCATTTCAAATGCTGTTAAAACTTAAAGATGAAAATATAAACAGCAGCTGCTCCAATTCTATTCCGAATAGATTCGGAAAAAGAAAAGTTACAGCTGCCTAATATATTAACCCGGTGATCAGATATGTCACCTTCCATGAGTGGCCTTATAGAACTTCTCTATCACTTCGATAAATTCATCCGGTATCCGCTCATTGCACTCACGTATAAATTCATCCGGCACACCGAAAAATGCTTCCGCCAGCCCGCCCGTAATGCAGGTCAGTGTATCACAATCTCCGCCTAAAGATACCGCATTGCGGATCGAATCCTCAAAATCCTTTCCCTCAAAAAACGCCGTAAATGCTTCAGGGACCGTTTCCTGACAGCTCTCAACATGATGATAACCAGGTCTTATCTCATCACAGGTGCGTGACAGATCATAGACAAATTCATCGATCACGTATGCTTTCACTTCTTCCCTGCTTTTTCCGTTTCGAAGCAGATATATTGCAGACGCAACAGACTCAGCCCCCTTTATCCCTTCGGGATGATTGTGTGAAACTTCCGCAGACCACCTTGCCACCTCTCGTGTGCGCTCCAATGTATCGAAAAACCATCCTATGGAGGATACTCTCATTGCAGAACCGTTCCCCCAGCTTCCATAAGGCTGAGGATCCTTTGAAACAAGCCATTGGGAAAATCTTCCGCCGTACTCACCAAGTGCATATTGATTCCCGATATCCTGCATTGAAAGTATCATTTCTTTCTTCATTAGATCTTCATCTGCATCTATTCCTGCTGCCATAACAGCTCTGGCTATAGCTATCGTCATGGCGGTATCGTCCGTATATCTTACCCATTTTCTCCAATTAAATAACTCGAAATCCTTTGTTTTATCTCCCTGATCAAACTCATAGGGCGCTCCGATCATGTCACCTAAGATAGCTCCGTACATACCCGTCCCTCCTTATTTAATAACAACACAATTCATCGGCATAGATCACTTCATCATCATCATATATGGCATCGATCTGCTCATCCGAATATCTGGGATCTACAGCTAATGCTCTCAATGCATTTTTGATGTTGTATGCTGAATATGCTTCGTTCATTTTTCTGCCTCCTGACCGTGTGTCTTTTATGCTTTTCTTCCTCATCCCTTTGTCTGACTCCTTGAGTGAAATACTAGTTGTTAGATCATTTATACCTTTTTAATACCAAACCGCTTTATGAGCCTCTCAAGGCCATTTTCGAGCTTCCTGATTTTTCAAAAAGTGCTATAATTAGCCCATCTACAAGCCCCGCATGTTGA
>JAILGE010000003.1 GCA_024697065.1 Lachnospiraceae bacterium
CCGATACTGCTGGGGATTCCGGGAGCGGAGATATTGAGCTTTGATGAAGGCCAGATACACCCGTGCACGTATGAAGAGACAGACAGCTATCAGGTAACGGAAATGTTCATAAACAGCCGCGAACAGATTCTTAAGAGGTTGCTTGAATCATGAAATATAAGCTATGAAGGGATATGAAAAATGGATTTTGAAACAATTGCAAGAAATAACCACAGAAATGGCATGAATTGTGCAACTGCAGTTTATAGTGCTCTTGCCGAAATAAATACATATAAAACCACACCACCTATGCCGAGATCAGAGGGCGGAAAGTGTGGAACAGTATTGGCGGCAGAACAAATCTTGAGGGAAATGGGGAAATCTCAGGATACAATAGATGCCTTTGATAAGCAATTCACGGAACAATTCGGTTCCTTGAAGTGTTCAGAGCTTAGAGGAATGCTGCGTAATAAGTGTAATGATTATGTGGGAACGGCTGCTTCGATGGTAGCCGCAATGATAGAAAAATAAACAGGATGTATTGCCGGTGTGTTTATAGGGAAAAAACTGGCGATGCTGTTTGGATGAAACGGATATGAGAATTTCGGAAAGCTGTGCAGCCTGCCTGTATGATAAACAAAAGAATAAGACGGATGATGAGGAGTATCTGTCAGAGATTCGGAGTCTTCTCGACAATCGGAAAGAAACAGATACCAGCCCGTATATGGTCTATCTGTTTAACAAGGTGCATGTAAGACGCTTCGGGGCAGGAGCAGATTATAAGGATATCAAGAAGAAGTACAACGACCTGGTGCTGGGGATGGAAGAATCTCTTCGGAGGGAGATCGAGAGGTCTGAGGATCCGTTGGCAAAAGCACTGATCATGGCGAGAGTCGGGAATTATATCGACTTTGGAGCAATGAATCATGTGGATCAGGATGAGTTTTTAACGCTGTTTCGCGATACTGAAATGAGGGAAGATGATAGGAAGACCTATGCTTCTTTTCTTGAAGCCTGTGAAAAAGGAAAGACTTTTCTACTGGTTTGTGATAACTGCGGCGAGATCGTTTTAGACAAGCTGCTTCTGGAACAGATAGTCAGGCGTTTCCCGCATCTGACAATGAAAGCATTGGTCCGCGGCGGAGAGGTACTTAACGATGCAACGGCAGATGACGCGGCTTATGTGGGTTTGGATAACATAGCAGAGATCATATCCAATGGGGATTCCATCGCAGGAACAGTGTATGATCTGATGCCGGAGACGGCAAAGAAGGCCTTGGATGAAGCCGATGTGATCCTGGCTAAAGGGCAGGGAAATTACGAGACCATGTCTGATCAGGGGCGGCATATTTTCTATGAGTTCCTGTGCAAGTGCGATCTGTTTACGAGCAGATTCGGGGTTCCAAGACTGACTGGGATATTTACGGAAGAGAGATAGGGGTGAAATAACACGGATTATATCCTTGTGAAGGAGGAAAACTTTGAACGTTCGTTGGAAGTGCTGATTTCCGAAGGATATACGGTAGTATAAATTACATTTTTAATGATTGTGAGGGATTATGGAAAGAGTGTTGCTAAAAGAACTTAATATGAAATCAAGGGATGAGGCGATTTCCTTTTTAAAAGCATTATGGGATCAGAAAAGCGTGAATTGCCCTGTATGTGGAAGCAGACTCGAATTACTCCATAAAAAAGCAAAGAAGAGTGATTGTGACTGGCAATGCAGAAACTGCGAAAAAACGTTTAAAACAATTCACCTGCTCGATGAGATTAATGAACAGATGCCTTTAAGGGGGAGAACTATTCTTTTGGAGTGATTTGCAATGATTTACTTTGAAGACCTGCCGCTTGATGAGAACATACTGAAGGCTCTGGGCGAGCTTTCGATAAACTATGTCTTCCAGTCCATATTTTATCCGGACGGAAAGACGATATTTGCCAGGGAAGCGCTGATGCGACCCTTGAACATGACTGTCATGGACCTTATCGAGAAGTATGCCAAAGGGCGTACTTTTTGCTTAGCCATTTATTTTTCTCCTTAATGCCCCGAATACCTGATCGGAAGTAAGACGGACATCCGTTGATGCAGCAGCCTGGTCGGCCTCATCCATTATACGTTCCTTGAGATTAATCAATTCTGAGTATGAGTCTATGCTCATTACTACCATGGTTCCATAACCATTTTTAGTAAGATAAACAGGATTTCCTCCCTGGACGATTTTTTCAATATCCGTGAAATTGTTTCT
>JAILGE010000007.1 GCA_024697065.1 Lachnospiraceae bacterium
CGGATTTTATACCTTTTGCCGGCAAAAATATGCAAATATATGCCGATTTATGCCGATAAACAGAAATAAGAAAATAAGGAAAAACCAAGGAAATACGGGGTATTTAGGGAATGATAAAGGTACTTTTCATCTGCCACGGCAATATCTGCCGTTCTCCCATGGCAGAATTGATGATGAAAAAAAGAATAAAGGAACTGGGGCTTGAAGAGGAGTTTTATATTTCTTCAGCAGCAACAACAACCGAAGAAATCTGGGGAGACAGAGGTAACCCGGTATATCCTCCGGCAAGAGATAAACTTGCGGAACATGGTATATCTAGCGCCGGAAAATATGCAACGCTTTTACTTAAGTCTGACTATGATAAATATGACTATATCATAGGTATGGATGGTGAGAATAAGCGAGGTATGCTCAGGATCTGCGGCGGGGATCCGGAAGGGAAGATATCTCTCCTTATGGATTATACCGACAAACCGCGCCCGGTTGCGGATCCGTGGTATACCGGAGACTTTGAGACCACTTACAGAGACATAGATGAAGGATTAAATGGCTTGTTGAAGTTTTTAAAAATCATTTGATAAAGACAACTGATCTTTAAGTCGGATAATGCTATATGCATCGTTTATAAGATCGGTGGCACGTTCTAAACATTCTGAAGGAGTTTTTTTAAAATATGATATTGGAGATATTGCATCTGTCAGATATCTCATGGCAAGTTCACAGTCGACCCGGATTATTCCGGGAATCAGACTGTGAATTTCTTTTTTGGTCAGCAGACCGTCTGTTCCTTTGAGATACTCAGAGGTGATAACCTCTATTGTACGTCTTATCTGATCATCATATAGTTCTTTTTTGCCGTTAATATTCCGAATGAGATCCAGGGATGATCTGACGAGATCACCGTAATCTGATGCTACGTAGCCCGGGCAGCAGGTATCCAGATCGATGATCGTGGATGAAAATGTGTCGGGGTGTTTGATCAGGATATTTTTGATCGAAGCGTCTCCGTGGATATTTCGCATGGGAAGATCGGAAGGGAAGACTTCTTTGACTATATTTTCTAACTGCCAAAGTTTTTGAGCCGGGATATCTGTTGTTTCGCTTGCTGGATTATTTAAGAAAGCGGTATGCCAGAGTTTTGAATAATGATCAGGGTTATGATAGCCGGGGATAGCAGGTTTAAGTGTGCACTTGCTGATAATATTTATATATCTGCCGAAAGCAAAGGCACTGATCTTTATCCTGTCGTATAAATCTATTTTATCAGTATCATATTCAGATATGTATGTGTAAAGCCTGTATGCATTGTCTCCGCTCTTTAAAATGAGATCTCCTGAAGATGTTTCTATGAATCCGGGAATGGAAATATTGTTATAGTTGGTATCTGAAGAATGATTTTCAAAACATTTCTTTATTTCATGAATATTCTTCTCAAGAATATTGATATCCTGAAAAACAGACCTGTTTATGCTCTGGAGGATATATTTACCGGATCCTAGGGAAATAAGGCTTGTATTGTTAATATGACCGCCTGTAAGGATCGATTCCGAAGGTATATCGGATTCAGAAATCCGGATTTTAAAATTATTTAGAATGCTCATATGGTCCATACGACAATTTTACAGATTATGCATATGAAAAACAATGTATTGTCCCTGTGAAAACGCAATCAAAATCCTATGAATATGGTAGAGTAAAATAGTAAGCAGTATTGTTTTCATCATTATTCAAAATCAGGAGGAAGTGAAATGGTCATTTATGTTGACGGTATTAAAGGTAGTCAGTGTGAAGCATCAGGTTTAAAATGTGACGGTTCAAAGGAAAGACCTTTCAAATTGATAAATGATGCTGCAAGGATCGCATCTCCGGGCGATGAAGTTCTTGTTGCGCCGGGAGTTTACAGGGAATATGTTGATCCTAAAAATGCGGGTAAAGAGGACAGACGTATTGTTTACAAAAGTGTCGAACCGCTTGGTGCTGTTATTACAGGAGCAGAAGAGCTTAAGGGGTGGAAGCGATACGACGGAAATGTATGGACTACGGAAGTTTCAAATGAGATCTTTGGAGAATACAATCCCTATACTACATTTGTATACGGTGACTGGTATTTTGCAGGAAAGAGCAAGCATACAGGTGCAATATATTTAAACAACAAGATGCTCTATGAAGCCGGCAGCATAGAGGAGTGTATTGAAGCACCTGTCAGTCCTGTTTCATGGGAACCGGAGGCATCTAAGCTCAGATGGTATGCAGATGTTAAAGAGAATAAGACTGTATTCTATGTAAATTTCGGCACATCAGATCCAAATGCGGAAAATATAGAATTCAATGTCAGGAGAGAGTGTTTTATGCCGTCTGTGACGGGCATCGGATATATCACGGTAAGCGGATTCGTTGTTACTAAAGCTGCTACGACATGGGCTCCGCCGGCTGCTTTTCAGGACTGTATGATCGGTCCGCACTGGTCGAAGGGATGGATCATCGAGGATTGCGAGATATCAAACAGTAAGTGTTCGGGAATAGGACTTGGAAAGTATCTTGATCCGGATAATGAACACTATTTTACATATAAACATGTAAAAAGTCCGACCCAGATGGAACGTGATGCGGTCTGCAAAGGCCAGTATCATGGCTGGCTTAAGGAAAATATCGGTAGTCATATTATCAGACGTAACAATATACATAATTGCGAGCAGGGCGGTATTATCGGAAGAATGGGATGTGTATTCAGTCTTATAGAGGATAATCATATTCATCATATCAATAATATGATGGAGCTGGGCGGAGCAGAGATATCGGGTATCAAACTTCATGCTGCTATTGATGTGATAATGAGAAGAAATATCATTCATGACTGCACAATGGGTATCTGGACAGACTGGGAGGCTCAGGGAACACGTATTACACAGAATATCCTTTGGAACAATATGAGACCGGATTATGCCCGACAGCTTGAGGGTGGCATGATGTGTCAGGACATCTTCGTTGAAGTAGGTCATGGACCGACACTTATAGACAACAATATACTTATGTCTGATGTTTCTCTGCGGGTTGCTACACAGGGCGTGGCGATGGTTCATAATCTTATCTGCGGAAGCTTTACTTCTGTTGGAGAAGGTACCGATAATATCGTTGACGGAATACTCCGACAGCGATATACGCCATATCATATTCCTCATAGAACTGAGGTTATGGGATTTAATACCATTCTCCATGGGGATAACAGATTCTATAACAATATATTCTTCCAAAAGTGGCCTTCTGAGGGCTACAAGGTATTAAGTGACAGTGATGCCAATGAAAGCTGGGAAGATAACAGAGTGGTAGGTACAGAGGTTTGGAACGGATATCCTACATATGAGGAGTGGATTTCCATGTTTGACATGGATTCGGATGTACCTAATATGAGAAAACTTGCTTCCGGTCATTGGTCACATCTTCCGATCTGGTCGGAAGGCAATGCATATCTGGGAGGTGCAAAGCCGTGGGAACATGAAAAGAACGGCTTTGTTTCTGATGCTGAAGGGATTAAGGCTGAGATAGTGTGGGAAGACGGAAAACCTGTATTGAAAACCAACATTTACGACTTTATTAAGGATTTTAAGTGTGGGTCGATCGATTCTGATACATTGGGAAAGGCATTTGAACCTGAGCAGAGATTTGAAGATACAGATGGAAGCACTATTGTTTTTGATACGGACTGTAACGGGGTTAAGCGAGGCAACACCGTGATCCCCGGACCTTTAGCATAACAGCTGAAATACATTCAAGGTTTTACAATGATTAAACGGATATCGGTTTGACAAACAGGCGTAAAAGTGATATTTTACGCCTGTTTAGTTTTATTATCTGTAATAAATGGCGTAGGGTGCCGATCCGCATGAGATCGGGTAAAAGGGAAGCGGGTGAGAATCCCGCACGAACTCGTCACCGTGATCCGATATGAATATACGTGATATCTGTCTGTAGGATATCAGCCACTGGGAAACCGGGAAGGTGTATATTCTGAGATCGGTAAGCCGGGAAACCTGCCTTTCGCAGTACATGGATCTGTGGTGGATCCGGGTCACGAGGGATTGACTGTACGAAATGTAAGGTTCTTTTGGTGTTCCCTTTTGACTTTTTTAATATGTTGATAGCGGTTTTATCCGATATCATATTTGTATTATCTTATATAGGAGGAAACTATGAAGAAAAGAGTGTTAAAAATGGCGACTGTTTTGATGACGGCAGCCATGGTTACAGGCTGTGCAAATCAGCCCAATGTTAACCCTGACGAGCCGGGAGTTTCAGATGCGAATGCCTCAGAGGCTTCTGATGTAACTGAAGCGCCTGTGGAAGAAGTTGATGACCAGGCGGCAGCTGATGCGGTTGCGGCACTGATAGATGCTATTTATGTTCAGACAAGAACAGACGAGACTGATGCACAGTGTCTTGCTGCTAAAGAAGGCTGGGATGCACTTACTGATGCTCAGAAGGAGCTTGTTGAAGGCGAATTTGCTGATCCTGATTATTTTGGAAGAGATACGGGTGATGCGTCCAGGGATGATGCAGGTAATGCTGATGAGATAGGTGAGAATGAGATCCTTGTAGTAAGCTTCGGAACCTCATTCAATGATTCAAGAGTCGAGGACATAAATGGTATTGAGAAGGCTATTGCGGATGCTTATCCCGATTGGTCAGTAAGAAGAGCTTTTACAGCTCAGATAATCATTAACCATGTTCAGGCAAGAGATGGTGAAGTGATCGATAATATGGATCAGGCACTTGCAAGAGCAAAAGCTAACGGTGTTAAGAACCTTATTATCCAGCCTACACATCTTATGCACGGTGCTGAATATGATGAACTTAAGGATGCTGTTGAAGCTTGCTCCGGAGATTTTGAGAAGGTTGTTATAGCAGAGCCTTTGCTTGGTGAAGTCGGAAAAGATGCAACTGAGATCAATTCCGATAAGGAAGCAGTTGCCAAGGCTGTTGTTGCTGCTGCTGTAAAGGAGGCGGGTTTCGAAGATATCGCCGCAGCAGAAGCTGATGGATGTGCATTTGTATTTATGGGACACGGTACCTCTCATACTGCTAAGGTTACATACAGTCAGATGCAGACACAGTTTGATCAGCTTGGGATAAAGAATGTATTTGTAGGAACTGTTGAGGGAGAACCCGAAGAGACAGCCTGTGATGTGATCATTGATAAAGTAAAAGAAGCAGGTTACAAGAAGGTTATCCTCAGACCCCTTATGGTTGTTGCGGGTGATCATGCAAACAATGATATGGCAGGAGATGAAGAGGATTCATGGAAGAGCATGTTTGAGGCTTCAGGTGCTTTCGACAGCGTAGATTGCCAGATTTCCGGCCTTGGAAGAATAGATGATATTCAGGCTATTTATATCGCTCATACTGCAGCTGCCATCGATGGGGCGGGTGTCACTGTTGAAAAGACAGAGAATGCAGCGGTTTCAGAGCTTAAGGATGGTACATATTCTGTTGATTTTAAGACTGACAGCTCAATGTTCAAAGTAAATGAAGTCTGTGAAGGCAAGGGTACCCTTACTGTTAAGGACGGTAAAATGACAGTTCATATCGTTCTTGGATCCAAGAATATAGTAAACCTTTACCCGGGACTTGCTGAAGATGCGCAGAAGGATGGTGCAAGTCTTCTTGAGCCTGTTGTTGAAACAGTTAAATATTCTGATGGAACAACTGAGGATGTTAACGCTTTTGATGTTCCTGTAACAGTGATCGGTGAGGATTTCGATCTCGCTCTTATCGGTACCAAGGGAGTATGGTACGATCATAAGGTAAGCGTATCCGATCCCGTTGCCGAATAACAACAGATAGATTAATTCGAAGGCGGAACTGCATTTGCAGCATCCGCCTTTTTAATATTCTAAGGTATAATGATTATTATGATCAGAAAGAGTCTTTTGATAACGATAACCGTAGGTATGATATTGCTTTCAGGATGCAGTTCGAAGCTGCAGGAACCTGCTGTATCCGCACAGGCAGTTGTATCTTCGCAGGATGAAAAGCTGCATGATGGAGAATATAGCATTGAATTATCCCTCGAGGGTGGATCGGGTAAGGCTTCAATAGCCTCTCCCGCTAAAATCATTGTTAAGAACGGCGAGATGACTGTAGAGATAATCTGGAGCAGCTCCAACTATGATTATATGATCCTTGATGGAACCAAGTATACGGCTGAGATAAAGGATGAAAAATCCTGCTTTTATATTCCTGTTAAGGCTTCCGATGAATACCTTGATATTAAAGCTGATACTACCGCCATGAGTAAGCCGCATGAGATCGATTATAAGTTGATCTTCTCATGGGATACGTTTAAGGATGCTTATGGGGGTGTAGTATCATTTGATGTTCCTGATAACGACGGGATGACCCGGAATGAGAATCTGTGGTCCCATACTTCAATTAGTTCGGAGTTAAATGATCCGGACAGGATGGATATGGATCGCGCCACGGAATTTGATGTCTGGTATTATGACGGCGGATACAGAGAGCTTCGTATCTCCGACGGCACGAGGATACTGGTTGTACCGGAAGGAGGAGAGGTGCCCGGAGATCTTGATGCCGATGTTAAGGTGTTAAATGATCCGGTGAATGATATTTACATGGTCAGTACTTCCGGAATGGATTATTTCGATAAGACAGACTCCCTTGACAGACTTAAGTTTACAAGTCTTGAAGCAGGTGACTGGGAATCGGAAAACGTAAATGCAAAAATGTTTAGCGGGGATATCAGATATGCGGGAAAATACAGTGCGCCGGATTATGAGATGCTTAAAGCTGACGGTTGTCGTCTTGTTATAGAGAATACCATGATCCTTCATTCTCCCGAGGTATCGGAAAAGCTGGAAGAGCTGGGATTTCCTGTTATCATTGATATGTCAAGTTACGAGGCGGATCCTTTGGGACGGGCTGAATGGGTAAGATTTTACGGAGCTTTGCTTGGCTGTGAGGATAAAGCTGATGAAGCGTATGAAAAGCAAAAAACATTCGCAGAACAGGTTATAAGTGAAGTTGAGAGCAGCTACTCTGACACGAAAAAGAATGCTCTTATCTTTTATTTTACCGATAATGGTATGGTGAATGTGAAAAATTCCTCCGATTATCTTGCCACAATGATAGAGATGTGCGGAGCTGATTATATATATGAGAATAGTGAAGGAAAGAATCCCGGAAGTGCATCGGCGACAATATCTTCGGAAGATTTTTACTCGCTCGCGTTGAACGCGGATATACTGATATATAATACAACTATAGCAGGAAGTGTTGATTCCAAAGAGGATCTTTTGGCTGATTACAGTCTTTTGAGCGGGTTTAAGGCATATCAGAATGACGGGATTTACAGAATGAATTCCAATGTATTTCAAAATCCCATGTCTGCCGGAGAGATAATGGAAGAGATGTATGAGATCATATCAACCGGCGAAGATGATCAGGGGAACTTTTTTGACAGATTAAGATGAACAAAGAGATAAAGAAAAAAAGCAATTTGTCTTATTTTGTATTATTTATGATACTGGGGATTTTGACTGCAGTCTTTTTTGCCGCGAACATATGCACAGGAAGTGTAAACATCGGGTTGGACAGTCTGACAGACCTGATCTGCGGCAGAGGCGGCGATGATACGGTAAGGAGCATAATAGTGGATATAAGACTCCCCAGGACTATCGCTGCTTTTTTTCTTGGAGGTGCACTTGCGCTGTCAGGATATCTTCTTCAGACATATTTATATAATCCGATAGCAGGGCCTTTTATACTAGGTATATCATCCGGAGCAAAGATGACAGTAGCTGTTGCAATGATGGTATTTATGAATGCAGGTATCAGAATGAATTCTTTTACACTTATCATGGCGGCTTTTGTAGGATCAATGATATCCATGTTATTTGTACTGTTCCTTTCGGACAGAGTCGGAAGTATGGCTATGCTTGTCATTAGCGGAATGATGATAGGCTATATCTGTTCTGCCATCACAGATCTTATAGTAACATTCGCTGATGATGCGAACATCGTAAATCTTCATAACTGGTCGAGAGGAAGTTTCTCAGGAATGAATCATGAAAACGCTGCTGTGATCGCGGTGGTGATCCCGCTGGCATTTACAGGTGTATTATTACTTGCCAAGCCCATAAGTGCATGGCAGATGGGTGAGTCATACGCTGTAAGTGTCGGGGTAAATCTTAAGGCTGTAAGATTCGCGATAGTCATACTTTCAGGCATTTTGTCTGCATGTACGGTGGCATTTGCGGGACCGGTTTCATTTGTGGGAGTTGCGGCACCTCATCTTGTCAGAAGGATGTTCGGGACTGTCAGACCGATGGTGATGATACCGGCCTGTTTTATGAGCGGTGCAGTATTCTGTCTGTTTTGCGATCTGCTGGCAAGAACCGTGATGGCGCCGACAGAACTTGGTATCAGTACGGTTACTGCTGTTTTCGGTGCGCCGGTTGTTCTGGCCGCAGTCATAGAGAGAAGAGCTTCGAGGATGAGATAATTGGTTAAGGATACTGTTTTAAAAGTATACGGCCTTGATGCCGGATATGACGGAAAGCTGGTTGTAAGCGGCATCGACTTTCAATTGGCGGAAGGTGAGATATTATCTCTTATCGGACCTAACGGTGCAGGTAAATCCACTATTCTAAAGACGATATCGGCACAGCTCGATAAGAAAAGCGGTAGCGTTTCCTTTAAGGGCAGGGAAGTTTCTCTTATGGAACGCAAGGAGAGAGCAAGGGAGATAGCAGTTGTGCTGACAGGCGGTATAAAGACCGGAATGTTAAGCTGCAGAGAAGTGGTGGAAAGCGGTCGATATCCTTATACAGGTATCCTTGGCAAACTCTCCGATACGGACAGACAGATAGTTGATGATGCAATGAGACTTGCCGGGGCTGATATTTATGCTGAAAGCGATATAGACAGGATAAGTGACGGACAGCGACAAAGAGTACTTCTTGCCTGCGCCATAGCTCAGGAACCTAAACTAATACTTCTTGATGAACCGACATCTTTTTTGGATATCAAAGGAAAATATGAATTTATGGATGCGCTGGTCCGCCTTTGCAAAGAAAGAAAAATGTCAGCGATAATGTCTATACATGAACTTGAACTGGCCGGAAAAGTATCCGACAGGATCTTATGTATAAGGGATAATAAAGCCGACCGCTATGGCACACCTGATGAAATACTTAAAAATGATTATATTGCCGAACTATTCGGGCTTGATGATGAATTGATGAAAAAATTCAGGGACTGATATATGACAAATAAAATTATTGAGAATTTAAAACCGCTTGATATAGAGAAGAGAAGTTTTGAGATCATTTCGGAAGAGCTTGCCGAAATGGGGGTGGTTCTTCCGAAGGATCAGGAGATGATCACCAAAAGAGTGATCCATGCAAGCGCTGATTTTGAGTATGCGGATACGCTGATATATTCGGATACCGCCATAGAGACTGCTAGAAGGCTGCTTGGGGAAGGCTGCATCATAGTTACGGATACAAATATGGCGCGTTCCGGTATCAATCTTAAAACGCTGGAAGCATTGGGATGTGAAGCTTTCTGCTTTATGAATGATGAGAAGATCGCGGAAAGATCAAAAGTAACAGGTGAAACAAGGGCTGCCTTATCTATGGAACATGCCGCGAAAGTTTTTCACGATAAACCTGTTATGATAGTTTCAGGAAATGCACCTACCGCACTTTTAAAGATCAGGGAATTATACGACAGGGGTGAATACCGTCCGGATCTTGTTATAGGAGTTCCGGTCGGATTTGTAAATGTGGAAGCGGCCAAGGAACTGATAATGGAGACTGATATCCCTTATATAGTCAACAGAGGACGAAAGGGCGGCAGTAATATTGCCGCAGCTATAGTGAACGCATTAATGTACGGGATCTGCAGG
The DNA here is from genome assembly GCA_024697065.1 of Lachnospiraceae bacterium. Lineage (GTDB taxonomy): Bacteria > Bacillota > Clostridia > Lachnospirales > Lachnospiraceae > NK4A136. The sequence goes on from JAILGE010000007.1 coordinate 9,923, forward strand.
AATGTATGAGAAACGGATTTACAACAGGAAGTTGTGCTGCTGCAGCTGCTAAGGCGGCTGTGTTTATGCTGCTTTCCGGAAATGAGAAAAAAACGATCGGTATCAATACACCTGCAGGAGTTCTATTCAGTACTGCAGTCAATAATATTTCTCGGACAGAAGAGAGCGTAACCTGTAGCGTTACTAAGGATGGCGGAGACGATCCGGATGTGACTACGGGTATGGAGATATTTGTAACAGTTGAGAAAAATGATCAAAATAGCGGGATCGTGATAAAAGGCGGAAAGGGCGTGGGTGTCGTGACCAGACCCGGCCTTGATCAGCCTGTGGGCGAGGCGGCAATCAATCATGTCCCGAGAGAAATGATAAGAGAAAATGTGGCTGAGGTTTGCAGTCTCTTTGATCATACGGAAGGTATCACTGTTACGGTATCGGTTCCCGGGGGAGAGGAACTCGCTCTTAAAACATTTAATCCAAGACTTGGCATAGAAGGCGGTATTTCCATTATCGGAACGAGCGGTATAGTTGAACCTATGAGCGAAAGCGCTCTTATAGAGACTATATATATAGAACTCAGACAACGCAGGGAGATGGGATTTGAGGATATAGTGATAGCACCGGGAAATTACGGACGGGATTTCCTTAAATCATCATACGGTTTTGATGTTGATAAAAGTGTTAAATGCAGCAATTATATTGGAAAGACACTGGACAGTGTAGCCGGGCTTGGCTTTAAAAGAGTATTGCTCACAGGTCATGTCGGGAAGCTGATAAAGATCTCAGGTGGGATAATGAACACTCATTCTGCGGAAGGTGACTGCCGAATGGAATTGATGGCTGCATGGGCATTAAAAGCCGGTGCGGATGCAGAAATGGCAAACCGTATACTTGACTGTATCTCTACGGAGGCAGCCATAGAAGTAATGAATTCCTATGATAAGAATCTGGTGCCCGGGGCAATGGAAAGAGCTATGGATAAGATGATATTTCATATGGATCACAGACTGGAAAAAGCTGCGCTCCGGTATGGAAAAGAAAAGCCGCAGATAGAAAGTATCATGTTTGATAATATCAACGGAAAGCTGGCGGCCAGTGCAGGGGCCGAGGAAATGCTGGCTGTTTTTCTGTAAAAACGGGAGATTAGGTATGGTTTATTTTGTCGGAGCGGGTTCCGGAGCAGAGGATCTGATAACGGTAAGAGGAATGCATCTTCTTGAAAAAGCAGATGTTGTCATATATGCAGGCTCTCTTGTAAATCCGGGGATTCTAAAATATTGCAAAGATGATTGCGAGATTCATGACAGTTCAAAACTGCATCTCGATGAAGTGATAAATATCATAAAAGAAGCTGAGAGCAAGGGTCTTACTACCGTAAGACTTCATACCGGAGAACCCAGTTTGTACGGCGCCGTGAGAGAACAGATGGATGAGCTGGACAGATCGGATATCAGATATGAGAGTTGTCCGGGAGTGACAGCGGCGTTTGGTGCGGCGGCATCTCTTGATCTGGAATATACTTTGCCCGGAATATCCCAGTCTCTTATCATTACCAGGATGGAAGGGAGAACAGCAGTCCCGGAGGGAGAAAGTATAGAGAGTTTGGCAGGACACCATTCATCCATGGCGATATATTTAAGCACCGGAATGCTGGAAAGATTAAGTGCCAAACTCATAAGTGGAGGATATTCGGCCGATACACCTGCGGCTATAGTATATAAAGCTACATGGCCTGATGAGAAAAAGGTTATCTGTACCGTGGGTACATTGGCTGAGAGCGCTGAGTCCGAGGGGATAAAGAAAACCGCCATAGTCCTTGTGGGAGATGTGATCCGGAAAAAAAATTATGAACGCTCGAAGCTTTATGATCCTGCTTTTACAACGGAATTCAGGAAGGGGACAGATCAGACAGATGCCGTTAATACAAAAGACAGGGATGCTGAGGATACTAAAAAGCTCTATGGTGAGGCGGCAGTTATAAGTTTCACTGACAGAGGGTACGAAGCGGCATGTACCTTGAAAGAAAAGGTCAGAGGCAGCTTCAGTGATATCAGTATAAGCTCGGCGATGAAGAACAGACCGGATCATGCAGACAGAGATGAGTGGACGGTAAAGCAATTTGAAGACAAGAAGATACTGATCTTTATCGGTGCTGTGGGTATAGCGGTAAGAAGTATCGCACCACATATCAAAGATAAGCTTCATGACAGTCCGGTTATAGTACTTGATGAAGAATTAAGATGCGTGATACCGCTTCTTTCCGGGCATATCGGTGGTGCCAATGAGATCGCGGGATTGATCGCAAAAAAGACAGGCGCGTATCCTGTCATTACCACAGCTTCGGATCTAAAAGGCGCTTTTGCTTCTGACATGTTTGCGCAGAACAATTATCTGAAGATCATCAATAAAAACGGTATCGCTGCTGTTACCGGCAAGGCACTTACCGGTGCTGACATAATAGTGAGTGCCGATAAGGGAACATTACCTGACGGAAGAGCATTACTTTTTCTTACACCAAAGAAGTATGTGGTGGGCATAGGATGCAGAAAGGGTAAATCTTTCGAAGAACTGGAAGATTTCTTTATGCAAATGCAAAGAGAGACCGGGATAGAAGATGAAGATATCGCGGCTATAGTCTCTATAAATGACAAGAAGGAAGAAGCGGGGATCATAAGGCTTGCCCAGTATCACAGGTGCAGATTTATCACTTTTTCCGCGGATGAATTAAAAACTCTGGAGGGGGATTTTAATTCTTCCGAGTTTGTACTCAATACTGTCGGGGTAGACAATGTATGTGAACGGTCAGCCCTTTACTTTTGCAATAATGTCTGCTCAAACGAAGGAAGGATAATATATCCCAAGCATGCAAAAGACGGCATTACCATGGCTGTTGCGGAAAGAGTGATGTGATGAAAAGGATAGATATTATTGGAATGGGCCCCGGAAGAGAGTCGATGATGACAGGGGATGCCATTAAGGCTTTGGATGAGGCTGATATTATAGTTGGATACAAGGTTTATCTGGATCAGCTTGGTGAACGGTATTCAAACAAGGAAATGTATGACACCCCCATGAGAAAGGAACGGGAGAGGTGTCTGTATTGCTTTGAAAAAGCCAAAGAGAACAGACAGGTGGCTCTTATATGCAGTGGAGACGCGGGAGTATACGGCATGGCGTCTCTCATGTATGAGATAGGAGAATCATATAAAGATATAGAATTGAATGTTATCCCGGGGATCACTGCGGCTTTAAGCGGGGCGGCAATACTGGGTGCTCCGGTCAATCATGACTTTTGCCTGATCAGCTTAAGTGATGTACTCACACCATGGGAGAAGATAGAAAAGAGATTAAAAGCTGCCGTTGAGGGTGATTTCGTCATTGTTATCTATAACCCTCAAAGCAGGAGCAGAAAGGGATATATCGGAAGGGCTGCGGATATAATAACCCAATATGGCGGCGGAGCCCGTGTTTGCGGTTATGTCAGGAATATAGGAAGAGACGGGATGCTTAGCCGGATCTGTAAGATATCAGACCTGGAAAATGAAGATATTGATATGTTTACGACAGTTTTTATAGGTAATTCAGATACAAAGATCGTAAACGGAAAGATGGTCACTCCGAGAATTGTACATGAAAGATAAGGAAAAGATCATATTATTTGCTGGGACTAGCGAGGGCAGGAGACTGTCCGAAAAGCTGTCATCATACGGTATCAGTCATATAGTTTCGGTCGCTACCGACTATGGGAAGTCTCTGCTGGGTGAAAGTCACTTTGCCAAAGTGATAGAGGGACGGCTTGATGAACCTGCAATGGAAGAACTGTTTATAAACGAGAAGATTACCGTTGTAGCAGATGCTACTCATCCTTATGCGATCGAGGTTACGGCAAATCTCAAAAAAGCTGCGGAGAGAACGGGCGTTAAGTACTTACGGCTTGCCAGAGAAAAGTTAAAGATCCCTTCGGGGGCAGAGCTGTTTTTTGATAATGAAAGCTGTGCCGATCATCTGGAAAATGCATACAGGTCAGGCCTGCTTAAAGGAAATGTGCTCATTACCACAGGCAGCAAGGAGCTTTCTGTTTATGCATGCAGGGAAGAACTCAGACATAGATTGTATGTACGTATCATTCCTGATGAGAAGAGCTTTGAGATCTGCAGAAATGCAGAGATAAAAACAGATCATATCATAGCAATGCAAGGGCCTTTCTCGGAAGAGTTAAACAGTGCGATCATCCGTGAGTTCGGTATAGATGCGCTGGTAACTAAGGAAAGCGGTACTGCTGGCGGTTTTGCGGAAAAGATCAGAGCAGCTGTCAATAATGATATAAAGCTTTGTGTTATCGCAAGACCCGATGAAGATGGAATCGGAGAAGATGAGATGTTCAGGCTTCTTACGGGCATCGAGGGGCTTAAAGATGGTAACGTAAAAGATTGCAGGGGGCACATCTCATTGATCGGTGCGGGACCGTATGAAAAGGATCTTTTAACGATTAAAGCAGGGAAAATGATAGAAGAGGCCGATTACATTATCGGTGCGGAGAGCATTATCGCCCCTTTTAAAGCACGGATCGGCAAGAAAGCCGCATACCTTCCCGGAGATATCATTCCTTACATCAAAGATCTGTTGAATGATACAGACGCGGATGAGCTTAATATTGCGGTGCTGTTTTCAGGCGACAGCGGATTCTTCAGCGGCTGCGGAAAGTGTTATGCGGGATTAGATCAGGCGATCAGATCCGGTGATATAGATGCCGAAATAACTGTGCTCCCCGGTATATCTTCCGTGTCATATATGTCTTCACTTCTTGGAGTGAGCTATGATACTGCCGGCATACTCTCTGTTCATGGGAGAGACAGGCAAGAGGGGCTGGCAGAGCTTCTAAAAATCCTTGAAGAGAAGAAAAGATGTTTTATGCTGGTATCAGGTGATGAAGATGTGAGGATTACTGCGGACTACCTGATGAGAAAAGGCTTTAATGACTGCAGGATTACAGCAGGCTGTTCGCTGTCTGTTGGTGGTAAGGAAGAGATCCGGAAGATGACTGCGGATACGGCGGTAAACTTTTCATCAGAGGGGAAAATACTGCTTTATATCGAATCATAGATCAAAGATAAATCAAGAGATCCGGAGGATGTCGATCCGGAGATTCTCATCGGGGAGATCAAATATGGATTACAGAAGATATTCGGAATATACATCTATACCTGACAGTGAATTCATAAGAGGAAAAGTTCCCATGACTAAGGAGGAAGTGAGGACCGTAACTATTTCCAAACTTCATCTTGGCAGTAACAAAGTCTTCTGGGATATAGGAAGCGGCACGGGATCGGTTTCCGTACAGGCAGCCATAATGTATCCGGGACTCAGGATCTGTGCCATCGAGCATGATCCGGAAGGTATAGAGCTTATCAAAAAGAATATGGATAAGTTTGCAACCGATGGTATCGAAGTCATAGAAGGCGATGCACCTGATTGTTTTGCGCACATATCCGGAAGAGCCCCGGATGCAGCTTTTATCGGCGGAAGCGGAGGGAAGTTGGAACAAATAATAGAAAAACTCTATGAGTTAAATGATCATATGCGTATTGCCGTAAATGCGGTTACCACCGAAACGGTGATAGCTATCAATAATATAATGAAACAATATCCAATTAAGGACAGAGATGTTATTCAGATGTATGTAAGCAGGGAGAGGGAAATCGGAAACCTTCACCTGATGGAGGCCCAGAACCCCGTGTATATAGCAGTATTTGATCTGAACGGAGACCGCTGATGAGTATGAAGCGAGTAATGATAGCAGCTGCAGGCAGTAACAGTGGTAAGACCTGCATTAGCTGTGCGTTGATGGCAGCATATAAAGAGGCAGGATTAAACGTATCGGGTGCCAAGTGTGGCCCGGATTATATCGATCCCATGTTTCATGAAATAGTTCTTGGGATCCCTTCTGTCAATCTGGATCCTTATTTTTCCGAGAAAAAGGAACTGAGGTCTCTCACGGCGGCTGCCTGCAGAGAATCGGATATCCTCATCATAGAGGGAGTTATGGGGCTTTATGATGGACTTGGAGGTGTGAAGACCGAAGCGTCTTCATACGATCTGGCAGTAAAAACGGATACCCCCATAATACTTGTGATCGATGCAAAGGGAGTGGGGATAACTGTCATACAGATCATAAGAGGAATACTGTCTGCTGATAAAAAGCATCTTATCAAAGGTATCATCCTCAATAAGGTAAGCAAGAGCTACGCTAATATCATTGCGCCTTTGATAAAGGAACAGACCGGGGTTGCGGTATGCGGAACGATGCCATATGATGCATCCTTTGGCATAGAGAGCAGACACCTTGGCCTGAATCTTCCGCATGAAGTAAAAGATCTGAAAAGTAAGGTGGCCGGAGCAGCAGGTAAGATAAGAGATAATTCTGATCTCGGGATGATATTAAAGATCGCATCCGAAGCAAAAGAGATAAAGGACGGCAATAAAGATATAGATATACATAACGAAGATGCCGTTTCAAAACCGGTACTTGCTGTTGCAAGAGATGAGGCTTTTTGTTTTTACTACAGAGAAAACTTAAGACTCTTTGAAAAAAACGGATGCAGGATAGAGTATTTCTCGCCGATACGGGATGAGGGACTTCCTGAAGGGTGCGCGGGGGTATTGCTTGGAGGCGGATATCCCGAACTCTATCTTCAAGAATTATCTTCCAACCGAAAGATGAAAAACGCCGTGAGAAAAGCTGTATCTTCAGGTATTCCGTTACTTGCAGAGTGCGGAGGATTTATGTATCTGCAAAACAGTATAAAACTGAAGGACTGCGGAAGAAAGAAGATGTCCGGGATCTTTGCCGGAGATTGTGAAATGAAAGACAAACTCGTGCGATTTGGATATATAGAGCTTACATCAAAGAAAAATACTGCGTATATAAAAAGGGGTGAGAAGATCAAAGCTCATGAATTTCATTATTTTGACTGCACGGATAACGGAAGCAGTTTGATCGCAATGAAACCGGTAACAAAAAGAAGCTATGATTGTATAAAGGCTGAAGGTAATATCCTATGCGGATTCCCTCATTTGTATTATCCTTCATGTCCGGAACTTGTAAGCCGTTTTACGGAAAAAATGCGTGAATATGCCAATGAATGATATGTTACACGGTGGAGAGTGGAAAGATAACAAAATACAGCTGGATTACAGTGTCAACCTAAATCCTCTTGGAATGCCTGCGGAAGTAAAACGCCTTATCGCAGATGACAGATTTGCTTCACTGACAGAAAGATATCCGGATAGGGAATGTGAGGAATTAAGACAGCTTTTGGGGAAGAGATACGGTGTAGATAAAGAAAGCGTTATCTGCGGCAACGGAGCGTCAGAGCTCATTATGAATACGATAAAAGCTTTGGCACTGTTGGGTATCAGAAAGGTGATGCTCCCTGTTCCTTCTTTTATCGGATATGAGAGAAGTCTGGAAGCTCCATTTTGCCAAACATCAATCAAAACCGTATATTACACACTGGAAAGAAAGGACTGTTTTGCTTTTACGGATGCTTTTATCCGTGAACTTGAATCTTTTACCGGTTCGGACTCTGCAGAGGGAGATAAAGCACTTATACTCTGTAATCCAAATAATCCCACAGGTCAGCTTATGGATAAAGATCTGTCGGATAAGGTGATCAAAATTTGCTCGGAAAGCGGGATAAGGCTTGTTGTTGATGAATGCTTTCTTGGATTTTGTAACGATGAGAGTAAAAGAACTTTAAAGCATCTTACGAAAAGCATTCCGAATATCTGTGTGATCGATGCTTTTACAAAGCTTTATTCAATACCGGGCATAAGGCTCGGATTTATGATCTCCGGAGATGGAAAGCTTGTTGATACGGTAAAAAAACTGCTCCCCGAATGGAACGTTTCCATGCCTGCACAGGAGGTCGGAAAAGAGATATTGCATAAGGTATCGGCCGGGTATATCGAAGAAACGAAAATGCTTGTTAACAGAGAACGGGAGTATCTGTGTGATGAACTAACTAAGGCTGGCTTTACGGTTTATCCGGGGGATGCATGCTTCATTCTTTTCAGGACACCCGAAAATGATAAGTATCATAATCTTCAGACTGTGCTGGCAGGCAGAGGGATACTAATCAGAAACTGCGGTAATTTTAAAGGGCTTGATAGATACGATCACAGGATAGCAGTAAGGGATCGCTGCGATAATGAGATCCTGATAAAGACGATTAATGAATGCCTGGTATGATGTGACCGGAGACAGGGAGAGAAAATGGCAAAGACCATAATGATTCAGGGGACTATGTCCGGGGCGGGAAAAAGTCTTATAACAGCGGGATTATGTCGTGTGTTCATGCAGGACGGGCACAGGACAGCGCCTTTTAAATCCCAGAATATGGCCCTTAATTCTTTCATAACAAAAGAAGGACTTGAGATGGGCAGAGCACAGGTTATGCAGGCTGAAGCGGCAGGCATAGAACCGGAAGTTGCCATGAACCCTATACTTTTGAAGCCTACGAATGATGTGGGATCACAGGTGATAGTTAACGGAGAAGTGCTTGGAAATATGGGGGCGGTGGAATATTTTGCTTACAAGAAAAAGCTTATTCCCGACATAAAGAAAGCGTTTGCTTCATTGGAAGAAAAGTATGACATCATAGTGATAGAAGGAGCAGGATCTCCCGCAGAGATAAACCTTCGTGAAAATGATATCGTGAATATGGGATTGGCGGAGATCACAGACTCTCCTGTACTTCTTGCTGCCGATATCGACAGAGGCGGTGTTTTTGCGCAGTTGCTTGGAACAGTCGAACTCTTGGCAAAGGAAGAGAGAGCGCGGGTTGAGGGGTTTATCATCAATAAATTCAGAGGTGATAAGTCTATATTGGATCCGGGAATTAAGATGTTAGAGGAGAGATGCGGCATTCCCGTTGTGGGCACGCTGCCATATTTAAACGTATCATTCGATGATGAGGATTCTCTTAGTGAAAGGCTCACGGCTAAAGACAGGAGTGACAACAGTTGTATAGATATTGCGGTTATCAGATATCCCAGAATTTCCAATTTTACGGATTTCAATGTATTTGAATATATAGAAGGCGTAAATGTAAGATATGTTTCCGGAGTGCCGGAACTGGGTAATCCGGATATCATCTTTTTGCCGGGAAGCAAGAATACAATGGCGGATCTTAAGTGGATGAGAGAGTGCGGCCTGGAAGCGGCAGTGATCTCCGCTTCAGGGCGTATCCCTGTGTTTGGAATATGCGGAGGGTATCAGATGCTGGGAAGCCGGATAAGCGATCCTGATCATTCCGAACAGGGAGGCGAGATCAGGGGAATGGGATTGCTGCCTCAATCCACGGTTTTACTTAAGAATAAAACCAGGAAGCAGATCCGGGGGCAGGCGGATTTTCCTGCGGGATTCTTTGGTAGTATAAAGGATATTGATTATTCGGGATATGAGATCCATATGGGAAGGACTACCTGTGACAACGGAGAAGAAGCAGAGCTTATAACAGGTAACGGAGAACTTGTATGCGGAAGCTACGTTCACGGGCTTTTTGATGATGGATCCGTAGCAGAAGATATCGTAAAGCTGCTTGCTAAGAAGAAGGGGATAGGTTTTGAACCGGAAAGCTTTGACTATGCTGCGATTAAAGAGCACAATTATGATCTCCTGGCGGAAATGATAAGGAAGAATCTGGATATGGAGAAAGTATATGCCATGCTTCGGGAGTCTGCGGTATGAATGAGAAACCTGATCTGATGCTGAATGGAATATTGAACAGAATAAAAGCAGCTGATGCGGAAGCTATGGCTGAAGCAGGAAGATATCTTGATAAACTTGCAAAGCCACCGGGAAGTCTCGGGAAGCTGGAAGAAATAGCCTGCCGTTATGCGGGGATAACCGGAAAGCTGCATAATGATCCGGGAAAGAAGCGTATAATAGTTCTGTGTGCGGACAATGGCGTGACGGCAGAGGGGGTATCCAGTGCGCCTGTCAGTGTCACAGCTGCCCAGGCTGTAAATATGACCGGATATCTGACAGGTATGTCTTCCATGGCTCGTGCTTTCGGCCAGGAAATACAGGTAGTGGATGTAGGTATCGCTACGGAATATAAATGCGATAAGATAATAAACAGAAATATCCGCAAAGGAACCGGCAATATCCTTTATGAAAAGGCGATGACCGAACAGGAAGTATATGATGCCATCCTCACAGGTATATCACTTGCAGATCGCGCTTCGGCGGATGATGTCAGGCTCATAGGTGTGGGTGAGATGGGGATAGGAAATACTACTACTTCATCTGCCGTTCTTGCAGCTCTTACCGGGAAAAGTGCCGAAGAGGTAACTGGACGGGGAGGGGGACTTACGGATAAAGCATTTGAGCTTAAGAAAAGCGTCATTGACAGAGCTTTGAGATTCCATAAACTGGAAGACGGCTCCGGAAATGTGACAGAGATACTTTCATGCGTCGGAGGCCTGGATATAGCATCCATGTGCGGTGTTTTTATCGGCGCTGCTTTGAACAGGATACCTGCCGTTATAGACGGCTTCATATCGATCGTTGCGGCGCTCTGCGCGGTAAGGATCTGCCCTGCGGTAAGAGATTATCTTTTTCCGTCTCATCTGTCCGAAGAAAAGGGATATCTGATCGCCGCAAAGGCGCTGGATCTGGATCCGTGGCTTTCGCTTGATATGAGACTTGGCGAAGGCAGTGGATGTGTGATAGCATTTTGTATAATAGAAGCTGCCTGTGCGATGATGAACGGAATGGGAAGCTTTGAAACTAACGGTATCGATGACGGATACCTTGAAGAGATAAGAAAGAGCGTGAACTGAGTGCTGATATTAATTACCGGCGGATGCAAGAACGGAAAGACCGATTATGCCCAAAAGATCGTCTGTGATGCATCTCCAAAAGGGAAGAGAATATATATTGCCGTGATGGTCCCTTCGGATGATGAGGATTTTGAACGTATAAGGATCCACAGAAAAGACAGAGAAGATCTGGGTTTTGTTACTGCGGAATGCGGTAATATGTTTCATGAATTCTTAAAGGATCCATGCTCGTTTTTGGACATAGATCCCGGTGAGCTTTCAGAATGCTCATGCCTTCTGGACAGTACCACTGCGCTTCTTATGAATATGATGTTTGTAAAGCCGCTGGAGGAAAGCCGGGAGAGTTCGTTCAGTACAAGAATACTGGAAGATATATGGGAGCTTGAGAGTAAAGTGAAGCTTCTTGCTGTAATCAGCGACGGTATCTACAGCGACAGCGTATTATATGATGAATATACACAGAAATACAGAAGAGCTCTTGCGATGACAGACAGAAAGATCGCGGGCATAGCTGATGAAACTATAGAGATAACGGCAGGCAGGGAAGTGAGACACGAGATGACTGTGATAAAAAGACGATCCGATGAAAGTATGTTTGTTACCGGCGGGGCTTTTCAGGGAAAGACCGATTTTATTGTCGCGGAGCTGGGCATAAAGAAAGAAGATATTGTCGACTGTTCTAAATATGCCGATCCCAAAACCCTTATCAGGGAAGTCGGTGACCTTGCTGCCGATAAAAAAGAAGGAATCTGCATAAAGCATCTTGAGCGATATGTATATGCTTGTTGCATACAACAGACTGATCCCGTAGCGGAATTTCCGAAGGGAACGGTTTTATGCGGAAATGACATCTTCTGCGGTGTCGTACCTGTAGATGCTACGGAGAGAAAATACAGAGAGGTCTGTGGAAGATACTATCAAAAGATCGCTTCCAAAATGAGGACCGTCAGAGTTTTCTGCGGTATCGCAACAGAACTGGTGAATTAAAATGATCTTCATCAAAGCGCTCTGCATTGCGGTTTCAATGTATTCGAAGATCCCTGTTTTTCAATTTGAATGGAAAGAAAAAGAGATGCGCTATGCGATCGCTTTTTTTCCTGTTATCGGAGCAGTGATCGGCACGGCAGAGTATCTTTTTTTCAGAGCGTTATCGACGGTGGACGCGCCTCTTCTCATCACGGTTCCTGTGATGTGCGCCATTCCCCTTATCATAACGGGAGGGATACATCTTGACGGCTATATGGATACGTCAGATGCTCTTTCTTCCTATATGGACAGAGAAAAGAGGCTTGAGATCCTGAAGGACCCTCATATAGGTGCATATGCGGTAATAAGGACTGTCATTTATACGGAGATATTTGTTGCGGCTCTGGCAGCAGTGCTGCATTTTTCACCGGGGATGATCTGCATATGGGCATTTGGTTTTGTCCTTTCCAGAATGCTCAGTGCGTTGTCGGTGGTGACATTTTCATGTGCCAACAGGGAGGGGACTCTTTATTCTTTTTCAGGTAAGAAGGGCATTGGATCGAACAAACCGGCTTTGATCATTATCATCTGTGAGATAATAGCACTGGCTGTCTCCATGATCTTATTTGATCTTAGAAGCTCTTTAATCATCATAGGTTCGGAGTTGGCGGTATTTATATATTACAGATACAAATCCGCTAAAGTATTCGGCGGCATTACCGGAGATCTGGCGGGGTGGTTTCTGTGTCTTGCCGAGCTTTGGATGACTGTCGCTTTAGCTGTGGCGGCTTTGACGGAATTGATTTAGGAAAAACGGGAATGGAAACGCTTTTTAGCTGGTACGATGTGATCATAAGTGTATATTTCGGTTTTCTCATTGATTGTATCTTTGGCGACCCGCAGGGTTTTCCTCATCCGGTGAGATTTATAGGCAGGCTTATATCCTTTCTGGAGAAGCTGTTGCTTCACGACAGGAATCCCGGATGGCTTAAGCGGATAGCGGGAGGCATACTTGTGCTTTTTGTGCTTGCCGTTACCGGAGGAGTGACCTTCGGTATAGTATTTTCTTCTTATTATCTCGAATACCGGTTTTTTGAGACCAAATATATTTCGATATTTGTAATGAGTCTGATAAGCGCCAGCTGTATAGCGGCGAGGGATTTGAATGACGCTGCCATGAAGGTTTGCAGACCTCTGATCAGAGATAATATACCTGAAGCGCGAGAGGCTGTATCCATGATAGTGGGTCGTGATACGCAATTCCTTGACAGGGACGGGATCGCAAGAGCTGCGGTAGAAACCGTTGCAGAGAATACCAATGACGGTGTCATCGCTCCCATTTTGTTTCTTTTTCTCGGGGGACCGGTTGGCGGAATGCTGTATAAGGCCATCAATACCATGGATTCCATGATAGGATACAGGAATAAAAAATACGGGTATTTTGGGACTGTTGCTGCAAGACTTGATGATATTGCAGGATTTATTCCTGCCAGAATGAGTGCTCTTCTTATGGTGCTTGCTGCTTTTATACTCAGATTTGATTCCGCCAACGCATGGAGGATATTCGTAAGGGACAGGTATAAACATGCAAGTCCCAATTCTGCTCAATGCGAAAGCGTATGTGCCGGAGCTTTGGAACTCAGGCTGGCAGGTGATGCTTATTATTCCGGGACTCTTGTTAAGAAGGATTATATAGGTGATCCGATCAGGGATATTGCACCGGGAGATATAATCAGGGCATGCAAACTGATGTACGGTACGGTTATTCTTATGCTTGCTCTGATTGCGGCATTTTTACCGCTGATCCAGAGGATAGATCCGTTTTCAGTATTCTATCCCTTTTCGTGAGCTGACGCCTCGTGTAAAGGGATGTTTTTTGGCACTGATGTGCGAATGGTAATCGGCAGCATCCGTGATGAAAGAGGGCATGTTTCTGCCGGTTAGGATAAGCTCTGTTTTTTCCGGTTTATTCTTTATAAAATCAATTACTTTTTTTTTATCCAGTAAATTCCTGTTTAAGGCGGCGGCCATCTCATCAAAGATTATCATGCCGAAATCGGATGCATTTTTTACGGCAAATGCAAAATTCTCATTTGTGATCTTTTTGCATTCTTCCTTTTCTTTATCACTCATGGCAGAATAGAATTTTTCCAGTCCGTCCTGACGTTTGACGGTGACACCCGATCTTTTCAGAATATCCAGTTCGCCGCTGGGACGTCCTTTCAGAAATTGTACAAAAAGAACACTGCCGCCGTTCCCCGTAAACCTTACGGCTGCACCGACAGCAGCGGTGGTTTTACCTTTCCCGTCACCGGTATATACCTGGATCAAACCGGTGAATCTGTTGTTATCAGATGATCCCATTTATTCTCCGGATTATTATTCATTATCGGCATCATCGGGCATTTCCTGACCGTCAGGATTATCCGGACCGCCGGGAGCACCTTTGCCGTCAGGCTTATCCGGGCCGCCCGGACCTCCGGGACCTGCCTGCATGGAATTTACGATCTCCGTGACCTGTTCGCCGTTTACGATGACATTGCCGCCGTTGAGCAGTGCTTCATTATCAAAATCAAAAGCAAACCGGGCTGTGATATTGATCTCGCCCCCGTTAACATACAGGCTCCCGTTAACATCTATGGCATCGGTATCTCCGGCACCCATGGTAATATTTAAGGAACCTCCGTTTATGGTAACGGTAGGGGTGAAGGCTGATGACTTATCCGAAACGTTAATGCCGTCATCGGAAGCTTTGATGGTTACGCTTCCGCCGTTTTGTTTATATACGGTGGTTTCCATACCTTCGGAAGATGATATATCAAATGAGCCGTCGTCTATGGTGATCCCGGTTACAGCCTGTATACCGTTGTCTCCCGCGGAAACGGTAAAGGTACCGCCTGAAAAATAAGCTGATCCCTTGGAGGTGTCATCTTTATCTCTGCATCTTATGGCACTTTTGGAACTGGTGATGTTATATGACCCGTCGCAGATGGAAAGAGAATCTTTTGCTTCTATGCCATTGCCGGAAGTTACGATGGAATAGGTGCCGCCGGTAAATTTAACATCATCTTTCCCGGTGATCCCGTTGCCTTTGGCTGAATTAATATTAAGTAAGCCAAGACCGTTTAGTACGATGTCGTCTTTCGCAAATATAACTGCATCGGTATTAGTGTCTCCGTCGGTATTGAATTCACCCGTTACTTTGAGACTGTTCTCGGTGTTTTCTCCGGTGGTGATAAAGACTTTTTTGGCAGATACCACATAAATGCAGGGGAAATCGTCATTGCTTATATCAGCGTTCTTCAATACGATCTGGACCTTGGCATCTTCGCCTGCGTCGACACGAAGGGTACAGTTTGATGCAGCTCCGCTAAGGATATACACGCCTTCGGAGTCTGCGGCAAGTGTGGTATTGTCGGCGACTGTGAGTGTCGTTGCTCCTGTTTCATCTGCGGTCTGTTTCAAATCTCTTTCGGTGAAGAGATCTTTTTTTTCTGACGAGGCTGTATCGGATGAGCTTACATCGTCAGCGGACTGCGTTATGTCATTTTGTATATCGACTGTTGCATTTCCCGATGATATCATCCCATCGGCTGCCTGACTGTCCGGCCCGGATGGGGTACAGCCTGTAGTTAATACACTTAAGATCAATACTGAGATCGCAGCGACTGCTGCGTTGTTTCTTTTTTTCATTTTATACCTCCGATTCTTATGCGCTTAAGTATAATCCATTTTGAGGTTAAATTTAAGTTGGAATGAAAGGGCGGAAGAGAGTGAGGGATTGATGTCAAAAAAGTTTTTAAAAGTTTTTTAAAAAAGTTCTTGACTTATGATATACATAGTGTAATAATAGCATTCGTGCCGCGGGTGTAGTTCAATGGTAGAATGTCAGCCTTCCAAGCTGAATACGGGGGTCCGATTCCCCTCACCCGCTTGAACGAACGGCAAAGCTTCGGTAATGACCGAAGCTTTTTTTATGCCTTCAGATATCCTTAAATCCGATTCTTTAATGTTCTTTTAAACTTCCTTTAATCTTCTTTTGAAATTTTGTTATGATTTCATTTTTTCGGATCGTATTGCTCCGGCACGCTTGTAAAATAATCCTCCGGTGTTATTATGACATAGGACATATTATTTTTATGTAAACGACTGTTATTTGGAGTTACTGAATGGAAAAACCTGTTATCCGTGTTAAGGATCTTTACAAGATATACAGGATAGGAACGAATAAGGTATATGCATTGAACGGAGTGGATTTCTCTGTTGAAAAAGGTGAGTTCTGCTGTATAGTAGGCACATCCGGATCGGGTAAATCCACACTTCTCAATATGATGGCGGGACTTGAACCGCCTACCAGAGGCGAGATAATTGTTGCAGGGGAGCATATTGAGAAAAAGAATGAATCTGGTCTGGTGCTCTTCAGACAGGCACATGTCGGTTTTATCTTCCAATCATACAATCTTCTCCCGAATCTGACGGCTCTTGAAAATGTTGCAATGCCGCTTACGTTTCAGGGAGTTCCAAAAGCTGTGAGACTTAAACGTGCAATGAAAATGTTAAGCCTTGTGGGACTCGGAAAGTATGTCCGCCACAGGCCGGGGCAGATGTCGGGCGGACAGCAGCAAAGAGTGGGCATAGCAAGAGCGCTGGTGGTAAAACCGGAGATTATATTTGCTGATGAGCCTACGGGAAATCTGGATTCCAATACGACCATGGATGTGCTGAATCTCATCCGGAAGATAGTTCACGAAGACGGGCAGACGGTGGTGATGGTAACTCATGATAATAACCTGGCTGCCTATGGGGACAAGATAATCCACATAAAGGATGGGAAGATCACAGAGATAGAAGATAACAGGGAAAAAGCAAAAGCCAATGCGCTGGCAGGACTGGAAGTCGGAGGGACTCTTGCTGATGTGCCGGCACAGAAGGAGAACAACTTATGCGAACCGAAAAGCGACCCGCAGAGTAAATCCGAAGACAGAGATCATGATGATAATGACGTTTCCATATGGGATGAGATAGAAAAGATCCAAAAGACAAAAAACTGAATAGTTTTAACCGGAGCATATTTGGCAGGAGAAAGATAATGAAGAAAGATTTAAATTACGATAACAAAAACGGACACAAAGGAAATATATGCGTTTTCGCGGCAAGGTTCATGCTTGCGGTCCTTGCTGTGGTCATATGCCTAATGATACCGGAACCTGCGGATAAGGCCGGCGCCGTGTCAATATCGGTAAACGGTGATGAAAAGGGCATGATAAAGAACAGCGACAGAGAAGCTGCCTATGTTGTCCTCATTGAATATATGAACAATCTTAAGCGTAAAGACCTTTCCGCCGCACAAAAGGCTGAGCTTGATGAGATCATGTATGATGCCAATGTGTTCATCGCCAATACCGAGATGACAGTGAATCAGTTAGGAACCTACGAAGTCATGGTCAAGGAAAGGATGGATTCGGCAGCATCAAAAACCGTTCCCGGTGCCAACAAGTTTCTTTTCATAGACAATACAAGTGCGATAACCTCTGCAAAATATGATGAGCAGACATCACTCACACTGTCGGTAGTCAATCTCGGAGACACATCGGTAAGTGATGTGGTGATAACTCCGGTGGTAGATACCAGCAAGAGTAAATGGCCGTTTGTTATACAGACTGCATCCGATGCACGTGTTATAGATAACATTTCCCCGGCGAAGTCGATAGAACAGTCGGTGGGGCTTGCAAAACAGGAAACATGGTATTTCGTTGTATCTTCGGATGCCAAGACAGGTGTCTATCCCATCACATTCCACGCGATCTATTATCGAAACGGAGAGGTGGAAGAGGCTGATCTTAAGACTTATATCAACATAACCGGTAAGCCCTCCAGCGGAAAGCTTGAGAAAGATGAGGATGAAAAACCCACAGAGGAGCTTAAGACTTCTACCCCCAGGATAATTGTCACGGGATTCACTACGGATCCTGCAACTGTAATGGCGGGAGATACGTTCGATCTCACAGTCACGGTCAAAAATACTTCCGATAAGACTGCTGTATCAAATATCCAGTTTGACTTTAAGGCAGCACAGGAGGGAAATGAAAAAGAGACCACTTACGAAGCCTTCCTTCCCACATCCGGTTCCGCAACTTTATATGTAGACAGGATAGGACCGGGAGAGACTACGGATCTTTCCATAGAAATGACGGCGAGAGCGGATCTTACTCAAAAGCCTTATGTAATCAATCTTGATATGGCTTATGAGGATAACAAGCACAATCCTTATACCGCCCAGAGTAATGTATCGATCCCGGTAAAGCAGGAAGCGAGAGTTGATTCGGGTGATGTGGAGATCACTCCGGAAATGGTCGAAGTGGGACAGAGCGTGAATGTGATGTTCCCGGTATATAACAAAGGAAAGACCATCCTTTACAACGTCCAGGTGGAATTTGTAAGCGATTCCTTTACCGGAGGAAGCACATTCCTGGGTAAGCTGGAGCCCGGTGCCACCGGATCTGTGGATGCGATGCTGGATGCTGTCGCAGCGACTGAGGATGACGGTACCGTAAAAGCTGTCATTTCCTATGAAGATGAGGCGGGCGTTGTTACTGAAGTGGAAAAGGATCTCACTATATATGTGTCGGATGCGTACGGCGGGGATTCGATGGCCATGCCTGAGATCGACGAAGACGGTGATGGCATCATGGACGGCATGGACTATGACGGTGACGGTATCATAGATGAATATTATGAGCCGCAGAAAAAGTCATTCTCTATCCCCTGGTGGATATGGCTTATCGCAGGTTTGTTTGGATTTGCGGTGATCATAGTCGTTATCGTGATCATAGTTGTTTCACGGAAAAAGCGTCTTGCTGCGGAACTGGCAAAGCTTGATGATGAGGAGTAGATAAATTGAGATTATCCGATCTTCTGGGAATGAGTCTCGGAAGCCTGTTTAAAAGAAAAGCAAGGACTATACTGACGGTGCTTGGTGTTATCATCGGCACGGTCAGTATAGTTGTTATGGTGAGCCTGGGTATAGGGATGAAGAATTCAATGCTGGAGAGTGTGTCCCAGTACGGAAGTCTTACGACCGTTGAAGTCCAGCAGCCAAACAGGTATTCCAATGATGGTAAGGAGCGCAGCGATAAGGAAATGGAGAAACTCTTCCTCACTGATGCTCTGGCTGATGAGATAAGGAGTTATCCTCATGTGGTTGAGGTTTACCCGGCACTCAGGATCCCGGTTATCTTAACCAGCGGACAGTATTATGCTTATGCTGAACTGGAAGGCCGCGATATCAATTCTTTAAAAGCATCCGGGATGAAGCTTGGAGAAGGAGATTTTCCCAAAGAAGGGGATCCTCTTTCTTTGATCTACGGAAATATGATCTTGACAGAGTTCAGTAATATCAAAACCGGTTATATGCCTTATTGGGATACGGGACAACTTCCCGATATCGATCTTATGAACGGCGGTGTATTCACTGTCTTTGATGTGGACGGATATTTCAGGATGCAGGGTGGTGGCGTTGATGAAAACGGGACTGTGATGAAAGCACCGAAAAAATATGTTATTCCTTCGGCCGGCATCGTTGAGGGAGGGCCGGAAGATTACAATGCTTTTGCATGGCAGATATATTGTGACCTGGAACCTCTTAAAGCCGAACTCAAGCGGGTCTTCAGAGGGAAACCAATCCCGGAACAGCCGCTTAAGAAAGGCGACAAGCCTTACAAGGAGATCTTTTATTCTACATTATACGTAGAGACCGACAGCATGGAGGCCGTGGCCGAAGTCCAGCAGATGCTTCAGAGTCAGGGGTATCAGACTTATTCGGAAGCAGAGTGGATAGAACAGGATATGCAGGTCATGAATATAATCCAGGCGGTACTTGGGGGCATAGGTGCGGTGGCTCTTTTTGTTGCCGCCATCGGCATCACCAATACGATGATGATGTCTATATATGAGAGGACCAAAGAGATAGGTATCATGAAAGTCATAGGATGCAGGATCCGTGATATTCAGGCACTGTTTCTCATAGAGGCCGGATATATCGGATTTATCGGCGGAACGGTAGGCGTGATCATAAGTTATATCCTGTCGGCCATTCTCAATAAAGTGGTGGCAGGGTCTTCTCTCGGAGCGGATATGGGGCTTGGAACAGCCGGTATCTCACAGATACCTTTGTGGCTCGGGGGAGTTGCCGTTATATTTGCCGTTCTCATCGCCATGATTGCAGGCTTTATCCCTTCGCTTCGCGCCATGAAGCTCAGTCCCCTGGCGGCTATAAGGGCAGAATAGCTGAAAAACCTTTATTTTAAAGTAAATGCAGGGTGGTAAAACAGCGCGAATATTTGTATAATGATTGTGGCTGATTATGATCGGATACCATATATGAAGGGTGGCATCCGTTTAAATATTGGATGCAGGCTCCGCAAGAATGCATTCAAGTTTCAGGGGGAAAAATGGAGCAGTCAGAAATAAAGAAAATATGTCTTCGCTGTATGCGTGTGAGTGAAGACCCGGAAGTATGTCCTTTCTGCGGAAGAGAAAAGAGAGGGCAGCAGACCTGGTCTAAGGCTCTTGCACCGGGGACGATTCTTAACAATAAGATCCTTATCGGCAATATCCTTGGAAAAGGCGGATACGGCATCACTTACATCGGATATGATATGCTGCTTGAGTACAGAGTAGCGGTCAAGGAATTCTTTCCCGATGAAATGGTAGATCGTTCCGAAGACGGTAATTCGGTATTGGTACTGGATGCGGTCAACAAGGACGAATACGATAAGGAAACGAAGGCTTATCTGCGTGAGGCCCGCATTCTTGCGGAATTCTCGAAATTTCCCGGTATCGTTGCCGTGAAAGATTTCTTTTATCAGAATAATACGGCCTATCTCATCATGGAATATCTTGAGAGCGGCAATCTTCGAAAGTATATCGATTCGCACGGCGGATGGCTTCCGGTCGATGAGGCTCTTGAAAAGATGGAGCCTGTTATTGCCATACTCGGAAGAGTTCATCAGTCGGGACTTATTCACAGAGATATATCTCCGGACAACATTATGCTTGATGAAGACGGTGCCATCAAGCTTATAGATTTCGGCGGATCGAGAAAACTGGGATTTGCAAATCAGCAGGTGTTCCTTGGGAAGTGGGGATTTGCACCTCTTGAACAGATGCTCTCCAAGCTTTCGGAACAGGGACCATGGACGGATATCTATGGAATTTGCGCAACGCTGTATTGCATGATGACCGGTGATATCCCGCAGTCATCTTTCGAAAGAAATGAGAAGGATGAGCTTATTAATATCGCGGATTACACGATACAGATAGACAAAAAGGTTGCTGCTGCCATCATGAAGGGTTTATCCATGAAGCCAGAAGACCGTCAGCAGAGCGTTGAAGAACTTTATCACGATCTGTACGGTATCTATCCTGATGAGAAGAATCTCCAGGCACAGGAGAAGATAGGTGAGCAGCACATTCTGAAAGACAGGAACAATCGTATCTGGTTCGGCGATTATCCCATGAATGAGATCACTGGTGCACAGGTTACCAGCGATCTCATATATGCGGAGTATGACAAGGATGATACTGCTGTTATTGACGGTGAAAAATATCTTCGCATGCCGATAGTAAGAGAGACGGTTGCCGAGAAAGAAAGCCTCCTTACCATGATGCGAGGAAGCAGGACGGAAACCGAGATCACCGGTTACAGATATTTTAAATTCAATATGCTTTCATGGCGTATCGTTGCGGAACGTGGCAACAGGATAACTCTTGAGAGCGAATACATAATCGATTACAAGCCCTTTGATCAGGAAAAATATCTCAAGATGAATGACAGAGAGATACTGAGGATCAAGAGCGGTATCTATTGGGAAAAGAGTAAGATCAGAGAATGGCTCAATTCCGTTTTTGTGAGAAGAGCTTTTTCGGAATCGGACAGAGCCAAGCTCCAGGTTACCAAGGTCAGCACTCCTGTATCGGCGCTTTCCGACAGGATCACATATGATAAAGTGTATCTTCCTTCAATAGAAGAGATACGCTATGGTTTTGATGTGGATATTTCCATTGCCAGGGGCAGCAAAGCCAAAAGCGATCTGGATATGGCACCCTGCTCTCAGTATGTGGCTGCGCTTATGGATGGAAGCATCAGTCATTCCAGTTATGGACTCCGTTCCAGGGGACATATTGACCAGGATGATTCATATAAATGTGCGGAGAATTATGAGGGCCATGCACTTGTGGATAATAATCTCAGTGAGTGGTTTCTTAACAAATCTGTCGGCATAAGACCGGTGATCTGTGTTAATGCTGAAGATATCCATGAGATGACATAGGCGGGGCGGGGAATGAATATTTACATTTTAAGTGATATACACGGTCACTACGAAGCGTTTATGCGAATGCTCGAACAGATCAAATTCAGTGACAGAGACTTTATGTATATATTAGGTGATGTTATCGACAGAGGCCCGGATGGAGTTCAGCTGGTACAGTATATTATGGACCGTAGTAATATGGAGCTGTTCTTGGGCAATCATGAGCTGATGATGTTAAATACCATCGAGTATATAAGGCAAAAGGAACAGGGGCTGATCAGGGAGGATCCCAATGATGAACGTCTTACTCCTTATGAGCTCTGGGTTCATCCCGCCAACGGCGGTGTTGCTACATATAAAGCCTTCTATAAGCAGAACAAGAAAAAACAGAATTCCATGGAACGTTATCTGAAGAGTCTCAGGCTCATCAAGAGAGTCAAGGTGGGAGAGGTTACATATCATCTTTCTCATTCATATTCGCTTCAGAAGGAATTCGGACAGGACTTTTTCTATAAAGGTGCCAGCAAGAAGCAGGCCGAGATGATCGTGTGGGAGAGCCTTTTTGAAAAGAACGGAGATCCCGAGGCTGATAATCAGCCCAAGCCATTTGCATATGCCAACGATACCTATATAGTAGGACATATCTTTACCCAGCGTTACAATCATCTGGATGAAAACGGCAAGGGCAAGATATTTAAGTCAGACAATTACAGAGGCTACAAGATAATCGATTTGGACTGCGGTATGGCTCTTAATTCCAAGTCCAGCAGACTTGGGTGTATGTCACTCAATACAGGTGAGGAATTCTACGTTAACCTTATGCAATAAGGAACAATAACAGGGGAAAGGGATCTTGATATGCAGGACAATGAGACAGGAAGAAGTTATATTCCGAAAGGAATGAAGATAAACGGAAATGTTGAGTCGGACGGCGATCTTCTCATCGAAGGAGAGGTTGACGGAGATGTGGATATCGACGGAACACTGGAACTTGCGGGATCTGTCAGAGGAAAGAAGCTGAAGGTCGGACGGGTGGAGCTTTCCGAGGGTACCATTGAGAGCGATATCGAATGTCTGGACTATATAAGCATTGGTCCCGGTGTTACGATCATCGGAGACATCAAGGCTAAGAATGCGGATGTGAACGGCGCCGTTAAAGGAACGATAGATGTGACTGAGAATATGTCTGTAGGTTCTACTGCCGTCATAAGCGGAGAGGTCCACACAAAGACCATCAACGTGGATCTGGGTGCTGTCTGCGATATCGATCTCAAAAAGGGATATTCTGATGAAAGAGCGTCCGCTTTCTTCGATGAGTATCTCGGCAGCAGGGCGGATGCCGCTGAATAAAGAGAAAAACCAACGGATATAAGGGCCTCCGCAAGGCAATGTCATCTTAACTTAATGACATTGCTCCGCAAGGGGGCTTTTTTATTGTAGACATAAAATGTCCGATTGTGTTATAATCTCAAAGTATGTTTGTCGATTATACAAGAATTATCAATTATATTTTCAGGAGGAAAAGTACGACATGAGTGCAGCAGTAGAAAAGTTAGAGCACAATATGGCAAAGTTCACCATTGAGGTGCCCGCTGATGAGTTCGAGAAATGTGTAGAGAAGGCTTATCAGAGAAACAAGAATAAGATAAGCATCCCCGGATTCCGTAAGGGCAAGGTGACCCGTCAGGTTATGGAGAAGATGTACGGTAAGGAAGTCTTCTTTGAGGATGCTGCAAATATTTGTATTCCTGAAGCTTGGGAAAAGACATATGAGGAGAGTGAAGAGGATATCGTTTCTTCACCCAAGATCGATGTGGTTTCCATTAAGGCAGGTGAGCCCTTCGTATTCACAGCTGAGGTTGCTCTCAATCCCAAGGCTAAGATCGGACAGTATAAGGGTATCGAAGTTGAGAAGGCTGATACATCCGTAAGCGAAGATGAGATCACTGCTCAGATCGATAAAGAGCGTGACAATCAGGCCAGAATGATCACTGTTGACAGAGAGGCAAAGAAGGATGATCAGGCTATCATCGATTTCGAAGGCTTCATTGACGGTGTTGCATTTGACGGCGGAAAGGGTGAGAACCACGCTCTTACTCTTGGCTCCGGAACATTCATCCCCGGTTTCGAGGATCAGGTCATCGGTCACAAGGCAGGAGATGAGTTTGATGTAAACGTAACATTCCCCGAGGATTATCAGGCAGATCACTTAAAGGGAAAGCCTGCGGTTTTCAAGTGCAAGCTTCATGAGGTCAAGGAGAAGGAAGTTCCCGCTCTTGATGATGATTTTGCAGATGATGCCGGATTTGATTCTGTTGATGAATATAAGGCTGATGTTAAGAAGAAGCTTGAAGAGAAGAAGGCAGCTGATGCCAAGAACAAGAAGGAATCAGCGATCCTTGACAAGCTCATCGCAGAAGCTGAGATGGATATTCCCGAGGCTATGCTTGTAAGTGCAGCGCGTCAGTCTCTCGAGCAGTTCTCACAGCAGCTTATGATGCAGGGAATGAACATCGACCAGTACTACAAGTTCACAGGCCTTAACGAGAATGCAATGATCGAGCAGTCCAAGCCTTCAGCTGAGAAGCGTATCAAGTCCAGACTTGTTATGGAAGCTGTAGCTGATGCAGAAGGCTTCACTGCAACCGATGAAGATTACGATAAGGAAATCGCAGATATGGCTTCAAGCTACAATCTTAAGGCAGAAGATCTTAAGACTATGATGAGACCGCGCGATGAGAAGTCTATCCGCAAGGATATTGTTATCAAGAAGGCTCTTGATTTCGTTATTGAGAATGCGGTTGAGAAATAAGGAGGAAACCTGCATTGTATACACCTACATTTAATGAACTGGTACCTATGGTCGTTGAACAGACGAGCAGAGGAGAACGTTCATACGATATCTATTCCAGACTTTTAAAGGACAGAATCATCTTCCTCGGAAGCGAGGTTAATGATGTGACCGCTAATCTTGTGGTTGCACAGATGCTCTTCCTTGAGGCAGAAGATCCGGATAAGGATATACAGTTTTATATCAATTCACCCGGCGGATCTATTTCAGCCGGAATGGCTATTTATGATACGATGCATTTCATCAAATGTGATGTATCCACTAACTGTATAGGTCTTGCCGCAAGTATGGGAGCTTTCCTGCTTGCCGGCGGTACAAAGGGAAAAAGATATGCGCTTCCCAACTCTGAGATACTGATCCATCAGCCTCTGGGAGGAACACAGGGACAGGCTACGGAGATCGAGATCGCTGCAAAGCATATAATCAGGATCAAGGAAAAGATGAACCGCCTGCTTGCCGAGAACTGCGGCCGCACATATGAGGAAGTTGCGGGAGATACAGACCGAGACAACTGGAAGACTGCTGAGGAAGCTAAGGCATACGGACTTATCGATGAAGTCATTTATGAGCGCCCTGCAGTATCCGATGAGGAGAAGAAAAAGAAATAATGGCTAAAACAATGGATCCGAGAAGAGTCAGATGCTCATTCTGCGGAAAGACACAGGATCAGGTTCGAAGGCTTATAGCAGGACCTGAGGGCATTTATATCTGTGATGAGTGTGTCGAGATATGTGAATCCATAATCAATGATGAGGATGATGAAGATATTCTCGATGATATGGAAAGGGAGCTTAAGGGTTCCGGCAAAAACGCTGAATTCGATTTTAATCTCCTTAAGCCCGAAGAGATCAAGACTTTTCTCGATGAATATGTGATCGGACAGGATGCAGCCAAGAAGACACTGGCTGTATCCGTATACAATCACTACAAGAGGATAATGGCACCGAAGGATAAGGATGATGTTGAACTCCAGAAGAGTAACATCATTATGATTGGACCTACAGGATCCGGAAAGACTTATCTTGCTCAGACGCTTGCCAAGACAATAGGTGTTCCTTTTGCTATCGCTGATGCAACTACTCTTACAGAGGCGGGATATGTCGGCGAAGATGTTGAGAATATCCTTTTAAAGCTTATCCAGGCTGCTGATTATGATATCGAGAAGGCTCAGTACGGTATCGTTTATATTGATGAGATCGATAAGATCACCAAAAAGAGCGAGAATGTTTCCATCACCAGAGATGTATCGGGCGAAGGCGTTCAGCAGGCACTCCTTAAGATCATCGAGGGAACCGTGGCCTCTGTGCCGCCTCAGGGCGGACGTAAGCATCCTCATCAGGAGCTTATACAGATCGATACCACCAATATCCTCTTTATCTGTGGAGGAGCTTTTGACGGTCTCGAGAAGATAATCGGTGAGAGACTTAATAAGAAGTCCATAGGATTCAAGGCTGATATCACATCAAGAAACGATGCGCAGGCCTCGGAGAATCTTCGCTTTGTGACTCCACAGGATCTTATCAAATTCGGTTTGATACCCGAGTTTATAGGACGAGTGCCCATCAATGTAACCCTTGAAGGTCTCAACAAAGAAGCGCTTGTACGTATACTGACAGAGCCCAAGAATGCTCTTATCAAGCAGTACAGAAAGCTCTTTGAAATGGATGGCGTAGAGCTGGAGTTCGATCCTGAAGCTATCGATATGATCGCGGACAAGGCTCTTGAGAGAAAGATCGGTGCAAGAGGTCTTCGTTCTATATTGGAAGATATAATGATGGATGTAATGTATAAGATACCTTCCGATGAAACCATAGAAAAATGTACCATTGGTACGGCAGCGGTCGAAGGAACCGGAGCACCGTTAGTAACGCATTCGGAAAAGACTAAAGCCCATCCGATCAAAAAACAACTGAAAAAAGCAAGTAATAAATAAGATAAAGACCGTTGCGGCGGTCTTTTCTTAAACTTTTAGGTAAAAGATATGGCAAAGAGAAAGACGAATACAAATAAAGATTCCGGAATGATGTCAGCCGTAAAAGAGCTGCCGGTTGTAACGGTTCGCGACATTGTCCTTTTTCCGGGAATGTCGATGCAGTTCGATCTTGAGAAGAGAGCTTCCGTGAGAGCTATAGAGGCTGCTATGCTTTCGGATGGAAGGTTTTTTATGATCATGCTTTCCGATGACGGAAAGCAGACGGAATCATTCTCTGAGATCTTTACCGAAGAAATGAAAAAGATGATGGATCATACGTCATCCGAGGATCCCGATCCTGAAAGCTTTATAGGTCAGATCGGTATGATAGCCAAGGTGTCGCAGATGATACGTCTCGACAACAATATGATCAGAGTACAGGTCATAGGTGAGAAGAGAGCTCTGCTTGATACTGTTGATGCGGACTCCGCACCTTATGCGACCGGTGTTGCCCTTGATGCCGTAACTATCCCCATTTCCATTTCCGTGGAGAGAGAAGCTCTTCGCAGAGAACTTGTGGTTGCTTTTGAAAAGCTTGCAAGAGAGACGGGAAATACAACATTCCAGGACGGAAAGCTCAGGAAGATAAAAAATGCCGGAGAACTTGCGGATAAGATCTGCGGAGCAATAGGTCTTGAAGATTCCGACAGACTCGGTATCCTTCAGACTCTTGATGAAGGTACCAGATGCCGCAGGATGCTGGGTATGCTTTCAAATGAGCTGAGCATTCTTAGATCAAGGAAGAGCATAGCCGAACAGATATCAAAGCAGGTTGATGAGCATCAAAGAGAATATATTCTCAGAGAGCAGTTAAGTTATATCAAGAGCGAGCTTAATGATGATACCGATGAAGAATCGGAAATAGATCATTACAAGAAAGCAACAGAAGAACTGGATGCATCGGAAGAAGTTAAAGCGAAGCTTCGTAAAGCCATTAAGCACCTGGAACAGAACGGCTCCAGCCAGGAGGGCGCTGTAGAACGTGCTTATATCGAAACACTCCTGGAACTCCCATGGGATAAGACTTCGCCTGATTTTGAAAATATCATAGATATACAAAAAGCACAGGAGATACTGGACAGAGATCATTACGGCCTTAAGGATGTAAAAGAGCGTGTGCTCGAGTATCTTGCTGTAAGAGCTCTTTCCAAAAAAGGAGACAGTGCGATCCTTTGCCTTATAGGACCGCCCGGAACAGGTAAGACTTCCATAGCACAGTCGGTGGCTGAGGCGACGAAGAAGCCTTATGTACGTATATGTCTTGGCGGTGTCCGCGATGAGGCTGAGATCCGGGGGCACAGAAAAACATATGTCGGAGCTATGCCCGGAAGGATAACGGCGGCATTAAGACAGGCTAAGGTCCGTGATCCTCTTATGCTTCTTGATGAGATAGACAAGATGAGCCAGGATTACCGCTCGGATACCGCATCGGCGATGTTAGAAGTCCTTGATTCGGAACAGAATAAGAACTTCAGGGATCATTATGTGGAGCTTCCGCAGAATCTTTCGGATATACTTTTTATAGCAACGGCAAATGATGAAGAGAACATTCCCAGACCTTTGCTGGATCGTATGGAAGTTATTGAGATCGCAGGTTATACGGCAAATGAGAAGTTCCATATCGCCAAGGAACACCTCATGGGTAAGACCTACGAGAAGACCGGTATCAAGCCGTCCCAGCTTCATATCTCGGACAGTGCGATACGCAGGATAATAGAATGCTATTGCCGTGAGGCAGGAGTCAGAGAGCTTGAAAGAGAGCTGTCAAAGCTTTGCAGAAAGGCTGCTGTAGAGATATTAAGAGCTAAAAATGCCTCAGGGAAGACAAAGAAGACTGCTTCTAAACGTATATCCATAACAGCAGATAATCTTGAGAAGTATCTCGGAAAGATAAAATATCCGCCCGAGCAGATGAATAAGAAGAATGATATCGGTATCGTGAGAGGCCTGGCATGGACTGCTGTAGGAGGTGCTACTCTTCAGGTGGAAGTGAATATCATGCCCGGTAAGGGAGAACTGTCTCTTACGGGACAGTTGGGCGATGTCATGAAAGAATCTGCTATGGCAGCACTTACTTACGTACGGTCCATCTCCCCTGCATTTAATGTTGCGGATGATTTCTTCCAGTCTCATGATATACATATACATATTCCGGAAGGCGCGGTACCGAAGGATGGCCCCAGTGCAGGTATTACAATGGCAACTGCTATCCTCTCCGCAGTTACCAGGAAGAAAGTTAACAGAAAAGTGGCAATGACCGGAGAAATATCTCTGAGAGGTAATGTAATGCCCGTTGGCGGCCTTAAGGAAAAGGTACTTGCCGCCAAGATGATGGGTATAAGGACCGTGCTTGTTCCTGCTGAGAACAGACGCAATATAGAAGAGATAGACGAAGAGATAAAGAACGGAATGGATATTATCTTCGTTAAGGAAATGGAAGAAGTTATAGCAAAGGCATTTGTTTGACAGACAGCTATGAAGATCAAAAGTGTTAATCTTGAAACGGTATGTGGTATAACCAGCGCGATCCCGCAGAATATACTTCCGGAATTTGCTTTTGCCGGAAAGAGCAATGTGGGTAAGTCGTCGTTGATAAATGCCCTGGTGCAGAGAAAGGCCCTTGCGAGGACCAGTTCTGAACCGGGCAAGACCCAGACCATAAATTTTTATAATGTTAACGAAGCCTTCTATCTTGTGGATCTCCCGGGATACGGATATACCAAATCCGGAAGAGAGACAGCTGCCAAATGGGGGCAGATGGTTGAACGTTATCTTCATCAGTCGCAGCAGTTAAAGACGATATTCCTCTTGATAGATATAAGGCATGAGCCCGGTGCAAATGATAAGCAGATGTATGACTGGATTGTTTATCAGGGATTCAAGCCGGTGATAATCGCGACCAAATTAGATAAGATAAAGCGAAGCGTTGTTGAAAAGCATAAGAAAATGCTGAGAACAGGATTGGGAATGGGAGCAGAGGATATACTTATACCATTTTCGGCTGCCACTAAACAGGGCCTGGAAGAGATTTATGCGCTTCTGTCGTGAATTGGTTTACATAGTTCTTGCAGGCACCGCTAAAGAATGATAAAATCAAGTGGGTAGCAATCTACAGGGGGACCCTAAAACGGAGGGTATGATGAAAAAGCGACTTGTTACAAGAAGTGATTTTGACGGACTGGTATGTGCAATGCTCCTTAAGGAGATCGATCTTATCGATGAGATAAAATTCGTGCACCCCAAAGATGTTCAGGATGGCAAGATCGAGATCACATCAAATGATATCACTACCAATCTTCCTTTTGATGAGAGAGTCGGCATTGCTTTTGATCATCACGAGAGTGAGCTTGAGCGTTGCAAGGATAAGAACTGGCAGGGCAGATTCATAATTGACGGTGATGCCAAGTCTGCAGCCAGGGTTGTATATGATTACTACGGCGGCAAGGATAAATTCAAGCGCGTTTCGGATGAGATAATGCTTGCCGTTGATAAGGGTGACAGCGCTGATTTTACAAAGGAAGAGATACTTAATCCTTCAGGATGGGTATTGATGAATTTCCTTATGGATGCGAGAACAGGTCTTGGAAGATTCCATTCTTTCAGGATATCCAATTATGATCTTATGATGGAGCTTATCAGCTACTGTGTTGATCATTCTGTTGAAGATGTTCTCAAACTGCCCGATGTCAAAGAAAGAGTTGATATGTACTTTGAGCAGCAGGAGCTGTTCATTGAACAGTTAAAGAAGGTAACAAAGATCCACGACAGAGTTGCAGTTGTAGATCTGAGGAATGAAGATCCCATCTATACAGGTAATCGTTTCATGGTTTATGCACTGTGGCCTGAGGTTGAGATGAGCGTTCATGTTGCATGGGGATTCAGAAAGCAGAATACTGCTGTCATGATCGGAAAGTCTATCATCAATAAGGCTTCCAAGGTCAATATCGGTGAGCTTTGTCTTTCATACGGCGGCGGCGGACATGCCAATGCCGGTACCTGTCAGCTTGCAAATGATGTCGTTGATAAAGAGCTTCCCACTATCATTGAGAAGCTTAACGGAAGATAATATCACAGGTGAAGTTTATCTTTAATTGCTAAGCGTCGGTTTTTACCGGCGCTTTTTAACCGATTTAACATGAAGAATGCTTTTGACAATTTCATGAGTATACTTGCTGAAGCGCTGCTGCATCTTTCTGAATCATTCGGTAATATGCAGGGGCTTTCTTTTTTGTGTGTAAAGATACTCATTGTTATTACTGTTCTTCTGTTAGTGGGAGCTGTCTTTCTTTCAATATCAAAGAAAGGAGGACACATTTCTTCAGTGCTCACCGTTATCTTTGCTGCCGGAGCGGTATTGTTATTTTTGATCGCACCGTATTCCGGTATGCTTGTGGTAAGACCGTCGGGAAATCCTGCGGAAGTCATAAATGAATTCATGACGGATATCTGTGATCAGGATTATGAAGGCGCACATGCTCTGTGCGGTGATAATGCAGCTTTCGGTACGGAGAGGAACCCTGCAGATGATCTGGAAGGGATATTCCTTGAAAAACTGAGGAACGGATTCTCGTATCAGCTTATAGGGAATACTTTTATGGACGGCCTTACCGCAAAACAGTATATCAAGGTCAGATATTTTTATCTTCCGGCAACGGAAAAGGATCTTAAAGAGAGGACACTGGAAATACTTGATGCCATCGTCCAGGACAGTCAGAAGAAAGATGTTTACGATGAAAAAAATAATTATCTTCCGGGAATAACGGACGAGGCATATTCACAGGCTGTCCTTCAGACTGTGGGAAATGGCAAGGATTATTTTTACAGGACAGAAATGGTGGAAGTGGAGCTGCATTTTGTTGACGGCGTGTGGAAAATGCAGATGAATGACGCATTGAGAAAAGTCTTAAACGGCGGTGTGGACAGTACGGAATATTTTTGCAGCAATGTAAAAAGCAATGCTCTTGAAGATGTTACTTATATACCAAAGATCTATATGATAGATGAAGCTGCACTTGCGGGACCGGTGCCTAATAAGGATCTATTCGGAGAAACGACCGATTCGGCGGAAGTACAGGCAGTGGTTGATTCGGCATCCGAGCTGATCGGAGATCATGAGCTTAGGTGGAATCCGGATATCGAGAGGATAAACGGGACCAAGATCTCTTATTACTGTGATGAGACGATACTTGCCATATCCTGGAGACAGAAGATTGACGGGGAATACTGTAATGTTTCAGAAGTGATAATCGCCGATCCTTCCCAGCTTAGAAGAAAACTTGCGGGAGATACCTTCGGATATCCGGTACAGCAGCCTGCCACGGCACTTGCGGCGGAAGCAAATGCCGTATTTGCGCTTAATGCGGATTATTACAAATTCCGTTATAACGGTATATGTGTATATCAGCGAGAGCTTTACAGATGTGAGATGAAATCCGTTGACACATGCTATTTCGATGAAGATGGCAATATGCTTTTCTCAAGAGCGGGACAGTTTTCAAGTGAAGATGAGGTCAGAAAATTTATAGACGACAATAATGTACTATTCTCAGTATCTTTCGGTCCCATACTTGTGGATGACGGTGAGATATGTGAGACAAAAAGTTACCCTTTGGGAAATATCCATGAAAATTATTCGAGATCATCCTTCGGTCAGATAGATGAGCTTCATTATCTCATGGTGACAATAAACAGGACCGGAGGCCATGAAGAAGGCGGAAGGATCGAAAATTCAGCGATAATAATGCATGACTTCGGATGTGAAAAAGCATATGCTTTAGACGGCGGCCAAACTGCCGAACATATTATGGATAAACATTTTGTAAGTCATGTTGACTGGTCCGAAGAGAGAATGGTAAGTGACATCATATATTTTGCCACAGCCATTCCGGACAATCAGGAATAAGGGAGATAACGCCAAAAAGTGGAACCGACGGCATTATATATCGGAAATCTCCAGGTAGGATGGAGCTCTTTTATCATCATACTTGCTGCGCTTGTATGGCTTTGCTGTGCATGTTCTCTCGTGGGAATGGACGGCGGGAGAAAGTATGTCATATGGGTAAGCTTTCCTTTTGCTGTTGTTTTTTCACTCTTTATCGCCAGATTCCTTAACTGGTATTGCCATCCTGAAATGTACGGATCACTCAAGGGTGCAATGGCAAGCCTTATGCAAAAAAGTGATGTGGGCGGATTTGAGATGCCGGGAGTACTTGCGGGGATCATTATCGCTGCCATCATAGCAGGCAGGATAAAAGACTCCGGAGGGACACTTTACCTGCTTGATGTAATGGCACCGGGAACAGCATTGGGAATGGCTCTCCTATATCTTACAGACCGCTTCGGGATAGGCTGCAGAGGAAAGGTTACATTTGATGCCCCGCCGGTGGATCCGGAGCTGTTTTTGTACGTTTATGACGGAACGTCCTACAGAATGGCTCTTTATATGATCCAGTTTATTGTGCTTCTGCTTATATTTGCTCTGACGCTGCTTTTTAGATTTAAGTGGGGTGACAGAGTGCTTATTAACGGCAGAGGGGAAGGCAGCACGGCGGTATTATTCATGCTCCTGCTTTCGGCGGCTGAAGTACCGTTAGACAGTGCCAGATATGATACCAGTTTTTTGAGATCCAATGGTTTTGTCAGCTTTATGCAGATAATATCCGCGCTGGTATTCTTATCGGTCATGGTGATCTGCAGTATCCGGTCGGTTAAGGCCAAAAGGCTCAGAGTACTGCATTGGATCATTTGGGTAGTCTTCGCGGCTGCTCTCGGAGGTACGATTTATTGTGAATATCTTGTGCAGCGTCATGGAAGCTGGTATGTTACCTGTTACAGTTGGATGAGTGTATGCTGTATAGTAATGGCTGTGGTCTGCATTATCCTGCATATCAGCAATTTCGCCGATGAAGAACATATGCCGGAGGCTGAACCGGAGGGCGAGGCTGTTGCCGATGCGGCTGATACGGGTGAGGTTGCTACGGTTGAGACCGATAAGGGTGAGGCAGATACGTTTGAGACCGATACCGGTGAGACTGTTACAGGTAAAGAGCCTGCTGTGATGGCGACTGATACCGCATCTTTTGATACTAAAGACCTTGTTCTGCTGGATATCAATAACGGTACTG
Organism: Lachnospiraceae bacterium; assembly: GCA_024697065.1. GTDB lineage: Bacteria > Bacillota > Clostridia > Lachnospirales > Lachnospiraceae > NK4A136. The sequence continues at coordinate 43,994 of JAILGE010000007.1, forward strand.
TTCAGAGATTCGAAAAGTCGTATCATGAATCGCCGGAAGAAAAAGAATACAGAAAAGCTTTGGCTGAAAGTCTCGGTATCATCAGTGAATATGAAGATGATTATATAAAAGAGCGTAAAAGAGTTGCCGGTTCCGAAACCTATGCATTCAATACCGAAACGATGAATGATATTAGGCGAAGATACAGTTGCACAGAAACAGATGAACCTGCAAAGAAGCGTTCCGTAAGGCAGGATGCAGAGGAAGAAAAAGCTGTTGTATTGCAGGAAAGCAGAAGGCCTGCACCCAGAACAACATTTCCGACAAATATATCAGTATATACCAGGGATAAGAGAACATGGAAGAAGAGAAGAAAACGTTAACAGATAAAAACAGGATACATGAGAAAGTGGATGTATGCGTGGTCGGAGCGGGACATGCCGGATGCGAAGCTGCTCTTGCATGCAGCAGACTCGGACTTGAGACGGTAATTTTTACCGTAAGCGTGGATTCCATAGCTCTTATGCCCTGTAATCCCAATGTGGGCGGATCCTCTAAGGGCCATCTGGTATGTGAGCTTGATGCGCTGGGAGGAGAAATGAGCCGCAATATCGATAAGACTTTCATCCAGTCCAAGATGCTTAATGTTTCAAAAGGACCGGCGGTTCACTCTCTCAGAGCTCAGGCTGACAAACAGGAATACAGCAAGCGAATGAGGAAGACTCTTGAATCGCAGGAACACCTGACAATAAAGCAGGCAGAGGTGTGCGAGATTGTCACAGACAGTGATACGGAGTTTCTCGTATCCCGCGGTATTGAAGTTAAGCCGCAGGAAAAAGCAAAGATCATGGGAGTCCGCACCCAGACCGGAGCTTTTTACGAATGCAGAGCGGTGATAATATGCAGCGGAACGTATCTCAGAGCAAGGTGTCTTACAGGAGAATCTATTGTCTATACAGGACCGGGAGGATTGCAGGCTGCAAATCATCTGACTGCATCACTTGAATGTCACGGTGTCAGATTACGCAGATTTAAAACAGGTACTCCTGCCAGAATAGATAAGAAGAGCATAGATTTCTCCAAGACAGAGCCTCAGCATGGTGATGAAACGGTAACGCCATTTTCCAGAGCGACAGATCCAAAAAGTGTTCAGATCGCGCAGGATGATTGTTATCTGACATATACCAACGAAGAAACACATAAGATCATAAGAGCCAATCTGGACAGATCTCCGATCTATGCCGGGATCATAGAAGGGACAGGTCCCAGATATTGCCCGTCCATAGAAGATAAAGTTGTAAAATTCGCCGATAAGGACAGACATCAGGTATTCATTGAACCTGAAGGAAGATATACGGATGAGATGTATATCGACGGAATGAGTTCATCTCTTCCGGAAGATGTTCAGCTTGCAATGTACAGGACAGTCCCGGGACTTGAGAATTGCAGGATAGTCAGAAATGCCTATGCCATAGAATATGACTGCCTGTGTCCGGGACAGTTAAAGCTTTCTTTGGAATTAAAAGAGATAGAAGGAGTATATTGCGCGGGACAGTTCAACGGAAGCAGCGGATATGAAGAGGCTGCGGTCCAGGGGCTTATGGCGGGTATAAATGCATCGAGAGCTTTGCTTGGAATGGAACCGCTTATTTTAGACAGATCTGAAGCATATATAGGCGTGCTTATCGATGATCTTGTGACCAAAGAAAACAGGGAACCGTACAGGATGATGACATCAAGAGCGGAATACAGACTGCTGTTACGTCAGGATAATGCGGATCTCAGGCTTCGCAGATACGGATATGAGACCGGACTTGTAAGCGACGCACAGAATGAATATGTTTCATGTAAGCGATCCATCATAGAAAAAGAAGCGCAGCGTATGCGTGAGACCTATGTGGGAGCTGCCAGAAAAATCTGCGAGTACCTTGAATCTGTAGGCTCAAGCGATGTTAAGAAGAGTACTTCTCTTGCGGAACTCATATGCAGACCGGAGCTGGATTATTACAAGATCGCAGGTATAGATGAAGGCAGAGCGGAAGCGTATAAGGAATATGAAGCGGAATTTGAAGCAGCTCTTTCCAAAGCCGGTGATGGGGAGAAAGAGTTGAACGATCCTGATCGCAGCGACTATGATGTGATATCGCTCAAGACCAGAGAAAAGTTCTTCAGGGAAGTATCCGAACAGGTTAATATAAGCGTACGCTATGAAGGATATATCAGGCGCCAGGAACAGCAGGTGGCCCGCTTTAAGAAGATGGAGAGCAGACGGCTTCCGGAAGATACCGATTATGATCAGATATCAAGCCTGAGACTTGAAGCCAGACAAAAGCTTAAGCTCATGAAGCCGGCCAATCTGGGACAGGCCTCCCGTATTGACGGAGTCAGCCCTGCGGATATAAATGTATTGCTGATATGGCTTGAGAGCAGAAAAAAATAAGATAAAAAATGCGGATGCCGACTTAACGGTATCCGCATTTTTTTATCCGTTATTCCGGATCCTTTGCTGTATAGATTATCAGTAATTCCTGTAGAAGATCTGTGCTATAGGCGAGTCGGCGCTTAGAACGACCGTTTTATCTTCGCTGTTTTCCATGGCTGTCTTCAGCGCATCAAGTGATCTGACATAGGAATAGAATGCTGCTTTGTCAGGATCCGCGTAAGCTTCTGAAAGGATCTCCATATATTGAGCTTCGCCTTCCGCACGGGTTATGGCTGCCTGTGATTCTGCCGTTGACTTGAGTATTGATGTCTCGCGGTCGGTGGTATTAATGATCATCTGAGCCTCTTCTTCACCTTCTGCGGTGTACTGTGCGGCGATATTCTCTCGTTCAGAGATCATACGTGTATATACAGCTTCTTTGTTCGCATCGGGCAGATCGAGCTTCTTTACGTCTACGGTATCTATCACTATTCCGTACTGGGTTTCCTTCTCGTCGATCTGAGCCATGATGAGTTCGGTAAGGGACTTGATCTCAACGGATTCGGGTTTCTCAAGTTCCATATCGTTGGAGGATACGGATTCATCGGGAGAAAGGGCTGCCTGCGTGATATCAAGCTTGCCGTCACGTGACTGTATCACTTCGTTTTGTGTCATTGAAGAGATGACAACCTTTGTGGCGTTGTATACCGTTGTATTTATTCTTGCTTCAGCATTCTGTGTGGAACCGTTTAAGGAATGAACGAATAAAAGCGGATCAGTGATATGCCAGAGCACATATGAATCGACTATCATGGTCTTCTTGTCTGAGGTGATGACATCCGATTCGGGAAGGTCGTAGATGAGCATCTTGTGCGGAAGAGGACTTGCCGAATCGATTAAGGGGATCTTGAAGGAAAGTCCAGGTTCTGTAGTCACATTCACAACTTCTCCGAATCTTCTGATCAGCTGATATTCGTCGGGTTTAGTGATGACCAGAGAAGAAAGAAGTGTTGCAAGCACGATTATTACCGCTATCACAGCTATGATAGTACGTACGATACCGGCACCGTTGATCGGATTGTCGTTTATGATATTATCATTTGCATTCTTATTCATTTTTGATCCTCCCTTATTCATCGGCAGCGGCCGCAACCGTAGCCGTTTTGGTATCGCTTCCTGTAAAAGCGTCGATAGGCATGATGGTCTCAATGCTTCCGGAGTCGGACTCAATGATAACCTTCATATCGGGAAGGACATCTTCCATGGTCTCATAGAACATACGCTGTCTGGTCACTTCAGGGAACTTCTGATACTCTTCATATTCTGAGAGGAATCTGGATGCCTGACCTGTTGCTTCATTGATACGCTGCTGCTTGTCGGCTTCGGCTTCCTGGATTATGCGGTCTGCCTCGGCGTTTGCAGCGGGGATCTGTTCGTTACGGTATTTATTTGCATTATTTACCGCAGTTTCTTTACCCTGTTTTGCGGTTTCAACCGCTTTGAATGCTTCGGAGATCTCAACTGTGGGCGGTTCCGCATCCTGCATGGAAATGGCTACCAGCTGTATACCGAGATCGTATTTATCAAGCTTTTCAGTGATCATCGTGAAGATGTTTGACTGGATCTCGTTTTTACCGGTGGTGAGAACGGAATCCACGGTATATGAACCGATGGTGGTACGTATGCTGTTTTGAACAACATTACGGAGTATGAGTTCGGGATCCTGTGAGTTAAAGAGTGACTTGACGGGATCGGTGACACGATACTCAACATAGAAATCCACAGAGATGAAATTGTAATCCGATGTTATCATCATGCTGTCAGGCGTAGAGGTATAAACCGTTCCCTCTGCCGTATTGTCGGATGTGGTATAACCGACGTCAAAGCCCTTGATGGTTGTATCCACTTTTCTTACTGTCTGTATAAAAGGTATCTTGAAATGCAGACCGGGAGCGGAAGTGCCGGTAGGTTTTCCGAATGTTAAGACCACTCCTACTTGTGATTCGCTGACCGTATAGATCCCTGCAGGAAGTATCGTGGCAAGAAGTATAAAGAATACGATTGCCGCGATGATCAGCCGACTGTTTGTTTTTTTCATAGTTCTCCTCCTCAAATAAACTGATAGTACATGCTCTGAGCACATACTTGAATATGATAACATTTTTGTGAAAAAATGAAAGACCGTCGTCAGAATCACACTGTATGGAATTGAAGGACGGTTTGTGCTAATATGATTAGAGTTTTAAATATATTTTCAGGAAGGTTTCAAATTTTGGCCATGGAAGAAAAAAAGTCAAGAAATTTTATTGAAGTGGAGATTGACAAGGATCTTGCGGAAGGTGTATATGATACGGTTCATACCAGATTTCCGCCGGAACCCAACGGCTATCTTCATATAGGACATGCAAAATCGATCATTCTCAATTACGGACTTTCCAGGGAGTACGGCGGAAAGTTCAATATGCGTTTTGATGATACAAATCCTACAAAAGAAAAGCCCGAATTCGTAGAGGCCATCAAGGAAGACATAAAGTGGCTTGGTGCCGACTGGGAAGACAGACTGTTTTTTGCATCCGATTATTTTGATCAGATGTATGAAGCTGCAGTTAAGCTCATAAAGAAGGGCAAGGCATATATTTCCGATCTTTCTGCCGACGAGATCAGGGAATACAGAGGAACACTTACCGAACCCGGCAAGAACGATCCTTCCAGAGACCGCTCTGTGGAAGAGAATCTTCAGATCTTTGAAGAAATGAAGAACGGAAAATATCCCGATGGAAGCAAGGTCCTCAGGGCTAAGATCGATATGTCCAGTGCCAATATCAATATGAGAGACCCGGTTATCTACAGAGTGGCACATATGACACATCACAATACGGGAGACAAGTGGTGCATCTATCCCATGTATGATTTTGCTCATCCTATTGAGGATGCCATCGAGGGGATCACTCATTCCATCTGTACATTGGAGTTCGAAGACCACAGGCCTCTTTATAACTGGGTAGTTGAAGAGCTCGAATATCCTCATCCTCCCAGACAGATAGAGTTTGCAAAGATGTATCTTACAGGTGTTGTCACAGGTAAGCGTTATATCAAGAAGCTTGTTGAGGACGGAGTGGTTGACGGTTGGGATGATCCCAGACTTGTATCCATCGCAGCACTCAGACGCAGAGGGTATACACCTGCATCAATCCGTAATTTTGTGGAGCTTTCCGGCGTCAGCAAGGCTAATTCTTCCTGCGATATGGCGATGCTTGAGTATTGCGTGCGTGAGGACTTAAAGCTTTCAAAGCCCCGCGTAATGGCGGTTTTGGATCCGGTTAAGCTTGTGATAGATAATTATCCCGAAGGACAGACCGAAGAGATTGAAGCTGTCAATAATCCGGAGAATGAAGAGCTCGGAACAAGAAAGCTTACTTTTGGAAGAGAGCTTTACATTGAGAGGAACGACTTTATGGAAGAGCCTCCTAAGAAATATTACAGACTCTATCCGGGAAATGAAGTCAGACTCATGAATGCTTATTTTGTAACCTGTACTTCTTTTGAGAAAGACGAGAACGGTAACATCACTGTTATTCACTGCACATACGATCCGGAAACAAAGCAGGATGGAAGAGAAGTACCCAGAAAGGTAAAGGGAACCATCCACTGGGTTTATGCGGGAAGCGCTTTTAAAGCAACCGTCAGATTGTATGAGAGTCTTATAGAAGAGGGTAAGGAAGTATATGATGAAGCGACAGGGGAGATGAATCTCAATCCGAATTCACTCAGGGTGCTTACGGATTGCTACCTTGAAGCCTCTCTTAAGGATGCAAAGCCTTTCGATTCATTCCAGTTTGTAAGAAACGGGTTCTTTACGGCGGACTTCAGGGATTCTAAGCCCGGTGCACCCGTATTTAACAGAGTGGTGGGCCTTAAGAGCTCCTTTAAACTTCCGACTGACAACGCCGGTGCAAATGCTTAATATTTTTCAGAGAGGAATGATTGTATGGGATTATTGGACGGACTCAGTTCATTAGGCTTTGGTGAGACAGAAAAGATCTCGCTTTTTGAGGAAGAGAAAAAGGAACCTGCAAAAAAGAAGCCTGTTGAAGAGAAGAAGCCGGAGATAAAGGAAGAGGATTTTTTATACGACAAAAGTTTCGAATGTCCGGTATGTTCACATTCCTTTAAGCAGCGTGCTGTCAGAAGTAACCAGGCGAGGCTTTTAAAAGAGGATATGGATCTGCGCCCGGTTTATAACGGGATCGATGTCAACAAATATGATGTCGTTGCCTGCCCGCAGTGCGGTTATGCATCGTTGACCAGATTTCACGGATCATTGGCAAAGCCCTTCAGGGATCTGATCAGACAGAATATTTCAACCAAGTTCACGTCACTTCCTCCTACCGGAGCAGTGATGAGTTATGAGGATGCATTTACCAGATACAAGTTATCTCTTCTCAATGCGGTTGTAAGAAAAGGAAAGAACAGTGAAAAAGCCTTTATCTGTTTAAAGACTGCATGGCTGCTCAGAAGCATGCAGGAAAGTGTCGTGGCTGATGAGAAGCTTTCGACAGATGAGAAAAAAGAAAAGGTAAAGCAGCTTAAGGCACAGGAGATCGAATATTTAAGAAATGCCCACGAGGGATTTGTTAAGGCAAGGACTAATGAGACACCGCCTTATGCCGGCGGAATGAATACCGTTACGATGGATTATCTCATCGGTGCGATTGCCTGCGAAGCGGGCGTAGCATACAGAGATGCCGCAAGGGTTCTTGAAGAGGTGGCGATCAATCCTCAGGCCGGAAAGCATATAAAGGATAATGCGGTTGAGCTTATAGCAATACTGAAGCAGAAGCTGAACGAACAGAATCCTGAATGAAAAAATATAATAATAGAGTAATAAAAAAGCGGAGCTCACAATGAACTCCGCTTTTTTATGCTTTTAAGGAATGCCTTTTCGGATGTTTATTCCGTATACCAATCAGTCCTTATCGGAATCGTTATCGTTGAAGAAATCCTCGCTGGTCCCGCCTGTTGCGGAAGATTCTACATCTGCAGCATCATCACCCTTGATGACCTCTGTGTCGTCATCGGATGAAGCGCTGTCCAGATTCAGATAACTGCGCTCGATATCATCGTCATCATCGTCAAGATCATCGAAATCATCGAGATCCTTTAAATCCTTATCTCTTGTCTGAAGATAGTGATAAACACCTGCTGCAGCTATGCCGGCGATAGCACCGATTACAAGAAACTTGCCTAATTTTTTTGCCATGATATGTGATTCTCCTTTCAGAAAAAATAATTCAGATCTGAGACTTATGTCATTGCATAATATTTTAATATAATGTGCGTTAAAAGAAAAGGGATGTATTTAATTTTCCAAATCGATATGGTAATATTCCTCTTATGAATGAGAAGTTCTATACCCTGAAAAAAGAAAAACAGGATGTCATGATAAACGGTGCGATGCAGATCTTTGCATTGTACGGATATCATCATGCAAGTACGGATGATATGGTAAAGGCTTCCGGAGTCAGCAAAGGTCTGTGGTTTCATTATTTTGATACCAAGGCGGGACTGTATTCCTTTGTGGCTTCATATGCACTTAAGTATGCTATGCTCGAGTACTCGATGCTTACTGTTGAGCAGGGGGAGGATTATTTCCTGGTCAGGATGAAGTTCGAGATATGCAAGATGAAGATGATCGATAAATATCCGTACCTTCCTCTTTTTATCTGCGGGATACTCAAGGAAGAAGATCCGGATGTGGAGGAGAGCATAAGGGAAGTAAGGAACCGTTATGTTGATACATGTCAGGAGATGATGTTAAAAGCGGATTACAGCGGACTCAGGAGATGTGAGGATTATGTCCTGCTTACGGATATGCTTGATTACACCATAGAAGCCCTGATGCAGGACGGATATCACGGCTCATCTTTTTCCAAGGAACGCTACCTTATGCAGGTTCAGAAGCATATTGATGCGTTAAAAACACTGATTTACAGGTGAAAGGGTATGCAATTACTGTGAAATATTGTTCTTGCGTGCCCTTTTTGTGTGTGATAAAATTTTTAACATTGTTTGCTGTTTTTTTTGCAGACGACCGATTCTAACTAATTTTGAAGGAAAGCAGGATAATAATATGGTTAAGGCAGCAGTCCTCGGATACGGAACAGTAGGAAGCGGAATAGTTGAAGTTATTGAGAAGAATGCGGATGTTATCGCCGCGCATGGCGTTGATATGCATGTAAAATACATTCTCGACCTCAGAGACTTTCCCGGAGATCCTTTTGAAAAGCTTGTTGTTCATGATATCGAGACCATTCTCGCAGACGATGAGGTTAAGGTCGTATGTGAAGCAATGGGAGGAGTTGAGCCTGCTTTTACATTCTCCAAGAGAGCCATGGAAGCCGGCAAGAGTGTCTGCACTTCCAATAAGGAGCTTGTTGCCGCAAAGGGCGATGAGCTTATGAAGATCGCTAAAGAGAATAATGTTAATTATCTTTTCGAAGCAAGCGTAGGAGGCGGTATTCCCATTATCCGTACTCTTAATGATGCGCTTACCGCTGAGAGGATCGAGAGCATTCAGGGAATCCTCAACGGAACAACAAATTATATTCTTACCAAGATGGAAAGGGAAGGCGCCGATTTCGACGGAGTGCTTAAGGAAGCACAGGAGAAGGGCTATGCAGAGCGCAATCCCGAAGCTGATATCGAAGGTTATGATGCATGCAGAAAGATCGCCATACTTGTATCCGTGATCTCACATAAGAAGGCGGATTGGGAGAAGGTAAGAACAGAGGGTATCACAAAGATCACTCCCGAAGATTTCAGGTATGCACATAAGTTAGGACGTACCATCAAGCTCATTGCCATGTGTGAGAAGAAAGGCGACGGATACTATGCAATGGTATCCCCCCGTATGATAAAGCAGGATAATCCTATCAACGCAGCTCAGGACGTATTCAATGCCGTGCTTGTTCATTCCGATATGCTTGATGATTCACTCTACTACGGAAGAGGAGCAGGTAAGCTTCCGACAGCCTCTGCTGTTGTCGGAGATGCCATAGAAGAGGCCCGTCATATCGGAGAGCATTTTTCCGCAGGCTGGACTTCCGAGGAAGCAAAGCTCCTTGATATCGATACATACAAGACATCATATTTTGTAAGACTCAAGGGCGCTGCTGCTGACAGAAAGGCTGAACTGGAAGGAGCTTTTTCCAAATTCGAGCTTGTGGATGCAGGTATTGACGGAGAATTTGGAATTGTTACGGGCGAGCTTGAAGAGGGGGCTTTCCTTAAAGCTTTCGGAAGCCTTAAAGATGCTACAGGTTATATAAGGTTGTAATAACATCCTTTATATATAAGGAGGAAAAGAGAGAACTATGCTGATAGTAAAGAAGTTCGGAGGTACGTCGGTAGCTAACAAAGAGCGTATTTTCAATGTCTGCCGCAGATGTATCGAAGAATACAAAAAGGGCAATGATGTAGTCGTTGTGCTTTCGGCCATGGGAAAAATGACTGATGAGCTCATCGCCAAGGCGAAGGATATTAATCCCAATCCTTCAAAGCGTGAGATGGATATGCTTTTAACCACAGGTGAGCAGACCTCCGTAGCGCTTGCAGCTATGGCTTTTGATGCGCTCGGCGTGCCTGCGGTATCTTTAAATGCTTTCCAGGTTGAGATGCGCACAACATCCGCTTATTCCAATGCGAGACTCAAGAGGATCGATACCGAAAGGATCAATCACGAGCTCGATCAGAGGAAGATCGTTATCGTTACAGGTTTCCAGGGTGTGAACAAGTACGGAGACTATACAACACTTGGCAGAGGCGGCTCGGATACTACAGCGGTAGCACTTGCTGCAGCTCTTAAGGCTGATGCCTGCGAGATCTATACGGACGTTGACGGAGTTTACACCGCCGATCCCCGTATCGTTAAGAATGCCAGAAAGCTTTCCGAGATCACTTATGATGAAATGCTCGATCTTGCTACTCTCGGTGCGGGAGTGCTTCATAACAGATCGGTTGAAATGGCTAAGAAATACGGCGTACAGCTTGTGGTACGTTCCAGTCTTACAAATGAAGAGGGAACAGTCGTTAAGGAGGAAGTTAAAGTGGAAAGAATGTTAATTAGCGGTGTAGCTTCTGATAAGAACTGCGCAAAGATTTCTGTAATGGGAGTAAGCGACAAGCCGGGTGCTGCATTCCGTCTTTTCGATGCTCTTGCCCAGGCAAATATCAATGTAGATATGATCCTTCAGTCTGTAGGTCGTGACGGAAGACAGGATATAGCATTTACTGTTGTTGGTGATTATGCTGATGATGCTATGAAGACCATTGAGGACAATCAGAAGCGTATCGGCTATGACAAGGTTGAATGCGAGAAGGGCGTTGCTAAGGTTTCCGTAGTTGGTGCCGGCATGATGAGCAATCCCGGTGTTGCTTCCAAGATGTTCGAATGTCTTTACAACTCAAATATCAATATCAAGATGATCTCTACTTCCGAGATCCGTGTAACGGTTCTTATCGATGAGAAGGAAGTTGAGCGTGCAATGAATGCGGCTCATGAGATCTTCGGTCTTGATGAGGCTTGAGTCCTTTTGAACTGATACGTTTCGTGACGAGAATATATTACAGCAGAGGAGATACTCCTCTGCTGTTTTTTGTTGCGCAATAAGGAGATCAAAAACGGAAAAAGTAATATTTTCAAAGATAAAATTCTGATAGAATGTATTTCAGGGCAAACATACAGAGTTGCTGTTTGGTTCATTTATGAGCAGATAAGGAGGGAATGATGACTTCTACAGGTCAAAACGCAAATTTACCGGATGCTTCGGGAATACTTGGAACAGTATCAAAAAAGCCCGTATCTGACGGAGATAAGACTTATGGCATGTCGGATATCTTTCCCGCAAATATGCCTGAATCCGTGCCGGGTATCAGCGCAACAGTCGGAAAGGATGTGTTTGACGGCGCGGAAGATTTCTTCAGCAAAGACCTTATCAATAATATTTTTGAGATATCCAATGAACTGTATTTAAAGATGCGAGATCCCGCTACCAGTGCGGAAGAGGATCATGTGACGATAATAAGCCTGCTTACGGATCTGGGAAGAAGGCTGGTTAATGCAGACAGAGCAAGCTTCTGGAGACAGGACAAGGAAGCCGGGACCATATGGACAGTTTCGGCAACAGGCACCGGCAGGATTGAGATCCCTATCGGAACGGGAATGGTTGGCAAGGCACTGAAAGAAGGCCGGTCGCTTGTGACAAATGATCCGTATAATGATCCTTTCTTTAACGCGGAAGTGGACAGGATAACGGGGTATATAACCAAATCCATACTGGTAATGCCTGTTACCAACAGCAGAGGCGAGTTTATCGGTGCTTATCAGGTCATCAATAAGCTTGATGGGGACGGTAAGTTCAATATACGCAGAGACTGTAAGAGGCTGTCACTGGCAGCATTTATATGTTCCATTACTCTTGAGAGCGAATTGTTCCTGGCTGATGCTGAGAGAGACCGCCTCACAAAGGTACGTAACCGAATAGGTTTTTATCATGATTTCAGTATGAGATATGGTGATGGTATAGACAGAAGGGGCAATATGATCGGATCCATGATAATGTGTGATATCGATCATTTTAAAGCTGTAAATGATACCTATGGGCATAATGCGGGTGATGCTGTTTTGCGTCATGTTGCTGCTATTGCAGCAGGATCTTTGCGAAGAACGGATACCGTATACAGATGGGGCGGTGAGGAATTCATAGTATTGCTCAATGATACAGGCATAGAGGGTGCTGTAGCTACCGCTGAAAAGATAAGGGCTGCCGTGGAAGCATCAGAGTGTATATTTGACGGAACGGCTATAAGTGTTACTTTAAGCTTCGGCTGCGGGGATATCGATCCTTCTAAGTCGGCTGAAGAAAATATCGCAGTTTGCGACAGGAGATTATATAAAGCTAAAGAAACCGGGAGAAACCGTGTGGTAAGTGAAGGGTAATGATACGGAGGGACAGTAACGACATATTGATCAGATAAAAAGTTGGACAGGGATGGATAAGATTAATAAAGAAAATAAAAAAATAAGCGGATTTGTATATGATGTGCTTTGCATGATCCTGGTGGCAGGTATTGTTTTTTTCCTGACTGTTACCAATGCTTTTACAAGACTCGATCACATGGCCGGAGATGCACTTTATCAGACCCCGCGCGGTGTATCCGGTCAGATCAAGATAATCGGTATTGATGAAAAAACGCTGGAAAAATACGGCCCCATTAATACCTGGTCCAGATCCGTCTATGCAGAGCTTATAAAAACCCTCACGGCCGATAAGGATAATAAACCGGATATCATCGGTATGGATATACAATTCTCGGGACATGTGGATGAGGCCGGAGATCGGGCTTTTGCGGAGGCGGCAAAAGAATTCGGAGACGTGGTTGTAGTGGGACAGTTTATATATGAAGATATGCCTCTGACGGATGAGAACGGTATTACCTATTATCCCATTAGGGATTTTTACCTTCCTTATGAAGAACTGGCGGCGGAATGTAATATCGGATACTCAAATGTTTCACAGGACTCTGACGGTACAGTCAGACGTATTTCCACGGAAAACGCCTATAAGGGGATTACTTACAAAAGTTTTCCCTGGATGATATACCAAAAGTACTGTGAAAAGAGAAATGAAGAACCGGGGCTTTATTCCATAGACAGATACGGAAGATCCATCATAGATTATTCCGGACGTCCCGGTGATTATGAGTATATTTCCATGGAAGATGTTTTGGAAGGAAGGATAGATCCCCGTGCCTTTGCCGGATGTATTGTTCTTGTAGGAGCATATGCTCCGGGAATGATGGATAATTATAATGTTCCCACCGGAGGAACCCGGCAGATGTACGGTGTGGAAATACATGCGAATATACTTCAGGCCTTTATGCAAAACCGTTTTTCCGTAAACGGAGATCCGTATTTCTTCGGAGCGATCCTTGCCCTGGCAGCGGCCCTTGTGGTGTTTGCTTTCAGGAGAATGCGTGTTATCGGAGCATCTGTATGCGGTATTGCTGCAATTGCGGCAGAAGTTGTGTTTGGTGTATTCCTTCATAATAAACACGGTATAGTCATAAGCATAATTTATTTTCCTATAGTGCTTATCGTCTTCTATATATACCTCCTGGTGAAGAAATATCTGCAGGAGTATATGAATAAAGCAAGGATACTTAAGGCTTTCAGCAAATATGTTGCCCCGCAGATCATACAGGAAATATCGGAAACCGGTAATTTCAAAGTAAGTCTTGGCGGTGAGAGCAGGGATATATCGGCTTTGTTTGTTGATATACGTGGCTTTACAACCATGTCCGAGGCACTGAGTCCCGAGGATGTTGTGGCTATACTGAATCAGTATCTTGCGCTTACTACTAAAGCAGTTTTCGACAATATGGGTACTTTGGATAAGTTTGTCGGCGACTGCACCATGGCAGTGTTTAATTCTCCTTTTGATCTTGATGATTATGAATTTAAAAGCGTATGTGCCGCAATGGATATCGCAATGGGAAGCGAGCCGTTGAACAACAGGATCGAAGAACAGTTTGGAAGGAAGATCGGATTCGGGGTAGGAGTTAACTGCGGCCCGGCAGTAACGGGAAATATAGGTTGCGACTTCAGGATGGACTATACAGCAATAGGAGATACGGTTAATACCGCTGCGAGACTTGAAGCCAATGCGGGAGCGGGAAAGGTCTATATCAGCGATGTCCTTTATGCCAGAGTAAAGGAGAGAGTGGATGTGGAGGAAGTTGGCGTTATCCCGCTGAAGGGTAAGAAAAACGGTGTGGTTGTTTATTCTGTAACAGCTGTTCATAAGGATATTCCGGCTCCGGAACCGAAAGAAATGGAAAGACGCAGAAAGCTTTACTGCGTAGCCGGCAACATGCCGGATGAGAGTGAGGAGAAGATTGAAGAATCGGGAATAAAATGATGGAACTGAAAAAACAAGGAAATACTAAATCTGTGAATTATCTCCCCAGGCGCAATGAGTATACAAATAACAAAGAAATACAGAGATGTAAAATTTTATTATAGAAATATTCGAAAAAGTGTTGACAAATAATTATCATGTGGTAGTATATAGACATAGCAACAACACTAGTTGTTGATCACATAGATCAGAAAGGCGGATCAATGAAACGGATGACAGCAGAAAGGTTGTCTAGGATTACTTGAAGAAGGAGGTACGGTCCACCCGAAAGCTAAGTAAAGTACTTCAGAGGGAAGGTTCCTAAACAGATGGATGAATTGCATATCGTAACGAGAAAGCGAACAGCGCTCTGTCAATGTGGAACATGAAATCGAGAGGTACAGGAAGTCGGATCACAGCTTATTTAGGTTTCATCAAAGGAGATAGCGACAGGAAAGCAACAGTCGCGGTTCCGTAGAACCAAAGGTGAAGGATGATGGGCAGAGAGATCCGGATCGGTAGTCAATTGAATATCGGGGATGTCCGCGATGAGAATCGGTAAACGGACGAAAAGCAGTCAGAATTTATGGAGGTATGGTCCATTGGACTACGAATCAGAGTGAGGGCCCTTGCAGATCGAAAATCGGATTTGCAGGGGCTTTCATTATGCGTATTAATATGTTAATATAGCTTTTAATTGTTACATTATGTTAACAATTGGATGGATTTTTAATAGAACATGTTTTACGGATGGGAAATGAAATGAGCGAGAATGATAAGATCAATCCTGATGATGCGAAGAGCGTCAAGAGAAAGATAAGACACAGACGCAGGGTGCGCAATCAGATTTTGTCATATGTTGTATTGCTGATCCTTATAGGGATAGTTTCGGCGGCAGGTGTTATAGGCGCCAAAAAACTGGTATCTCTGTTTGTTGAGCAGAAGGCCAGGGATGAGGCTGCCATTTCGGAGAATCTGGCATCCCAGGATTCGGTTTCGGATGAGAATCTTACAATATCTTCGCCTGATGCAATAAATACTCCTTCGGAGAATTCGGTTTCGGATAATGCTGAAGAGATCGAAGAAAAACCTGAGACGGATCCGGAGATACTTGCGCTCATTGAATCCATGACACCGGAACAGAAGGCTGGGGCGCTTTTCATGGTAAGCCCTGAGGCTATTACAGGCGTTGACATCGCGACCAGAGCAGGCGACGGAACGAAGGCGGCTTTGGAAAAATACCCTGTTGGTGCTATCGTGTACAGTAAGCAGAATGTGCTTGATAAGAATCAGTTCATTACCATGGTGGGGACCACCAGAGAAATGTATGACGGTATATATGCTGCAGATAATGAACTTTTCAGTTTGATGACAGCTGTCAGAGAAGAAGGAGCATTCAATGCCATCGCTGAAGGAACGGGAGAAAAAGCAGCAACAGCCGCTTCTGATATCGGAGCATCCGGCGATAAGACCAATGCTTATCAGGCATATCTTGAAATAGGAAGCTATCTGAATAAGTATCAGATCGATATTGATATCGCTCCTGTCTGCGATGTGGCATCAGAGGGTGGTTATTTCCAGGGGAACAGATCCTTTGGTACCGATGCTGAAGCTGTGGCTTCCATGACGGCATCTGCAGTATCAGGTCTTTCGGATCAGTCTATCGTATCATGTCTCTCTACATTCCCGGGACAGGGCAGTGTGACTGACGGTATCACAGGGGGCAGTACTGCAACGGACAGAAGTCTGGATGATATAAGAGGCTTCGAATATAAGCCTTTTGTTTCCGCTATTGATGAGGGCGCAGGAATGGTAATGGTAGGTAACCTTGCTGTGGCCGAAGAAGACGGCGCACGAGTTCCTTCCTATATATCTTATGAAATGATCACCGAAGAGCTTAAGGGAGAACTGGGCTTTGAAGGAGTGGTCATAACCGACGATCTTTCAGTTATCGCAAAGGGGGCGGAATTTGATCAGGGAGAGGCTGCTCTTCGTGCCATAAATGCAGGCGCGGATATGATCTATGTATCCGGAGATTTTGAGAACACCTATAATGAGGTCCTTAAGGCGATCAATGACGGAGCTATTACAGAGGAGAGACTTAATGATGCTCTCGCAAGGATTTATACATTAAAATCCGAAATGTAAAAAAATTAAAAATATATAAAAAAACATTTGACAAATGAATACCGATGTAGTAATATAGCTTTTGTCGCGGTGAGTACGAAGCGACAAAAGAAAGATGCGATAGTGGTGCAGTTGGTAGCACACGACCTTGCCAAGGTTGAGCTCGCGGGTTCGAGTCCCGTCTATCGCTCGTAAATAAAACCCTGTAAGAATGCTTACAGGGTTTTATTTTTGCTCGGTTACATATTTGGGAATCTTGGGATTTTATTTCTGCTTCGAGTGAGTGGAATGAAGCGCAGATCTGAAATTAATGAGTAAGGTGGGATTACATTATATGAAGAGGTTGTTAGAGAAAATTAAAGCTTTGGTACAAAAAGAACGGCGTATAGCTATACCTGTTGCGATTATCATTTGCGGGTGCGTTTTTATTATAATACGCTATTTTACTTCGGATATGTGGATGATTAAAAGCGAACCGGATCAGGTCTGTTATTCTTCTGATGTTAATACGTTTCCAAAGCGCGGCGATGATTGGCATAAGATCAGCCGGCAGGCAATACTGACGCATGAGCAGTTTGCCGGGATAGATGGTTCGACCGGTACGCTTCCTATCACTACTGAGCTGGCCAGACAATTCTATGATGTTTCAGACACAGATATGTGGGGGTATGTACACCACAATAAGACGGATGTAGCTTACGAAAATTTGATAATGGGAAATGACAATCATTTGAACTATCGTGAGAATGATAAGCCGATGGAGGCTAGTCAGCGTGTTAGGATATTGTTTGCGACACCGCCTTCGGTTGATGAGTATGAACAGGCAAAGAATCAGGGTGTAACACTTGAAGTAGACCCTGTTGCTTTGGACGGGTTTGTGTTTATCACTCATAAAGATAATCCTGTGGAAAGTCTGACTGTTCAACAGATACGTGATATTTATTCGGGGAAAATAACCAATTGGAAGATGGTTGGAGGAAAGTTTGAGACGATCCGTGCATATCAGCGAACGAAGAATTCCGGTAGCCAGACGGCTATGGAGGAGATGGTGATGAACGGCGAACCGATGGTTGAGCCTCCGACTACGTTCGTGGCGTTATCTATGGGGGAATTATTGGAAGATGTGGCGGAGTACGATAATAGTACTGCGGCTATAGGTTATACGTATTACTACTATATTAACAAGCTTTACATAAATGAGGATATCAAAGTGATCAAGATAGACGGAATATCTCCGGATAATGAGAATCTGATCAGTGGTAAATATCCTTTTACGAATTCGTATTGTGCGGTGATCAGGTCTGACGAGCCGGAGGACAGTCCGTACAGAGCGCTGAGGGATTATCTGCTGACTGATGAAGGACAACAGATAATTGAAATGGCGGGTTACTGCCCTGTTAGGTGAAGGTAAAAAATGGCAAATTTTGAAAAGTATGCTTTGGAAATTGCGAAAAACAGAATATATAACGCAGTTGTTTTGCGATTAAAGGGAAATGCTATAATGATGATTTTGCTTGCACTCGGTTATATAACTTCGCATATGGTGCGTTATATGTTTTTTTGGAAAGGTAACTCCGTGTTTTTTATAATCGGATTGATTTTTTTAGATACTCTTTTGGCTATTCTTTGGCTTAAGAGTAATGTTTTTCATACGTTACATCTCATGTTATATATTTTTTGGGGCGGATGGTATTATTGGGCTTATATTTTTGTGGTTATTCACAGCCCTTTGGATGGAATGGATGATAGTTCGTTTGTATTTACATTTTTTTTGGCATTTCTTATGTGGGTATTCGGTTTTATTCCGTTTATTCAATGCGGAATAGGACGGAAAGAGCGGGGGAAAGCGTTGAAGGCGATGGAACATTTGGATGAGTAAATCATTCGGACGTTTTTTGGGAAAAAGGTAATCTGTTCGGCAATTTTATTAATTTTCTTTTGTTTCTTTTGTGCTTTTTTGTAAAAACCAATATTGCAACTCTTTTATATTATGTTATCCTTATATCGTTGTGGAATTTACAGCCGGTATTATTGACTGCAGATGACAGTTGGTTTTTGCTGTCTGAGGCTTGGAGAATGATTCAAGAAAGGACTTCATTATGATCACAAAGACGATCAAGATTCAGAAAGATATGGACATGGATGTCATCCCTTATCTGGTTCAATCAGCTTGCCATTACGACTGCACGCTTCACATCAGTGAAGGAAACAAGGACATCAACATGAAAAGTATCATGGGAATGACTGTTCTTACACTCAGAAAGGGAACAAGCTTTGAGCTTAAGGCTGATGGTTCAGATGAGACCAGAGCCGTTAATGAGATCGCCGGTTGCTTTGAGCAGTGATCCGTTAGATGATCATATTTTTACGCACCCCGCATTTTTGCGGGGTGTTTTTTTATGCTGTAATATCGTTTTCTTTAACGGATTATTTCTGGTTATTGAAATAAATATTTCGGAATTGTTACGCCTCAAATTTTCGATAAATCCTGAACAAAGCCATAGACTTGACATTTTGGCTTACAATAAATATAATTGTTAACACTTGTTAAGAAAGTGTTAAGCAAGGTTTCAAAAAGTTAAAAAATAATTAAGAGGTTTACGAAAATGAGAGCGAAGAGAAATAAGCACAATCTGATCAGTATGATCGCAGTGCTTTTTCTGTGCAGCATGGCTGCAGTGGTTCTTTTTCCTTCAAATGCAAAAGCTGCTTCACTATACAGCAGTGGAAGTTATTATGAAGTGCTTGCCACATCATGCCTGAGAGAAGCTCCTTCCAAAGAGTCCAGACAGATAGGATCTGTTAAGCGTGGAGAGAGTGTTCTTATGATACGTGATGAGGGAAACGATTTCTGCTTTGTATCCCACAACGGAGAAGAAGGATATATTTACAGCGGATGTGTTGATACTGTTGCTGTTGCTGCTGTTGCATCTGTTATAACCGACTCCGTGAAAGAGAAGAACAGCTCCGGCAACAGTGTCATGGAAATGTCTATGATGCTTGGCGGAAGTGCCGGAAAAACCGGCGCCGTAAAAAAATCCTCCGATGACCGGAATGTTTCCGGGGTTGAGGTGCTTAAGGCAGTATCGGCTTTTTCAACGGCAGCCATGAATAGCGATCACGAAGTTGCGGATGAACCCGAACCCGAGGAGACAAAAGATATAGCGGAAGGTGTCCTGTATTGTACTCTTGCTGATGTAAATATGAGAGACGGAGCAGGAAAGTCTTTCGGATGGGTGACTGCGATCCCCGAAGGCTCTGCGGTTGAAGTCATTGGAAATATAAAGGACGATTACTGCCTTGTAAAATATAACGGTTATGAAGGTTATGTGATGTCTGCGTGTCTGTTCAGCAGGGTGGAAGATATTACCAAGGCGGGTGGAAGAGCTCTTGCGTTTACATGTACGGGTTACTGCCCGTGTGAGAAATGCTGCGGTAAATTCTCCTCTGAGGTCACAGGCGTGGAACAGCATACTGCGACCGGAACGATACCTACAGCCGGCAGGACCATCGCAGTAGATCCGAATGTGATACCTTACGGCACCAGGATAGAGATAGAAGGTCTGGGTTCCTTTGTGGCTGAAGACTGCGGCGGGATGGTAGAAGGAAATCATATTGATATATATTTTGACACTCATGAGGAAGCTGTTGCTTTCGGAAGACAGACACGGTATGTGGTATTCCCCGAATAGCGGCTGAAAGTCAATAAAATAAAAGCTTTAACCGCCTTTTCAAGGCGGTTTTTTGTACCCTGAGTTATCTAAATCTCTTTACTAATTTGTGAATCTATACTATAATGTTTGACAGATAAATCCTTTTTTTAATGCAATTTTTACATGGGGGTAAGTTCAATGGCTAGAGTTTGCGCAAACTGCGGACACAGACTTGGAAGGAAAGACAAATTCTGCGGTGAATGCGGATCCTCCGACATCACGGAAACAGCTTCGGTCTTTGGTTTTGAGATCGCTCCGAAGACCAAGAAATGTATATATTGCGGTGAGACACTTGAAGGCAAGGCTAAGTTCTGCTGGAAGTGTGGCAAACCTACAGAAGGCGGTATAGATCTGTCGTTCCTTGACAGGAAGGGCAGTGATTATGTCGCGCCCGACAGTATTGTAGGTGCGGATAATCAGACTTCCGGAATGCAGAAATCCGCTGCGCCTGTCCAGACATCACAGGCATCGGCACAGCCTCTCCCGGAACTCGATTTTCTTAAATCTCCGGAGGATTTTTCGTCTTCGCTGGGTGGAGATGCCGAGATCAATCTCAATTCATCGAGCAGATTAAGTTCCGCATCAAACAAGAAAGAAGAGAATCAATATGTTCAGCCTGCAGCGGCTGTATGGAGTCTGCCTCAGGAGGATACTCATCCACAGAATCCTACCGGTGCTCCCGTTCAGAACAATGTGACTGAAACGGTAGCTCCGGTGGTAGCGCCGGTTCAGTCACCGCAGATGACTGTTACTCCTGTTTCTCAGCAGATACAGCCTGCGCCTGTCCGGAGTGCGGCACCTGTGCCTGCGGTAAATATTTCCGCAGCTAAGGATAATAAGGATGCAAAAGAGGTTGCAAAAGATGTTTCGAAAGATGCTTTGATAGAAGCTGCGGCAGAAGCTGAGAAGAAGGCTGCTGAAGAAGCGGCACGCAAGGCTGAGGAAGAAAAAAAACGCGCCGAGGAAGCGGCACGCAAGGCTGAGGAAGAAAAGAAACGTGCTGCTGAAGAAGCGGAACGCAAAGCTGAAGAGGAAAGAAAGGCAGCCGAGGAAGCAGCACGCAAGGCCGAGGAAGAAAAGAAACGCGCCGAGGAAGAAGCGGCACGCAAGGCTGAAGAGGAAAGAAAGGCAGCCGAGGAAGCGGCACGCAAAGCTGAAGAAGAAAAGAAACGTGCCGAGGAAGAAGCAGCACGCAAAGCTGAAGAAGAAAAGAAGCGTGCTGAGGAAGAAGCGGCACGCAAAGCCGAAGAGGAAAGAAAGGCTGCCGAGGAAGCGGCTCGTAAGGCTGAAGAGGAAAGGAAACGCGCTGAGGAAGAAGCAGCACGCAAAGCCGAAGAGGAAAGAAAGGCTGCCGAGGAAGCGGCACGCAAGGCCGAAGAAGAAAGGAAACGCGCCGAGGAAGAAGCGGCACGCAAAGCTGAAGAAGAAAGGAAGGCTGCTGAGGAAGCGGCACGTATAGCAGAAGAAGAGAGAAAGCGCGAGGAAGAGCTCAAAAAGCTCGAGGAGATGAGAGCCGGTGCGGACAAGGATGCTGCCAAAGCCATCAAAGCCATGAAGGCAGGAGCTCACGAAGGCAAAGGTTCCCTTGAAGCTGTTCTCGATCGTTATCATGAATATGAGAACAAGTCCGGAGTAAAGATGTCTGAAGAAGCGGATAATTCCTGCTTCATCGATGTTGAAGATCTTTTAGGTGTACACTATTATGAGGAGAATGCGTTCAAGCTTGCTTTTCCTCTCCTTAAGGATGCTGCTGAGCACGGAAGAGGTGCATCGGGGCTCTGTTACAGTGAATACATATTAAGGAATCGCACGGAACTGCCCGATGAGCCGGAATGCCTTAAGAATATCCTTGAGATGACTTTGGAAGACGAAGAACTGATGAAGGATGATTCCAAGAAGATCAGGGCTCTGTTAGCATTGGCAAAGGTCTATAAGGACGGTGTATCGGTTGAAAAGGATATGGCTAAGGCTTTTGAATGCTACAAAGAGAGTGCAGAACTTGGAAGTCCCAAGGGCATAGCGATGGTTGGACGCTGCTATCTCTATGGAGACGGCGTAAAGCGCGATCCAAAGGAAGCTTTTGCATGGAATCTTAAAGGCGCTGAAGCGGGTGAGGAGACCGGCATCCGTAATCTTGCAGTTGCATATGACTACGGTACCGGTGTAAAGCGTGATCCCAGGGCGGCTGTTGAGTGGTACAAGAAGCTGCTCTCGCTCATCAGTAATGACCGTTTCGCAAAATACCGTATTGCTTATTGCCTTTCCAATCCGGATCGTCTGGTGGGCTATAAGCCTGATGACGATATGTACAGGGAGGCTTATGATTATGCTTCTCAGGCTCTGGAAGAGGGCGAGAAAGATGCCGAATATGTCATCGGCTATCTCAGGACCCTTCCGATCAACGGAGGTCCGAATTATACGGAGGCATATTCTCACTTTGCAAAGGCTGCAAATAACGGCAATAACAAGGCGAGAGAATGGATGGGTAAATTCACCAAACACGGTAACGGAACTTATTCATTGAAGTCTGTATAAATATTTATAAAAATATAAAAAAAAGAAAAGCAGGGGTTGACATCCCCTGTTTTTTTTGGGATAATAACTCTCGCGTCTGAAAGTAGCGTGTGTCCGTAGCTCAGCTGGATAGAGCAACGGCCTTCTAAGCCGTGGGTCGGGGGTTCGAATCCCTTCGGGCACATTGATCGTGAAAACGATCGAATAAGGACAGCCTTTAATTGATGGCAAAATGGTGGGTATGGCGTAGTTGGTTAACGCGCCAGATTGTGGTTCTGGAGACCGAGGGTTCGAGTCCCTCTACCCACCCTCCTGGGCTGTCGCCAAGCGGTAAGGCACAGGGTTTTGATCCCTGCATGCGCCGGTTCGAATCCGGCCGGCCCAGCTGCTTTTAAATATATTTCTCCCCATGAGGGAGATTTTTTATTGCTTTAACAAAACGGATACATCGGGCGGTTTCCGGCGGGACAGTACTTTGCGTTTTGTGTGCGGATGCTGTATTATTATCCTGATAAGGGATAAGGGGTATACGATCCCGGAAATGACATCTTATGATATGGGAACGATCGTAATGGACAGAGAGATAAAGAAGATCATTCATACAATTGCTGCCGCATCCATGACTTTGCTTCTTTGGGGCTGTGGCAGGCCTGCCTCCGACCCGATTGAAGAGGGGCTGAATAAAGTGGCTCTTCAGGAATATGATGCCGCTATTGAGATACTTCTCCCGGCTACCGAGAGTAAAGCTCTCAGGGAAGAAGCGGAACGCGGTATCGGACTGGCATATATGGGGCGTGCTGAGTATGGCAAAGCCGTACAGCATTTTAATAATGCATTGAAAGCCGCGGGAACTGCTGACGGCAGCCTTGAGTGTGATATCAATTATTATCTTGCCGTATCCTATGCAAAGCTTGGAGAGACGGATAAGGCCATTGAACGCCTTGATGCGGTCATTGCCGTCAATCCGGGGGATGAGGCTGCCATGTTGGAGAGAGGCAAGCTCAGGCTTTCTATCGGAGAGACTGAAGGAGCCGGCGAGGATTTCAACAAGGCAAGTAATGCCGGAAAGCACAATGGCGGTATTTATATTGACATATATGAGGATTATGCCAAATTCGGAAAGGAATCCGAGGGCGCTGAATTTCTGACCGCGGCCCAGGCTCTTGATAAGTCGAAATTAAATGACTATGACAACGGCAGGATATGCTATTACTCCGGTCAGGTAGAGGAAGCGGCTAATTATTTTGAACATGCAAGAAGTACCGGGAATTCGGATACGGATCTGATCAGGATGCTGGGACGCTGCTATCAGGACCTGGATAAGGGAGAGAATGCTTCTGCAATCTATCAGGGTTTCCTGGATGAGCATGAGGATCCGTCTGTCTGCAACGAGATGGGGCTTTATTATGCAAAGCAGGGAGAATATGATAAGGCTGCGGATGCATTTGCAAGAGGGATATCCATTGCCGAAAACAATACTTATATGCAGACTATGAAGCGCAATGAGATAGTATGCAGGGAGTATATGGGAGATTATGAGACTGCTGCCGAGCTTGCTGCCGGCTATCTTGAGATATACGGCCCGGATGAAGCTATGGAAAAGGAATATGCGTTTTTAATTACTAGATAATCCTGCGTAAATTTGTGCAGATTCAACAACTGTTCTGCTTCAAACATCACAATATCTTGTGTTAACCTTGAAAGGTATACATTAGATATTGTGTTTTTTTATTGACAGCCTAAATGCCCTCTGATAGAATACAAATACACGGTCAAATTCGGCAGTTATGTAAACGTTCTGTTTACACAATCCGCAAAGAACAGACAGTGAAATCAAGTTAGTGAGTTCGAAACATGGCACTATTATCGCCAAAAACAGGGGAAACGGACTATATCTTGTATGAGAAAGGATGAGAGGGTATGTTTAGCGTAATCAAGAGAGACGGATCGAAAGCAGATTTTATGTTAACTAAGATCGGGGATGCCATTCGCAAGGCATTTGAGGCTACCGAGATGGTTTACAACAACGATATCATCGATATGCTTTCGCTCAAAGTCACTGCGGATTTTCAGGATAAGGTAAAGGACGGGGATATCCATGTAGAGGAGATCCAGGACAGCGTGGAGAAGGTCCTTGAGACTTCCGGATATACCGATGTGGCTAAGGCATTCATCTTATACCGCAAGCAGCATGAGAAGATGCGTGAGATGAAGTCTACCATACTTGATTACAAAGACGTTGTTAACAGCTATGTGAAGGTTGAGGACTGGCGTGTTAAGGAGAACTCTACCGTAACATATTCCGTGGGTGGACTGATCCTTTCCAATTCGGGTGCCGTAACTGCCAATTACTGGCTTTCCGAGATATATGACGAAGAGATCGCCAATGCACACAGAAATGCAGATATCCACATCCATGACCTTTCGATGCTTACCGGATACTGTGCAGGCTGGTCATTAAAACAGCTTATCCAGGAAGGACTGGGCGGTATCCCCGGAAAGATCACATCTGCACCGGCATCTCATCTTTCGGCTCTTTGCAATCAGATGGTCAATTTCCTTGGCATAATGCAGAATGAATGGGCCGGAGCACAGGCATTTTCATCATTTGATACTTATCTTGCACCTTTTGTAAAAGTTGATAACTTATCATACCGTGAGGTAAAGAAGTGCATAGAGACATTTATCTTCGGTGTGAATACACCCAGCCGCTGGGGTACACAGGCTCCTTTCTCGAATATAACCCTTGACTGGACGGTGCCTGCTGATCTTGCCGAGCTTCCTGCCATCGTAGGCGGTAAGAATATGGACTTCTGCTACAAGGATTGTAAGAAGGAAATGGATATGGTCAACAAGGCATTCCTTGAGACCATGATCGAGGGTGATGCGAACGGAAGAGGATTCCAGTATCCCATCCCCACATATTCAATAACAAGTAACTTTGACTGGTCGGATACGGAAAACAACCGTCTTCTCTTTGAGATGGCAGCAAAATACGGTACACCTTATTTCTCGAATTACATCAACTCCGATATGGAGCCCAGTGATGTAAGAAGTATGTGCTGCAGACTTCGCCTTGATCTCAGAGAGCTCAGAAAGAAATCCGGCGGATACTTCGGTTCCGGAGAAAGTACCGGATCTGTGGGCGTTGTAACCATCAATATGCCAAGGATCGCTTATCTTTCCACAAACAAGAGCGAGTTCTACAAGCGCCTTGACAGACTTATGGATATCGCTGCAAGAAGTCTCAAGATCAAGAGAGGAGTAATAACCAAGCTTCTTAATGAGGGACTGTATCCTTACACCAAGAGATATCTCGGAACCTTTAATAATCATTTCTCCACCATCGGTCTTGTGGGAATGAATGAGGTTGGTCTTAATGCGAACTGGCTTCGCGCGGATATGACAGACAAGCGTACACAGGAATTCACCAAGGAAGTACTCAATCATATGCGTGACAGACTCTCCGATTATCAGGAAGAGTACGGTGATCTCTACAACCTTGAGGCTACTCCCGCCGAGAGTACCGCTTACAGACTTGCAAAGCATGATAAGGCAAAATGGCCTGCTATCAGGACTGCCGGAAGTGAGGGAGATACACCTTATTACACCAACAGCTCTCATCTTCCTGTTGGATATACGGCTGATATTTTTGATGCGCTTGATATTCAGGATGAGCTTCAGACACTTTATACTTCCGGAACGGTATTCCATGCATTCTTAGGCGAGAAGCTTCCTGACTGGAAGGCTGCTGCAACTCTTGTAAGAACAGTTGCGGAAAATTACAGATTGCCTTATTATACACTTTCACCTGTATATTCTATCTGTTCAGAGCACGGATATCTTAAGGGCGAGGTTAAAGAGTGCCCTCACTGCGGAAAGAGAACAGAGGTATACTCCAGGATCACGGGTTACTATCGTCCCGTTCAGAACTGGAATGACGGAAAGCTTCAGGAATATGCCGACCGCGTTAACTATGATATGACCAAGTCTTCATTAAAGCGTACGAAGTCGGCTGTGGTGACAATGAGTGATATTTTCGATGAGGGTTCGTCCGTTACGGTTGAAAAGCCCGAACAGATCAAGTATCTCTTTACCACAAAGACATGTCCCAATTGCAAGCTTGTAAAAGGGTATCTCAAGAATATCGATTATATGCTGATCGATGCTGAGGAAAATATCGAACTTGCACAGAAATATAAAATAAGACAGGCGCCGACTCTTGTAGTCGTTGACGGCGATGATGTTAAAAAGTATGCAAATGCATCCAACATCAAGAAGTACGCCGAAGAGCATGCGCTTGCCGGAGTATGAAAGGAAATACAATGATTTCAAAGCTTATTGACAAGATCCAGAAGACCGCTCCCATAGTTGTGGGACTTGACCCTCAGCTTAAGTTCATCCCGAAGTATTTGCTGGATGCGGCTTATAAGGAAAAGGGAGAAAATCCCGAAGGTGTAGCAGAAGCTATATTTCAATTCAACAAGGGAATAGTTGATGCGACTGCAGATCTTATCCCTGCAGTAAAGCCTCAGATCGCTATGTATGAGACTTTCGGCATACCCGGACTTATAGCTTTTGACCGTACCGTAAAATATTGCAAGGAAAAAGGTCTTGTTGTCATAGGCGACATCAAGAGAGGCGATATCGGATCCACATCTGCAGCTTATGCCCAGGGACATCTCGGCCATGTAACTCTCGGCGGAAAAGAATTCAGAGGTTTCGAAGAGGATTTCGCAACTGTTAATCCTTACCTCGGAAGTGATGGCGTTAAGCCCTTCATCGATGTCTGCAAGGAAGAGGACAAAGGTATATTTGTTCTGGTCAAGACTTCAAATCCTTCAAGCGGTGAATTCCAGGACCGCGTTACGGACGGAAGAAAGATCTCCGAGTGGGTTGCTCAGAAGGTTGATGAATGGGGAAGCGACTGTATGGACGGAGAATACAGCAATGTCGGCGCAGTAGTCGGTGCCACATATCCCGAAGAAGGCAAAGTGCTGCGCGATATCATGCCCAAAGCATTCATCCTTGTTCCCGGTTACGGTGCACAGGGAGGAAAGGGCGCAGATCTTGTGCACTTCTTTAACCATGACGGACTGGGAGCCATAGTTAACTCATCAAGAGGTATCATAGCTGCTTATACACAGGAAAAATATTCAAGCTTCGGCGAAGCAAATTATGCAGATGCCGCAAGGGCTGCAGTGCTTGATATGAAAGAAGATATTCTTGGTGCATTAGGTACAAAATAAGTTGACAAAATAATGAAAATGCATTACTTTTATTTCCGTAATGCAGACAGCGAAGGGGCTGTGCATGCTCGCATGCGCAGCCCTTTTGTGTCGGAGGAAAAATGATGCGTCACGGGACGCAAAAGGAGAGAACTATGAAAAAGAGAATGATGGGACTTGCAGCAGCTGCGATCTTTTCGGTATCCGCACTTGCAGGCTGCACAACAACAGAAGACAGAAACGCTGCAGTACAGCCGGAGACTCCCGAAACAACAGAATCTTCGGATGAAGCTACAACTGCCGCATCAGAAGAAACAGTTGCATCAGAGGCTGCAACCGAAGCTGCAGAGACAGCAGAGTATACTCTTTTGGCTGACGGAGTGCTTTCGGTAGGTTGTGAAGTAGGTTATCCTCCTTTCGAGAAATTCGCTGAAGACGGTACAACTCCCGTTGGTTTTGATATCGATATAATCAGCGAAGTTGCTGACAGACTCGGCCTTGAGCTTAATATCATCAATACATCTTTTGACGGTATCTTCGCAGGTATCGGTACAAATTATGATATCGTATGCTCAGCATGCACCATCACTCCCGAGCGTCAGGAGACAATGCTTTTCTCCGCTCCTTATATCAATAACTATCAGGCAGTGGTTCTTCCCGCTGACAGTGATGAGACCATCGCTTCTTTCAACGATCTTGACGGCAAGGTTGTAGCACTTCAGAAGGGAACAACTTCAGATGAGCTTATCGGTGACTACGAGTCTACAGGTACTATCTCTGTTAAGATCGTAGCAAGTGAAAAAGTAACAAGCTGCTTTACACAGCTTACAAACGGCGAGGTTGATGCTGTTGTTGCCGATTCAACCGTAGCTGACGGATTTGTTGCTTCTTACCCTGATAAGTACAGGATCGCATATCTTGATGAAGCTGAACCCGAGTCATTCGGTATCGCCATCGGCAAAGATAACGAGGGACTTCAGACAGCTATCAATGAGGTGCTTGCAGAGATGGAAGCTGACGGAACAGTAGATGAGATATATGAATACTGGTTTGGTTCAGCTGAATGATTAACTATCGGAATCCGACGGTGTTGAGAGATGAGTTCTGAACTTAAGAAAGAAAACGAAAAAAAATTAAGTAAGAGAGCCGGGGTCAGTTTACTGATCCTGGTTCTTGTTATTATAGCTATCGCCATTTTGGGAATGTTTAAGCCTGATCAGGCTACCATGATCTCTCAGGCAACACCCGAGATGCAGGCTCTGATCGCCAAAGATAATGAGGCAGTCGGCGAAGCGACCGGAGAAGTGCAGGCTGAGCCGGAAAACGGCGAGGAATCCGGCAGCAAAAGACCCAAGAGAAAATATGTGACTATCACATATAATGATCTGATCTTTATCAATTACTGCTCTTTTTCTTCATCGGGTGCAAATGAGCGCATAGAAAGATATGTGGGATTTGCAGGCAAGGTTTTCATAGCCGATGAAGGCGCTGCAAGGATAGTTGGCCAGATGGTCAACTACACATACAGGATACTCGGCTGCGGTGAGAGTCTCATACACGGCGCTAAGCTTACCATAGTGCTTACCATACTTACGGTAATAGTCGGCGTTCTTCTCGGAACGGTACTGGCACTTGGAAAGATCTCCAAGAGAAAGTGGCTCTCAAAACTCTGCTCCGGCTATATTTTCTTCTTTAGAGGAACTCCTCTTTTGATGCAGCTTTTGGTAATTTACTTTACGGTACCCGGAATACTCGGATTTACATGGAGAGGTCTGTTTAGCGGACTCGAAGCGGTTAACCGGGGAGCTTTTGCAGCGGCGTTCATTGCATTCTCGCTCAATTCCGGAGCTTATTGTGCCGAGATCGTCAGAGCGGCTATTCAGTCCATAGATAAGGGACAGAATGAAGCTGCCAGGGCTCTGGGCATGAATTACCGTCAGACCATGACAAAGATAATCATTCCTCAGGCAGTAAGGAGAATGATCCCGCCTGTATGTAATGAGTTCATAATGATCTTAAAGGATGTTTCCATCGTATTTGCTATCGGTCTGGCGGATATCACGCAGATCTCCAACAGCATTGTCGCTGCCAATGCCGGTGACTATCTGGTATTTGTTCCGGCGGTTATCATCTATCTGATCATAACGGCCGTATTCAGCAAACTGTTTGAAAATATTGAAAAGAAATATTCCGTTTATGAATAAGAAATTCAGCCGATCGGGGATAATCAATGGAGAATTACGAATACATACTTGAAACAGAACATGTTCAGAAGAACTTCGGTGAGCTTGAAGTTTTAAAAGATATCAGTCTCAAGGTAAAAAAGGGCGAAGTTATCTGCATAATAGGACCCTCAGGTGCGGGAAAATCCACTTTTTTGAGATCTCTTAACCAGCTTGAGAAGATAACCGGAGGAAAGATATTTATCAAAGGCGATATGTTCCTTCACAGAGAAAATGATAAAACGGTAGAGAAGCTGGACCGTAAAAAGAGACAGGAACTGCTGCTTGAAATGGGAATGTGTTTCCAGCGTTTTAATCTTTTCCCCCATAAAACCGTTCTTCAAAATGTGATGCTTGCACCGGTCGAAGTTAAAAAGGCCGATAAAGACACAGTAAAAAAAGAGGCCATGGAGCTGTTGGCCAAAGTCGGTCTTGAGGAGAAGGCGGATGAATATCCCAACCGTCTCTCGGGTGGACAGCAGCAGAGAGTTGCCATAGCAAGAGCGTTGGCCATGAAGCCTGAGATAATGCTTTTTGACGAACCTACTTCGGCGCTTGATCCCGAACTGGTAGGAGACGTTTTGAATGTTATGAAGGAACTTGCATCCGAAGGGATGACGATGCTCTGCGTAACTCATGAGATGGGTTTTGCAAGAGAAGTGGCAGACAGGGTTCTGTTCATGGCAGATGGTATTGTTATGGAGGAAGGGACTCCGGAAGAGATCTTCGAACACCCGAAGAAGGAAAGGACAATAAGCTTTCTTAAGTCGGTTTTAAAACAATAATGCATGCGATATTACTTTTTATAACAGCAATCATTTGGGGACTTGCATTCGTGGCTCAAAGCAGTGGAGGAGACACGGCAGGTCCTTTTACATTTAATTGCATAAGAAGCCTTCTGGGAAGTGCAGTGCTTGTGCCTGTATTTTTGATCTTCGACAGGGGAAAAGATAAAGAAAGATACGACAGGAAAACTCTTGTAAAAGCGGGAGTTATCTGCGGAGTATTGATGTTTTTTGCCAGCAATACTCAACAGCTTGGAATAAATCTGGGATGCGATGCGGGTAAAGCCGGATTTATAACTGCAACTTACATTCTTATGGTCCCTGTTTTCGGACTGTTTCTCAAAAAGAAATGCGGATGGAATGTATGGTTGGCTGTTTTTCTGGCACTTGTGGGGCTGTATATGCTCTGTCTGAAAACGGGAACGGGAGGCATCGGGATTGATGATGCCTTGGTGCTCTTGTGTGCGGTATGTTTTACTGTTCATATACTTACAGTGGATCATTTTTCGCCGAAGGTAAACGGCGTTAAATTATCCTGTATACAGTTTCTTGTTTCGGGAACACTGGGTATAATCCCTTCATTCTTTCTTGAGGTGGGTACGGACAGCGTCAGCCAAAGAGTATGGTTATCACATCTCATGACCGCCGATGCATGGATCCCCATCCTGTATGCCGGGATAATGAGCTGCGGTGTGGCTTATACATTTCAGATAATCGGGCAAAAGGGAACCGATCCTGCAGTGGCATCTTTGATCATGAGCCTTGAATCGGTATTTGCTGCTTTGGGGGGCGCGCTGATCCTGGGGGAGAGGATGACAGCCGACGAGTTAATGGGATGCTGCTTCATGTTTGCGGCCATAATTCTGGCTCAGATCAAATTTAAAAGATCCCGAAAAGGAAATGACGGGGCGGGATCCGGACAGACCGCTAATCTTGAAAATGAAAGCCGTTTATGATAAAATTAGCACGCGAAATCGGAGCGTATATGTTTGACGCGGAGGGAAAAAATGGAACAGTATAAGAAAGAATTTATAGATTTCATGATAGAGAGCAAAGTCCTCAAATTCGGAGACTTTACCTTAAAGAGTGGTAGAAAATCTCCGTTTTTCATGAATGCGGGGGCTTATGTAACAGGTTCTCAGCTGAAGCGTCTCGGAGAATTTTATGCCAAAGCGATCCATGATAATTTCGGAACTGATTTTGATGTACTCTTCGGACCGGCATACAAGGGAATACCTCTTTCGGTAGCAACTGCCATTGCTTTCAGTGAGCTTTACGGCAAGGAGGTACGCTACTGCTCCAACAGAAAGGAAGTCAAGGATCACGGTGATGTGGGTATCCTTTTGGGATCCAAGCTAAACGACGGAGACAGGGTCGTGATGATCGAGGATGTTACAACATCAGGTAAATCCATTGAGGAGACATATCCCATCATCAATGCACAGGCAAAGGTTGAGATCAGGGGACTTATTGTTTCGCTTAACAGAATGGAGAAGGGACTTGAGAGTGATAAGTCAGCTCTCCTTGAGATACAGGATAAGTACGGCTTTCCCACTGCTGCCATAGTAACCATGGCAGATGTAAGAGAGTATCTTGAGCCTACATTCGATGAAGATATCAAGAAAGCTATCGCTGCATATTATGAACAGTATGGCGCAAAAGCCTGATAAATAAAGAAGGGAAAAAACATGGAAGAGAAGATCTATAAGATAATGAAACATACCGGAGGTCTTAATATCGCACTCGGTGTGGTCAGCGTTGTTGTAGGTGTTACCGTGGGCGTTTTCATGATCATTTCGGGAGCGCGTCTCCTTTCCGGTAAGAGCAAGATCATGTTCTGAAATGGGACTTTTAGGTCATTACAAATTTACAAATAAGAAACATCCTCTTACGGGGATAATGTCCACGATACTCGGCTCCATAGCGGTGATCACGTTAGGGCTTGCAGTATATCTCGGATTTCTTGCAAGAGGCGAGGTGGCACCGCAGTATGCATTGGCGGTATTCCTCGGACTGATCATGGCTGTGGTCGGTCTTGTACTGGGGATTTACTCAAGGCTGAAGCGGGATCTCTATTATTTTTTCCCGAATCTCGGGATATTATTAAACGGGGGTACCATATTCACAGTGTGGGTAATGTTCACAGAGAGTTTTATTGCAGGATGATATTAAAACTGATTTATGGAAGAATTTGGTAATTTTGAAATAGAATCAACGGATGAGATCTTAAAAGAGAGGCTGGAGTTAAGCTGTATCCGTTTAAAGGAAATTGCGGAAGACGGAGAATCTTCAAAATGGTTTTCCTTTTTTTGTGTTCAGGCGTCTCTGCTTCTGAGGATAAAGGAGATCGCAGACAGGATCGGTGATGACGTATCGAAAGTTCCGGCAGATGAATTAAAGGCTTTCAACAAAGAGCTTTACGCAGATATACTTCCTGAGAATTACGAAAACAGTTATACCAATCCGGATCATGCCAAAGCGGTATTCGGAGAAAAATGCGGAAGCGCTGTCAGCGTGATCGCTGCGGAAATGAGATCCGCCATTGCGTGTGCGTTTGAAAATGATACAGATGGTATCCTGATCCGTATGGAACTATTGCTTGAGCTTTATTCCACAGTGAGGGATTTCCTGGAAGAGCAGGTTTCCGATGAGGAGCTTGCAGAATATCTGAGAAAGGATATTTACCTGTACGTAAGTGATTATTATGAGACGGAAAGCGTCAAGCGTATTGCCGATCTGGTGGATCCCGGAAAAGATTTTGCATATAAGATAATCAGTTCGAATATCAGTTCATCCGGAGAAGATACGGATTACCTTTATCGCTTCGGTGAATATATAACTGAAAATGAGATAAAGACTGCTAAATTCCTGGCTTCTCTTAAAGAGGATGAGATAGAGAGCATGGCTTCCACTTTTACGGAAGGTTACAGAAGAGGATTTGTTCTTACGGGAAAAGATCTTTCAAAGAAGACTTCCGTGAATATCAGATATCCTTTGGGATTTGAACGTATTATAAAAAAGGTCATAGATAATTTTGAAGCCACAGGCCTGAAGTGTGTGATATATCGCGCAAAACAGGGACTGTTCAGGAATTACAGCGTATCGAAGAACGGTTTCTTCGGAGCGAATCCGAATCCACAGTATGATTTCGATCATCAGGAAGATCAGGCTCTTATACTGGACGGACAGCTGGTGACGAGACATCTTGAATGCTTAAAGGCTGCATGGGAACAGTATCATGATAAAGCAAAAGGCCATGCGGGCCCGGCAGTTCTTGAGTGTTTTGGTACCAGGCCCTTTGTTCCAAAGCGCAAGCAGACTGTACTTCACTTAAGTGAGAAACAGCAAAAGATCGCTACGAGATTCAGAACCGAATCCGGAACCATGACAAATCATTATATACCCGGTGAAGAAAGAAGCTTTACTATCATGGCTCTTCCCGTGCCGGAGATAGGTGATGATTTTGAGGATATATTCAAAGCCGTCATAAAGATCAATACTCTTGATAATGAGAAGTTCACGAAGATACAGCAGAGCATCATTGATGTTCTTGATACGGCGGAATATATACATGTAAAGGGTATGAAGGACAACCGGACTGATCTTACTGTCCATCTGATGAAACTGGAAGATCCCGGTCATCAGACCAAGTTTGAAAACTGTGTTGCGGATGTGAACATACCGGTGGGAGAAGTATTTACCACGCCTGTTCTAAAGGGGACAAACGGAGTGCTCCACGTGACAGGAGTATACTTAAATGAACTTGAGTTTAAGGATCTTGAACTTGATTTCACTGACGGAAGGGTATCAGGATACTCATGCGGTAATTTTGAGGATGAGTCGGAATGCCGGAAGTATATTGAAGAAAACATCCTCTTCCATCAAAAGGATCTGCCCATGGGAGAAGCTGCCATAGGTACCAATACGACAGCATATGTGCTTTCAAGAAAATACGGTTTTGAAGCGTTCCTGCCGATACTCATCGCCGAAAAGACAGGGCCTCATTTTGCGGTGGGAGACAGTTGCTACTCGCATGCCGAGGATATTTCGGTGTATAATCCTGACGGGAAGGAGATCGTATCCAGAGATAATGAGATTTCAATACTCAGGAAGGACGATCCTCTTAAAGCATACTTCAACTGCCATACGGATGTGACTATCCCGTATGAGGAACTGGGGCTTCTTGAAGCGGTAGGATATGACGGTACCAAAACAGTGATAATAAAAGACGGAAGATTTTCTCTTCCGGGAACAGAAGAGCTGAATAAAGCTTTCGAAGAATATTGATATCAGCTGCAGAAAAATGCAGTTAACAGGATAACAGGAGGACAAAGAAATGCCGCAGGTTAGTATAGTTATGGGTAGTGATTCCGATATGCCAGTAATGAGAAAGGCTGCCGAAGTCTTAAAGGAGCTCGGTGTGGATTTTGAGATGAGGATCATCTCTGCACATCGTGAGCCGGATGAGTTCTTCGAGTATGCAAAAACTGCAGAGAGCAGAGGGATCAGGGTTGTGATAGCAGGTGCCGGAATGGCGGCTCATCTTCCCGGAATGTGTGCGGCCATCTTCCCCCTTCCGGTGATCGGGATACCGATGCATACCACATCTTTGGGAGGACGTGATTCACTGTATTCTATCGTACAGATGCCTGCAGGTATACCTGTTGCGACCGTTGCCATCAATGGCGGAAAGAATGCGGGAATACTCGCTGCCAAGATCCTTGCAGTATCTGATGAGGCTCTTCTCAGAAGACTTAAGGATCTTACCACTGACATGAAAGCTCAGGTAATGGATAAGGATGCAAAGCTGCAGGAATGCGGTTTTGAAAAATATGAGTAAGTTTTACACTGAAGCGTAAACACAAAAACCATAAAGTTGGGAGAATCAAAAAATGGATTACAAGAACGCGGGAGTAGATATTGAAGCCGGTTACAGATCGGTGGAACTGATGAAGAAGTATGTTGCGGAGACAATGAGACCCGAAGTGATGGGCGGCCTCGGAGGATTCTCCGGCGCGTTTTCATTAAAAGCGATCAAGGAGATGGATGAGCCTGTTCTTTTATCCGGAACAGACGGTGTAGGTACCAAGCTTAAGCTTGCTTTTATCCTGGATAAGCATGATACGGTTGGAA
Organism: Lachnospiraceae bacterium; assembly: GCA_024697065.1. Classification (GTDB taxonomy): domain Bacteria; phylum Bacillota; class Clostridia; order Lachnospirales; family Lachnospiraceae; genus NK4A136. The sequence continues at coordinate 80,074 of JAILGE010000007.1, forward strand.
TAGACTGCGTTGCTATGTGTGTTAATGACGTTGCATGTGCAGGCGGCGAACCTCTTTTCTTCCTGGATTATATCGCATGCGGGAAGAACTATCCCGAGAAGATCGCAACCATCGTAAAGGGTGTCGCTGAAGGCTGTAAGCAGGCAGGGTGTGCACTTATTGGCGGTGAGACAGCGGAGATGCCCGGCTTCTATCCTGAAGATGAGTATGATCTTGCAGGTTTTTCAGTCGGTGCTGCAGATAAGAAGAATCTTATTACCGGCGAGAATATAAAGGCAGGAGATGTGCTTGTTGGTATCGCCTCCAGTGGTGTTCATTCCAACGGTTTTTCTCTTGTGAGAAAAGTATTCCAGATGAATGAGGATAATCTCATCCGTTATAACCCTGAGTTAGGTAAGCCCCTTGGAGAGGCACTCATCGAGCCCACAAAGATCTATGTTAAGGCTCTTAAGGCAGTAAGAGAGTCCGGCGTTACCATCAAGGGCTGCAGCCATATCACAGGCGGCGGATTCTATGAGAACATTCCCAGGATGCTTCCTGACGGAATCTGTGCAAAGGTTAAAAAGGACAGTTACGAAGTTCCTGCTATCTTCAAGCTTCTTCAGTCTGCAGGAAAGATCGAAGAGCGTATCATGTACAATACCTACAATATGGGTATCGGAATGGTGATAGCTGTTGATCCGGATGATGCGGATAAGGCTGTTAAAGCTCTGGAAGCTGCAGGTGAGAATGCTTATATCATCGGTGAAGCAGCAGCATCCGATAAGAAGGAGACAGTATTATGCTAAGGATTGCGGTATGTGTCTCGGGAGGCGGCACCAATCTGCAGGCAATAATAGATGCCATTGCGGACGGGCGTATAGCCGATACCGAGATTGTCCGTGTTATTTCAAACAAGAAGGATGCATATGCATTGGAGCGTGCGGCCAAGGCGGGGATCGAGGCAGTTGCAGTAGCCAGAACGGATTACCCTGATAAGCAGAGCTTTCAGGACGCGCTTCTTGGTGCTGTTGATGAGGCTGCTCCGGATCTGGTAGTGCTTGCGGGATTCCTGGTAGTCCTTCCCGAAAAGATGGTTGCTAAATACCGTAAGAGGATAATCAATATACATCCTTCCCTCATTCCTTCTTTCTGCGGAGACGGTTTCTACGGACTCAGAGTCCATGAAGCAGCTTTGGCAAGAGGTGTGAAGGTCACGGGCGCAACCGTACACTTTGTTGATGAGGGGACGGATACCGGCCCGATAATCAAGCAGAAGGCGGTGGAGATATTTGACGGTGATACACCTGAAGTTCTCCAGAAGCGTGTTATGGAACAGGCTGAATGGAAGATACTCCCCGAGACGATCAATGAGATCGCTGCGGGAAAGATCAAGATCGGCTGAATATGTATCTTGGCAGGAGGAATTACAGATGAAAGTACTTGTTATCGGAGGCGGTGGAAGAGAACATGCCATTTGCACCGGACTCAGTAAGAGCAGGAAGATAACTAAAATGTATTGCGCACCCGGAAATGCAGGTATCGCTGAATTTGCGGAATGTGTTCCCATAGGTGTGATGGAATTTGATAAGCTTGTGGCTTTCGCCAGGGAAAAAGAAATCGATTATGTTGTTGTCGCTCCCGATGATCCTTTGGCAGGAGGTCTTGTGGATGAATTTGAAAAGGCCGGTATCAGATCATTCGGCCCCAGAAAAAATGCGGCTATCCTTGAAGGCAGCAAGGCATTTTCAAAAGACCTTATGAAGAAGTACAACATTCCCACTGCGGAATATGAGACCTTCGATAACCCTTCCGATGCTTTGGAATATCTTGAAAAGGCTAAGATGCCCATTGTTCTCAAGGCTGACGGACTTGCTCTCGGAAAGGGAGTACTTATCTGTAAAGATAAGGAAGAAGCTAAAGCCGGCGTTAAAGAGATCATGGAAGATAAGAAGTTCGGCAGCGCAGGAAACAGAATGGTTGTTGAGCAGTTCATGACCGGAAGGGAAGTTTCGGTTCTTACATTTGTAGATGGCAAGACTATCCGTGTTATGACAAGTGCGCAGGATCATAAGCGTGCCGGAGACGGAGATACGGGACTTAATACCGGCGGTATGGGTACATTTTCACCAAGTCCCTTCTACACCGAGGAAGTTGATAAGTTCTGCAGGGAAAAGATATATCAGCCTACCGTGGATGCAATGCGTGCTGAGGGCAGAGAGTTCAGAGGTGTCATATTCTTCGGACTTATGCTGACAGAGGACGGCCCTAAGGTTCTTGAATACAATGCCCGTTTCGGGGATCCTGAGGCACAGGTAGTGCTTCCCCGTATGAAGAATGATCTTCTTGAGGTAATGGAAGCCTGCACTGACGGAACTCTTGATAAGATTGAACTTCAGTTCGAGGACAATGCGGCGGTTTGTGTGGTCCTCGCAAGTGAAGGGTATCCCGTTAAATATGAAAAGGGACTTGAGATAACGGGACTTGATAACTTCAAAGATAAGGATGATTATTTCTGTTTTCATGCAGGATCTGCTTTCAGGGACGGAAAAGTAGTCACCAACGGAGGTCGTGTCCTGGGGGTTACCGCGAAGGGAGCAACCCTTAAGGAAGCAAGAGCCAAAGCCTATGAAGCAACCGAATGGGTAAGTTTCGATAATAAATATATGCGCCATGATATAGGCAAGGCCATCGATGAAGCATAAGCATGAAATATGGTTACCATAATTTAATTATGTTTATTTATGAAATTGTGGTATAATGCTTCTCGAATTGTTGTTTTGAAATATGGAGGGAAAACAATGAAAGTCAGACACGAGAATTTTAGATTTACGGCAAAGCTTGTTGCAGCTGTTGTCATTGCCGTAGCTGTTATGCTTTCAGCAAGGATATTCGGCCACGCTGCTGAAGATGCTCAGACCGGTGATACCGTAACTGTTGTAGGTGACAGCGTTAATGTAAGATCATCAGCTGATACCACGTCCGATCCCGTTGGTCAGGCAAAGAGCGGAGACTCCTTCACTGTTGTTGAAGTAACACAGGCAGGAGATCATACATGGTATAAGGTTACGAATTCCAATATATCCGAGGGTTATATCAGAGGAGATCTAGTTGAAGTAACTGCAACCGCAGAACCCATAGAGCAGACCGAGCCGGCTGAAGTAACCGAAGAGCCTGCTGAGGAAGCTCCTGCGGAAGAACCCGAATCAAGCGATTCCGGCCTTTTGTATGAAGACATCACGGTTGTAGAACCTGAAGAAAGCGAGAAGCTTACAAATATCCCCGCAGGATTTGTCGAGACTCCCGTTAAAGTTTCGGATGAGCAGTCGGTTACAGGTTATTATAATGCAGACAGCAATTTTATAATCGTATGTGCTACCGACAAGCAGGGCGTTAAGGGCTGGTATCTGATGGACCTTGGTCTGATTGCAAAGGATGGTGATGATAGATATGTAACATACAAGGAATCATTATTTAACAGCGGAGCAGGTGCACAGAAGGCTGCCGCAGGCGGATCTTCCAAGGTGCTTACCATCATTCTCGGTATCGCAGCTGTTGTATTCTTACTTGTAGCGGTAGTATTCGGTATCCGTCTCTTCGGAAACGGCGAAGGCGTAGGAAGAAACTATTACGATGATGATGACGACGAAGATGACGATGATGATGATGATGACGACTACGAAGATGACGATGACGAAGATGACGATGACGAAGATGAAGATGATGAGCCGGAAGAGAGACCTGTAAGAAAGGCCGCTCCCGATAGGAGCAGAAGCGCAAGACCTGCACAGAGAAGCGCTGCTCCCGCAGCCAGAAGAAGCTCTTCTGCAGTCCGTCCCGCATCACGTCCTTCGGGATCACATACAACAGTAGCTCCCAAGAATACGGTTCATGCACACAGAGACGCTGACAGACAGTCTTTTGCTACAGCCAATGAGCCTTCAAATGTAAGAGAAGTCAGAGAGAGAGCCGTTGACGCTCAGCCTACAAGCGTTGTTTCTACAGGCGCTTCTTCATCATATGAAGGTGCTCCCGTTACCAGAAACTCGGCTCAGGCAAGAACCGGAAGACCTGTTACCAGAACAGCTGTAAGACGTAATGTTCAAAGCGGTGCAAGACAGTCTTCACCTGCTTATACAAAAGCAAGAAGACCCATATCCGAAGAAGAGGACTGATGATCCTGTAGGGCTTTCGGACATACAGGGTAAAGATCGGTTTGATTGACACTGGACTCCTTTTGTTATAACATGTTTATAACAAAAGGAGTCTTTTTATGGTCATAGAAATAGATTTCAACAGCAATGAAGCCTATTATATGCAGATAAGGAATCAGGTCATCAGGCAGATCGCTTACGGAGGATTGGAACCCGGAGAGGGGCTTCCTTCGGTGAGACAGCTTGCCGAGAGAGTTGGTATAAATATGCATACCGTAAATAAGGCTTATGCTTTGCTGCGGGATGAAGGATACCTGCGGATAGACCGCAGAAGAGGTGCTGTTGTTGATATCGCTTTTCGTGAAGGCGATGATATGGATGAGATTTCCGATGATATAAAAATGGCTGTTGCAAAGGCAAGATGTAAGGGTGTGGACAGAACTCTGCTGCACAGACTTATTGATGAAGATTTTGACAGCTGAATGGTTTAAAGGAAAGACGGAGATATTTTAATGGGAAGTTATACCGAGAAGGCCGGTACCGCATTGGTACTTGCCGATAAAGCGGCTGCAGCGATGCATGCCGCGTATATAGGAACGGAGCATATTCTGCTGGGACTTATCCGTGAGGGAAGCGGAAGTGCCGCAATACTGCTTAAGAACTATCAGATAACAGAGCAACGTCTTTTGGATCTTATGAAAGATTCGATCCTTCCTTCCGGAGATGTACTTGTGGGAGAGCGGAATAGTAACAGGAAGAGAGATTATTCCGTAAAAGCAAGGACAGCGCTTGATGAAGCGGACAGGATCGCCGCCAGATCAGGTGTGGACAGTACAGGTACAGAGCATATCCTGCTTGGCATCGTATCCCAGCAGGACTGTATTGCTTTGCGCCTTATGCTTGCATGCGGTCTGGATGTCTCCGGGTTTTACAAGGATGCCATGCGTATCATGGGGCCTAAGACCGGAGCATATATCAAAGAACTGGTTAAGGAGAAGAACAACAGGAAAACGACTGGCACCGGAAAAACCGGTCAGATGCTTACACAATATGGAAGAGATCTTACCGCTCTTGCGGCCGAAGGTAAGCTGGATCCCGTGATAGGGAGAGAGAATGAGACTGCTATAGTACTCAGGATCCTAACCCGCAGGATGAAGAACAATCCCTGTCTCGTAGGAGAACCCGGTGTCGGAAAAACTGCCATTGTGGAAGGGATAGCGGCAAAGATCGCGTCAGGAGAAGTTCCTGATAATCTTAAAGATAAGAAACTCATATCACTTGATCTGTCCGGAATGGTGGCCGGAAGCCGTTACAGAGGTGAGTTCGAGGAACGTTTGAAACGTCTGATGGATGAGGTGACCGCTAACGGAAATGTGATCTTATTTATGGATGAGATCCATACAGTAGTAGGCGCGGGAAGCGCAGAAGGCTCCATTGATGCTTCCAATATATTAAAGCCTGCTCTTGCCAGGGGCGAGCTTCATATGATCGGTGCCACCACTGTTACGGAATATCGTAAATATTTTGCAAAGGATGCTGCACTGGAGAGACGATTCCAGCCGGTTACTGTTGAGGAGCCGGATCAAGAGGAAACCGTGGCTATCCTTAAAGGACTAAGATCCAAATATGAAGCACATCATGGACTTAAGATCACGGATGATGCGCTTGAAGCTGCTGTAAATCTGTCCGCAAGATATATATATGACAGATTTCTGCCGGATAAAGCTATCGATCTTATTGATGAGGCCTGTGCAGGCAGGAAGCTTTCCATGCTTACTGCGACTCCCGGCATAAGGGATCTGAATACAGAGATCAGATCCAAGGAAGAAGAGATAGAGAATGCCATCTTCGAGGAAGATTTCGAAAAAGCAGGAGAGCTTAAACGTGAACAGATAGCTCTAAAAAAGAAGCTGGAGAGATTAAAGAATAAGAAAAACAAAACATCGAAAGCAGATGCTTTTGTAGATGAAAATGCCATAGCAGAGGCAGTGAGCTCCTGGACAAAGATACCTGTAAGCAAGATCGCACAGAAGGAAAGCGAGAGACTGCTTTCTCTTGAAAAGGAACTTCATAAGAGAGTGGTCGGACAGGATGAAGCTGTCGGAGCGGTATCAAGAGCCATAAGGCGAGGCCGTGTCGGACTTCAGGATCCCGGAAGACCGATAGGATCGTTTCTGTTCCTTGGACCTACCGGTGTCGGTAAGACCGAATTGTCCAAAGCACTCGCAGAACTGGTATTCGGTACGGAAAATGCTCTAATCAGAGTGGATATGTCGGAATTCATGGAGCCTCATTCGGTTTCCAAACTGATCGGATCCCCTCCGGGATATGTAGGTTTCGATGAAGGAGGACAGCTTTCGGAACGTGTAAGACAGCATCCGTACTCTGTAGTATTGTTTGATGAGATCGAGAAGGCACACCCGGATGTGTTCAATATGCTTTTGCAGGTATTTGATGACGGACATATTACGGACTCCCAGGGCAGAAAGGTTTCATTCAAAAATACGATACTCATAATGACATCCAATGCGGGAGCAAAGAGTATCATAGCTCCGAAGAATCTTGGATTTACCGCTCATACCTCAAAGGAGTCGGAATATGAGCGTATGAAGAGCGGCGTAATGGATGAGGTTAAGAGGATATTCAAGCCGGAGTTCATCAACCGTATCGATGAGATGATAGTATTCCATCCTCTGGGAAGAAAAGAGATGCAGGATATTATCGGGATCCTTACATCGGGACTTTGCAAACGATGCGAAGCACAGCTGGATATCAGGCTTAAGATCTCACAGGCAGTAAAGAATATGATCATCGATGAGCATACCGATGCCAGGATGGGAGCAAGACCTCTTAAGCGGGCGATGCAGACCGAGATAGAAGATCTGCTCTCCGAAGAGATATTGACCGGAAGGATAAAGAGCGGTGATGAAGTGACCGCAGCTCTTAAGGACGGCAAGGTTGTCTTTGAAAAGAAATCTGATAAGGATAAAGAACAAAAGCGGATAAAGAACAAGCCGGAAAAGAAGACGGCAAAATGAAAACAGTAAGGTAATCTGCCGTAAGGCAGGCAGCAAATGCGGGCAGACCGCACAGGAGGAAAGACATGGCAACAGTTAAAGAACTCATCCGCACTGAGGCAGACGGAAGCTTAAGCTTCGGAGATTACTCCCTTAGCGAGAAGGCTAAGAAGGACGACTTCAAGCACGCAGGAGATATCATGAAGGTAAAGACCTACAGCGATATCACCCGTCTTGAAAAGAACGGACTTGTGCTTTTCGAATCTGTTCCCGGAACATCCGTTACAGGTTTTTGTGAAACTGCGGAAGGTGTTTCTTTTAAAGTAGAGGGCCCTGCCGATGCGCAGATAACTCTCGGACTCTCTGAGGATACCGGCTATAACGTTACTGCGGCAGGTAAACAGATCGGTACGATGAAGACCAATCTTGGCGGCAAGCTTGCACTCAGCCTTGAACTTGCCGGAGCAGGAGAAGTTGAAGTAAAGGTGGAAAAGGCCTGAATTAATGGCGGCAAAAGCAAAGATCAAGACAGTTTTTTTCTGTACGGAATGCGGATATGAATCTGCAAAATGGAGCGGCCAGTGTCCCTCCTGCCATGCATGGAATACCATGACGGAGCAGACTGTATCCGATACAGTCATAAGAAAAAGTAAAAGTACCGGTTATGAGCCTTCTGTTCCGAAGGCTCTCTCCGATATATCACTTTCGGATGAGGACAGAGTCCCCACCGGAATAGAAGAATTCGACAGAGTTCTCGGCGGAGGCATAGTCCCGGGATCTCTTGTTCTTGTGGGAGGAGATCCGGGTATAGGCAAATCCACTCTTCTTTTGCAGGCATGCAGGGAATTGTCCAATGCCGGAAAGGATGTCCTCTATATCTCTGGCGAGGAATCATTGAAACAGATCCGCATGCGTGCGGACCGCCTTGGCGGATTTAAAGGCGATATGCAGCTCCTTTGCGAGACGGATCTTACGATGATATCCGATACCATCAGAAATAAAAAGCCGGGGATCGTTGTGATAGATTCGATACAGACTATGTTCAACGAAGATATCTCAGGTACTCCCGGATCCGTCTCTCAGGTAAGAGAATCAACTGCTGTTCTTTTACAGCTTTCCAAAACACTTGGAATATCAATATTCATAGTCGGTCATGTGACCAAGGAGGGGACTGTTGCAGGCCCCAGGATCCTTGAGCATATGGTGGATACCGTACTTTATTTTGAGGGCGACAGACATGCATCCTATCGTATCCTCAGAGGTGTGAAGAACAGATTCGGATCCACAAATGAGATCGGTGTTTTTGAAATGCAGCAGGAGGGACTGAAAGAAGTGAAGAACCCTTCCGAATATCTTCTGCAGGGCAGACCCAAAGACGCCAGCGGAACGGTGACTTCCTGCTCCATGGAGGGAACGAGACCTATACTTCTTGAGATACAGGCACTGGTCTGCCAGACAGCTTTCGGTATACCCAGGAGACAATCCTCCGGTGCCGATCTTAACCGTATAAATCTGTTGATGGCAGTGCTGGAAAAGCGCCTCGGCCTTCACCTTGGAGCCTGCGATGCTTATGTTAATATCGCCGGCGGAATGAAGATAATAGAACCGGCGGTGGACCTGGCCATAGCAATGGCTGTATCGTCCAGCTTTCTTAATGTTCCCGCCGGTGACAGACTGATAGCAATGGGAGAAGTGGGATTGTCGGGTGAAGTCAGGAATATCAGCCAGATAGAGCAGCGTGTGCAGGAAGCACTTAAAATGGGATATGAGACCTGCGTTATCCCCAAGGTCAGCGCAGAGCGTGTGAAGGGGATAAAAGGTATTGAGAATATTAAGATAGTTCCGGTTGAATCCGTTAAAGATGCGATAGCACTTATCAGACACTAAAGAGGAATTTACAGTATGAGGATCCTTATCACCAACGATGATGGTATTGAAGCACCCGGCATCATAAAGCTTGCGGAAAATGCGAAGAAATTCGGAGAAGTAACAGTCATTGCACCTGCGACTCAGAGCAGTGCCATGTCACATCATATATCGCTGGGACTTGAGTTGGATTATAGAAAATTCGACTTCCCTGTAGAGGGCGTGGAAGCCTATGCTCTGGCAGGAACCCCTGCAGATTGCATAAGAGCAGCTTTTCTTGGCATTGTTTCCAAAGATAAACTTCCGGATGTAGTCTTTTCCGGGATCAATAACGGCTCGAATTGCGGATATGATATCCAGTATTCGGCGACAGTGGGGGCCGCAATGGAAGCCCTGCTTTATGAGGTGCCTGTAATATGCTTCTCACAGGCTTGCTGGGAAGCAACTCTTGATCATAAGAATGAATTTGATCCGGAAACGGATTTTATGAAGGTGGATAAGACTGTATATACGGATGTATGTGATGCAAATATAGAGAGCATTACAAGGGAGCTTTTAGCTAAGAAGCTTCCCAGAGGGCAGGCATGGAATGTTAATTTTCCAAACTGTGTTCCTGATCTTTATAAGGGCATACTCTATGACAGATTCCCTTCCCAGAGAGCATTTTGGGATGATATCTATACCGTGATCACAAGACCTGACGGCAGCAGGTATGTAGGGATGGAGAGCTATAAGATCAAGCCTGCGGAAGAAGGCAGTGATATCAGAGCGATACAGGACGGATATATCTCCATTGGTATCATTAAAAATAAAGTCATGACAAACGGAGAAGATTATTGAAGATCCTTGTAATCAGCGATTCCCACGGTGATAATAATGCCGTGATTTCCGTTATAAAAAAGGAAAAGCCTGAGATGCTGATCCATCTTGGGGATATCGAAAATGATACTGCGGATATAGAGAAGGCGCTTGGTGTTCCTTCAAAACCCGCAGTTTTCATACGCGGAAATTGCGATCAATATGATAAAAGTTTAAGACCCGTTGCGGTCTTTGAACTTGAAGGCCACAGATTCTTTGCTTCCCACGGTCATCTCCAGAGAGCTTCATGGGATATATCCAATCTCGTTTATTCGGCCGAAGAAAATGACTGTGATATCGCACTCTACGGCCATACCCATGTTCCTTTGGATGAGGAGATGGGGGCAGTGAGAGTCCTTAATCCCGGCAGCATATCCAGACCCAGAGGCGACTCCGGGAAAAGCTATATCATCATGGAAATGGATGATGATGGCGAATACAGTGTGGAATTCAAAAACATTTGAATATTTAAATTCGGATCAGAAGGGATCCGCATCAAATATTACTTGAAAATATAGAAGTAACATAATACAATTAACCCGTTTGGAGAGCATTCATTTCACAGCCGAAAGAATGACTGCTCCGACGGGTTTTACAATTTAATACATCTTTAAGGAGGATGAAAGCAATGAAAAAAGGAAGATTGATTCTTACCGTATTGCTGATGACAATGGCTGCTGCACTGAGCGGATGCACAGGTGGCAAGACGGCGGACACTCCGGATACCCGGATCACTATCGGTATTCCTCAGGATCTCGATGACGGGCTTGACCCGCACAAGGTTAGTGCGGCAGGTACCAAGGAGATACTGTTCAATATCTATGAAGGTCTTGTAAAATATGATGAGACGGGTGCTCTGATACCTGCTGTTGCAAGTGATTATAAAGTCAGCGAAGACGGACTTACTTACACATTTACGCTCCGTGACGGCGTTAAGTTTCATGACGGTAGCAATGTGACAGCAGAAGATGTGATCTATTCCATCGAACGCTGTTCTAAAGCAGAGGGCGGACAGGATCCTTTGGTTCCACCTTTCACCAATATCTCTGAAGTAAATAAAGTTGACGACAAGACTATCGAGATCAAGCTTGTGGCTGCAGATCCCGATTTCCTTGCATACATGACCGTTGCCATCATTCAGGCATCCAATGACGATCCTGAGACAAAGGTCATCGGTACAGGTCCGTACAAGTTTGTCTCACATACACCCATGGAGTCTGTTGAGCTTGAAGCATTCAATGATTACTGGGGTGAGAAAGCTCACATCGGAAAGGTGACACTTAAGATCGTCTCCGATCCTGCTGCCATAGTAATGGATCTTAAGGGTGGCTCGCTTGATATGTTCTGCAGACTTACGGACAGTCAGGTAAGCGAGCTTAAAGGTAGCAATTTCAATATTGAAGTAGGTACCATGAATCTTGCACAGGCTCTTTACCTCAACAACTCGGTTGAGCCTTTTAATGATGTAAGAGTTAGACAGGCTATCTGCTATGCCATCGATCCTCAGGAGATCATGGATTTTGTATCCGGAGGAGAAGGTACCGAGATCGGTTCCGCAGCATTCCCTTCATTCAGCAAATATTATGATCCTGCGCTTAATGATAATTACAACAGGGATGTGGAAAAGGCAAAAGAGCTTCTTAAGGAAGCAGGATATGAGAACGGTTTTTCATTCTCAATAACAGTTCCTTCTGCATATACACCTCATGTTAAGACTGCGGAAGTAATATCCGAGGAGCTTAAGGAAGTAGGCATCACAGCCGATCTGAAGCTTGTAGAGTGGGATTCATGGCTTTCGGATACTTACACAAATCATAATTATGAAGCTACTGTTATCGGAATCGATCTGAATCCCGTTACCGCAAGAAATCTTCTTCAGAGATATACATCGGACGGACATGGTAACTTCATGGAATTCAGCAGCGAAAAGTATGATGAAGTATTTGCAAAGGCTGTTGCATCAACAGATGATGCGGAGCAGACCGCTCTGTATAAAGAGTGCTTACAGATACTCTCGGATGAAGCTGCAAGTGCATATATTCAGGACCTGCCTTCATTTGTTGCATTGAACAACAAGATAAGCGGATATAAGTTCTATCCTATATATGCTCAGGATTTTGCAAGTCTTTACTATATCGACGAAGCAAACGATTGATCATCACCTGCGGCGGGGGCTGTCCCGTCGTAGGTTTTTTATGAATAAGATAGTATGAGATTTAAGTATTTAATCAAAAAGATCATATCAATGCTGCTTACTCTTTTCGGAGTATCTTTTTTGGTGTTTGCGGCTTTTGAGATAATTCCGGGTGATCCTGCCATATCAAAACTCGGAACCGATGCGACACCTGAAATGATAGCTGCGCTTCGTGAGCAGATGGGACTTAACAGACCTTTTATCGTAAGATATTTTGACTGGCTTGGTGACTGCATAAGAGGAGATTTCGGCAGATCATACAGTTATAACAGGACTGTGATCAGTATGATAGGAGATAAACTTCCCATCACGGTTACCATGACGATCATCTCCATGCTGCTGGTTATAGCAGTATCCATTCCTGTTGCGTTACTTTTAGCTAAGTATATGGGAAGTACCATAGACAGAGCCGGATATATCTCAAACCAGATATTAATGGCTGTACCTTCATTTTTCTTAGGTATACTTATAACTTATATATTCGGACTGACCTTAAGATTTTTCACTCCCGGGGGTTACATATCTTACAGACAGAACTTTGCGGGATTTATCGGATACCTTCTTGCACCTTCGGTGGCTATAGCTATTCCAAAGTGTGCAATGTCTGTCAAGCTTCTTAGAAGTGCGATACTTGAAGAGTGGAACAAGGACTACGTGCGTACGGCGTACAGCAGAGGTAATTCCACCATGCAGGTAATGTACAGACATGTTCTTAAAAATGCGCTCATACCCCTTATCACATTCTGGGGCATGGCTGTTGCTGATATGATAGCAGGCTCCATAGTTGTGGAGCAGGTCTTTAATATCCCCGGACTCGGAAGGATATTACTCACATCTATTTCAAACAGAGATTATCCCGTGGTGGAAGCCATAATCCTTCTCATCGCGGTTGTGGTCATAGTGATGAATCTGATCGTGGATATACTATACAGATGTATAGACCCGAGGATAAGTAAATAATATGGCGTTTATAAAAAGTATAAAAAAGATTTTTAATAAATATCACGGTTTTAATTTCAATGCAGGTCTGGTGATCACGGGGCTTATATTTATCATTGCGCTTGTAGGATGTTTCTATACTCCTTATGAACCTACGGCCATGAACGTATCCATCAGAAATACCGCACCGTCTTTGGCGCATATCTTCGGATGCGATGACAGCGGACGAGATGTGTTCAGCAGAGTGATGGAGGGGATACGTAATACTTTTTTCATATCCACCATGACTGTATTGATAGGATCGGGGTTCGGTATAATCCTGGGAGCCGCGGCGGGCTATTACGGTGGAAAATTTGATGAGATACTGATGCGTATCAATGATGCACTATTTGCTTTTCCAAGTGTATTGCTGGCACTTGTGATCGTATCATTGCTGGGACCGGGGTTTCTTAATGTGACCGTTGCGCTGGGGATTGCTTTTATCCCAAGCTTTGCAAGGATAGTAAGATCGGGATTCAAATCACAGGTAAATATGGATTATGTTCAGAGTGCAAGGCTTATGGGTGCGGGAGATCTGAGGATTATATTTGTTCATATCCTTCCGAATATCCTTCCTGTTCTTATGAGCTCGGTTATGATCGGATTCAATAATGCAGTACTGGCAGAGGCGGGGTTAAGCTACCTTGGAATAGGCGTTCAGCCTCCGAGAGCATCCCTTGGTCTCATGCTTAAGGATGGACAGGCACTCCTCGCAACCGCTCCATGGAACGCTCTGTTTCCGGGAATGGTGATCGTACTTATGGTGCTTGGTTTTGCACTTTTATCGGAAGGGATTTCAGAGGCCTCATAATGCTTTTAGAGATTAAGAATCTTACAATTGAATTCCATGATCATGACAGACCTGAAAGAGTGGTGGAGGATGTTTCCTTTTCATTGGATAAGGGAGAGATCCTCGGTATTGTCGGCGAATCAGGCTCCGGGAAATCGATGACCGCCCTGGCGGTGGCGGGACTTCTTCCCAGAAAGAAGATGGAGAAATCAGGTGAGATACTTTTTGAAGAAAAGAATCTTCTGACATTGCCGCGTCATGATCTTAGAGGTTTGCAGGGAGACGAGATCTCGGTCATTTTTCAGGAACCCATGACGGCGCTTAATCCCACGATGAAGATCGGCAAACAGGTTGAAGAAGCACTTCTCCTTCACAGACATATGACGGACGAAGAGAGAAAGGCAAAAGTCATGGAATGGCTTGAGAAAGTAGAGCTTGATGATTCGGAGCGTGTGTACGAAGCCTATCCCCATGAGCTTTCGGGAGGCATGAGACAGCGTGTCATGATCGCCGCAGCCATGGTTTCTGATCCCCAGATACTTATTGCCGATGAGCCTACGACAGCACTTGATGTTACTGTTCAGTCTCAGATCATAAAGCTTCTTTTAAAGATCAATAAGGACTCGGGAGTTTCCATACTTTTCATATCTCACGATCTGAGTCTGATCAAACAGATCACTCATAATGTTATAGTAATGCAAAAAGGACGTATCGTTGAGCAGGGGGATACGGATGAGATCTTTCTCCATCCGAAGGAAGAATATACAAAGAAGCTCATATCCAGCATACCATCGGTAGATTTAAGGAAATAAGCAATGGCTGAAGATATAATTGTAAAAGGTACGGATGTTACAGTATCATTTATGAATAAGGTCGGGAACCGGAAAGAAAAAAAGACTGTTCTCGACGGACTTGATTTTGATGTTCGAAGAGGCGAGATACTGGGGCTTGCGGGGGAGAGCGGAAGCGGTAAGTCTACTCTTGCAAAAGCTGTGCTTGGAATGGTACCGCTTGAGCGCGGGAAGATCGAAAGTGAAGTTACCAATCCCCAGATGATATTTCAGGATCCGTACAGCTCGCTTAATCCGGCCAAGACAATATCTTGGATAATGCAGGAGCCTCTTAAGCTCGGAAAGAAAAAATACTCCTCAGAGGAGAGGCTTTCCAAAGTAGAAGAGATGCTTTGTGAGGTAGGGCTTGATGCGGGATATATGCAAAGAAAGCCGGGAGAGCTTTCGGGAGGCCAGAGGCAGAGGATATGTATCGGTACTGCTCTCATGCAGGCTCCGGGGCTTCTTATCGCCGACGAACCGGTTTCGGCACTTGATGTGACCATACAGGCACAGGTGCTCGATCTCATGAGGGAGATACACAGGAAGAAAAAGCTTACGATTCTTTTTATTTCACACGATCTTCGTACGATGTATAATTTCTGTGACAGAGTAATGATCCTTCAGAAAGGGAAGATCGTTGAAAGCGGGAAGCCTTATGATCTTTACAGAGACCCAAAGGAACCCTATACAAGATTATTGCTGGAAAGTGCAGGTATAATATGAAAGATTATTTTAAAAAATTTTACCCAACATTTTCGACACCGGATACGTATCATATAGATTTTGCAAAATTATATAAGATGGGCTACAGAGGTGTGATCTTTGATATCGATAATACTCTTGTAGGTCATGACGCGCCTTCGGATTTCAGGTGTCAGGAACTTATCGGCAGGCTTAAGACCATGGGATTCAGGACTGTTATCGTTTCCAATAACGGTGAATCCAGAGTCAGTAAATTTGCAAAGGCCAATAACTGCACCTATGTTTACAGAGCATTGAAACCTTCCGGAATGGGATATATAAAAGCTCTTGAAAAACTTGGACTTGATAAAAAGCAGGTCATCTGTGTCGGTGACCAGCTATTTACTGATATATGGGGAGCAAACAGAGCGGGGATGGACAGCATTCTCGTGGGAAGACTTTTTAAGAAAGAAGTATTCCATATATACATGAAGCGCGTATTTGAGATTTTTGTACTTAGAAGATATTACAGATTGAGGAAAGAGAATATCATCCCTTCTCCCAACATGAGGAATATAAATGACAGATAATTTGATCTTGGTGGATACATTCACCAGGCTTGCGGGACTTATCGGTCATCCCGTGGGTCATTCCTTATCTCCTTATCTCCAGGGCAGACTTGCTTCTCATATGGGGATAAATATGGTTTATCTCGGATTTGATACGGAACCGGGAAGCTTAAAAGAAGTGATCGAAGGCGGTATCGCCATGAAGGCAGTGGGCTTTAACGTAACAGTGCCTTACAAGAAAGAAGTGATGCAGTATCTGACCGAAGTTGATCCGAATGCTGCCCGTATAGGTGCGGTCAATACGCTCAAACCAAAGGGAGACAGCTTTGCCGGTTATAATACCGATATGCCCGGTTTTTGCAGAGCTCTTAAATATGACGGAGTTGATGTTAAGGGAAGAAATGTTGTTATGATCGGCGCAGGAGGTGCTGCCAATGCGGTTCTGTGCGGCCTGCTTGAGGAAGGCGCGAAGTCGGTCCTTATACTTAACAGGACCGTGTCATCCGCAGAAGCTCTTGCTGACAGGTTCAGAAGCGACTATCCGGATCGGACTATAGAGACGATGGCACTTACTGATGATTATATTTCTTTCATGAAGAGATCGGAGTTCGCAGATTCGCCATGGATCGCCATTCAGTGCACAAGTGTCGGGATGCATCCCGATGATGGGAATACTGCCATAAAGGATGATGAATTCTATAAACTCACGGATATAGGGTATGATGTGATCTTCAACCCTTCAGAGACGGAATTCATGAAAAGGATAAAGGCTTGCGGCGGCAGAGCTTACAATGGTCTTAAGATGCTTATATTCCAGGGATTCAGATCCTTTGAGATATGGAATGATGTTGTGGTTGAAGACGGATTTGCTTCAGAGCTTATCCCTGACATGGAAGAAATATTGAGAAGAAACAGGACCGGAGAAAGATCATGAAAAAAAGGATCATATGTTTTGGAGATTCAAATACCTGGGGATACAATCCCGCAGACGGGTCCCGATTTGATGAGAATACAAGATGGCCAATGGTCATGCAAAACATACTGGGCAGTGACTATCAGGTCATTGAAGAAGGACAAAACGGAAGGACCATCGCATGCGAGGATCCGTGGGAATGGGGAACCAAGCGCGGCCTCGATTATGTGATCCCGATGATAGAATCCCATAAGCCCTTCGATATGCTGATCATAATGCTTGGAAGCAATGATCTTAAACGAAAATTCGGTTTGCCTGCTCCTGATATAGCAGGCAGTCTCCAGAATATGCTGCTAAATGTTAGAGCTCATCTTGAGTATCATCTTGGCATTAAGAAAGAGGACGTAAAGATACTTGTCATTGCTCCGCCGCACTTAAAGGAAGGCGTTACAGAGTCGCCCTTTGCGGATTTTTTTGACGGTGATTATTCCGTTAAGCAGTCAAGGGAACTTGCAAAGTGGTATAAGCTCGTAGCGGATCAGTTTGGATGTGATTTCTTTGATGCGGCATCCGTGGCTGAAGCCGGAGATACTGACTGTCTTCATCTGGTTAAGGAAGGACATGCGGCATTGGGCGCTGCGGTTGCGAAGATAGTTGGCGGGGAGCTGAGTGACCGGTGAAAAAATAATAATATAGCTTGACAACCGCGGTGTGCAGTTGTATAACCGTATTGAGCAAATGCTACGAACAGAACAAGAGCTTGTCTGAAACGGATCACAGAGAACTGTCGTATGGTGCGAGACAGTATCACGCCTAATGAGCTTATCCTCTGCGAGCAGTGCACCGAAAGGGATTTTTCAAGTAGGTGTCACCGGTTTTCCACCGTTAAAAGGAAGCCTGATAAAAGCCAACCTGTATGTACGGGGCGGAGTCGGGAATGAGTGACCGGATTTCCGGTAATCAAAGTGGTATCACGGATAGAATGATTATTCGCCTTTGAGATTGCTGTTTTTGCAATTCAAAGGCTTTTTTGTTTTCAGGGATATGATGGATGCAGAGAGATTTTTAAATGATGTATTAAAGCGATATGAAGCCTCTTTTGATATTGAGAGACCCTATGAGTATCACAACAGACGCTTTGACGCATATGCGCATTTATCCGCAAGCAGTGAGAAATATGTTCTTGTGAAATCTGCCACGCTTTGGAGGACAGAGAATTTCGAACATGTTTTTTTCGAGAAGACTGAGGATCTTGATGAAGGAAAGCTTGATGATATCGTACTTCTCATGAGAGAGCATATGGAACCGGAACTTGTACGTGAAGGAAGAAAGTATCCAGGCGAAGATCACATGATGACATTTTTGTCATATGTAGTTATATGTGAAAAGAAAATGTCTCCGGAGATCATTTCAAAGATCAGAAGGATTAATTTTGGCAGAAGTTATCTGCTTACTTTCAGAGGCAGATGCGAAGCACACATCATAGTTGCGGATCTGGAAGAAGGAAAGATCTACACCAATCGTTACGGAAGATATATGTCTGCTATGTATGAGGATGTTATGAAAAAACAGCAGGCATTAATCTCATAAAACGCATTCTAAGATTCAAAGGAGGCTAAAAAAATGAATGCAGCAGTAATATTATTGGTAAGCATCGCTGTTCTTGCCTGCGGTTACGTCTTCTACGGCGGATGGCTTGCAAAGAAGTGGGGCATCGATCCGAAGAAAAAGACTCCCGCTTATGAACATGAGGATGGAATGGACTATGTTCCCGCCAAGGCACCTGTTCTTATGGGACATCATTTTTCATCAATTGCCGGCGCCGGCCCCATTAACGGTCCTATTCAGGCAGCGGTATTTGGATGGGTTCCCGTACTTTTATGGATCATTATCGGCGGAATCTTCATGGGTGGTGTTCATGACTTTGGAGCGCTCTTTGCATCCATCAGAAATGACGGAAAGTCCATCGGTGAAGTCATCGCAGATACAATGGGACAAAAGACCAAGAAGATCTTCCTGGCATTTGGATATCTTTCACTCTTACTTGTAGTAGCTGCATTCGGCTCCATAGTTGCAAGTACATTCGGTATTACAAATATGGCAGGTGCACCGGTCAATGAAGCGGCTTATGAAGCTAATACTTCTACAGCCATGATCTCATTATTGTTCATCCTGCTTGCTATAGTATTCGGTCTGCTCGTTTACAGAGCTCATATGCCTATCGGTGTTGCAAGTGTGATCGGGATTATCGGTATCGTCGCTATTACGGCTCTCGGCCTTAATTTCCATCCTATAGCACTTTCCTACAAAGAATGGATGATAGTTCTCGGTGTTTATATTGCGGTTGCTTCCGTAACACCTGTATGGATACTTCTCCAGCCGAGAGATTATCTCTCAAGCTTTTTGCTGTACTTTATGATCGTTGTATCTGTTGTCGGTATTCTCGGATGTGCCGTTAGCGGTAATGCAAATCTTGAGATACCTGCTTTTCTTGGCGGATTTACGGCACCTGCATCCAACGGACTCTTTACAACAGGAACAATGTTCCCGGCTCTTTTCGTAACCATTGCATGCGGAGCGATCTCCGGATTCCATTCATTGGTTTCATCAGGTACAACATCAAAGCAGATATCCAGTGAAAAGGATGCACAGCCTGTTGCATACGGCTCAATGCTTATTGAATGTGTTGTAGGTGTCATCTCCCTTTGTGCGGTTGGTTTTTGCTGGAATCAGATAAAGGATGCCGCTGCTTCCGAGGCCGGACTCGCAGGAGCTGGTCTTGCTTCTCCTACAGCCGTATTTGCCACAGGTGTATCACAGATGATAGGATCTTTCGCAGGTGGCGCGGACGGTCAGGTTGCCAGAGTTATGTACAATATGCTTGTACTTGCGGTTTCCGTATTCTGTCTCACATCACTGGATACAGCAACGCGTCTTGCCAGATATATGTTCCAGGAATTCTGGCTTGCCAAGGGTGAGCAGCCTGCGGATGCAAAGGGCGTAAAGAAGGTACTTGCAAATCCTTATTTTGCTACGATCCTTACTGTTGTTCTCGGTATTGCTCTCGGTCTTACAGGTTACTCCAAGATATGGCCGCTTTTCGGTGCCGCAAACCAGTTGCTTGCAGCGGTAGGACTTATTGCTGTATGTACATGGCTTAAGTCCATAGGACGTAACAATAAAATGTTCTACGTTCCCATGGTATTTATGCTGATCGTGGCTATATCATCCCTTATCCAGACAATAATGGCGAAGTGCAGGATCCTTGCTGATCCTGCGGGAGCAGACAAGGGATGGATGGCAGCACAGTGCGGTATAGCAGTTCTTCTTGTGATACTTGCCATTACCATTGTGATCGATGCAGCTGCCACATTGTTTAAGTCATCGGATAAGACAAAAGCATCCGAAGCAAAATGATGATCACAGACCGGAAACGTATGTGAACGTCATCGTTATATCAGGATCCAAAAACAGGACTTTGTCATGGAACAGGGTCCTGTTTTTTTGCTTGTAAGCTTACTTATATGTTTATGTAACCGTGAATATGATATAATCTGTAAAAGGGGAAAGATAATGAATACCTATTATAATAACGGGTATGATGTCGCGGCATTTTTCATATGTGTGTTTGCTTTTATCTATTTCTTCCAGGCACAGCATATCCGAAAACAACAGCACAGTCTGTATCTTCTTCTTCTGATATGCCTTCCTTTGACCTGTATGGGCAATATTCTTGCCGGCGGTATCGCTGCCCGCAGTACGGGGAAAGCATATGAGGTTCTGCGTGCCAATTTATTCATAGCATTTTATTTCGCTGCCAATTCATTGATATTCCCGCTTTTTACATTGTATATCCAGGGATTGAACGGTATTCTTTTTAACAAGAAAAGAAGCTATTATTTCAAATATCTTATCCCGTATTTCTTCGGACTGATCCTCATCATACTGAACTTCCGTTACAGATTCATGTTCTATTATGATGACAACTGTATATATCACAGGGGCAAATACATGTATCTGCTTTATTTCGGCGGTGCATGGTATGTGCTTGTGGCGCTTATTTCCTTTGCCGTTAACAGGGCTTATATGCCCAAGAGGAAAGTCAAGTATCTGTTCTTAAGTATGTTTTATTCAATAGTGGGATTTCTTGTTCAGCTCATGTTCAAAGAGTATCAGGTTCAGCTGTTCGGCGAATCCCTGACGGCACTGGCACTTCTTATCACCTGTGAAAATGAAGAGCAGGAAGTGGATACCGACACCAGACTATATAATTACAATACTTTTATTGATGACTTCAATACAGCCAAGACCAAGGGTGACAGATATTCCATTATCACAGTTGTGCTTGCTAATTCCGAGCATGCAATGCCGGATCTCTCACAGTGGGAATACGGTACTCTTCTCAGATCCATAGCATGGGAGCTTAATGAAACCGGTGCCGGAGTCAGAGTGTACCGTTACGGAAGTGAGAAGTTCGTGCTTATGCCGGAGGAGTCTACCGTATTCGACAGAGCTACAAGGACCGACAGGATAATCGAAAGGATAACGGACAGATTTTCACGTGAATGGAAGGTGGGAGATAAGTCTGTTATCATAAATGTGGTGATAACCGTTGCCAGAATGCCCGGTGAGATAGAAGGGCTGACCATAAAGGATCTCTTTTACAAAGGAAATCTCAATTTCAGCAAGAGCAATATAATAGTCAGAAGATCGGAAGATCTGGAATCTCTTCGTAACAGAGCGGAGATAAGAGATGCGGTGAGACGCGGTTGCAATTCGGGAGCATTTAAGGTTTACTATCAGCCCATATGGTCAAAGAAAAAGGGCAAAGTTGTCAGCGCTGAAGCTCTGGTAAGATTGAGTGATCCTATATTGGGTATGATATATCCAGATGATTTTATTGATGTGGCGGAAGAATCAGGCCTCATTAATGAGCTGGGAAAGATCGTGTTTGAAAATGTCTGCAGGTTTTATTCCGAGAAAAGACCTGACAGACACGGCTTAAAGTGGATAGAGATCAACGTGTCTCCGTATCAGCTCTGCGATCGCGATCTTACGGATACATTTTTAAAACTCCTCAGGGAATACAATGTGCCAGTATCATTTATCAATCTGGAGCTTACGGAGACTGCTGATTCAATGAGTGACGGTAGGATGAACGAGACCTTAAAGGAACTCAGGGATTTGGGATTCTCTTTTTCAATGGATGATTACGGCACGGGTTATTCCAATCTTTCAAGCCTGGTGTCCGGAAATTATAAGCTTGTTAAGGTTGATAAATCCATTCTCTGGAATGCGGATAACAAAGAAGGCGATGACCTGCTCATAAAAGTGATGGAGATACTGAATTCCATGAATATCGAGACTCTCCAGGAAGGTGTAGAGACAAAGGAACAGTTAGATAAAGTTACAGGGCTTGGATGTGATCTGATACAGGGGTATTATTTTTCAAAACCTGTACCGGAAGAAGAATTTGTGGAGTATATAAAAAACCAGATATGATAAGAATTAATGAGATAGGTGATTTAAGTAACAAAGAGCTTGAAGTATATAAGGATCTCAATGAAGCCGAACTGAGGCATTATTACGAGCCGAAGGGAGGCATTTTTATTGCCGAGAGCATGAAAGTTATCAGACGTGCTCTTGATGCCGGGATGCAGCCGGAGTCTCTGCTTATGGAGAAAAAACTTGTGGCTGACGGGGAAGCAAAAGACATACTTGGACTTTTGCCCGATGATATTCTGGTATATACGGCCGAAAAGAAAGTGCTCGAAGAGATAACGGGATACAATCTGACAGGCGGTATGCTCTGCGCAATGAAAAGACCGAAGCTTTTTTACTTTGATGATCTTTTATCAGACAAGGCAGGCATGAATAAGATAGCAGTACTTGAGAATGTCCAGAATCCTACGAATACCGGAGCGATATTTAGAAGTGCCGCTGCCTTCGGGGTGGACGGAGTGATCCTTACCAAAGGCTGCAGTGATCCCCTTGAGAGGCGTTCCATCAGAGTAAGCATGGGAACTGTATTCGCTATACCATGGACATACTATTCCGATATGGATACTGACATAGCTTCTGCTTTGAAGCAAAGGGGTTTTTCAACCATTGCCATGGCGTTAGCAGAGGGCGCAAAGAGTCTGGATGATCAGGTGTTGAAACAGGAAGAGAAAGTAGCTGTCATGATAGGTAATGAAGCACATGGTCTTTCGGAAGCTGTACTTGCAAATGCCGATCATAAAGTCATTATCCCCATGTCAAACGGTGTGGACTCGCTCAATGCAGCAGCAGCCAGTGCAGTTGCCTTTTGGGAGCTTATGAGAGTCAGAGAACAGGTTGAAAAATAAGAACTGATGTTCTATAATTCTCCTATGTCTTTATACGGTAGCGGAAAATATTATACAGATACTCCAATCGATTTCGGAAGGGGAGCAGGCCGGAGTACATCTGGCAGTGAAGGCGGATGGGATTATGTCAGACCTTCCGCACAGGGGAGAGATTTATCCGGTTTTAATCCGCTTCCCGGCTATGAAAAAGACAATACGGATAATTTTCCTGCGGATACCCCTGATGAGATAAAAGCTCTCTGGAAAGAATGCAGGAGCGAGAGTGTCTTTCTGTTAAGGAATGAGTCTTTCTACAGACAGGCACAGATGATGAAGGATTTTAAGGATGCCTACGAGCCTGTTCCGTATTCAGCTCATTTCCCTGTTTTCGCAAATATGAAGGTCTCACAGATGCGCAGTTACTTTTCTTTCAGGAGAGAAGCCAGACGCAGCGTGTTTCTTAAAGTATCCCCGGCTTATATCTATGTATATGTATTCGAGATCCTTTGCGGTATAGGGATCAGGGATGAAAGGCAGGCTTTTGATATGTTGGATGAGCTTGCTGATGCATATAAGGATGAGTATCCGGCTCTTACGGAAGACATAAGACGCTGGATGAAAGATTATGCCGTCTGTCACGGCATGACTGATGAGATCGAGACATATTTTGAGAAAGAGAAGCTCTCGGATAAAAATATAGAGATCATTTTTTATCCTGACCGTTATGACAGGGATCAGATATTTGAGGCGGTCTGTGAATTTTCAGCTTATAAGATAGATAAATCCGTTTTTTACAAGAAGTATCCCGATACGGTAAAGCAGGCTGTTGTCAGGACCATCGAGGCGATGAATGAATACTATCAAAGCCTTTGCAAGAGATCATTTTTCGAATACTGTTTCGGTCTGATGAAGCAGAATCCTTACAGACCATTTAACGGAGCAGTATTTTTTACTCCGGATAAGCAGGCGCAGGCGGAGATAAGGATAGATCCGGTGAGAGTATTCAGATGCAGAGAGGGGATATGGACCTTGAGCTGCATAAATACACACGGAAAGAACAAAGCGCTGGGCAATGTGTTAAGGAAGCTGGACAGACAGTTAAGGATCGCTTACGGTTTTAACCGTGAGCTTAAGGACAATTCGCCGGATCCGTTAATGGATATTTATATCAGAAAAGCTGTGGAAGCGACCAGACAGGATGAATATCTTGAATTGCATCCGCCGATAGAAGTTGACCTGTCAAAGCTTGCGGATATAAGAAGCGATGCTGATGTGATAAGAGATGCTTTGTTGACGGAAGAAGAAAGAGATGATATTTATGCGGCGCCTGTTATTGATGACGGCGGATTTACCACTGATGGATACAACGGTGCCGGATCGGGAACGGAACCGGTATCAGAACCGGAACCTGTATCAGAACCGGTATCTGCACCAGGATCAGAATCAGAATCGCTGCTTACCGAAGATGAGATCGGATTTCTGAGACTCGTATCAGAGCATGGGGACTGGAGGTCATTCTTAAAGAAGATACATGTCATGGAAGGTGTTATGGTGGATGCCGTAAATGCCGCATTCCTGGATATCATCGGTGACAGCGTGATAGAGGATGATAACGGAGAGCTTCGCATAGTAGCCGATTATGAGAATGATGTCCTTGATCATATCTGAGTGATATCCTAATGGTTTTGTTTATGAAAGGTTTTAAGTATGGAAGAAGTTAAAAAAGTTCCGCGCAGGATAGCGCAGACATTGATAAGTTCGTTAAAAGGCGGTGTTGTTCCCAGGATAGGCCTGCCTTATATTACGGTTGGAAGACGCAGAGAGGTTGAAGCGCTTTTAAAAGATATAGAGATGATAGAAGAAGGAGGAGCATCCTTCAGATTTATCGTGGGAAAATACGGCGCCGGCAAATCCTTTCTCCTTCAGTCCATAAGGAATTATGCAATGGACAGGAATATGGTAGTAGTGGATGCGGATCTGTCTCCGGAGAGAAGACTTCAGGGAAGCGGAGGACAGGGGCTGGCAACATACAGAGAACTTATCGGAAATCTGTCAGTCAGGACCAAGCCCGAAGGCGGCGCCCTCACTATAGTTTTAGACAGATGGATACAGTCGGTGCAGTCTGAAGTGGCGGCAACAGAGGGAATATCACCGGATGATCCTGCATTTGCTAAGCGGACTGAACAGCGTATATACAGTGTTATACGATCAATGAATGACATGGTTCACGGCTTTGACTTTGCCAGGGTTATCTCACTTTATTACAAGGCATATGTAAATGATGATGATGATATGAGAGCAAAGGCGGTAAGATGGCTTCGCGGAGAATATAGCACCAAATCCGAAGCCAAGGCTGATCTGGGTGTTACGTCATATATTTCCGATGATGACTGGTATGAATATTTAAAGCTTTTCGCAGGTTTTTTCAGAAAAGCCGGATACAGAGGAATGCTTGTATTCATAGATGAGCTTGTAAATATCTACAAAGTACCAAACAGCATCACACGTCAATACAATTACGAGAAGATCCTCACAATGTATAATGATGCGATGCAGGGAAAGGCCCATTTCATAGGAACGGTAATGTGCGGTACGCCCCAGGCTATAGAAGATACCAGACGCGGAGTTTACAGTTATGAGGCTCTGCGTTCCAGATTATCCGAGGGAAAATTTGCCCAGTCCGGGGTTCAGGATCTGCTAGCTCCGGTCATAAGGCTTGAGCCTCTGACTGCCGAAGAGATGTTGGTGCTTACGGAGAAGCTTGCAAAAATACATGCAGGGCTTTACGGATATGAAGAGATCCTTACGGAGAATGATCTGGCAGATTTCATAAGGATAGAATACGGCAGGATAGGTGCGGATACTTCCATAACTCCCCGTGAGGTCATCAGGGATTTTATTGAATTACTGGATATCATTTACCAGAATCCGGGAATGAGACCTGCGGATCTTTTAGGGTCGGACAGATTTTCCTATGCCAGACCTGATACGGGAGACACGTCAGACATTCCGGAAGACAACATGTTTGCGGAATTTAAGCTTTAAGAGATTCGAGGCGGGAAATGGATATTTACAGAAGGTATGCGCCTTTTATACAAGAATTCATTTACAGGAATAACTGGGAGAATCTCCGTGCTATCCAGGCGGCAGCAGGAGATGCCATATTCAATACAAATGAAAATGTTCTTTTGTCGGCATCGACAGCATCAGGCAAAACCGAGGCTGCTTTTTTTCCTATACTCACGCTCTTAAATGAAGAACCTTCATCATCCATCGGTGTTTTGTATATAGCACCCCTAAAGGCTCTTATCAATGATCAGTTCATCAGATTAAACGATCTGTGTGAAGAGGCAGGTATTCCTGTCTGGCACTGGCACGGTGATGTTTCACCGGATAAGAAGCGGAAAATGATAAAGCATCCGGAAGGCATATTACAGATCACTCCGGAATCTCTGGAGGCAATGCTCCTAAGAAGGCACAGTGAGATCCCAAAGATCTTTGGTGATCTTAAGTTTGTTGTGATAGATGAGATACACTCATTTCTGCGCTCCGACAGGGGCGGACAGATGTTATGTCTGTTAGAGAGACTGTCACGGGCAGCCTCCGTTAATCCCAGACGTGTAGGACTCTCGGCTACGATAGGTGATCCGGGACTTGTGGGTGAATTCCTGGCAGCAGGTACGGGCAGAGGCACTGTTATCCCGAGGATAGAATCTGCGGGAGCCAATTGGCGAATAAATATGGAGCACTTCTATCTGACAGCGCCTCAGGCATCGGAAAATCCCGTGAGGAACAAGCCTCAGTCAAAGAACGGGGGATCAGTGTCAGCTGACGATGAGGCTTTGAGAATGCGGATGGGGGATTTTCCCACGGAGCAAAAAAGCGATACAGCGCCTTCGGCAGCCGATCCCGGAATGGGATATATATTTGAACATACCAGAGGAAAGAAGTGTCTTGTATTCTCAAATTCAAGAGAAGAATGCGAGGCTGTTACCCATGAGCTCAGACAGTATTGCGAAGCCATGCATGAGCCTGACAGATTCCTGATCCATCACGGCAATCTGTCTACATCATACAGGGAAAGCGCGGAAGATATCATAAAAGAAGAAGACAGTCTTGTTACCATATGTACGACTTCAACTCTTGAACTCGGTATCGATATAGGAAGGCTGGAGAGGGCATTCCAGATAGATGCACCGTTTACGGTCTCTTCATTCCTGCAGCGTATGGGAAGGACCGGAAGAAGAGGCGCACCTTCCGAAATGTGGTTTGTTATGCGTGAAGAACATGCAGAGCAAAGAGCGCTGCTTCCGGAGACGATCCCGTGGAAGCTTTTACAGGGCATCGCATTGATACAGTTGTATATTGAAGAGCGTTGGGTAGAACCTCCCACAACCGAAAGGTATCCGTACAGTTTATTATACCATCAGACCATGAGTATCCTTGCGTCAGGAGGAGAGATGACTCCTGCCGAGCTTGCCGGCAGAGTGCTTACTCTTTCGTATTTTAGAAATGTCTCTCAGGATGATTTCAGGATGCTTTTGAATCATCTTATTGAGAAGGATCATATTCAGCTGACTGAGCGCGGAGGTCTGATCGTAGGGCTTGAAGGTGAACGTGTAGTCAATAATTTTAAATTCTATGCAGTGTTTCAGGATAATGAAGAATACAGCGTGCGCTGTGAATCCGAAGAACTGGGAACACTTGTTGCACCACCGCCTGTAGGCGACAAGATCGCCATTGCGGGACATGTATGGGTAGTGGAAGAAGTTGATCCGAAGCGCCATCAGGTTTACTGTTCTCTTGTTAAGGGAAATGTACCTGCCTATTTCGGAGATGTTCCCGGAGATATAAATACCAGGATCCTGTTAAGAATGAAGAAAGTCCTGGAGGAGAGGTTAACTTATCCTTACCTTTTAACCAATGCAAAGGCCAGATTATTCCAGGCAAGAGATACGGCCGAGAGATCCTTTGTTACTTCAAAGCCACTTGTTAATATCGGAGGCAGGATGTATTGCATTTTCCCGTGGCTCGGGACATATTCATTTCTTGCTATGGAGAGGTTCCTTAAAATACGTTGCGCGGAGAGGCTGGGACTTAAGGGATTTATTTCATTAAGACCGTATTATATGCAGTTTACCATGGCGGTTTCCGAACAGGAATTCTACGATATACTCGCAGAAGAACTGGAGAAACCCTTAGATCCCATGGAACTTGTCTTTCCGAAGGAAGTGCCTGTTTTTGACAAATATGATGATATGCTCCCTGAAGAACTGGTAAAAAAGGGATTTGCTTACGGTGTTTTAAATATCGGGGAAATGCAAAACTGCATACGTGGATGGATATCCGGACGGCGTGAACTTTAACGGTTTTAAGTCATGTATCATAATATGCCCAAAAGCATCCCGGTTTGTTAAGGATAATTTAAGGTTATCAGATCTAAACGGAAAGATTTGAGCTGTAAGATGAACACATAAACTTAAATCCATAACAGCCTGCGAATATGAGCCGGCAAAAAAATGAGGAGGAAAAGATCATGTGGACAAGAAAACAGCTTAAGGAAAGGGGAAAAAAAGCATTCACAGCCAATTATTGGAAGTGCCTGCTGGTAGCTCTTATATTTGCAATGATCGCAGGAGGCGGCGGAAGCGGATACAGCGGAGGCGGCGGAAGGAGCGGAGCAGGAGCATTCGGAACAGCTGCTGAAGTAGATACTGTTGAGGATACGGATGCCGATACGGATGAAGATGCGAATGACGAAGCTGATGATAATGAAGTTACAAATCAGGGCGACGTTGAATTCGCTCAGAGCTTTTCCGACAGTGCTGCGCAAAAGGGAGTTAAGGTTGCTGCGCTGATCATCGGTGGCATAGTTGCGGTGGTCATTGTTCTGTTAGTCCTTGTGATCGCATCGGTGGTTTCCGCATTCGTTCTTAATCCCTTTGAACTTGGATGCTGCAGATTTTTTTACAGAAATCTTGATGAGCCGGCTAAAGTTTCAAATGTAGTATATGCATTTGATCATAATTATATGAATCTGGTAAAGAACTTATTCTTCAGGGATCTTTACGTAATGCTTTGGAGTTTGCTTTTTATCATCCCCGGTATTGTAAAGGCATATGAATACAGGATGATACCCTATATTTTGCAGGACAATCCGGAAATGAGCAAAGATGAAGTTTTTGATCTCAGCAGGAAGATGATGACGGGAAATAAATGGAAAGCTTTTGTTCTTGATCTTTCCTTTATGGGATGGCACATTTTATCGCTCTTTACATGTGGATTGTTATCTATCTTCTATGTAAGTCCTTACCAGAATTCAACAAATGCCGCACTATACGAAGCTATCAAGCTTGAAAACGGTGCACAGGGAGATATCGTATATGAAGCATAAGATACTCATCGCAGATGATGAAGCTGAGATCAGAAACCTGTTACGTCTGTATCTTGAGAATGAAGGATATGATGTGACGGAAGCGAAGGACGGAGTCGAAGCACTCCGTCTCCTTCGTGACGAAAAGCCGGATCTTTGCCTTTTGGATATAATGATGCCTGCCTCGGACGGATACCGGGTACTTAAGGAACTCAGAGAAACAAGTAATATCCCTGTTATTTTTATTTCTGCCAAGGATGCTGATTCGGAAAAGATTTTAGGGCTTAACCTGGGGGCGGATGATTATATCGCAAAACCTTTTGATCCCCTTGAAGCAGTGGCAAGAGTCAATTCCAATATCAGAAGATTTTATTCGCTGGGAGCTGCGAGCGGTGCGGTAAAGGAGTCTGTTAAGATAAAGGATCTTGAACTTGATATAGAATCCTGTATCCTCAAAAAACAGGGGCAGCCCATAGAACTCACAAGTGTGGAATATAAACTCATGGAACTGTTTATGACACATCCGGGCAAGGTCTTTACCAAGCAGCAGTTATACGAACACGGCTGGGGAGATGAGTTTTTCCTGGCTGATAATAATATAATGGTCTGCATATCAAAGCTCCGTTCAAAATTATCCGACGACCCTTCGGCGTATATCAAAACTCTGAGAGGGTTGGGATACCGTATGGAGAATTAAATGGATAAGCTGAAAGAATTAAGGATTTCTTTGATAAGAAAATTCTTAAGGACGGTGTTTGTGGTCAGTGTGGTGGAATATTTCCTCATCACATTGCTTTCACACACCGTTCAGCCTTTTGTGATTCATTTCTTTTTTAATGATGCAGAACCAGGAAGCCTGGGGATGATGGGTGTGCTGGTGGTAGCCATCATTGTTCTTGCAACCCTTATATCCGAGCTTATCATGATAATAATCCCCGGCAGGCTCGGTGCACTGATCTCGAATATATCAGTCAGCATGGATAAGATCTCGGCGCTTGTTTTGGGAGATGCGGGGCTGTCATTGACTAAAATGGGGAAGATCCGGTCGCTGGAACTGTTCGCCGTGATCTTAGCTTCACTTGTGATCCTGATAATCCCCTTCTTGATCGCTGCCGTGTATTTTGCGGGGATCATAATAAAGGATTTTAAACAGATAGAGAAAGCCGATAAAGAAAAGCAAAGGGAATATGAGAGAAAAAGAAACCGTATGCTTTCCGATATCGCTCATGATCTGCGGACACCAATGACGACGGTATCGGGATATGCAAGGGCTTTGTCTGACGGACTGATAAAGGATGACGAAACACAAAAGAAATATCTTGATACCATAAGAGCAAAAACCGCGCGGATGAATGAGCTCATCAATTTTCTGTTTGATTATGTTAAAACAGACAGTGAAGGTTTTGAGCTTCATAAAGAAAAGACGGATATCTGTGAGCTTGCAAGGGAATGCGTTGTCGTGCTCTACAGTGACATGGAAGAAAAGGAGATAGAGACGGATGTCGATATCCCTGACGAGATCATCGAGATAGAAGCGGACAAACTCCAGCTTTCGAGAGTGATAACAAATCTGATAAACAATGCGATCAAGCATAATGACAAAGGAACACGTATCGGGATAATCCTTGAAAGGGATTACAATTCTTTACGCCTCATGATCGCGGACAACGGGAAAAAGATAGATGATGATATGGCTGAACATATCTTCGAGCCATTCTATATGGGAGACGAATCGAGAAACAGCAGAGGGGGAACGGGACTCGGTCTGTCTATAGCCGAAAGGATAATCTCTCTTCACGGATTTAAGATAAAGCTTATCCGGTCGCCGTTTATCAAAAAATATCCCAAAGCAGAAAGCTACGAGAAGATGTTTATGATAACGATGGATATTCCGGATGCGAAAGAGTTAACTCCCACTTGATTTTATGTAAATGTGGTGTTAAACTGTCTAACGATAAGAGATGTTTAGTAAGAGAAGGTTCGCGCCTTCTCTTATTTGTTGTAAGAGACGGAGAATGATATGTCTGCAAAACAGTATGAGGAGATGGCGGAAAGCCTTGTTACTCCCATCACGGAATCTATGGGGATTTCCGTTTATGATGTGGAATATGTAAAAGAAGGCGGCGACCATTATCTGCGGATCTACATCGACAAACCGGGCGGCGTGAACATAAATGACTGTGAAGCTGTAAGCCGTGCCTTTTCCGACAGGCTCGATGAGGTTGATCCCATTCCGGATGCTTATATCATGGAAGTGAGCAGCCCGGGGCTCGGCAGGAGTCTGAAGAAGGACCGGCACTTTGAAAAGAGTATAGGCGCCGAAGTTGATATAAAGCTTTTTGAAGCTCAGGATGGCACAAAGGAATACAGCGGAGTACTCAAGGCTTTTGATAAAGATACGGTGACCATAACCGTAGACGGCAATGAAGATAAGTCTTTTGCGAGAAAAGGAATTGCATCAACGAGACTTAAGATAGATTTTTAAAAAGATCATCAGTACATTTAACACCAATATTTCCAGGAGGAAAAAGGAAAATGAACACAGAACTGAAGCAGGCACTTGATGTACTTGAAAGGGAGAAAGAGATTCCCAGAGATAGTATTTTTGAGGCGATCAGCAATTCGCTTGTAACAGCATGCGGAAAGAAGTACAAGAGCTCCGACAATATCCGTGTCGATATCGACAGGGATGAATGTGAGTTCCATGTTATCGCCACCAAGGAAGTAATAGAGCTTGCCGATGATGTAATGGATCCGGCTATCGAGATCAGTCTTGATGATGCAAAGAAGGTTGAGCCTGATGCAAAGCCCGGAGATATGGTTGAGATCGAGATCGATTCCAGAGAGTTCGGACGTATCGCAACCCAGACCGCTAAGAGCGTTATCACACAGAGACTTCGTGAAGAAGAAAGAAATGTTATCTTTAATCAGTTTGCTGACAAGCGCAGAGAAGTTATCACAGGTGTGATCCAGAGACGTGTAGGAAAGGGCTGGAGCGTAAATCTCGGAAGAACAGATGCTCTTCTTCCCGATTCCGAGACTGTTCCTTCGGAACACCTTAAGGCAAACAGCAGGGTAAAGGTTTATGTTCTTGAAGTCCTTGCAACATCAAAGGGATCAAGGATCACCGTAAGCCGTTCTCATCCGGATCTTGTAAAGCGTCTCTTTGAAGAGGAAGTTACAGAGATCAAGGACGGTACCGTTGAGATCATGAATATCGCGAGAGAGCCCGGCAGTCGTACCAAGATCGCAGTTCTTTCCAACAATCCCAATGTGGATCCTGTGGGTGCATGTGTCGGAGTTAACGGTATCCGTGTTAATGCCATTGTTAATGAGCTTTTCGGAGAGAAGATCGATATCATCTGCTGGGATGAGAATCCCGGTGAGCTTATAAAGAATGCGCTTTCACCTGCAAAGATCGTAAATGTATTTGCCGATCCCGAAGAGAAGAAGGCAAATGTTGTCGTTCCCGACAGCCAGCTTTCACTTGCCATCGGTAAGGCAGGACAGAATGCAAGACTTGCCGCAAAGCTTACAAATTACAAGATCGATATCAAATCCGAATCACAGGCTAAGGATGCCTTCGGATTCAGGATCGAGGACTATATGGACGGTGAGTACGAAGAAGGTACTTATGAAGAGGCTTCTTTCGAAGGAGAATATGAAAATGAAGCTCCTGAGACAGCTGAGTCTGCAGAAGTGACAGAAGCACCTGAGGAAAACTGAGAAACTGAAAGTAAGGTTGCCTATGGCTAAGAAGATCCCGCAGCGGTCATGCGCCGGATGCGGAGCTGTAAAAGATAAAACTGAACTGATGCGTGTCATACGTACGCCGGAAGGTCAGATCACATTGGACCGGACCGGCAGAGCTGCAGGGCGCGGTGCCTATGTGTGCAGAGACCTTGCATGTCTGACTAAGCTCAGGAAGAAGAACGGACTGGCAAGATCCTTTGGGATGCCGGTTCCGGAAGAGATTTATGATGCTTTGGAAAAGGAGTTTGAAGTTGACGCCAGATAAAATCCTTTCACTCCTTGGCATGGCGCAGAAGGCCGGTAAGATTTCCGGCGGAGCGTTTCAGGTCGAACAGAGTGTCAAAAGTAAAAAAGCAAAGCTGGTGATCATATCCGAAGATATGTCGGAACGATCGGCCAAACAATATAATGATATGTGTTCCTATCACAAGGTACCGCTCGTAAAGTACGGAGATATGGAGTCTCTCGGACATGCGATAGGTAAGGAATACAGAGCGGCAGTAGCGGTTAATGATGCAGGATTTGCTGAGAGTCTGTTGAAGCTTATCAATGCATCGGATAATGGAGGTAGTCGGATTAATGGGTAGAAGGATCAGTTCATTTTCAAAGGAATGGAAAGACGGCAAGGGAGAGCAGCTTGCCAACAGTTTCGTGATAGAACTGTTAAAAAAGCATGGTGTGGACGGAAAGACCGCATCCAGCAATATATCCGATGAGGAAGCCGCAAGTATAATGTCCGACCTTAAGAAGGCCGGTTATACCACCGGAGATGCTGCTGCTTCGGATGCAAAGGATCAGGCTAAAAGCACGGATAAAAAGGAAAATCCTGCGAAAAAGGATGCGCCGGCACCCAGGGCAGAAGAAAAGTCTGCAAAGAATGATGCTCAGAAGACTGCAGCGAAAGATGCTCAGCCCAAGAAAAAGAAGATCATCATTGTCGCAGGCAGCAATCAGGGTGGTCAGGGAAGAACCGCAGCGGCAGCTCCTTCACGCGGCCAGGGCGGTAACTTTTCAAGAGGACCGATCAAGCCCAGAGAGAATATGATAGACCGTGCGGGTGCAGCTGCACGTCGTGAAGAATATGAGAGAGAGCAGGCAGAAGCCGCAAAGGCCGCAGAAGAAAAGACCGCTGCAGCTGCCAAAGCTGAAGAAGCTGCTTCTCAGACAAGCACTAAACCTGCGGAAACAGAACCCGCAAGAGAAGTAAGAAATGAAAGACCTGAGAGGAAAGAGAGAACTGACAGGCCCGAAAGAACTGACAGACCTGAAAGATCCGACAGACCTCAGTCCGGTGACCGACCTGCAAGAAGCTTTGACCAGAGAGGTTATGATCAGAGAAGTGAAGGAGGATTCAGATCTCAGGGACAGAGACGCTCCGGTGACGGATCCGGCAGACCTTACGGCGGTCAGGGTGGAAGACCCGGTAACAGCCAGGGAGGCGGACGTCCTTTCGGTGGCGGCCAGGGAGGCAGACCCGGAGCCGGCAGACCTTTTGGCGGCAACCAGGGAGGCGGACGTCCTTTCGGCGGCGGCCAGGGAGGCGGAAGACCCTTCGGCGGCGGCCAGGGAGGCAGACCCGGAGCAGGCAGAGCAGAAGCTGCTCCCATCCCTCAGGAAACAAGAAGAGGCAAGCACTCGGAGAAGGATCGTGATCGTGAGAATCGCAGAGATTCAAGGTATGACGATGAAGAACGCGGACGCGATCGTAACAGTGCTGCAGGAAGATTCATCAAGCCTGTTGCCAAGAAAGTTGAAGAACCTGAGGATGATATCAAGGTGATCAAGCTCCCCGAGACAGTGACCATCAAGGAGTTTGCGGAGCGTATGCATATTCAGCCCGCAGATATCGTTAAGAAGCTCTTCATGCAGGGTGAAATGGTGACAGTCAATCAGGAGATCGATTTTGAGAAGGCTGAGCTTATAGCACTTGATTATGAGATCATGTGTGAGAAGGAAGAGAAAGTCGATGTTATCGCAGAGCTTCTCAAAGAAGAGGATGAAGATGAGAGCAAGCTTGTTTCACGTCCTCCCGTTATCTGTGTAATGGGTCACGTTGATCACGGTAAGACTTCACTCCTTGATGCCATCAGAAAGACCAATGTTATCGAACAGGAAGCCGGCGGTATCACTCAGAAGATCGGTGCTTATACCGTTAGCGTTGAAGGCAGGAAGATCACATTCCTTGATACACCGGGACATGAAGCCTTTACTGCAATGCGTATGAGAGGTGCCAATGCAACGGATATCGCTGTACTCGTTGTCGCAGCCGATGACGGTGTTATGCCTCAGACTGTTGAAGCTATAAATCATGCAAAAGCAGCCGGTATTGAACTGATAGTTGCCGTTAATAAGATAGATAAGCCCGGCGCTAATGTTGACAGGGTTAAGCAGGAGCTCACGGAATATGAGCTTGTATCCGAAGACTGGGGCGGAACTACAGTATTCGTTCCCGTATCCGCAAAGTCGGGAGAAGGCATAGACAAGCTTCTCGAGATGATCCTTCTTACGGCGGATGTACTTGAGCTTAAGGCTAATCCCAACAGACGTGCCAGAGGTCTTGTTATCGAGGCTGAGCTTGATAAGGGACGCGGACCCGTAGCTACAATACTGGTGCAGAAGGGTACACTTAAGGTTGGTGATTTCGTATCTGCAGGTGCATCTCATGGTAAGGTTCGTGCGATGATCGATGATAAGGGAAGGCGCGTTAAGGAAGCAGGTCCCTCTACACCTGTTGAGATACTTGGCCTGAGCGATGTTCCCAATGCAGGTGAGGTATTCATCTGTCATCCCAACGAGAAGGAAGCAAAATCCTTCGCTGCTACTTTCATCACCCAGAACAAGGAGAAGAAGATCGCAGAGACACGTTCCAAGATGTCACTTACGGATCTCTTCGACAAGATCAAGGAAGGTACATTAAAAGAACTTAATCTCATCATCAAGGCTGACGTACAGGGATCTGTTGAAGCGGTTAAGCAGTCTCTGGAGAAGCTTTCAAATGATGAAGTCATCGTTAAAGTTATTCATGGCGGTGTTGGTGCCATAAATGAATCCGATGTCGTACTTGCAAGTGCTTCAAATGCCATAATCATCGGTTTCGATGTCAGACCTGACGTTGTTGCTAAGCAGACTGCTGAGCGTGAAGGCGTAGATATCAGACTCTATGATGTAATCTATAAGGCTATAGAAGACGTTGAAGCTGCCATGAAGGGTATGCTTGAGCCCGTATATGAAGAGAAAGTCATCGGTCACGCAGAAGTCCGTCAGATCTTCAAGGCATCGGCTATCGGTAATATCGCAGGAGCATTCGTGCTTGACGGTAATATCCAGAGAGGATGCAAAGTACGTATCACCCGTGAAGGTGAGCAGATCTTCGAAGGACCTCTTGCTTCACTTAAGCGTTTCAAGGATGACGTTAAGGAAGTCAAGGAAGGCTTCGAATGCGGACTTGTATTTGAAGGATTTGACAAGATGCAGGAACTTGATATGGTTGAAGCGTATATCATGGTTGAGGTTCCCAGAGAATGAGAAAAGACAGTATCAAAAATACAAGGATAAACTCTGAAGTAATGAAGATACTTGCGGAGCTTATCAGAAGCGAGATCAAGGATCCGAGAGTACCGCAGTTCACTTCTGTGACGGATG
This sequence comes from Lachnospiraceae bacterium, assembly GCA_024697065.1. GTDB lineage: Bacteria > Bacillota > Clostridia > Lachnospirales > Lachnospiraceae > NK4A136. Next base: position 117,000 of record JAILGE010000007.1, read on the forward strand.
CGGTGGTTGCTCCGGATCTCAAGACCTGTAAAGTCTGGGTCAGCTTCTTATGTGATGAGGATCAGGAGAAGGAGGCTCTAAAGGGACTTAAGAGCGCCGAAGGATTTCTCAGGAGAGAGCTGGCAAGACAGCTTAATCTCAGAAATACTCCCGAACTTACATTTGTTGCCGATCACTCGATTTCCTATGGCAATCATATGTCTTCAGTGATCGACCGTGTTGCAAAGGAAGATGCCGAAAGACGCAAAAGCAGAGGGGAAACAGAAGATGACGTTTGATCTTTTACAGGAAACAAAAGATGCAAAACGAATAGGTATCACCGGACACATAAAGCCGGACGGGGACTGCATAGGTTCCTGTCTGGCTCTTTTGCACTATCTGGAGTTGTGTTACCCGGATAAGAAGTGCGAAGTTTTTCTTGAGGATCCCGGGCGTTCATTTAAAGATATTCCCCTCAGGGATCGTATCAATTCGGATTATCCCGACAGGGAACCCTTTGATGTGTTCATTGTCTGCGATACCAACAGGGAACGCACCGGTGCTGCCAATAAATATTTTGATAAGGCAAAGAAAACCATTAATATAGATCATCATGTCAGCAATAAAAACGGTACGGGCGATGTGAATCATGTAGTGGCAGGCATGTCATCCTGTGCGGAAGTATTGTATGATCTGATGGATCATTCTAAGATCGATGCTGTAATGGCAGAGCTTATATATATGGCTATAGCTCATGATACGGGAGTGTTCAGGTTCTCCAATACGACCCCCGAGACCATGAGAAAAGCCGGCTCTCTTCTGGAATTCGGATTCGATTTTCCGAAGCTTCTTGATGAGACATATTACGTTAAGACATTCCTTCAGAGCAGATTTCAGGCGCAGATCGTACTTGATGCCAAGAGGTATTTAAAAGGACAGGTAATTATCGGGACTGCCGATAAGCGAATGATGGATCTTTTCGGCGCCGGCAAGGACGACACAGACGGTGCGGTAGGAGAACTCAGAAACACCGAAGGCGTGGAGTGTGCGATCTTTATCTATGAGAGGACTCCGGGAAATTTCAAAGCAAGTCTCAGAGCATCATCAGACAAGGTGAATGTTGCAAAAATAGCGGAGAAATTCGGGGGCGGAGGACATGTAAGAGCGGCCGGATGTGAGTATGAGGGAGCGATGGAAGACTTTATCTATATGCTCCTTTCCGAAGCGGCTTTGCAATTGGGAACTGACTGAATATGTATCACGGAATAATAAATATATATAAAGAATCGGGATATACCTCATTCGATGTAGTAGCGAAGTTAAGAGGTATCCTGCATCAGAAGAAAATAGGACATACCGGAACACTTGACCCGGATGCAGAGGGCGTGCTTCCGGTATGTTTGGGTAATGGGACAAAGCTTGTAGAAGACCTTACGGAAAAGACCAAGGTCTATGAGTGTATCATGAAACTCGGCGTGGAGACTGACACGGAAGATATGAGCGGAAAAGTTCTCTCCACCGGGGCTGTAACATGCTCTGAGGAAGAGATCAAAACAGCCTGTCTTTCTTTTATCGGCGATTATGATCAGATACCGCCCATGTATTCTGCCATCAAGGTGGATGGAAGAAAGTTATATGAACTGGCTCGAAGCGGCGTAGAGATAGAACGTAAAGCAAGACCGGTACGTATTATCGGCCTGGAAGTGAATAAGATCCTTGGAGATGAAGTGACTATGACAGTCACCTGCTCGAGAGGCACTTATATCAGATCTCTTTGCAGGGACATAGGAAAGAAGCTTGGCTGTGGAGCTGCAATGGCTCATCTTCTCAGAGTCCGGAGCGGTGAGTTCGGATTGGAAGGGAGTATGAAGCTTTCCGAAGTGGAAGCTTTGGCTGCAGCCGGGAAAGCAGAGGATGCCATAATACCGGTTGAGTATTTTTATTCTGCTTATCCCTCCGTACATGTGAAGCCGGAAGCAAAGAAGCTTATAGACAACGGTAACCCGCTGGACAATTGCGATCTTGAAGAGGGTGAAGGGCTTAAGGCTCCGTATCCGGAGAAGATACGTGTTTTCAATGTGGAAGGGAAGTTTGCGGGAGTATATTCTTATGATCCCGTCAAGAGAAAATTTATGCCCGACAAGATGTTTATGGCTGATTAGAAAAGAGTGCCGTTATCATGCGAATAATTACAAGCCTTGATGAACTTCATATAGATGAGCATTCGGCAGTGGCAGTGGGAAAATTTGACGGGATACACGTTGGTCATAAAAAGATAATCGACGAGATACTTGCCGCAAAGGCAGATGGACTTCTTTCTGTCATATTTACCTTTGATCCTGCTCCGGAGATCTTTTTTGGCTTTCAGGATGCTTTTGAGCTTATGACCAAGCAGGAAAAGAGGGATTATTTTGAGGCTTCCGGAATCGATGTTCTCATTGAGTATCCGATGAATCCCGTTACTGCGGCACTGGATCCCGAAGTATTTGTAAGAGAGTATATTTCCCGCAGGATGAATGCTTCTTTGGTTGTGGCGGGATCAGATCTTTCTTTCGGAGCAAAGGGCAGAGGTGATTTTAATCTGTTGAATGCATTAAAGAAAGAGCTGGGGTTTGAGACTCTCCGGATAGAAAAAGTCAGTATGGACGGGGATGTGGTAAGCTCCACCCGTATCAGATCTCTTGTACAGGAAGGCAGGATGAAGGAAGCGGCAAGGCTTCTTGGCAGGCCTTATTCCTTTAAGGGGATAGTAAGGCACGGAAGGCAGCTGGGACGGACCATCGGAATGCCAACCGCCAATATCATCCCGGAGGACGGCAAGATACTTCCTCCTTACGGGGTTTATCATTCGAGATGTATCCTGGACGGTAAAGAGATTTTGAAGGGGATAAGCAATATAGGCAGAAAGCCCACCGTTAAGAATGATACTGCCGTAAACATTGAGACCTTTCTTTTTGACTGGGATAAAGATATATACGGATGCAGCCTGGAAGTTGAGTTTATGCATTTTGCACGGCCTGAAAAGAAGTTTGGCAGTGTAGAGGAATTAAAGGCGGCGATGCAGGCCGATATAGAAACTTGTCGGAAAGATACTTGCCTAATTTGAGCTTTTCATTTATATTTATTAACGTGCGTTTTTAGGAAGTTTTATTCTGTTAGTCTTGTTTTAAGACAGATTGAAAAGAGGAGAATATGGGTCTGAAAGAGATAATGTCACTTTGCGGAGGTCTTGGTCTGTTCCTCCTTGGAATGACGATCATGAGCGAAGGTATTGAGAAAGCGGCGGGTGCCAAGCTTCGTGGCGTGCTGGAGGTATTTACCACCAATCGCGTGACAGGTATGATAGTCGGACTTATCTTCACGGCCATAATGCAGTCTTCGTCGGCATGTACCTCTCTTGTTGTCAGTTTTGTTAACTCAGGCCTTATGAGTCTTTATCAGGCCGCAGGCGTTATCTTCGGTGCCAATATCGGTACTACGGTCACTTCACAGCTCGTCAGCTTTAATTTATCTGCATATGCGCCTATAATCCTTTTACTTGGCGTAGTAACGGCCATGGTGAGCAAAAACCAGATGGTATCCCGTATAGCGGATATCTTTGCCGGATTTGGTGTTCTTTTCCTTGGAATATCCACTATGTCATCGGGAATGAGTGAGATGAAGAGTTCTCCTCAGATCATCGGCATTCTTTCAGGTCTTACCAATCCTTTTCTCGCGGTCCTTACCGGACTTGTTATCACTGCAATAGTTCAGAGTTCATCAGTAACAGTTTCACTTACGCTCCTTATGGCACAGCAGGGGCTTTTTAAGGATGTTAACGGCGATCCGAATGTTAACATCTGTCTTTTCATAATACTCGGCTGTAACATTGGTGCATGTACCACTGCTCTTATCGCATCTCTTGCAGGTAAGAAAGAGGCTAAGAGGGCAGCGCTCATACATTTGCTTTTTAATATTATAGGAACTGTCCTTATGTTCATCATATTTGAGATCGCCATGGATCCCATATCCGCATGGCTTCATTCTTTCTCAAGTGATGACGGACGATTCGTTGCAAATGCCCATACCATCATTAAGATCTTCCAGGTACTGATACTGCTTCCGTTCTCAAGCCAGATCGTTAAGCTTACATATCTCATTGTGCCCGGTAACGATCAGAAGGTCGGATACAGAGATACATTCCAGCTTAAGTACATCGGAGATAAGGTCATCTTCAATCCGTCCACTGCTGTTGTAGACGGCTTGAAGGAGCTTGAGAGAATGGCTTCTCTTGCAAGCGACAATCTCAACCGTGCCATGAATGCCCTCATAACACTTGATGAGGAAGATATCAAAGAAGTTCATGAGATGGAAGAGAATATCAACTTCCTTAACAGATCCATCACTGCCTACCTTATCAAGATCAACCAGTCACCCCTTCCTATCGAAGATCTGCAGGGGATAGGTGCTCTTTTCCATGTGGCTAACGATATCGAGAGAATAGGCGACCATGCGGAAAATATCGCGGAATTTGCGGAACGCAGAAAAAATGTCGGAGCATCATTCAGTGATGAGGCTATAGAGGAGATGACAGAGATGCTCGATCTGGTTAACAATCTCATGCAGAGATCCATTAAAGTTATTGTCGGAACGGAATCTCCCGACTATATCGATCAGCTTTCAGGTATGGAAGATAAGATAGATGATATGGAAAAGAAGGTTCAGCAGAATCATATCGATCGTCTTACAAGACAGGAATGCTCGCCTGAAGCGGGAATGATCTTTTCTGACGTGGCAACGGCACTTGAACGTGTCGGTGACCATGCATTTAACATCGCGGTATACATAATCAAGAGAGATAATTCAGTCGCATGAATAAGAAAAAACTGACCTATGCGGTTTTTACCGGATTAGTCTTTATTATCTGTATCATATTTATTGTTATTCTCAATAAAACCGTTTCGCAGGATAACGGTTCGGTTTCCTCCGGTGCGCTTGCCGTGTCCGGGGATCTTTCACAGCCTCAGATAGTAGATCTGTCCATATTACAGACATTAAGCAGAAATGCTGCAGTGGGCGTAGGCTCATTTTATGAGGAAGAGGAGAATATGCTTCCCACTGCGGGATTTGAAAAGAATGTCGCCCTTATTGTCGCAAGGCAGGACGCCATTGAGGACGAAATCAACTATTGGGGATACAGCAATCTGGGTATTGCCGAAGTTGAAAACCACCTCAATATCAGGGAAACACCTGTTGACGGCAAATTAGTCGGAAAGATGGCCAACGGTGCAGCCTGCGAGATCCTGGATGTGGATGAAGAGGGATGGGCTCATATCAAATCCGGTAAAGTCGAGGGATACGTAAGCACGGAATATCTGCTTACGGGAGCTGCAGGTCTGTCAAAGGCCAGAGATGTCATTCAGACAGTGGCGGAAGTAAATACCACGTCCCTGAGAGTCCGAGAGCAGCCAAACACCGATTCACCGGTAATAACCCTGATCCCCAGAGGTGAGGAGATACTGGTTACGGGTTATGCCGACGGTTGGGTTCAGTTTGAGCTTGATGATGAACTGGCATATGTTTCATCGGATTACGTGGATATAGAAGAAAAGCTTTCCACCGCCATAACCATGAAGGAACTGTATTATGGCTCCGGAATATCGGATACAAGAGTAAAGCTTGTTGAATATGCAAAGCAGTTTGTGGGAAATCCTTACGTATGGGGTGGAATATCTCTTACAAAGGGCTGCGACTGCTCGGGATTTGTACTGAGTGTTTATAAGAATATCGCCGGTGTAAGCCTGCCGCATCATGCGGCTACGCAGGCCACCAGGGGGAAGACGGTCACTGCTTCCACCATAAAACCTGGAGATCTGATATTTTATTCGAAGGGCGGCAAGATCAATCATGTGGGGATCTATATCGGTAACGGCCAGGTGTGTCATGCATCCAGTCCCAAGACAGGAATCAAGATCTCAAGCATGTATTATCGAACCCCTGCAAAGATGGTAAGTCTGCTTGATTGATAATTCGGTTTACAAATAATAAATGCCGTGTTATAATCAGCAATTGTGTGGGCAAAAAGCTCATATTACGTTAACCTAACCGAGTCTGAGAAAACAGATTTCCTGACCGTTTTCCCGGATACGGCCGAATCATTAACAGGAGGAAAAGGAAATGATTTCAGCAGAAAAGAAACAGGCAATCATGAAGGAATACGCTCGTACAGAGGGAGATACAGGTTCACCTGAGGTACAGATCGCAGTTCTTTCAGCAAGGATCGAAGAGCTTACAGCTCATCTTAAGAGTCATGCAAATGATCATCATTCAAGACGTGGTATGTACCAGATGATCGGTCGCAGAAGAGGTCTTCTCAATTACCTTCAGAAGGTTGATATCGAGAGATATCGTGCTATCGTTGAGAAGCTCGGCCTCAGAAAATAATTGTCTTGTTAACCCGGTCGGCTGGCGGAAGGATTTATCTTTCTGTCAGCTGGCTTTTTATAGGAAGAAGTATTCTGCGAGACCACTGAAAAATCTATTTGACCAAACGGACTTTTCAGTGTTTTCGGGTTACTTCTTCCTTAGAAGAAACAAAGAATAAAAGGAGGAGTAAAATGTTTAAGACCTACAGTATTGAAGTTGGCGGCAGAACACTTTCCGTTGATATCGGAAGAGTTTCCGCTCAGGCAAACGGTGCTGCATTCATGCACTACGGTGATACCACAGTGCTTTCCACAGCAACCGCATCAGAGAAGCCCCGTGACGGGATCGATTTCTTCCCGCTTTCGGTTGAGTATGAGGAGAAGTACTACTCGGTAGGAAAGCTTCCCGGAGGTTTCAATAAGCGTGAAGGAAAGGCATCCGAGAATGCGGTCCTTACAAGCCGTGTTATCGACCGTCCCATGAGACCGCTTTTCCCCAAGGATTACAGAAATGATGTTACACTCAACAACCTTGTAATGAGTGTTGATACGAACTGCCGTCCCGAGCTTGTTGCAATGCTTGGTTCTGCTATAGCTACAAGTATTTCCGATATCCCCTTTGACGGTCCCTGCTCAACAACACAGGTTGGTCTTGATGAGAACGGTAACTTCATAATCAACCCCGGTCAGGAAGCATGGGATAATGGAGATCTTAAGCTTACCGTTGCTTCTACATCCAAGAAGGTTATCATGATCGAGGCAGGAGCAAATGAGATCCCCGAGTCCAAGATGATCGAAGCTATTTATATGGCTCATGAAGAGAACCAGAAGATCATCGCATGGATCAATCAGATCGTTGCCGAAGCCGGCAAGGAAAAGCATTCGTATGTAAGCTATGCTGTACCTGAGGAAATGTTCGAGGCAATGAAGAAGGTCACATCTCCCGAAGAGATGGAAGTAGCCGTATTCACAGATGAGAAGCAGATCAGAGAAGCTAATATCTCTGCTATCCGCGATAAGATGGCTGAAGCATTTGCCGATAACGAAGCATATCTTGCAAAGCTTGACGAGGCTCTTTACCAGTATCAGAAGAAGGTTGTTCGTAAGATGATCCTCAAGGATCATAAGCGTCCTGACGGAAGAGAGATCACACAGATCAGACCTCTTGCTGCTGAAGTTGATCTTATTCCCAGAGTTCACGGTTCTGCCATGTTCACAAGAGGACAGACTCAGATCTGTGACGTTGTAACTCTTGCACCTCTTTCTGAGGCTCAGAAGGTTGAGGGTCTTGATGAGTTCGTTAAGACAAAGAGATACATCCACCAGTATAATTTCCCTGCTTATTCAGTAGGTGAGACAAAGGTTTCAAGAGGACCCGGAAGAAGAGAGATCGGTCACGGTGCACTTGCAGAGAGAGCTCTGCTTCCCGTACTTCCTTCAGAGGAAGAGTTCCCTTATGCTATCAGAGCCGTATCCGAGACTTTTGAATCCAACGGTTCCACATCCATGGCATCTACATGTGCTTCCTGTATGTCACTTATGGCTGCAGGTGTTCCCATCAAGAAGATGGTTGCAGGTATCAGCTGCGGTCTTGTAACAGGTGAGACTGATGATGATTTCGTACTTCTTACAGATATCCAGGGACTCGAAGATTTCTTCGGCGATATGGACTTCAAGGTAACAGGTACAACAGACGGTATCACAGCGATCCAGATGGATATCAAGATCCATGGTCTTACACGTGATATTGTTGAAGGCGCTATTGCAAGATGCCGTGATGCAAGACTCTTCATTATGGAGAACTGCATGAAGAAGGCAATTGCAGAGCCCAGAAAAGAAGTCAATGCATATGCACCCAAGATCATCCGTATGCAGATCGATCCCGATAAGATCGGTGATGTGGTTGGTCAGCGCGGTAAGACAATCAACGAGATCATCGGCCGTACAGGCGTTAAGATCGATATCGATGATACAGGTGCAGTAAGTGTTTGCGGTACAGATAAGGATGCTATGGCTGAGGCTAAGAGAATGGTTGAGACCATAGTTACAGATTTCGAAGCCGGTCAGATCTTCTCCGGTAAAGTTGTTTCCATTAAGGAATTCGGATGCTTTGTTGAGTTTGCACCCGGCAAGGAAGGTATGGTTCATATCTCAAGGATCGCAGATCACAGAGTAGATAAGGTTGAAGACGTACTTAAGATCGGTGATGAGGTTAAGGTTGTATGCCTTGGCAAGGACAAGATGGGACGCATGAGCTTCTCCATCAAGGACTGCCCTCAGGACTGATCGGAATCTTAAGTTGAACTGGCGTGCCGGGATCATTCCCGGCACTTGATTAAACGGAAGGAGTAAACCATATGAAATGCCCGTTCTGTGCACATGAAAATACGCGCGTTGTTGATTCGCGACCTGCCGAGGATAATACGTCCATCAGGCGCAGACGTATTTGCGATGAGTGCGGCAAGAGGTTTACAACATATGAGAAGGTTGAAACCATCCCTCTTATCATCATAAAGAAGGATAACAACCGTGAAACATATAACAGGAAAAAGATCGAAGCGGGTATTCTTCGTGCATGTCACAAGAGACCTGTAAGTGCTGCCCAGATCGAGAAACTTGTTGATGATATCGAAAATGATATCTTCAAGCTCGAGGATAAGGAGATATCCAGCTCTGTCATTGGAGAGATCGTAATGCAGAAGCTTAAGGATATCGATGCGGTTGCTTATGTAAGATTCGCTTCCGTTTACAGAGAGTTCAAGGATGTTAATACTTTCATGGATGAGCTCAAGAAGATGATGCTCAGCAAATGATAAATCTTTTATTATCTCCCGCTTGATGCGGGAGATTTTTTTTGTATCATCTGCTAAAATATATTCGGACAATGTAAGTCAAGTTCTGAACAACTACAACTATAGAGATCAAGGATGATGTGTTATGGCTGAGAATGAGAAGAAGAACTTAAAAGAGAGCATGGTCGGAGAGGCTGTGGACAGTTACAAAAAAACAGTCCGCATAGAACAGGGTTTCTTTTCCTACAAAAGCAAAGAAGAGGCGCAGGCTGCTGCGGCAGAAGCTGATGCAATAGGGAAACTTAACGGAAAGATCGATTACAACAGACCTCAGACGGTCCATATGTTCTATGACAAGATCATTGACCAGAATATGCTTCACAGCCCGGAGGGCACGACATTTCTGATCGAGCTCCGTACATATCTTGAAGACAATCTGTCAGCTCTTGACCATCCCATAAAAGGCATACCTTCGGAGAAGTTCGATGATCCGGATACAGAGAGAAAAGGTAAATTAAAAGGTAAACTTATTACCGTTGCGGATGCGGAAAAAAGACTTGACCGTATCAGAAATGCCAGAAAAAGGGATGCGGAGAATTTCAGAAAGAGCAAACTTACAAGAGACATAGTAATAGTATTTCTTGCAGCCTGTATCCTGGCAATGCTTGTTATCAGCGGCCTCAGCGATACTCCCAGCATACTTAATTACGAAAATGAGCTGCAGGATAAATATGCTGACTGGGAAACCGAACTGACAGAACGTGAATCTGCAGTCCGCGCCAAGGAAAAAGAACTCGGTATCATAAGCCGTGAATAAATCACAGAATTTACATAATTATCTGCTATATTGGGCTCAAGCGGAGGAAATTTTTGTATGGAAAAACCTGTGATTTTAGTAGTTGATGACGAGAGCAGAATGAGGAAACTGGTCAAGGACTTCCTTTTAAGGAGCGGATATTCTGTGGTTGAAGCTGTTGATGGAAGAGACGCACTTGACCAATTCTATCAGAACAGATCTATATCGCTGATAATCCTTGATGTTATGATGCCGAATCTTGACGGATGGGAAGTCTGCAGGGAGATCCGTAAGGAATCACGTATTCCCATAATCATGCTTACGGCTAAATCGGAAGAACAGGATGAGCTGATGGGTTTTGAACTTGGTGTAGATGAATATATATCTAAACCATTTTCACCCAAGATCCTTGTGGCAAGGGTTGAAGCTATATTGAGACGTGCGGGCGGCGATTTATCCGCAGATAAGGTTGTGGCCGGTGCCATCACAGTTGATAAGGCTGCTCATGTTGTATATGTGGATGACAAACCTATAGAGCTCAGCTATAAAGAATTTGAACTCCTGGCATATTTTATTGATAACGAGGGCCTCGCTCTTTCCAGAGAAAAGATCCTGAGCAGTGTATGGAATTATGACTATTTCGGTGATGCCAGGACGATAGATACACATGTTAAGAAATTAAGGAGCAAGCTCGGTACGAGAGGCAACTATATACATACCATATGGGGGCTCGGGTATAAATTTGATACAAAGGAAAGCCAGCCTGATGCGCAAGAACGGGAATAAAACAATTTCATTAAGTCTTGAGCTGACGTTGCTTTTTATAGGACTTACTTTTTTTACGTTCTTTTTGTGCTGGGTACTGAACTGTGCCCTTTCCGGAAAATTCTACACTTATTCCAAAGAAAAGAAGATCAAAGAAGTTTACGAAGAGTTAAATCAGGAATTCAATTCCAATGATATCGGATCGGAAAAATTTGCATTGCGGATGAGCTATCTCTGCAATGTAAACAATATGGATCTGGTCATTTCCGATTCGGATTCCAACACGCGGTTTTCCACCATGTGGGATGCGGCTCCGGTTATCGAGCAGTTACGTGAGATCATTCTTACGGCCAGAGACAAGTCTGCGGATATCATAGAGGAATCCGACAGTTATACCATTTGCACAGTCCGTGACTGCTGCATGAAAGGTGACTATATCGTAATGTGGGGAAATCTTGACGAGGATAATTTCTTCATGATACGTACCCCTTTGGAAAGCGTGAGAGAATACGCAAAGCTTTCAAACACCTTTCTGCTTTATGTGGGTATTTTCTCCGTAGTATTGTCATGTCTGATAGTCTGCGTGGTATCGGTCAAGGTGAGCAAGCCCATCAAGGAGCTGTCGGAGATAGCCAGAGAAGTCAGTGAACTTAAATTCGAGAAAATATTTAATTCACGAGGTGCCTGCGAGATCACGATGCTTGGCAGAGATATCAACGCCATGTCGGAGAAATTAAAGAGTACCATATCCGATCTGAAAAGTGTTAATCTCGAACTTCAAAAAGATGTTGAGGCCAGAGATCAGGCGGATAAGCGACGCGCGGAATTCATTTCAGATATATCTCATGAACTTAAGACTCCCATAGCACTTATTCAGGGATATGCGGAGGGACTTAAGGAAGGCATCATAGAGGATAAAGAAAACAGGGATTATTATTGTGATGTCATAGTTGATGAGACGCAGAAGATGAACCATCTGGTAAAGCGCCTGATTCTTTTAAATCAGGTTGAAAGCGGCGCTGACGCCATGACAATGGTACGTTTTGATCTGAATGCTTTGATATCCAACTGTATCCACTCCTATGCGCTCCTTACGGACGAACAGGGGATAAAGGTCTTGTTTGACAATACTCCGGGGCTTTTTGTATGGGCGGATGAATACCGGACAGAGGAAGTATTTCGAAATTATTTCAGCAATGCGGTGCATTATTGCAAAGGTGAAAAAGAGATCAGAATACGTTCCGAACTGACAGAAGGTCATATCAAGATCGGCGTTTTCAATACAGGTGATCCCATCCCCGAGGAACATATGGGTAAATTATGGGACAAGTTCTATAAAGTTGACAAATCGAGATCCAGGGAATACGGCGGAAGCGGTCTTGGACTTTCCATAGTTAAAGCCATAATGGATTCAATGAACGGAAGATACGGCGCCATCAATTATGATGACGGAGTAGAATTTTGGTTTGAGCTTGAGACGAAGTGATAAGTCTGATAAAATCTTTAAGTATGAAAAAGAAAAATATTAAAACAATTTCTTTTTTAACCCTCATATCAGCTGCTTTCCTTAGCGGCTGTACAACCAATGCCATCCCCGACCTGCCGGAAGATGAGATGAAGCAGGTGGAGGAATATGCTGCGGGACTTCTTTTGGAGAAAGCTACTGATCACAAGTCTACTCTTGTTTCCGATGAAGAGATTGCGGATGCGTTAGAGGATGCCAAACATAAGGCGGAACTCAGAAAACAGGCCGAAGAGATGCGCAGGCAGGAGCAGGAAGCAAAAGAGAATAAGCAGGATAAGGAAGATAAGGATGGAAACGGTTCTTCGGATCCTGTAGCTGCCACACCTGTTTATACGGATATTGATGATTTTTTGGGGATCGACGATCTTGAAATAGAATATTCCGGCTATGATATCTGCGAACAGTATCCCGAACAGACTGAATCAGATGACTGGCAGGGAGTGGCTAAAGCTACTGCCGGATGCAAGTTTGCGGTATTTAAGTTCAAAGTGAACAATCCCTCGGATGAGCCGGTTTATTTTGATATGGCTTCTATTGATGCACATTTCGGTTTCCGTTTTAATGATCAGGTCTCCAAGTCGGCTTTGACAACTCTTCTTTTAAATGACCTTGCTATGTTCAGAGGTGAGATCCCTTCGGGGGATACGGAGCTGGTGCTGCTGTCTGAAATGACAGCTGCGGAAGCAGAGAATCTGCAGTCTGCTGTATTGATAATGCGATTAGACGATCAACGCTCCGAGAACACGCTTTTTTCGTCACAGTGACGTAAAAAAGATAGACTTTTATATGTTTTTTTATTATAATTATCCAAGATAGTTTTGTGTGAAGAGATGGTTGCCTGATTACAGGATTTCTTCGGGAACAGGGGTTGCAGTACGCAAAAAAAACAGAGGTGGCGGGTTATGGATACTAAGATTTTACTTGAAAACGGAACGAATGAACTTGAAATTCTGGAATTCACGCTTGCGGGAAATTCTTATGGAATTAATGTTGCCAAGATCCGTGAGATCATTCCCTATCAGGCGGTTACACCGGTGCCTAATGCACATCCTTCGGTTGAAGGCGTGTTTATGCCACGTGATCAGATGATCACTGCTATCGATCTTAAGAATTGCCTTCAGAGGGGGCAGTCAGATCCTCACGGCTTATTTATCATCACAAATTTCAACCTGTTAAATATTGCATTCCACGTTGATACCGTTATCGGTATACATCGTGTATCATGGACTGAGATCATTAAACCGGATACTACCATTTCCAGTACGGAAGACGGTATTTCAACCGGTATCATCAAGAAGAACGGGAAGCTTATCATTATCCTGGACTTCGAGAAGATAGTTACCGATATAAATCCCGAGACAGGACTTAAAGTTGCCGAAATCGATGAGATGGGTGAACGTTCCAGAAATAATACACCCATATTGATTGCTGAGGATTCAGCACTTCTTAATAAGCTGATCGTTGAAAGTCTCAGACGTGCCGGTTATGTTAATACAACTCATACGGAGAACGGACAGCAGGCATGGGATCAGCTTTCCCTTTGGAAGAGCGCCGGAACTGTTAAGAAGAATTGTCAGTGTGTCATCACTGATATCGAAATGCCTCAGATGGACGGTCACAGACTTACCAAGCTTATCAAAGAGGATGATGAGCTTAAAGATATTCCCGTTATCATCTTTTCATCGCTGATCAATACAGAGATGCGCCGCAAGGGTGAGCAGCTTGGTGCGGATGCCCAGCTTACCAAACCGGAGATAGGCAATCTTGTAAGGACGATCGATCAGGTTTTGGATATCAAGGAAAAAGATGCTGAATGATCATTTCATAGTTGGATTGTTGATATAAGTCAAAAACCGGGACACTAATCAGCCCCGGTTTTTAATCTTTTAATTATGAGCACAGAAGAAGAATATCTTGACAGGTTGCTTGCACAGGCAATGCAGCCGAAGAAACCGAATAATGATAAGGATGCCGCAGCTGATAAGGTGATAATTACTGAGGCTCCTGTTTCTGTGTCTTCAGGAAAAGGGGCTCGTGGCCCTAAAGGAAATTCTGTTAAAAATCCTAAGGGCAATAAAGATTTTTCACTGGATGATGTGGACGCAGAGCAGCTGGCAAAGGAAATCGCGGATTTTGAAGCTGATGCGGATGCGAGCTTATTACCGGGTAATTCCGAATTAAGTGAGGAGGCTTTGTCTGAAGCAGAAGCTGATCCGGCCGGGGCCGGAGCAGAGCCTACAGAAGAAACCGGATTTGCTGAAAATGAGCCTGCTGATGAAATTCAGGAAATAGCGCCTGTTCAGGATACTGAGAATAAAGAATTCTCGGAAGAGGCTCTTCTTGCAGCATTAAATGAGACAGGACCCGTAGGCGGAGAAATTGATGCCTTATTTGAGTCAGCACCCGAGGCGTCACCTGAAGCATCATTTGATGCGGCAGAGCTTTCGGAACTTGATGCAGTATTTGGAGATGAGACTGCACAGGAAGCGGATTTCGGAACAGAAGAAGTTGCTGAAGCTGCGCCGGACGCAGATTTTGTTGAGACATCTGAACTTGAGACAGATGCAGAGTCCGTTGCTGAAATCGACGCATCACCTGAGGCAGAGATTGAGTCCGCATCTGAAGTCGAGATCGAGTCAGCACCTGAGGCATCACCTGAAGCATCATTTGATGCGGCAGAGCTTTCGGAGCTTGATGCAGCGCCTGAGGCATCACTTGAAGCATCATTTGATGCGGCAGAGCTTTCGGAACTTGATGCGGCATTCGTGGTGTCACGGGAAGCATCGAGTGCTGCGGCAGAGCCCTAGGCGCTGGACGTGGGATCTGGAGATGAGGCTGCACTGGAAGAGGATTTAGGAACCGAAGAAGCTGCTGAAGCAGCGCCGGACGCGGATCTTGGTGCGGCGTTCGAACTTGAGACAGGCACAGAGTCCGTTGCTGAAATCGACGCATCACCTGAGGCAGAGATTGAGTCAGCACCTGAAGTCGAGATAGAGTCAGCACCCGAGGCGTCACCTGAAGCATCATTTGATGCGGCAGAGCTTTCGGAGCTTGATGCAGCGCCCGATGTATCACCTGAAGCATCATTTGATGCGGCAGAACTTTCGGAGCTTGATGCGGCATTTGGAGATGAGACTGCACAGGAGGCGGATGCAGATCCTGTTGAATCTGAGATCGATACAGATGATCTTCCGAACGCAAATATGGAATCCGCAGATTCTGTTGATTCCGACGTGGAAGGAGCCGGTCAGAATGATGCATTAGAAACTCCGGATATGGCCGATCTTTCTGATGCCAGTGATATGGATGAACTGGCTTCCATGGATCTGGATGATATAGAAGCCCGAATGGCGGAAGCGGAAGCAGCGGGCGATGAAGAGATACAGATTCCCGGTGCAGACGGGGATATTACGGACATCCTGGGGGCGATGGAAGGTCTTGATCCCGGACTTGCGGATGTCAAAGAAGTGCTTGATAAATCAGATCAGAATATTGCCGTAGATGCGGGATTATTTGATGAACCGGATATTCCCGATCCTTTGGCCGCTCTTGAAGATGAAGCAGAAAGCGATGCTGAAGCCGATGCTTCAACCAAGTCCGGTAAAAAGGGTAAAAAAGAGAAGAAGAAAAAGGGCGGTTTCTTCTCAAAGCTTTTCAAGAAGAAAAAGAAAGATGTCGGCAAAGACGGGCAGAATGAAGAAAACTTCCCGGATGAAGATGAACTTGATCTTGCTTCAAAATTAGATCCGGATGATTTTGTTCATGAAGACATTGCAGATAGGCCTCGTGAAGAATCAGATGAGGCTGTTGCTGCTATGTTCTCCGGACTTGACAGCATTTTTTCGGATGGCGGAAACGGTGCGCAGACACCTGAGGGTGGTTCTGAAGGCGATATCCCTTCCGTGGATGAGTCATCATTCGGAGAAGCTGCTATGGGAGAACCTTCAATAGGAGCCTCTTCATCAGACGACGCAGTATCAGAAGAGCCCGATGCTGAAGATAAACCGAATAAGAGCGGCGGTTCCGGCGGCGGAAGCTCTTCAGCCGATGAAGGCGCAGATGGAGAAGACAAAGGGAAAAAGAAGAAACCCAAGAGGGATAATATCTTTAAACGTATATTTGCCGCATTACTTGAAGATCCCGACGAGGATCTTGGTGCTGTTCCCGAGGAGCAGGAGACTAAGCTCAGCGAAGAGAATAAGCAGATCTTAAATGAGCTGGACGGCGAAGAAGAAAATCCCAAAAAAGAAAAGAAAAAGAAACAGCCAAAAGAAAAAAAAGAAAAGAAGCCAAAGGTAAAAAAGCCCAAGAAGGAAAAGGAAAAAAAGCCTGAGGAACCCGGGGTAAAGATACCGAAAAAGTATAAGATAAGGACTTTCATGGTGGCAGCTTCTGTTCTGGCTGCGATCCTTGTGCTTACGGTACTTGTTCCTTCTGCTAATGTTATGAGCTCGGCAAGAGCTGCGTATTACGACAAGAATTACAAGGATGCTTTCCTATCCATGTATGGAAAGGATCTTAACGAAAGCGATAAGCTTATTTACGACAGATCCAAGACCATCATTTTACTGGACAGAAAGTATGAATCCTACACCCAGTA
The DNA here is from genome assembly GCA_024697065.1 of Lachnospiraceae bacterium. Lineage (GTDB taxonomy): Bacteria > Bacillota > Clostridia > Lachnospirales > Lachnospiraceae > NK4A136. The sequence continues at coordinate 133,861 of JAILGE010000007.1, forward strand.
TAAAGCCATGGGGATGCGTGATAAGGCACTTGATTCACTGCTTCAGGGACTTGTAAGATATGATGCCTTAAAAGACACCGCAACAGAGCTTGATGTCATCGATACTCTTGATGCAACAAAAGATAATATCCTGGCAGCTCTTTGGGATGAATATCAGATTTCCGAAGAAGAGGCTGCAGAAATATTGAAATACTCTCCGGCTGATTATACCGGTAAGATAAAAGCTTCGGCAGAGATGCTTCCTTATACCACCATCGAGGAACAGGTGTCTTCGTTATACGGCTATCCGGAAAATACCGATAATGGAGGGAGCGTTGAACCGGCTGTCCCCGATGATGCCGGGAACGATAACGGTGAAGAGGAGCTTTATCCGGATCTCCTTCCGGAAGAACAGGAACACATAGAAAGTAATAATAATGCAGAGAATCCCGATATACCCGAAGATACGCCTGACGATACTGATCAGAGAAGACGTGAAGGGTATGGGGAAAAAGAAGACGGTACCAATGTTCCGGTGGAAATTGAGAGCGAGCAGTTTTGAACCGGTCATTGATTTTTCTGCTCGAAGATATAATAATATCTTCGGGTTTAAGAGGTATATAAAATGATAGCTATATTAGATTACGATGCGGGTAATATAAGAAGCGTTGAAAAAGCGCTTCTTTCTCTTGGGCAGGATGTTATAGTGACCAGAGATGCAGAGACCATTTTGAAAGCCGACAGGGTAGTTCTGCCGGGAGTCGGAGTATTCGGAGATGCTATGGGCAATCTCGAAAAATACGGACTGGTTCCTGTCATCAAAAAGGTAATTGATAACAACACGCCGTTTATGGCCATATGTGTAGGTATCCAGCTGCTTTTTGAAGAGAGCGAAGAATCTCCCGGTGCAAAAGGTCTGGGGATATTCAGGGGAAAGATCTTAAGGATCCCGCCCTCGGAGGATATCAAGGTTCCTCAGATAGGCTGGAATTCTCTCCATATAGAGAAACCTTCGGTTTTACTTAACGGCATAAAAGAAAATGCATATGTGTATTTTGTTCATTCCTTTTATGTAAGATCCGAAGAAGAAGATATCGTCACATCTTCCACTGAATACGGAGTTCATATCCATGCATCCGTAGAGAGGGGGAATGTGTTTGCGACACAGTTCCATCCCGAGAAGAGCTCATCGGTGGGATTAAAGATACTTAAGAATTTCGTAGAATACAAAGGATGATAAAATGCACACAAAGCGTATAATACCCTGCCTTGATGTTAATAACGGACGTGTTGTAAAGGGAGTAAAGTTTGTAGATCTTATAGATGCCGGTGATCCCGTGGAAGCAGCTAAGGCTTATGATGCGGCCGGCGCAGATGAACTTGTTTTTCTGGATATTACAGCTTCAAGCGATTCGAGAGAGACTGTTATCGATATGGTAAGCCGTGTGGCAGAGCAGGTTTTTATTCCTTTCACTGTGGGCGGCGGAATAAGGAGCGTGGATAATTTCAGACAGCTTCTTCGTGCGGGTGCGGACAAGGTTGCAGTCAATTCCGCGGCCATCATGAATCCGGCATTGATATCAGAAGCAGCGGACAAATTCGGCTCACAATGCGTTGTACTTGCCATAGATGCAAAGAGACGTGCAGACGGCAGCGGATGGAATATCTTTAAAAACGGCGGCAGGGTAGATATGGGGATCGATGCCGTTGAGTGGGCTGTAAAAGCTGTGGAACTGGGAGCCGGCGAGGTGCTGCTTACAAGCATGGACTGCGACGGGACCAAGGCCGGATATGATATTGAGCTTACCAGAAGAGTTTCCGAAAGCGTATCGGTACCCGTAATAGCATCGGGCGGAGCCGGTTCAAAAGAACATTTTTATGAAGCTCTTACAGACGGCAAGGCTGATGCGGCTCTTGCAGCATCACTTTTTCACTTCAAAGAACTTGAAATTAGAGAAGTGAAGGAGTATCTTAAAGAGCGTAATGTTTCCGTAAGACTGTAAGGCGGATATTTGTATGCCTCCTATTTCTAATGATTGGCAGGAAGCACTGTCAGAGGAATTTAAGAAACCGTATTATAAAAGGCTGTATGATAAGGTAAATAGCGAATATCATACGGGACGTGTTTTTCCGCCTGCGCAGGACATCTTTAATGCATTTCATCTTACTCCACTTCATGAAGTTAAAGCGGTCATACTTGGACAGGATCCTTATATCAATGAAGGTCAGGCCCACGGACTGTGTTTTTCCGTAAAGGCAGGCAATGATCTTCCTCCTTCTCTTGTTAATATCTATAAAGAGATACATGATGACATAGGCTGCGATATACCAAAGTCAGGCGATCTGACCAAATGGGCGAAGCAGGGTGTTCTGCTTCTCAATACGGTTCTTACCGTCAGAGCGCATCAGTCAATGTCACATCAGGGTATAGGCTGGGAAGTGTTTACTGATGCAGTCATCGAAAAGATCAATAAAGAAAACAGGCCGATAGTTTTTCTGCTTTGGGGGGCACCCGCGGGCAGGAAGGCTGCAATGCTCGATAATCCGGCTCATCTTGTTTTGAAAGCGCCTCATCCGAGTCCGCTTTCGGCTTACAGAGGGTTCTTTGGATGCAGGCATTTCAGCAAGACCAATGAATTCCTTAAGGAGCACGGAGCAGAACCTATCGACTGGCAAATAGAAGACTAATCTACATAAAGAAAGCAGGGCTTAAAAATGGACAAAAAGGCATTCGTAACAAAAGAACAGATCGAAGAGATAGTTAAGACCTATCCCACACCTTTTCATATCTATGATGAGAAGGGGATCCGTGAAAATGCAAAGGCTGTAAAAGATGCTTTTGCATGGAATAAAGGATATAAGGAATTCTTTGCCGTAAAGGCTCTTCCCAATCCCTTTATCATGAATATACTCAAGGAATACGGCGTAGGAAGTGACTGTTCATCATATACAGAGCTTATGCTTGCGGATAAATGCGGTATAAGAGGCAATGACATCATGTTCTCTTCAAATGATACACCCGCTGCAGATTTTATCCTTGCGGATAAGGTTGGCGCAACTATCAATCTTGATGATTTTTCACATATCGAATTTCTCGAGAAGACTCTCGGAAAGCTGCCGGAGCGCCTTTCCATGCGTTATAATCCGGGCGGAGTCGTTACTATCAGTAATGGTATCATGGATAACCCCGGAGATGCCAAGTACGGAATGACAAAAGAGCAACTCATTGAAGGTTATAAGATCCTTAAGTCCAAAGGAGTTAAGGAATTCGGTATGCATGCATTCATCGTAAGCAATACCGTTACCAATGATTATTATCCTTTCCTTGCGAAGCAGCTTTTCGAGCTTGCGGTAGAGATCAAGGAAAAGACCGGCGTAGAGCTTAGCTTTATCAATCTTTCCGGCGGTGTCGGAATAGCTTATAAGCCCGAGCAGACTCCCAATGATATAAAGATCATCGGCGAGGGAGTTCACAAGGTATTTGACGAAATTCTTGTACCTGCAGGATTGGGCGATGTTTCGATCTATACAGAGATGGGAAGATTCATGACAGGACCTTACGGAATGCTTGTAACAAAGGCTATCCATGAGAAGAAGATCTATAAGGATTACATCGGTGTAGATGCATGTGCCGTAAATCTCATGAGACCTGCCATCTATGGCGCTTATCATCACATTACCGTTCTCGGCAAGGAAGATAAGGCCTGCGATCATAAATATGATGTTACAGGTTCCCTTTGCGAGAATAATGATAAATTTGCCATAGACAGGATGCTTCCCGAGATCGAGATCGGCGACTATCTCGCCATCCATGATACGGGAGCACATGGATTTGCAATGGGATATAACTATAACGGAAAGCTCAAGAGCGCAGAACTGCTGCTTAAGGAAGACGGAAGCGTTCAGCTCATCAGACGTGCGGAGAAGCCTTCCGATTACTTCTCTACATTTGACTGCTTCCCGGAATTTGCAGATCTTGCAAAGTGATCGGGGTTGGATTATGGATGGAAAGACGAGACTGAACAAATATCTGGCCGAATGCGGCGTCGCTTCAAGACGTGAATCTGACAGACTTATCGAAGAGGGTCGTGTCATGATAAACGGCAAAAAAGCCGTTCTGGGAGACATGGTTGACGGAAGCGAGAGGATTACCGTTAACGGCAGGCGTATTGGGGCACCTGAGAGAAAAGTCGTGGTGGCCTTCTATAAACCTGTGGGTGTAGCGGTTACTGAATCGGATCCTCACGCAAACGAGACGGTCATGGATTACATCGATCTTCCGGAGCGTCTTACCTATGCAGGCAGGCTGGATAAGGATTCCGAAGGCTTACTCCTTATGACAAATGACGGAGATCTGATCCATTCCATGATGCAGGGAAGCTTCGCGCATGAGAAGGAATATATCGTTTATCTCGATAAGGAACCGGAGGCTGAGGTTATCGAAAAGCTTTCCGGCGGCGTGTATCTTGTTGATCTTGAGAAGAAGACCAGACCCTGCCGCATAGAAAAGATCAGACGGCAGGTGGTAAGGATGGTCCTTACGGAAGGGTTAAACCGCCAGATCAGACGCATGTGGAAGCAGGAAGGCATAGAAGTTAAGGCGCTAAAGCGGACCAGAGTAGTGAATATTACTTTGGGGGATCTTGAACCCGGCGAATACAGCATCCTTTCCGACAAGCAGGTGGCGGACTTAAGAAAAGCACTTGAAAAGGATTCTCTTGCTCCAAGACCCAAAAGAACTCCTCGTAAGTTTGCACACAATGTTATGAAGACAGGGGAAGGCAGACTTAAGACTGTTCCGGCGGGGCCGCGCAAAACTTCTCTCAGGGGGGCAAATCCAAGACTTAAAGAGCTTGCCGAAAAAAGCGGAAAGGTTAAACAGGGACCCGGTAAGAAAAGATGAAGATAGGTATGTTTGATTCCGGTGTGGGGGGACTGACTCTCCTGCACAAGGCGATACAGATGATGCCTGAAGAAGCATATTTTTACTATGCCGATACGGATCATGTTCCTTACGGCAAAAAGCCTGTAGAGGATGTGATCTCTTATTCGGATGATGCTGTTTCTTTTTTGCAGGGGATGGGTTGTGAAGCCATAGTCATCGCCTGTAATACCGCTACCTCTGTTGCTGCCGAATATCTCAGACATAAATATGATATTCCCATCATTGGTATCGAGCCTGCCGTAAAACCCGCAGTGGAGAATAATAACGGCGGAAGGATACTGGTTATTGCAACTCCACTTACCGTTAAAGAACGGAAGCTTATCGAACTGGTTGGCCGGGTTGATGAAGAACACAAGGTAGATATGCTGGCTTTACCCGAACTGGTCTCTTTCGCCGAAAGGGGCGAATTTGATTCGGGACCGGTCAGCGAATATCTTAAGACCAGTCTTGATTCATTCTTCGAGCAGAATAAACAAAGCGGGCGGGAAGGTATATCTCCGGAAAAATATGATGTACTGGTTTTCGGCTGTACGCATTTTAATCACTTTGAGGCCACACTCAGAAGGTATTTTGGCAATTCCATATCAATGATAGACGGTGCGGAAGGTACCATAAAGAATCTGAAAAACATCATGAAAGAAAGAGGTTCTGTAAGCGAAGGCGCTCTTTCCGTTGATTTTTTTGAATCGGGGAGACCTGTGACCGATAAGTCCAGACTTGATTTTTACAAAGTACTTTTATCGCATCTCGACTGATAAAGCATGGAGCGATAAAGTGAGTATAAATTCTGCTTGCATTTTGTAAGACAATATAGTAAGATTGCAATGTTGCGAAAAGAGACGGTCCGCTGATCCGTGTGATGATCAAGAACGTCCGATTGATCACAAGGAGGAAATAAACAATGCATGAGATTATCGAAGAGATCGAAAAAGAGCAGTTAAAGGAACAGGTACCTGAGTTCTCAGTTGGTGATACAGTTAAAGTATCTAACCGTATCAAGGAAGGTGAAAAGTCACGTATTCAGATCTTTGAAGGTGTTGTAATCAAGGTTCAGAACGAGAGCAACCGTGCTACTTTCACTGTAAGAAAGCTTTCAAACGGTGTTGGCGTAGAAAAGACATGGCCTATTCACAGCCCTAACGTAGAAAAGGTTGAGGTTGTTCGCAGAGGTAAGGTAAGACGTGCAAGACTTAACTACTTAAGAAACCGTGTCGGTAAGGACGCTAAGGTTAAGGAAGTTATCAGATAATCAAAAATATCTTCGCAGCTCCGGGATTCTCCCGGAGCTGTTTTTTTGCCGTAATCAGACGGGAAAAGATCAGACGGGAAAAAACGAGACAAGGATGTCGAGTACCGTCTGATTATGGTATAACAAGGATGTTTTGCCGTAATCAGACGGAAATAAACGAGACAAGGATGTCGAGTACCGTCTGATTATGGTATAATAGATTTTTATTAAAAATATTACATTCAACGTTTACAGGATATTATGGCCAGAAAACGAGGCGGTCTCAGCTTTTACAAAAGAGAGAGAAAATTTAATACAAAGATTTTTGCGGAGATAATGTCCTGGGTGTTCTGGGGCGTTGTAATGAGTCTTATAGCATTTGTTTTCGTTTACCTGTTCGGGATCAGGACCAGTATAATAGGCCCTTCCATGGAACCGGGACTGTACAACGCTCAGGAGATCCTCATAGACCGCTTTACTTATATACTTTTCTCACCCAAGCAGGGGGATGTGGTGGTTTTCAGACCTAACGGTAATGAGAATGCACATTATTACGTGAAGCGTGTCATAGGATGCCCTGGAGATACTGTCCTTATCAAAGACGGGGTAATTTATATCAACAATGTTATCTATGATGAGAATGGTATGTTCGATCATGCAGAATATGCAGGTATCGCGGAAAATATGCTGACTCTCGGAGATGATGAGTATTTTGTCCTGGGAGATAATCTGAATGACAGTGAAGACAGCAGATCCAGTAATATCGGATTTGTTAAGAAGGACTATATCATAGGAAAAGCCTGGTTTCATTTTTCTTCTGTGAACGGTGATCCGGCTGGATTTATTAAATAAGGATTGATTATGGACATACAATGGTTTCCGGGTCATATGACCAAGGCCATCAGGCAGATGGAAGAAGATGTAAAACTGGTAGATCTTATCATAGAGATCATCGATGCCAGGATACCTGTATCATCAAGAAATCCCGAGCTTGATAAGATAGGCAGGAATAAGGCAAGAGTGATAATCATGAATAAGTTCGATCTTGCTGATGAGGGAATAAGCAGGCAGTGGGCAAAATATTTCGAAGAACAGGGCGCCGGTTGCGTGCTGATGGATGCACGTAATAAAAAAGGCATCGCTGAAGTCAAGAAAGTCATCGCTACAACTGTTGCAGCCAAGAAAGCCAGAGATCTGGCCAGAGGCATCAAAAACAGGCCTGTGAGAGCCATGGTGGCCGGAATACCGAATTGTGGCAAGTCCACATTTATAAATACTTATACAGGCAAATCTGCGGCAAAGACCGGGGATAAACCGGGTGTGACGAAGGGAAAGCAATGGATCAGGCTTGGATCGGATCTGGAGCTTCTTGATACTCCGGGGATATTATGGCCGAAGTTTGAGGATAAAGAGATAGGAGCTCATCTCGCAATGATAGGATCCGTTAATTCGGATATCCTGGATATGAGCGAGGTCGCATATGAGATAATAGAATTTTTAAAGAAAGAATATCCAGGAAGAGTATCCGAAAGGTACAGCGTGGACGAATCCCATGACAGTGCAGCGCTTCTGGAAGAGATCGCTGTGGAAAAAGGCTGGATAAAGAAAGGCGCTGAAGCCGATACGGTAAAATGCTCTCAGATGATCGCAGGCGATTTTAAGAGCGGAAGACTTGGAAGGATCTCTCTGGACAGACCGGAGCAGAACAGAGGATAATAATGAAACGTTTAGAAGATGATAATGACCTTGAGCTGATAAGACTTGATTCCGATGATGACTGGAGCAGCAGACGTCCACGCAGACATCTGAAGGATAACCGGTCTGCAGAAGATGAGGATGAAGACAACTACGACGAAGAAGACAAGGATGACGAAGAGGATGTACCCGTTGAACAGCAAAGCAGAGGGCAGGCTATCTTAAGAGAGATACTCCACGACAGTCTCTTTTTGCTTGCGGTATTCCTCATCACGCTGCTTCTTGTAAAATTTGTGGGACAACGTACGGTTGTTGTTGGCGAGAGTATGGAGACCACGCTGCAGGATGGCGATAATCTCATAGTTGATAAGATATCTTACAGATTCAGACAGCCTGAAAGATTTGAAATCATTGTATTTCCGTATATTTATCAGGACGAGACCTATTATATTAAACGTGTGATAGGACTTCCCGGAGAGACTGTAAGGATAGACGAGAACGGTACGATCTTTATTAATGACGTGCCTCTTGAAGAGCATTACGGTAGAGAAGTTATCAATGATCCGGGAAATGCATTTAACGGGATCACTCTGGGGGAGGATCAGTATTTTGTCCTGGGTGATAACAGAAATCATTCTTCCGACAGCAGATTTGCGGCGGTAGGAATAATACAGGGTGACAGGATAATCGGCAGAGCTGTATGTCGTATCTATCCTTTTTCAAAATTCGGGAGCATGACTCCGGGAAAATAAATACCGAGGTTATTATGGCTGACAAACTGACCATTGCAGATATAAAAAAAGAATTCGATTCCCTTTCGTATGATGACCTGAAGTCTTTTATCACAAGGTTCGAAAGTGATGAGAGATCACAGGTTAAGACTCTTGTGGCTCGTGCAGGAAAGAAGATAACTGCACTTGAAAAAGAAAAGGACCGAATGTACAAAATGTTCGAATTCGAACGTAAATACTCGGATTATACTTACATATGCGGTATTGACGAGGTGGGGAGAGGTCCTCTTGCGGGACCGGTTGTAGCCGGTGCGGTGATACTTCCGAAAGACTGTGACATTTTATATCTAAATGATTCAAAGCAATTATCCGAAAAAAAGAGAGAAGAGCTTTATTCGGTCATCATGGAAAAGGCTGTATCGGTGGGACTGGGATTTTCGTCTCACGAATTGATAGATGAGATCAATATCTTACAGGCTACATATGCAGCCATGAGAGAAGCAATATCGAAGCTTGATCCCGCTCCGGATCTTCTTCTTAATGATGCGGTAAAGATCCCCGAGGTGACTGTGGCTCAGATCCCCATAATAAAGGGGGATACGCTTTCAGCATCAATATCTGCTGCAAGTATCGTAGCAAAGGTTACCAGAGACCGGATGATGGTCAAATATGACGAGATATATCCGGAATACGGATTCGCAAAGAACAAGGGGTATGGAAGCAGCGAGCATATTGAGGCTCTAAAAAAATACGGACCCACACCCATACACAGAAGAACATTTATAAAAAACTTTATCTAAATCATCAGATTTCTACGGAGAAGACATATGAGTCTGTTTGGACAGGTATTCAGTACTGGAACGGTAACAAAACCGCAAAATATACAGAATACTGCAGTAGGCAGAAATAACGACGGTTCTGCTGTTCTGTCTTCTCTTTCCAATGGTCAGACTATCTCAGGAAAGATTTCTTCCGTAAGCGGTTCCAATGTCTCCATCGATCTTGGAGGCGGAACTATGATAAATGCAAAGCTGGACAGCTCCATGGCTCTTTCCGAGGGACAGACAGTCACTTTTGAAGTTCGTTCCAACGGAAATGATCAGATTTCTCTTTCACCTTTATATACCAATGTCGCACAGGGAATAACTGCGGAAAATGCACTATCCTCAGCGGGGATGGCTGTCAATTCCGATACATTATCAATGACTCTTGCCATGATGAATTCGGGTATGGGAATAGACAGAGAATCATTGGGAGATATGTATCATGCGATCAATTCTTTTCCCGGAGAAAATATCACCAATCTTGTGGAGATGAAGTCTTTGGGTATTCCGTTGAATCCGGAAAATGTAGAGCAATACGGAGCTTTTAAGAATTATGAGAACAGCATATCAGAGGGACTCAGAGATATCGCAGAGAATGCCATAAAGCTCTATGATGAGCTGAATGCTTCGGGAGATGGGGATAAAGCCATATCATTCATGAGGCAGTTTACGGATATCATAAGCGGCGACGGGCTAAGCACGATTCAGAGTGCGGCGCAGCAAAGCAGCGAGATTTCCGAATCGGGGAAAGAAAGCGGCGGAAAGATCATTATTACCGAAAACGGTGAGATAAGCGCAACGGAGAATATCGCAGGCAAGGCAGAGGCGGTAATCAAAGATGCTGCATCGGAAGTAATGGAACTTACTGATGCCAAAGTACAGGAAGGTGTTTTACAGGAGAAACTGAATGTGCAAAGTGGCAATGCGGTTCCAAATGATCCGATGGGAAGTCTTATAACGGAGCTTAGGGAATTTGCCGATAAAACCGAAATACCGGAACAGTCCGTCATAAATCAGGATGAAACAGAGCCGGCAGAGAAAACAAAATATATGTCTGACGACACACAGACTGCGGCAGATACTCCTGCAGCAAGACTTAAAGACCGGATGATAAATCTGCTTAAAGATAATAATGCACCGGAGTCGCTCATCAGATCCTTTGAAAAGATGACGCCGGATGATACGGGAATGATGAAGGCTGCAGGCGAATTCTTAAAGATGCTGGATGAAAATGCCCCCGCCTTAAAGCAGGGCTTTCTTAAGAGCGATATTAAGCGGATGCTGGCATCAGATGATTTTAAGCAGACTGCCGTCAATGCCATGAAGCAAAGTCTGTCTCTCGCACCCGAAGAGGTGGCGGACAAATCAAATGTCAGGGAATTGTATCAAAAAATTGATATGCAGGTTAAAAACCTGACGGGGATGTTAAGCAATATAGCACATCCCGAGTCCTCAATGATGCAAAGCCTGGGGCAGATGAATCAGAGCATGGATTTTATGAACCAGATGAATCAGGCAATGCAATATGTTCAGATCCCGCTTAAAATGGCCGGCGGGGAAGCTACAGGCGATCTGTTTGTATATACTGACAGGAAGAGCCTGGCTGCAAAGGACGGAAATATAAGCGCTCTGTTGCATCTTGATATGAGATATCTGGGACCCTTAGATGTATATGCATCCATCAACAGTGCTAATCATGTTAATACCAAATTCTATCTTGAGAGTGATGAGATGATAGATTTTATCGCTGAACATATCGATATGCTCACAAAAAGACTTGAGGAAAGAGGTTATCATACGAGCGCGGATATGGTGACAAGAGATAAATTAAAAAGCGGAGGCGGCGGTGAAAGACCCGTTAAGGATCCCGAGAATACAACAGTGATATCCAAACAGCGTTTTGATATGCGGGCTTGATAATGGCAGATATTAAGAAGACAAAGAAAAGAACAGCAGTAGCTCTTGAATATGATCCGGAAGATGCGGCCCCCAAGATCTTAGCTTCCGGACAGGGCATCATTGCGGATAAGATCATTGAAAAGGCAAAAGAGGCCAAGGTTCCCGTACATAAGGACGGAAGACTGGCTGATACTTTATCACGACTGGAGATCGGCGAGATGATACCTCCGGAGCTTTATGAAGTGGTGGCAGAAATACTTGTTTTTGTCGATGCCATGGATAAGATCAGGGCCAAGATGGATAAGGCAGGAAAACTTCCACCCGGCAGAAAATAAGTTGTAACAGACCGGAAAATTGATCGGAATAAAACAGGATCGGGACAGATTCTTCCGGAAAGGACACTATCACGGATTTAGATACCAGAAAAAAAGGAAATATTTTTGAAGATAAAGCAGTCTCATTTCTGGAAGAAAAAGGCTGCAGGATACTGGAGAGAAATTACAGAAACCGGGCCGGAGAGATCGATATTATCGGAAAAGACGGGCAGTGCCTTGTCTTTTTTGAGGTCAAGGCCAGGATAAATCAAAATTCCGGATATGCCGCCGAAGCGGTGACTCGCTCCAAACAAAGGAAGATATGCAAAGTGTCGGATCATTACAGGACGGAGATGGGGATCAGGGAGGATACTCAGATCAGATTTGATGTGATCGCAGTTGACGGAAATGAGATTAGCTGGATAAAGAATGCATTCGATTACATTGGAAGCGGCTTTTGATTTTGCAATAAAGTTTTGGGTGTGATAGAATTAATTCGTTTTGTTGATCACCGGTTACAAGGTAATTTTTTAATTACAGACAGGAGTAATATTTTGAGTAATAATAATTCAGAGAAAAATGAGAACAAAAGCAGTGTGTTTACTGTATTATTCTTTATAGCGCTGGTTCTTTTCATCGTCGCGGCAGCGGGATGCACCTTATTATATACAGGCAGGAAAAGAGCGGATAAAGCCTATGCACAACAGCTCGAACAGCTGCAGGCAAGTGTTGACAGGACAACTTCTGAAAATGTTGTTTTGACACAGATCAACAGTGATCTTAAAGAGCAGATAGGTACTCTTTCGGGAAATGCCCAAGCAGCGTCCGATCCGGCTGATATTCAGGACCCAGTTGATGCAGGTGAAGGTGATGTAGTGACCGAGGTCAGCGAGAGAGAACCCGGTGAATACGAGATAGATTTCGAAAGTCTTGTGTTCCGTCCTTTTGAAGACGGAAAATATAAGGATTTCTGCAGAGCCGAGGACGAATATGACAAGATGGTATACCAGTTCGGAAGCATGTATTCATATCCTACCGATGTTGTATTTGCCGGCGACAGTCTTATCGCAAGATGTGCATGGAATGAGATATATCCCGGCATGGATGTTAAGAACAGAGGTATCGGCGGTGATACTGTAAACGGCTTTATCGCCAGACTTGGACAGATTGAGAATACCGAACCTTCAAAACTCTTTATCCTTATAGGAGTAAATGATATCCTGGCAGGAGCAAATCCTGATGTTATGAGAGGCAGATACAGCGACCTCATGAACGCACTTGATGATGAGTTTGAAGATTCCGATACGGAGATCTACTTCCTTTCTCTTCTTCCTGTGGGTGCAGGCGTGATCGATCACTATGGTCTGTCAGTTGACTGGTTTACAGAGAGCAATGCTTCTCTTAAAGAGCTTTGTGAAGAGAACGGTTATACATTCATCAATGTTTTCGATACACTCGGAAACGGTTCGGGAACACTTACTGATGATCAGAGCATAGACGGTATCCATCTTAAGGGTGAACAGTATGAAAAGATCAAAGAGATCCTGGATCCCTATGTACTGGATGATGATGCAGACTCAGAAGACAGCAGTTCCGATGATGATTCCGATGACGATTCGGAAGACGATTCGGAAGATGATTCCGATGACGAGTCGGAAGATGATTCGGAAGATGATGAATAATAAAGGATATTTTTAAACCGGAGGTTAATCATGGGTATTTATGAAGAATTACAGGCCAGAGGCCTAATAGCACAGACAACGGATGAACCTGAGATCAGGGAACTTGTTAACAGCGGTAAGGCTGTATTCTATATCGGATTTGATCCTACTGCAGACAGTCTGCATGTAGGGCATTTCATGGCTCTTTGCCTTATGAAGAGACTTCAGAGCGCGGGAAACAAGCCCATAGCTCTTCTTGGCGGAGGTACCGGTATGATCGGCGATCCCTCCGGTAAGACAGATATGCGTAAGATGCTTACGGAAGAGACCATAAATCATAATATCGAATGCTTTAAGAAGCAGATGAGCAGATTTATCGAATTCGGCGAAGATAAGGCAAGAGTGGTAAATAATGCTGACTGGCTCCTTAAGCTTAATTATGTGGATCTTCTCAGAGAAGTGGGACCTCATTTCTCTGTAAACAATATGCTCCGTGCAGAGTGCTACAAGCAGCGTATGGAGAGAGGACTTACTTTCTTCGAGTTTAACTACATGATCATGCAGGCGTACGATTTCTACGTTTTATACCAGAAGTACGGATGCAACATGGAGTTCGGCGGAGATGATCAGTGGTCCAATATGTTAGCGGGTACCGAGCTCATCAGAAGAAAGCTCGGCGGAGATGCTTACGCCATGACCCAGGTGCTGCTTCTTAATTCTGAAGGCAAGAAGATGGGTAAGACAGAGAAGGGGGCTGTATGGCTTGATGCCGAAAAGACCACTCCTTTCGAGTTCTACCAGTACTGGAGAAATATAGGTGATTCCGATGTACTTAAATGCATCAGAATGCTCACATTCCTTCCTCTTGAGCAGATCAGCGAAATGGATAGCTGGGAAGGGGAAAAATTAAATGAGGCAAAGCAGATCCTTGCATGGGAGCTTACAAATCTCGTTCACGGTAAGGAAGAGGCTGATAAGGCCAAGGAAGCCAGCCTTGCACTTTTCTCCGGCGGCGGAAATTCCGAAAACATGCCTAAGACCATTATAAATACAGAAGATCTTCGTGACGGAAGGGTTGATATCGTGACTCTCATCTGCAAGGCAGGACTTGCTTCAACCAGATCGGATGCAAGACGTAATGTTGAGCAGGGCGGTGTAACAGTTAACGGCGAGAAGATCACGGATCCCAAGACAAGTTTTGCTCCTTCGGATCTTGAATCTGATTTTGTACTTAAGAAGGGCAAGAAGAACTTCATGAAGTATACCTTTGGAAAGTGATCCGGAATCTGATCATTAACCATATTGCTCCGGCTACGACATTTTTTGCCGCGGCCGGAGCTGTTTTATAAAACAGGGAAGCTAATGCATAAGAAACACATCGTCAAAGAAGTTAAACCGGGAAGCATCGCTGAAGAGATGGAGATAGAACCCGGTGATGAGATAGTAAGGATCGGAGATAACGATATTGAAGATATCTTCGATTATGACTATCTGTGCATGGATTCTTATCTTGAAGTCTTAGTCAGAAAGAAGAACGGAGAAGAAGAGATCCTCGAGATCGATAAGGACGAAGATGAGGATCTGGGGATAGTTTTTGACAGCGGGCTGATGGATGAATGCAGATCTTGCAGGAACCGGTGTGTATTCTGCTTCATAGATCAGAATCCTCGCGGGATGCGTAAGACCATTTATTTCAAAGACGATGATACGAGACTGTCATTCTTACAGGGAAATTATGTAACAATGACAAACTGGTCCGAGGAAGAGATCGACAGGATTATCCGTTACAGGATGGAGCCTATAAATATATCCGTCCAGACCATGAATCCGGAACTCAGGGTAAAGATGCTCAGAAACAAGACAGCGGGAGATGTGCTGAAATTTCTGGACAGACTGTATGAAGCCGGTATCACCATGAACGGTCAGATAGTATTATGCAAGGGCTTAAATGACGGAGATGAGCTGAGGTTCAGTCTGCAAAAGCTCATGGGATATATGCCTGTTATGCAGAGCGTATCCGTGGTTCCTGTAGGATTGTCAAAATACAGAGAGAAGCTTTATCCGCTCGTCCCTTTTGAGAAGGAAGATGCAAGAGAGGTCATCGATATCATCGAATCTTTCCAGAAGAAAGCCATGGAAAAATACGGAACACATTTTGTCCAGGCGTCGGATGAATGGTATATAAAGGCAGGGATAGACGTTCCGGAAGAAGAACGCTACGACGGATATCTCCAGCTTGAAAATGGTGTGGGGATGATCAGGCTCCTTATGGAAGAAGTCAGGGAGGTTGTAAGAGAAGAAAAGAAAAAAAGAGCGAAGAAGAGCGGCACCCCCAAAAAAAGAACAGTCACCATTGCCACGGCATACAGCGTGTATGAAACCATAGTGATGCTTGCCGGTGAGATAATGGAAGCTTTTCCCGAAGTAAAGGTCAATGTTGAGCGTATCAGAAATGATTTCTTCGGAGAGCAGATCACGGTCTCGGGACTTATCACCGGACAGGATCTGACGGCACAGCTTAAAGGTAAAGATCTTGGTGATGCGCTTCTCATAACACATTATATGCTTCGCAGCGGCGAGGAAGTTTTCCTGGATGATATGACCGTCACACAGGTCCGGGAAACTTTACAATGCCCTGTGGTTATTGTAAAATCTAGCGGTAAGGACCTGCTTGATGCAGTTTTAAAGGGGTAAAATGAGTAGAAGAAGAAAACCGGTCGTTGCTATCGTAGGCAGACCGAATGTTGGAAAATCCACACTGTTCAATGTACTCGCAGGAGAGAGACTTTCCATAGTCAAGGATACGCCCGGAGTAACAAGAGACAGATTGTATACAGATACCGACTGGCTTGATAAGGAATTCACGCTTATCGATACAGGCGGAATAGAGCCTGATTCAAAGGATATCATCCTGTCACAGATGCGTGAACAGGCACAGATCGCCATAGATACGGCGGATGTGATCATATTCCTTACTGATGTAAAGCAGGGAATTGTCGACGCGGATCATCAGGTGGCTGTTATGCTCAGAAAATCGGGCAAGCCTGTTGTACTTGCGGTTAACAAGACTGACAATTATAACAAGCAGATGGCTGATGTCTTTGAATTTTATAATCTGGGACTCGGCGAGCCTTATGCTATTTCATCCGCGGAAAGAACAGGCATAGGAGAATTGCTCGACAAAGTTATCGAGTACTTTCCGGATATACCTGACAACGGAGAGGATGATGATGAGACGGTTAGGATCGCAGTAGTCGGAAAGCCGAATGTTGGAAAGAGCTCTATCATAAACAAGCTTATCGGCGAGAACAGAGTCATAGTTTCCGATATTGCCGGTACCACAAGAGATGCGGTGGATACTAAGGTCAGACATAACGGCAAGGATTATATCTTTGTTGATACTGCGGGACTTCGCCGTAAGAATAAGATCAAGGAAGATCTGGAACATTATATGATCATAAGGACCGTGGGGGCTGTAGAAAAGGCCGATGTCACGGTGCTTGTAATAGATGGTGCGGAAGGCATCACCGAGCAGGATGCGAAGATCGCCGGCATTGCTCATGAACGCGGAAAAGGAATGATCATCGCGGTCAACAAATGGGATGCCGTTGAGAAGAATGATAAGACACAGAATGATTACAAGAAGAAGATCCGGGATATCCTCTCGTTTATGCCTTATGCTGAGATAATCTTTATTTCGGCACTTACGGGACAGAGACTTCCCAAGCTGTATGACACTATAGATGCCGTTGTGGCAAATCATGCCATGAGAGTTCAGACCGGAGTATTGAATGAGATCATGAGCCAGGCTGTGGTAATGCAGCAGCCTCCTTCGGATAAGGGCAAACAGCTCAGGCTCTATTACATCACACAGGTATCCGTTAAGCCTCCTACCTTTGTCATATTTGTAAATGATAAAGAACTCATGCATTTCTCATATACTCGATATATCGAGAATCAGATACGCGGTGCCTTCGGATTTGCGGGAACGCCTCTGAGATTCATTATCAGAGAGCGCAGCGAAAAAAATGCGGGAATAAAATAATTTCCGGGTAAGGATAAATATGAATTTTATCGCAGTAAGATTGATCTGTCTTGTCGTAGGTTATTTATTCGGCATGTTTGAAACTGCATATTTTGTTGGCAAAGCCTATGGCGTAGACATCAGAAAGCAGGGATCCGGTAATACAGGGACCACCAATACGTTAAGAGTGCTGGGGAAGAAGGCCGGGCTTTATGTTTTCCTTGGAGATATTTTTAAGACCATTTTTGCGGTTCTGATCTGTTATTTCATTTTCAGAAATATGTTCCCGGATAAGACTTTTCTTATCAAATTATATGCAGGACTTGGGAGCGTACTCGGTCATAATTTCCCTTTTTATCTTAAATTCAAAGGGGGCAAAGGTATAGCCGCTACCAGCGGAATGATACTTTCTTTCCATTGGTTGTACGTGCCCGTTGATCTGCTCTTATTCTTCGGGACTTTTGCTCTTACCAATTATGTTTCACTTGCGTCACTGATATTGATGGCAGGATTTTTTATCCAGACTGTCATCATGGGACAGCTTGGTTTATTCGTGGGATTTGGCGGTACAGCCATCCCTGCTGCGGTTTTGTATGAAATGTATGTCATCGCTTTTATCATTTCGGCACTTGGCTTTATCAGACACCGTTCTAATATAGTAAAGCTCGCTCAGGGAAAAGAGCGTAAAACATATTTATTTAAAAAGAACAAGGAGGAGATACATTAATGGCAGAAATCGGGGTTATAGGAGCAGGAAGCTGGGGAATAGCTTTATCATGGCTGCTTTCAAACAACGGTCATCAGGTTACTGTCTGGTCTGTCATAGACAGCGAGATCGAGATGTTAAAGACATCTCACGAGCATAAGGATAAACTTCCCGGTGTTAAGCTTCAGGATTCCATGCAGTTCACAACGGATCTTGAGAGCACATGCAAAGATAAAGATCTTCTTGTATTTGCTGTTCCTTCCATCTTTACCAGAAGTACCGCAAAGCAGATGAAAGATTTTGTAAAAGACGGTCAGATAATAACCAGTGTTGCAAAAGGTGTAGAAGAAACAACGCTTATGAGACTCTCTGAGATAATAAAGCAGGAGATCCCTCAGTCCAGAGTGACCGTTTTATGCGGACCGTCCCACGCAGAAGAGGTTGGCCGAGGCCTTCCCACAACCTGTGTTGCCGGTGCCGACAGAAAAGCTGATGCTGAATTTGTTCAGAATCTTTTCGCTTCGGATGTTTTCCGTGTATATACTTCTCCTGATATGTTGGGAATGGAGCTTGGAGCGGCACTTAAGAATGTGGTTGCTCTTGCTGCCGGAATGGCTGACGGTATGGGATTCGGAGATAATACCAAGGCTGCGCTCATCACCAGAGGAATGGCTGAGATAACAAGGCTTGGTACCGCAATGGGTGGCGCTGCAGAGACCTTCTCGGGCCTTACAGGAATCGGTGATCTTATAGTTACATGTGCCAGTGTTCATTCCAGAAACAGAAAGGCCGGATATTTAATGGGCCAGGGAAAGTCTGCGGATGAGGCAATGGCAGAGGTTAAGATGGTGGTTGAAGGTGTGTATTCCGCTAAGGCAGCTTTGCAGCTTGCTAAGAAGTATAATGTCGAAATGCCTATAGTTGAACAGGTCAATGATATTCTTTTTAATGGCAAGACCCCAAAAGAAGCGCTTCCTGAGCTTATGATGAGAGATAAGAAATCGGAGCATTCGGCACTTCCCTGGAAGGAATGAATCCGATCATAATGGTTTAGATACGGCGGTCTTACTGTAACTTAAGAGTTGCGGTAAGCCGCTTTTTATCATATCGTCCGGAACCGTTCAATTGAAGGTGGGACCGTTCGCCGGGCAGTTCTTGTTATATTCTTAAGAGTAAATTAAGAGTTTACTAAATTCGGGTTAAAGACTGTTTTTCTTTGTTGAGTTATCATCTGATCATAAGATCGGAGATCAAGGGAGGTCTTTATGTCAGAGGAAGTCATATTAAAAACAACAAATCTTTCAAAATCCTTTTCTTCGGGCGGTGCGATCCAGCATATCCTGAAGAATCTTAATATCGAGATCTATAAGGGGGAGTTTCTTGTCATCATGGGTAGTTCCGGTGCGGGAAAATCCACTCTTTTATATTCCGTTTCAGGTATGGATAAGCCTTCTCTGGGTGAAGTAGTCTGCTGTGGCGAGGATATCACAAAATATAATATGGATAAGCTGGCTGATTTCAGGAGCAGGCATTGCGGTTTTGTTTTCCAGCAGATCAACCTCGTAGGTTCAATGAGCCTTATGGATAATGTTCTTACTCTTGGGCTGCTGGGAAAGAAATCCCGCCGGGAGATAGTCCAGAGAGCCGAAGCTTTATTTGAAAAGGTTGATATTCCTGCGATCACAAGAGCAAAATTTCCAAATCAGGTGAGCGGCGGAGAAGCACAAAGATCTGCGATAGTAAGAGCACTTATCAACGATCCCGACATCCTTTTTGCAGATGAGCCCACGGGTGCGCTCAATGCCGCCAATACGCAGGCTGTTCTTGATATATTTACGGAATTCAACAGAGAAGGACAGACTGTTGTAATGGTCACTCATGATATCAAATCGGCCAGAAGAGGTGACAGGATCATTTATCTGGATGACGGTAAGATCGCCGGAGAATGCAGACTGGGAAGATATATGAGCGGAGATAAGGATCGCCATGACAGGCTGGGTGCGTTCTTAGCCGAGATGGGATGGTAAGGAGGATATATGATTAATAAGATAAAAAGATTATATATCCTTATACGATCAAATTTCGCTAAGAATAAGAGCAGACTCCTTGTTTTCCTCTTTATCACTTTGATCTGTTCAACACTCATCAGTCTTGGCGCAGAATTAAAGATAGGTTTTAAGAGCTTTATAGAAAGTAAATTCGTTAAGTATGATTCGTCGGATATCATCATGATCGCACATGGAGTGAGTGATGGATACTCTTCAGGCAAGATCGGTAAGAATAAATTAAAAAGGAAACTTTTATCGGATGATGTGACTGAAAGTGTGGATTCAATCGAATATATAGAATCCGTCGCGGAATATGAGGATTTTGGAGCATGGGAAGAAAGAGCCATCAGCATTGTGGATATAAATGAACTGAGAGCTCTTGGTCATGACAGGTTTGAGATCGTTGAAAAATATGATTCTGATATTCCGGAGGGGGATGGTATTTATCTGCCGGCCTATATGAAATATACGGGGCATAATGTCGGTGAAGATTTTGAATTTACTCTCAAGGAACGAGGCAACGATCCAAAAGAAACAGATTATTCTTATAAGATAGCGGGATTCTACGAGATGCCCTTATTTGATTCACCGGCTATCGATATAGTAACCATGCTCATTGTTCCCGATGAAATATATAAAGAGATCGAAGATGATATCGGATCCGATCACGGGAGACATTCATCTGTATTCTATATTACGCTGAAAGAAAAGAATACGGATACAGAATTATTGACCACCAGATTCAATAAAATGTTTTCGGATAATGGGATAAGCTCAGGCAGCTGCAGCAGAGACAATTATGTTATGATCTGTACATTCTATCCCTCATTTACATCTGTTTTCTTCCTGGTTGTGGCTGTGATCGCAGCTCTTATCATGATGATAATGACGGGTTTCCGTATTTCAACCGAGATCGAAGAGAATCTGGCGGAATACGGATCTCTAAAGGGAGGCGGGATGAAGAGTACTGAAATCCGTGCGTCCATCATACTTACGTTTATTATTATTACTTTGGCAGCTGCTGTTCCCGGTATCATCGCAGGATGGCTTATTACACCCGGAGTATCGGATATCTTTGCTTTTCACAGCGGACAGATCTGGAAACCGGAGTTTGATCTTTCTTTATCACTTACCATATTATTACTGCTTTTGGCTTCGGTCTTAATCATATCCGTGCTGACAACGATAAGGATCGCGGTTATATCTCCGCTTTCCGCTATAAGAGAAGGTATAGCTGCACATAATTTCAGACGTAATCCTTTCCCTTTGGATAAGACTAAGGGTGGGTTGAATTACCTGCTTGCTTTAAAGCTTTATTCAATAAATATGAAACAGAACATGCTTTTGATAATAAGCTGTATACTGATCGGACTGATAGGATCTGTTGCAACCGTATATGGTTATAATCTTGCCGCAAGCCCTTCGGATCTTATCAGATGTATAGCTCCGGGTTCACCGGATATGAGTTTTACAATGAAAAAAGAAGGTGGTAACGATAGCCCTGTAAAGCGGTATCTTGAGAGCCTTGATAATGTTCATTGTGTTGAATTTCAGTTACACAGACTTGAGTGCAGTGATTACGAAGTCTATGCAAGATCTTTTGATGATATAGATAATGCAAGACTGTCGCTGCTTAATGAGGGGCGTTTCCCAAAACATGCGAATGAAGTTGCGATCAATGTGATATTCGCCGACGCACTGAGAGTCGGTGTGGGTGATACTATTGAACTCAAAAAAGATAATAAATCCATGGGGTATATCGTCACAGGTATATACCAGGATACAATCGTAGATAAATGTATATACATTACGCAAAGGGGAATGGACAGACTGGGCGATTTTGATGGTTTACACTCGAAGAATAATGTTTATATAGATTATGAGAGTATGGGGATAGAGATGTATTCTCCTGAAATGTTTAAACTGTCCGGAGAACTTGAGGATGACCTGAGATCTCGCTTCGGAGATAAGATAGATATATCCGATTGTATGGCATCAGCTGAGCAGGAGACAAAAGTTGAGATCGTAGCCTTTAAGACTATTGCGATCCTTATAATGGCTATATTGGGTACTTTATCTGCAGCGATCATTGTTCTGATAGCAAAGACTGTGATGATATCCAGAAGAAGATATTTCGGTATCCTTTCGGCAGGCGGATTCCCATCGAAAATGCTTAGAAAGCAACTGGCATTAAGCTTCATCCCGAATGTGATCATAGGAACGATATTGGGAGCGGTACCGGGAACCATCTTCGGCGCAGATGTTGTAGCAAGACTTCTCAGATATGTTGGCGTGGCAAAGCTTAATATGAGAACCTGCTGGTGGATGCCTGTTGCAGATGTCATATTCTTTTCTTTGATATGCTTTGCTGCTGCATATATAATATCAAGTAAGCTTAAAAAATTATCTGTTTACGAACTTGTATCGGAGTGAGAGAGCGTATGGATTGCCTGATCATTGATGATGAAAAAAATCTTGCAGAAGCCATAAGTGAATATTTCAATATGTTCGGCCTTGAGACCGGGTGTGCATTTGATTATGACAGCGCACTTAAGATGATAAAAGAAAATGAAGTCCGTATGATCATACTTGATATCAATCTCGGGGACAGGTCAGGTTTTAAACTCTGTGAGGAGATCAGAAATATCACTGATGTTCCGGTCATGTTTTTGAGTGCAAGGAAGATGGATGATGATATTCTGGCCGCTCTTTCCATCGGCGGCGATGATTATATGATAAAGCCCTGCTCGTCCAGCGTCCTGCTTGCTAAGGCTAAAGTAATATTAAAGCGTACTTCAGGCGAAAAAAAGAGTGAGATACTTTCTGTAGGAAAAATACTGTTAAATAAAAATGATATGACACTGACAGTGAACGGATCGTCCTCAAGGCTTCCGTCACTTGAATATAAGCTGCTTTTATATTTCATGGAGAATCCGGACAGGGTAGTCAGCAAGGATGAACTGTTCCAAAAAGTATGGCAGGACGCCATTACCGGAGACGGTACTTTAAATGTTCATATATTCAGACTGAGAGAAAAGATAGAAAAGAATATATCCAAGCCTGAAGTTATCACTACTGTCTACAGAACCGGTTATATTTTTAATACTGCTGCGGCGGAGCTTTTATGAGAGCGTCATCAAATGAAAAAAAACTGATGGCTTTTATAGCTTTTCTGATCTTAGTTGCAATTTCTGTTGCGGCAAGTATATTTTTTTATCCTTTGGATAAGGTGGAGGCTGAATATGATATCGTTGAGATCAATGATATTGCAAATACGGCCTTCGACAATTGGAATGAAATATCAGAGCACGGAAACGAAATACTTCCTGCAGGCAGTTATGAATATGCTATCGTATCAACAGACGGAACGCTTGTTTATAAAACAGGAGAAGATGTTCCCTGTATTGTCAATGAGGCAGTCAGGAAGGGCTGCATCATATTTGATGTTGCTTCTGATGAAACGGTGCTGGGAAAGCTTATAATCCTTCCAATCAATTCACAGAAATACATCTGTGCCGTCAATTCGGCAAGACTTGCTGCGGGAATAACTCTTATCATTACTGTTTTATTACTTTCTGCCTTAGTCTATCGGATATCCGTAAGGATATTAAAACCCTTTAATAAATTAAAAGAATTTGCTCAGAACGTTGCTGAGGGTGATCTGGACACTCCTCTTCAAATGGATAAAGCCAATTATTTCGGAGCTTTTACTGAGAGCTTTGATATGATGCGTACAGAGCTTAAGGCATCCAGGAAGAGAGAAGATGAACTTATCCGGGACAGAGCCGATATGGTGGCACAGCTCTCTCATGATATCAAGACGCCGGTTGCGTCCATAATAGCTACATCAGAGCTTTTAAATGCAAAAACAGATGATGATCTATATAAGGCCAAACTGGATATTATCATTGCCAAAGCTACCCAGCTCTCCGATCTTTCAGATGAATTAAATAAGATCACAAAGGCGGAGCAGGATAAGCTGAATGTGGAATGCAGTACTTTTTCTACTGTTGATCTTATGGAAATGATAAAAAAGTGCGATTATCTGGGTAAGATAAAGCCCTTTGATATGCCTGAGGCTTTGGTTCTCTTAGATCGTGGGAGAATGAAACAGGTCATTGATAATGTGATCTCCAATTCATATAAATATGCCGGTACGGATATAGAGTTAAATGCAGGTCTCAGTGATGAATTCCTGATATTAAGGATCAAAGATCACGGCCCGGGTATAAAACCCGAAGAAATCTCCGGAATATGCGGAAAATATGTCAGAGGTAAAGAGGTGGGTGACAAGGAAGGGGCAGGACTCGGACTGTTTACCGCAAGACAGCTTATGAACCGCATGGGCGGAGATTTTCAGGTGGCAAGTGAGTATGGCGAATACTTTGAGGCGATAATCATTGTAGCACTGGATATATAAGCTGTGATAATTATGATCACAGATACCAGTGTGGAGTAAAGAACACCGAGATCTTACGGACTAAGGGGAGTAATGCTCCGGCATCGATGAACACAGGCGTAAAGACAAGACAGCCTAAAAGATAAACGGGCATCACTGCGCAAAAGACAGATCTGCTCTTTATGATATAAGAAAGTATCGTAAGGAACAGAGTATTTATCAAAAGATAGGATACTATATCAAGCAGTTCTGTTGGCGGACATATGTGAAGTATCAGCATGCAGAATTCAGCCGTTACCGTAAAGATGATCATAGGGACCGTGATATTGACTATCCTGAATCTGAATTTTGAAAATACCGGAGACTCGGAGATATCGTAGTATTTCAATACACCGATGAATCCCGCAAGTAATATCAATACAGCAAAGAGCCCTCTCAACGCAGATCCCATTACACCTGCAGAAGAGCGAGCCTGAGCTTTCTCATTTTCTTCGGACACATCTGTTTTACCTGATTCAATATTGATGGAAAAAGTACTTCCGTCATGCGTATACTGATCAAACAGTTCATATACTTTCTCATCAGATATATTTTTCATATCATCCTTAATAGCAGAATGTTTACGCAGATAATTATCCAGAAGAACAGGCGCGAGTCTGTTAAATACTGACGCATAGACACTTTCATTCACAATGGCAGACTGAGCCGATTGAGGAGAAATATATACAGTGATACTTTCTTCCTTATCTCCGGTTGAAAGGATATCAAGTATATCCGATGGGATAACATATCCGCATTCGGCATGTCCGGAAGCCACATCTTTTATAAGTTCATCTTTTGAGCTGCATTCATGAAAATAATACATGCTGTCTTCTGTCACGGGCATCTGATCAAATTCATGATCGGGATCTTCTTTTGTACCTTCAAAGTAATAATCAATATATGCGGCGCTGCCTTCGCCTTCCGTATCGATGGCGCTATCCGAAGATTTGATCAGAACATGAGCGATGGTAAGGATCGGCAGCAAAAGAATAAGAGCTGCAAAAAGCGGCATCTTGATATATCTTTTGAATGTGTAGAAAAAGAGTCTGTATAATTTCATCAAAGAGTTCCTTTTTTGCTTCTGTATGTAAGTATTCCCATAGTTCCCGCTAAGAGTATAAGGATCCATATGATCAAATGTAATGCGGAATTAACGGAACTGTGAGGAAAGCCAAGCATTCCTAGTATCATATTATGTTGAAGATGATAAGTGGGTAAAAATCTACCGATATTACGTATGGCGACGGGCATAAATGATGAGGGGATAATGCCGCCGGATATGAGCAGCATAGCTGTGCCTAGCAGAAATTGAAACAGAACTGCCAAAGGAGCGTTCTTTGCAGCGATATTCAAAAAGATACCGAGGGTCGATGTAAATGCTGTAAGCAAAAGAAAAGCAGTATAAGAAGGAAGTTCAAAAACTGTTTTTTCCGAAATTGCAAAACCTGCGATAAATCTTATAACAAAGCAAAAGAGTGCGAAAACCAGAGTGTTTGTAATAAATCGGATCAATACAAAGATTACGGGATTGGTCTTCCTGACAAAAAGACAGGCATAGAACGAACTGTTCTCATATTTTAGAGTCTGTATAAAACAGGTTCCTAAAAAGATGATAAAAAGTATCAGTCCCGATGAGAGATAGTAGATAAGAGTAACGGGGACCGATGTGTCTCCATTTATATTATCGCCTTTTACCGTTTCGATATCCGGGTCAAGTCCGGGAATGAGGAGAACTGTCTTAAAAACCTTTTCACGCTCTGCGACATGACTTAAGTTGATCAGATCGATCCTGTTATAGGCATCATCTAGTTTATCACCTTTTTCAAAGCTGTAATACAGCTCGGCTGCGGTATATGTATCCCCCTGGGCAGATGAGAGAAGGGAGACGGAATCTTTTAAAAGTTCAGATAAAAACAGAGATGACAGTGAGTCGCCATCGGGAATGGTAACTTCCGCAGGGATATTGGATCCGTAGAGGATCCCGGATATCATCCCCTCCGGGAACGTGATGATGGCTATTACATCTCCTGATGAAAGATTTTTTTCGGCTGTTTCGGCATCCGTAAGCTCAAAGTCCAGGACAAGAGATGCAGATGTCATATTGGAAAGATAGTCCATGGCATATTCAACGTATTCATCTGCGCCTGAATTATTTACAACTGCAACGTTGGCTCTGACCAGTGGTTCAGATCTGTAGAGTATGGATGAAGCCGTAAAGATCAGTGCGGCGATAAGAGCGCCGAGAAGTACAGCCCCGGCTAATACGGCAGGGAGAGAATATAGGTTTCTTTTTAATTCTGTTTTGATAAGTTTAAATGTCATATTACAGTCCTGAGCGTAAAAGATATAGGAGCAACGGGTTTGAAAACATATCTTCCACCTGGTCCGGAGTTACGGTGGCACCTCCGGATGAACCGGATGAGCCGAAAGCCCATGTGTTATCAAGATAGTTATTTACGCCGTCACTTACTGCAGAGTAGAATTCGTTGCGGCTCATTTTAAATAACGGTGTACCTGCAGAGGGGAGTTCTTCATATACAGCATTCTCCAGACCTGAAAATGTAAACTCATCGGAAATATCCATATTTCCTATCTCATTCCCGTTTTCATAATATGTAAAATTAATATGATCGAAATCAAAAGTGATCATAGGTCCGTTTTTGTTATCTGTCGTAACATCACATTCTCCATCGAATGTAAGCCTTGTATCTTCAAATGTTGTGGATCCGTTAATGATCATGGTATCCGCTTCACAATCGTATTCGGAAAGAAAAGAGATATTTATAAGTTCTTTTTCTTCAGATATATCATCGATACGGATGCTGTATTCCGATTTGTTGCTTTTTGCTTTTGTCTTATTCTTTATAAATGTATTTTTTCTGCTGATGATAATGTCAAGATCATTGTTTGTCTCATCTCTGTAACTGAAGGAAAGCAGATAGGAACCTTCGGATTCTCCTGCTCCTGCTATCTCCCAGGTGAACAGATCGCATTCCGCTTTTTTAAGTTCATCATTTTTATTTAACCATACCGTCAAAGTTATATCTTCTGTAAAAAGCTCATCTGCCTTTTTCATAAATGAGTCGAGTTCATTACTGTATCCGGATAAAAGAGAATCTATATCACTTCCGTTGATCATGCATAATGCGGATATAAGATCATGGTTATCTTTAATAAAATCTTCGTTTTTCTTATCATATGATTCAATGATGGGTAATATGATCTTACCCAGTTTATCTTCGGGGAGAGTAACCAGATATTCACTGCATTCCTCGCTTTGTCCTACGGAAGAGGAGATAAGTTCTTTGTTACCTGTCTTTTTAACCTCGATCGCATCATAAAGAGCCTTAAGATCGCTTTTATCGAAATTATCGGTAAGCGAACCGTCTGCGCTTTCATATGCTTCGGTCATGTCAAATATATTGAATTTAATATCATCTTCCGCATTGGCCGGAAAACGGTAGCCGATAATATCGGCAAATTCCGAGGCGTTATAATCCGGCCCGAAATTCTCCGTATCGATGGTAAACGGAGTATCGATCAATGAAGGGGAGTGGAATGAAAAGATATTATCCTCCTGTGTAAAAATAAACTGTGGACCTTTAATTATAAGATATCCGGGTGTAAGTCTGTATTGTATGCGGCGGCCGGGTTTATCTACATACAGGGCGCTGTCTAACTTTATGCCGGAGAGATCCGCAGTATATGTTGAACCGTTGTTTGTTTTTACAGAGTTTAATTTAAAGCTGTTTTCGGAATAGAACTGTCGATTATCGCAGGCTTCTTTTAGCTGTTCAATTGTCTGTGCATCGTCAAAAAAGGAAGTCTTTTTTGATGTCACGGGATTAATACTCTTTATGTATTCGGCAAAAGGAAAACTGTCGCCAAGAGCCACTGCAAAGGCGCGCATTACTTTATTCTTTGGACTGTTAAAGAAGATAAGAGCTGCAACCACAGCGATGGCAACCATAAGTAATACGGCAGAGGGTATGAAGATCAATAACGGATTGATCTTTTTCCTGTTGCTTTTATCATCGGCAATTGTCATATATTCGTTTTCAGTTTGCATCCGTATTCCTCCGTAAGGGCCCGTTATTAATTCTTAAGCTTTGAAAGAAGTTCATCGCCCCTGAGGTCATTGGGGACTGCAGATAAATGACTGCCCTTTAACAGCAGGATCTTGTTGCAGATATCCAGATCTGCCTCATCGTGGGTGCTGAGTATAAAGGTCCCGCCTGATCTATGGAAAAGATCAAGATAATCACGGATCTCGGATCTGAAGTTCAGATCAAGAGCCGATGCAGGTTCATCGAGTATCAGGATATCCGGAGAATTGATCATGGCACAGGCGATGGTCACACGCCGTCTCATTCCGCCGGAAAGCGCTCTTACAGGTTTCTTTAAAAAGGATGTGATATCCAGTGCTTTAATTGCAGGACCGGAAAGAAGCTCTTCCAGTTTAGAAGCCGGTGAATCAGACCATAGGAGTAAGTTGTCTCTTACAGTCAGCTCAGGCATAAGAGGGTCGTCCTGAGGAACATATCCGATCAGTTTGGATGCACTCTTCTTATCCTTAAACAGATCAAAGGTCTTATCGCCCCTTGTAAACTTAAATGAGGCATTACCTGTGCTGCCTTTCCTTACACCTGCCAGGATGGAGAGCAGAGTGGACTTTCCGCTTCCGTTGGCGCCGATAAGGGCTGCGCATTCCCCGGCCTCAAGCTTAAAGGAAACATTATCCAGGATTTTTTGATTTCTGTATGAAAAGGACAGAGCGTCCAATTGGATCTCTGTCCTTTGAATATTTGAAATATCTGTCATTTTGCCGATACCATATTACTTTAATGATGCGGCAATACTGCTTGCCAGTTCTTCCAGTGAAGCAAGGGATGCTTCATCGGGAGTAGATCTTACGGTTGCAGTGGGTTCGAGTACTGTACAGTTCTTAAATCCTGCCAATTCATCTTTTATAAGCTTGCCTGATAAAGGAGCCCAGGAGCCGTTTTCAATAACAGCGAAAGTCCTGTTCTGCAGACTTCTGTATTTCATTTCGGAAAGGAAGACTTCAATACCGAGCAACATATTGCCGTCATGAGTGGGTGAGGCTATAACTATATGGCTTACACGGAAGGCTTCGGATACCAGCTCGGAGACATGTGTCTTGCTGACATCTGCGATACGTATCTTCTTTACTCCCAGGGCGGAAAGTTTTGATGCCAGGATCTCAGCTGCATTTTCCGTTCCACCGTATACCGAACCGTATGCAATGAGAACCGTCTTATCTTCGGGGGTATATGAACTCCACTTAAGATAGAGATCTATATATTTTCCAAGATCCTCTCTTAATACAGGACCGTGAAGAGGGCAGATCATACTGATATCGAGAGCGGCTGCCTTCTTTAATACATTCTGAACATTATTTCCGTATTTACCTACGATATTTGTATAATACCTTCTGGCATCATCGGGATCTTCTGCCCAAAGTCCTGCCTCGTCTTCAAATATATTACCTGAGAGGGCACCAAATCTACCGAAAGCATCGGCAGAGAAAAGGATCTTATCCGTTTCATCATAGGTCATCATTACTTCAGGCCAGTGAACCATGGGAGCCATGGTAAAATGAAGAGTGTGTCTTCCTGTATTTAAGGTATCGCCTTCTTTTACTGCGGTAAAACGATCCTTGATATCCAGACCGTGGAACTGCTTAATAAGGTCGGCAACTTTTAGTGTGCCGTATACTTTTGCTTCCGGGAATTTCTCAAGGATAAGTCCAAGTGTAGCAGCGTGGTCGGGCTCCATATGATCAACGATCACATAATCAAGAGGGCGACCTGAAAGAACATGTAAGACATTCTCCATGAAACCGCGGGCAGCTGACCAGTCGACGGTATCAAGCAATACGGTTTTCTCATCATTTATAATATAAGAATTGTAGGATACTCCGTTCTTTACAGGATAGGCGTTCTCAAAAAGCTCGATACGTCTGTCATTTAAACCGATATAATATATGTCATCTGTGATGTTGGTTATGTTATACATAAATACCTCCTGAAAGTGTTTGATTTTTGCTTTAAACAAGGTAAATTCTACCATAAACCGCTTATTTTTTTAAGTTTAAGATTGTATACAATGTTTGTTGACGGATATATATATTGGTGTTAGCATTTTCAAACCAAAAAGAAAAAACGTTTTATTTTTCGGGAAAGGAGAACCATGGGAACAGATATGACTAAAGGCTCGCCGTCAGCCATAATACTCAGATTTATGATACCGTTGCTTCTGGGAAACATTTTTCAGCAACTCTATAACATGGCAGATACCGTTATTGTCGGAAATTATGTCGGACAGAATGCTGTGGCCGCGGTCAGTTCTACCGGGACGGTAATGTTCCTTATCATGGGGATCTGTCTGGGACTTACTAACGGATTCGCTGTACTTACCAGCCAAAGATACGGAGCAAAGGATTATGAGGGCTCAAGACGTTCGGTAGCCAACGGCATAATGCTTGCGTTCATCATCATTGTTGTGATGACAGCATTGAGTCTTTTGTTTACAGATAATCTGCTTACGGCCATGAATACTCCTGCGGATATATATGAAGATGCCAGGACTTATCTTTCCATAATATTCATGGGAATAATCTGCAGTGTATATTATAACCTGCTCAGTGCTTTCCTGCGTTCGTCGGGTAACAGCGTGGTGCCTCTTGGATTCCTTGTTTTTTCAGCATTCTTAAATGTCGGTCTCGATCTGGTATTTATCATTAATTTCGGTATGGGAGTGGCAGGGGCAGCTCTTGCAACAGATATATCACAGGGAGTATCTGCAGTTCTTTGCTGGATCTATATAGTTAAGAAGGTACCGGAACTTTCGCCGAAAAAGAATGAGTGGAGGCTTTCAAAACATATATCCAAAAATCAGCTCCATATCGGATTGCCTATGGCTATCCAGTTCGGTATCACTGCATCCGGAACCATCATAATGCAGTCTGCCATCAATCTTTTTGATTCCACTGCAGTGGCAGCTGTGGGTGCGGCTAATAAATTCCACAGCCTGCTTACTCAGGGCATGCTTGCCATCGGTCAGACAATGACAGCATATTCCGGACAGAACTATGGTGTGGCTGATTACGGAAGAGTTAGAAAGGGTATAAGATCTGCTCTTGTTATAATGTTTATCTATTCAGTGATTACGGGAGTATTGGCAATACTTCTTTATGAACCTATCCTGCCGCATTTCTTCAAGGAGGATGCGGATATAGCAGGGATGATGCCCTTTGCCAAGATCTATATATGGCAATGTGCATCCATGTATTTTCCTCTTTCTGCTATCTTTATCTTCAGAAATTCCATACAGGGATGTAACTATGCGCTGCTGCCTACCTGCTGTGGGGTGGTGGAATTCGTTGCAAGAGGTATCTGTGCATTTGTATCCATCAAACTTCACAGCTTTTCACTGGCAGTCGGATGTGATCCCATAGCATGGGTAGCTGCCGGTATCTTTGGCGCTGTTGCGTGGCTCTGGGTCAGAAAAGATTTAGAGCGGGCATAAGAATAATATGAAAGACAAGAGCATTTCGTTATGTTAAAATCTCCATTGGTAGAAAGTATATAATACTTTTTGAAAGGTGTTGTGGGGATGCACGCTATCCCGACACAGGGTGTTTTTTACAAAATACTCTTTGTGGAGGTTTAAATGAATAATTCCGGATATGTCTGCCTAATGATCATACTAAAGATGCCGGAGGTGAGATTTGACGGCAGGCATATCGAAGGGAGATTCAAAGAATCCACGGATACCGATGTTGGTATCCTTAAAACAGCTAAAGAGCTGGGGCTCAGGGGCAAACTCACCAAATTTAAAGGAAAAGTAATATCACGTCTGACCGTACCTGGTATTTTAAAAAAGAAGGACGGGGCGTATTTTCTCGTTCTGAGAAAACAAGGGGATTCATGGCTCATTCTTGATCCTGCCAGGAAAAATCCGGAAAAGATATCAAATGAAGATCTAAGAGACAAGATAAAAGGCGACTGTATAATTATAGGAAAGAAGTCGGCGGGTAACGAATTGTCTTCTGATAAGCGATTTGGTTTCAGATGGTTTCTTCCCACTATATTCAAGTATAAAAAACAGTTTATAAGCATACTTCTTGCAGCATTTGTTAGTCTGTGCAGAGCGGTTTTATTTGTTCATACTACGAGCCGGATAGACGTTATATTGAGCGCAAGGTTATTCAGACATCTTTTCTCTCTTCCCTTAAAGTATTTTGAAAACAGAAGAACCGTTGAAACTGTGGCATAAGCTTAATTTTGCAGTAGTATGTCGGAATATATCAAAAATAAAGAATCACGAAGTGAGCAGCCGAACAAGAAGGAGGAAGAAAATGGCTTTTGTATATGAAGAAGTAGGAAAAGAGAACGAAGCTCTTTGGAATGAGATTGGATGGAGAGATTGGGCTGAAAGACCAAAAGGTTTTTATGAAAAAAAACAATGGTGTGCCGATAAGGAACGTGGAGTATATATGTTACCAATCGGTAGCTTTAGAGATGAAACGCCAGATTATTATGATTTGGCTTATAAAAAAGTGATTGTTCGAATAGAAAGAGGATTTGATCCACGTGATATAGGAATAAAAGGATATGTTTTTGTCAGAGTTGATAGAGTTTATATTCCGATATCTATTTGGGAATATCGTGATGATATATGCGGATGTATCAAAGAGTCTTTTGTGGCTTATGAGCGCGAGTATAATTCGAATATGAAAGTTGATGTAGAGTTTGAATGCGAGCCTGAATGTGTGGAGGCTGATTATAATGGTAGATAGAGATGTTTTGTTGACGAGTTAGTGGGGATGTTATTGACTTATGTGAAAAATCTGGCGGGAAATACTACATGATAAGTCAGACTCAGGCGGATACATTGTGGGATGCTCCGTTTCAAAGAGCGGTTATGCATGCGATTGGCGATGATAAACTAACGGATGCAACAACCATACGTGTTCTTTCTGGCAAAATTGTAGATTCTTCTGGCAATAAGGTTCGGATAAATCAATATGCCACCGACAGCCATGAATTACTTGCACTTGATGATTTCCTGTCTTATAAAGTTGCTGAAGCAGGTGCCCAGAAAGGCAATGTATTATACATTGTCGGAGATGAGCTCAGTGATACGTCTGTGGGAATGCTGACTGAGATACCGGAAGTATTCCGAGAAACGCTTGCTAACGGAGAAGATATTTCAGGGAAACTACAACTTGCAACTAATCTGCGATTGAACAATGCGGGGGAATACGAGTTCGACCTCGTTGATGCGGATAATATCAAATTATATCTGACGGAAACCGGCGGTGTAAAACTTGTTGATGTTGAAATAGACCATAGCTATAAGAATCAGATTGCACAAGCAGCGTGAAATAGAACATATATTGATTAATGTGGAGGAAAAGAAAATGGCCTTTGTAAATGATTATTTGACTGAGGATGAGATTGAGAAATTTAGGAAATTGAATATTTCTTATGGGAAAATGATATGTAATGAAGATAATGAAGTCGTGGGAACAGAGTCGGCTTATTACAAAGAAGGGATTCGATGTACTCTCGACAGAGATAAAAAAATGTATCTATTCTATTGTAACGACGATCAAGCATTTGGAAGAGAGGAATTTTGGTCACCAGAATTTTTTGTTTTCATTCAAGAAAAACAGAATGAACTAATTGTTACAAGAGTAGGATTGAAAAGAAAACATTTTAACAATTATAGCCGGCAGGTATGGAGTTTATATAGTATTAATTCAAAATGCTATAAGACAAATATTGAATATGATTCAAAGAATATACTTGCATATTTGAAGGAAGCACTGACCACCTATGGGTTTGATGGTGATCCCCGAGAAATAGATGATGAAAGAACCGAATTCGATTTCTAATATTCAAATATATAAGAGACATTTAAACTACAGTGTTATAACTAAACTGAGGATCTTACATAATGAATTTTACTGATTATTTAAATAAGATAATAGAAGAGTTATCAGAAAAGGAAACGTATGGGCTGGATGACATTAAGGAAACAATCATAAATGCTAATTATGGCAGCGTAGAATTATAGATGAGTAGCCAAACCTATAGAAAATGAAAAGATTGGCTATGACTTATTTAATAGTAGGAGGAAAAAATGGCTTTTGAATTTATCACATTAACCAAAGAGGAGAAGGAAGAAATCAATTCCTGGAACATAAAAATACCATATTGTAGTTTGGGACAAACTATTGGTGAGTGGGATATTATTAATCCTGATATATGTGCCGCAGACAAAGACAGGAAAATATATTTGTTTGGAGCGTATTATGAACCGTTACGCAAGGAAAATAATTTAGCTTTTGCTTTTTTTTGGAAAGAAAAATCTTATTTTGTACAATTTACGCGTGCGTTTGAAGATTCACACCATTTCTCTTGGAACATTCCCAACAGATATATGAATAAGGATCTTGTGTTTCCATATTGCTCAGAAGAAGGATTTATTGATGACCTCAGAGATGCTTTGATTGCGTATGGACCGGGAAGAGAGGGAGCAATAGAAGCGGGTATTATCACAAAGTGTGGATTTTAAAGGGGATGTTCAATGGAAATTTCAAATGAAGAAATTCTTGAATTAATAAAACTGCAACAACTCAGGATGAGATTGAAGAGGTAATATCAAGTTTATCTGTGGAAGATAATAAAGAAACAACAATATTATATTCAGGGAGCGTATGTCCAAGAGTTAATTAAGATGAATATAGATATATATTGCATACGGATGCGGCTAAAGTGCTTGAAAGTGATACTTTTAACACATTAATACTAAATATGGTAAAAAGCAAGCGCTTAAATGGCGAGTATGCAGATGTTGCGGTAGTAAGTATTGGCTTTGATGCTGATGGTAAGTCA
Organism: Lachnospiraceae bacterium; assembly: GCA_024697065.1. Taxonomy (GTDB): domain Bacteria; phylum Bacillota; class Clostridia; order Lachnospirales; family Lachnospiraceae; genus NK4A136. Next base: position 169,284 of record JAILGE010000007.1, read on the forward strand.
AATGTCCGTTTTGACCCCAAGGGTATTGTCGCGTCCAAAGAGCTGGATGCCGGCGTAGGCGGCTCAAAGATAGGTGCACGTGTCGGTGTTGCTATGGCAGTATAAATAATTGAAACGTAATAACGAGGTATAAAAATGGCTTTTGTAAATGATTATTTGACAGAGGAAGAGATTGAGAAATTTAGAAAACTGAATATTTCGTACGGGAAGAAAATATGTATAGTGTCAGATAAAATCGTAGGAACTAAGATCAGTAGAATATTTGGTGGTGTTATTTGTACGATAGATAGATCTAATGGAATGTATCTGTTTTACTGTGGGGATGATTCATCTTTTGGAAGGGAGGAATTTTGGTCACCGGAATTCTTTGTTTTCATTCAAGAAAAACAGAATGAACTAATTGTTACAAGAGTAGGATTGAAAAGAAAACATTTTAACAATTATAGCCGGCAGGTATGGAGTTTATATAGTATTAATTCAAAATACTATAAGACAAATATTGAATATGATTCAAAGAATATACTTGCATATTTGAAGGAAGCACTGACCACCTATGGGTTTGATGGTGATCCCCGAGAAATAGATGATGAAAGTACCGAATTCGATTTCTAATATTCAAACATATAAGAGACATTTAAACTACAGTATTATAACTAAACTGAGGATCTTACATAATGAATTTTACTGATTATTTAAATAAGATAATAGAAGAGTTATCAGAAAAGGAAACGTATGGGTTGGATGACATTAAGGAAACAATCATAAATGCTAATTATGGCAGCGTAGAATTATAGATGAGTAGCCAAACCTATAGAAAAGGAAAAGATTGGCTATGACTTATTTAATAGTAGACTAACTATTAGAAATAGTCAATAAAAAGTATTTAAAACAGAAATGTTTTGAATATAGTGGCGATGACCATATCATCGCAATCAGTACATTGAAAATTGCATGACAAATAGAGCATCAGATATGGTGCTCTGACAAGAAGATATGATATTGGAATGATTAATTAGCTTTTATGTATTGCTGACCAGATGATTCAAGTTGATATATGACT
>JAILGE010000020.1 GCA_024697065.1 Lachnospiraceae bacterium
CTGGTCTCCTTATAACGTTTGATAAGCACCTTATCGGAAGCTTCCATGAATATCAGTTCATAGGAAAGTCCGTTCTTCTTGAGTCTGTCCAGCTCCTTAAATGCGTCAGAGAATTTCTGATCCGCGCGCACATCCAACCCCAGCGCGACCTTAGTGATCTCGCTGCCGGGAGTGTTCGCAAGCTCGATGAACTTCTCGATCAGAGGTACCGGAAGATTGTCTACACAGAAGAATCCCATATCTTCCAGCATCTTCATTGCGGTCAGCTTTCCTGAACCGCTCATTCCGGTTACGATGACAAATCTCATTCTACAACCACTTTCTCATAAACGGTATTCTGCGTATAAGCCATGTAGGAATCAGGCAGGTAACAAATATAACTACTATCCACAATAACTCCGGCCAAAACATAGCGGGGCCGGTTATGTTTCCGAATATTGAATCCTTAACCTTACCGAAGAAGACGATCCTATCCAGTACTGCAGGATGGATCAGATAGATTCCGAAAGTACATCCCGCGATGGAAGACAATACCTTAACGGTAGTATCTCCGTATACTTTTCCCTCAAATAGAACTTTGGCAGTCAGGAATAATGCAAGCGTATTTATATACAAGCCCCATCCAAAATAATCCGTGTATATCTTTATGCTTTCAACATATGTAGTGTAATATGCAGTATTACATGCTATCAGGATCATAACGATGATATTTACCACCCATACAATCGGAAGTATCTTTACCGCATGTTCGCGCTTTAAGCGGTTATGTATATAATATCCGGCAAGAGGATATAAAACTATTTTTGTAAGTATCCACCCTAAATAAAAGCTGATATTCAAAGTAAATCTACCGAGGAATACTTTTTCTTCTATTTCCGGCAGTACTACCTCCAGAATTGCGGCCATTGATAAGAGATATATAAAATCCCTGTCTTTCATATTCTGCGCCATGGGACGAAGGAATGGAAGACAGATCAGCATCCCCAGGTATGAATACATAAACCATAGCGGTTCCACTCTTTCTTTCGCATAGAGATCTCCCAAAAAAGTAAATACATTGATCTCATCACGTCCGGCTATAACATCCGAAATATAATACAGAAGCGTAAATACAAACAAAACGGAGAATATCCTCAGTATCCGCTTTTTCCATAAAACGGACAGAGATTCCTCTTTTGGAAGAAGAAGTGCTCCTAATATCATAAATAATATCAAAGGACCTGTAGATCCCATTATCGAAAACATTATAAACAGACCATAAAGAAGACTTCCGGGTTCACACTGTCCGAATAATTCAGCTCCTTCGGTATGACAGATAATAACAAATATGATCGCAACTATTCTTAATATATCAAAATAGATTTCGCGATTATTTTCAGACTTTTCTGTCTTTTTCTTTTTACTCTGCTTAAGAGCTTTTTTTGTTCTGCTGATATCTTCATTATTGACGATATCAATTTCAGACGAATCCATTTTGTGGTGGTCTCTGTGAATATGTTCTTTATTCGGATGCTCTCTGTGTTTTGGTCCACCGGGAGCAACATCATTTCGCATGGGATCCCTGTGTCTGTGTTCATGACAAACAGCTTCTCTGTGCGAAGCCTCTTTTTGCACGTGCTCTCTATGGGTGCTTTCCCTGTGTGTATTTTCCTTAGGTCTGTCGCTCATTCTTTAAAATTCTCCAAGCATTATTACTTCCGGTTCAAGTGTGACTCCGGTGCATTCTTTTACTCTGCTCTGAACCCTCACCATCAATTGATGGATATCCGTAGCAGAGGCGTTCCCCTTATTAACTATAAATCCGCAATGTTTCTCGGAAACATATGCATCACCCACATGCTCCCCGGATAATCCTGCATCCGAGATAAGCTTTCCGGCAAAGAAACCTTCCGGTCTTTTGAAAGTACTTCCGGCACTGGGATATTCAAGCGGCTGTTTTTCCAGGCGCTTTTTCCTAAGCTCTTCCATCCTGCCACGGATGATCACGGGATCATCCTCATTTAATTCAAATACCGCTTTTAACACACATCCCGGGCGTTCCTTAAGACAGCTGTGTCTGTATGAAAGCTGCAACTCTTCCGGCGTATAGGTCTCAAGCTTTCCGTCATAAAAAAAGATCTCTGCAATCTTCAGACAGTCCCTTATCTCGCCGCCGTAGGCACCGGCATTCATAAACACCGCACCGCCTACGCTCCCCGGTATACCTGATGCGAATTCCAGTCCGGACAGTCCTCTGTCCGCTGCTGCCGCCGCCAGACTTATCAGTGAAGCTCCGGCTCCTGTCGTAACCTCATTTCCCGAGAAGCTCATATCTTCATAACCGCTTCCCGGGTGAAGTATCACACCATCGTATCCCTTGTCACTTACAAGGAGATTACTTCCTCTTCCGGTAAGGAAAAATGGGATATCTTTGCTCTGCAGATGAGATATAACATCTTTCAATGCTTTTACATCAGAAACCGTAACATAATACTTTGCATTTCCTCCGGCTCTGAATGTCGTATGCTTTGACATGGGTTCATCACAAAGGACATTCCCTTCTCCGGCAAGTTTTTTTAACTCATTTATTAAATCTAAATCCGACATTAACCTAAAACCAGCTTGGCAGCTCCGTAGATACCGGCATCATTTCCAAGCTCTGCAAGAGTAAATCTTGCATTCTCGCTTCCGTGGAAAACATATTTCTTATAATTCTTCACGATATAATCAAAGAGGATCTCTCCAGCCTTTGATACTCCGCCTCCTATTACAAAGGCTTCGGGATTGACCGCTGCAGCAACGCCTGCAAGTCCCTTTCCAAGATAATCACCGAATTGCTCTGCTATCTCGATTGCAACCTTATCGCCTTCCTTAACGGCATCAAATACCGATTTGGCGGATATCTCACCGTTCCTGAGAACACTGGGTGCATCATCCTTTGCCAGTCTTCTCTTTGCGAGTCTTACAACTCCTGTTGCGGAAGCATACTGCTCAAGGCATCCGGTCTTGCCGCATCCGCACTTTTCCGTCTCTCCGTCAACTATATGTATATGACCTATCTCGCCGGCTGCTCCCGTTGAACCTGTAAGTATCTGTCCGTTGAGGATTATACCTCCTCCGACACCGGTTCCCAGCGTTACCATTACAAGGCTCCTGAAGCCCTTTCCGCCGCCTTTCCACATCTCTCCCAGCGCGGCAACATTTGCATCATTTCCTGCCTCCACTTTCATACCGCCAAGAAGCTTACTGAAAGTTTCCTTTATGGAGAATTCTCCCCATCCCAGATTGGGGGCCTTATATATCACACCCTGCCCGTCCACGGGACCGGGTACACCTATTCCTACACCTGTAACATCACTGTCTGCGATCTGCTTTTCCTTCATCTTTCCCTTAATCGCATCAGCAATATCCGGAAGAATATACTCTCCGTTATTATCTTTTCTAGTAGGGATCTCCCACTTATCGATAACATTGCCTTCAGGATCGAACAGACCCATTTTTACGGTAGTTCCCCCAAGATCCACTCCGAAAATACACTTCCCCATAAACAGTAACCTTTCCTTTCTTTATTCTTCGCCGTCGTTCTTTCCGATCGACGCCTGCAGACGCTTGTATAATTCTTCCGCTGCATTGTAACCCATTTTCTTCTGTCTGTGATTTACAGCAGCTGATTCACAGATGACCGCCAAGTTTCTTCCCGGTCTGATGGGAATGGTATGGCTGACAATCTTATTGCCGAGATACTCGGTAAATTCTTCTTCCAGACCCATACGGTCATACTCCTGATCCTTCGACCAGTCCTTGAGTTTTATTACCAGATCTATCTCCTGATCGTCTTTGACACTGGATACACCGAACATCTGCTTCACATCCACGATACCTATACCACGTATCTCGATAAGATGCTTTGTCACTTCCGGCGCGCTTCCGATCAGAGTGTCTTCCGATACTTTCCTGATGAGTACTGCATCATCACTTACCAGACGATGTCCTCTTTTTATAAGCTCTATGGCAGCTTCACTCTTTCCGATGCCGCTCTCACCGGTGATCAATACACCTTCACCGTAGATATCAACAAGTACACCGTGAACCTGAATGCAGGGAGCCAGTTTGGCGTTAAGCCATCTGATGACCTCCGCCATAAAAGGAGATGTAGCCTTTGAAGTACTGAGGATAGGAACCCCGTACTTTATGGCAGTCGCTTTGAATAAGGGATCAGGCTCCAGCTCTCTGCAGAAAATAAATGCAGGGGTCGCATGATTTAAGATCCTGTCATATATCTCCGCCTTCTGCTCTGGGGAAAGTGACTGCATATATGTATATTCAACAAATCCCACTATCTGCAGTCTTGTTGAATCGTAATGCTCCAAATAGCCTGTCAGCTGTATGGCAGGACGATTGATATCCGGCTGGGTTATCTTGATCTTATTAATGTCGATCTCTTCCGTCAGATTCTTCAGCTTCATTTTGTCTATCAGACGCTGCAGACTGATACTTGCCATACAAAGCCTCCTTTTTATCCATCAGACAAATTTCTATAAGGACATACGGGTCTTATTATACCATAATCACTCAGCATTCGACATCCTTGCCTAATTTAATTACAATCGGTCCTGCATGGGCCATACATAGGCAGGGCGGTCTAACATGAACCACTTCAGTTTGGTTATCTGCTCTTCCGCCTCTTCAGGACTTCCCTCGCTTGGAAATCTGTTATACTGCTGCTCCCACAGAGGGGCGTAAGTACCCTTGTATTTATCGAAATAGTATTCAACATTCTCTTCGGTAAAGAGGTCTGCCGACATTTCTATCAACTTTTCTTTATAAGCCGTTCTGAAGCCCTCGTTTGTCATAAGATATGCAAAGCATTTCGGAGCCATCCAGGGGACCGAAGTATCCAGCAGTCCGCCTTCGATACCGTCGGATACCAGCGATTCCGCTATAGTATCCCTGTCGACATATCCACCGCAAAAATCCAGATCGTAAAGCACCATTCTCCATCTGCCATCTCCATATTCGGTACCCTCATCTTTTGCGGTTTTCCACATGGACCAGTTATGATAAGGCCAGTCGCTATTATTAAGCCAAACTTCTGCAGCAAAATAATTCATGACTGAATCAGTATCAACTATTTTTGAAAACTCTTCATAATCTTCATCAGATTTCAGATCCTCATGTGTGTCAAAGAAATCCATTAATTCATAGAAATAATAGTTTTCATCATCAATGCCTTCCGGAAGCTCACCCACCTCCAGCTTTCCCATCGTTCCTTCCTTATCTTTGTACATGATGACATCATCCTTGTCCACCCCATACATGGCCGCAAACCATTCATCATCAAAATCCGACTTTATACCATAAAGTCCCCAATACTCACCATTAAGGTATACGATACAGCAACGGGATTCCTGAAATGCCACATTTTCCATGTCCCAGTCGGAGACCATATCCTGAAGAAGCATATCCGTACACTTAGTGTTCTTATACAGACCGTTATAATCAGACTTGATTATGAGCTTATCAAAAGAATCCATGGTATTCCCCGATACGCTTTCATATCCTTTGCCAAAGATCGGATAATCAAAACTGCTCTTCCCATACTTCTTTCTGGCATATATCCGGAAGCTTTTCTGAAGAGCGCATCTTCCCTCTTTCCCCTGCATACGGATACCACAGTTCTGAGAAAGAAGAATCTCTGAAGTTCCCATAGGAGAAGCTGTAATTACAGTTACAGCCGCGGGTCTTTCCCAATCCTTCCCCCGCTGATTATAATTTGCAGGCCAATCCCCCCTGTAAAGGCTTGTCATTTCCGCAGCGGTACCACCGTTTTCATAATATTCATTTACTTCATTTGCAAAAATATCACCCTTTACATATATGCCTTTTTCATGATCAAAGAGATCGTCATAATCCATCTGGATACTGACAATTGCAAGGTCGGAAACGGCGTAACTGCAGCTGTCGGAGAGCCCCTTTATATGTTCGTCTGCTGTGCCCATGAAGTATACTTCATTCTGTTCGTCATAGATCCTGCCATCCTCTCCCACACAGGCTATACGCAGGATAGAACACTTATCAACATCTTCTTTTGAAGGGATCTCTGCAGTATTGATAACAGTCACACCATCTTCCGATACAGTCTCATGATCCACCGTGATAAGCCCCGGTTCTACCGTAGCACATACATTATCCTCATTTCTTCGATCACGTATGGTTACAGGGGCCATATACTGCTTACGCGTTTCACTTGTCAGAGGATCACTGCCGTCCTCCGTATACCATACGACGGCAGTTTCCGGCGGATCCATAACAGATCTGTTGATGCTTACAGTCAATTCAAATTCTCCGGGATAAAAACCCGATCTGTCGGAAAGGATAAGTCCATCCTCCATATCTTCCGTACCAACCGCATTTCCCACATAATCGGAGAGCCCCGGTATATTTTCCGATACCGAATTCCCGGACACATTGTTTTCTCCCCCTTTAACCGAGCAGCCAGTAATCAAGTAAACTGTCGATGTCAGAATCAAACAGGTCAAAAACTTCTTCATATTTATACCTCCACGAAGAAAAAAAGAAATGAACCTTATCAAGGATCCACTTCCCCATTTTCAATATATTCTTTAAGCTTTGTTGCCAGTATGGCGGAATATTTTACCGCCCCCTCAGAGTTAAGATGAAGAGGATGATTATAAAAATCCTCCACCGGCAGTTCGTACTCCTGGAACTCACCGATCACCGGAGCTTCCATGTAATACTTCACATCATTATTGAAAGTTTTAAACATAAGGGAATCCTCAACCCAGGATCCTTCAATGGTGGGAGAATATGAGATCACAAATTCCACGTCATTTTCATCGCACCACTTAGAAAACTCATTAAGTGCGGACATGGTTCCCTCATCCAATTCTTCAAACCTGATGGTATTCTCCGGAAATACTTCGGTTGATATCTGAGTCCCTGTCCTCTGAACAGTCATGTTGCCTTTCTCATCAAAAGAGTCTGCTCTGTAAACCTGCTCCTTACCGGACATTCTGCTCCTAACTGCCTCTATGGGACCGGAAGCAATAAGTGCATACATTTTTCTCCAGGTAAGATATGTCTCCGGAACGCCTCCCACGCTGTCCCAATATGCGAGGAGCTTTTCCTTATCAGGTTCAAGCGCTGCGGAAATGGACATGATACTGGTATCCTCGGGGTTGGATTCTCCCAGGATATAAACCACCATATCTCCCGGCTTAACGGAGTCTTTGAGAGTATCGATCAGATAAGGGATACCTATAGCGGCTTCTATTCCCAAGGTCTGCACCTGCATATTTTCTTCTTTCAATATCTCATCCATCGTTCCCTTGTCTATCCCGTAAGGAACATATGATGATCCGAAAATTATGATCTCCGGATCTCTTTCCGGATCCTGTATCGCATCAATCTGCCAAAGCAGTGCCCTCTGATAGGCATTATCATAAGCATCAGGGCCGATCTCGGATTTCCATAAGAACCAGAAAAGAAGCTGCCATGCTCCGTAAGCCAGCACAAGCAGCAAAGAGAATTTAATTAAAAATAATAAAAATGTTTTTCTTTCTTTCATAACCAGGGGGAAATATCTCAACCTTCCATAACATCAGGCATGGGAAAGGGAATTACGTTAGTAGGTTCATGCCGGCTTGCATTCCACAAAGTCAGCTTTTGCTGCATATTAAGCCAGCTTTCGGCAGAAGTATTTGTCGCTTTACTGATGCGGATTGCCATATCCGGACTTAATGCAGATTTTTCATTAACAAATTCTGACAAAGTCTTCCTGCTGACCCCAAGCATTCTCGCAGTCTCAGTAATCGACATATTTAATGGTTTCATAACATCTTCGAGAAATACATTTCCCGGGTGTGTAGGCTTTCTGATCATATTTAACTGCCTCCTTCAGTGATAGTCCATGTAATCAACAAGATACGCATCCTGTCCTTCAAAATAAAAAGTTACTATCCAATTTCCACTGACCATAACTGACCACAGATCCTTTTTGTCACCTTTTAACTGATGTAGCCGGTATCCCGGCAGATTCATATCCTGCACACTGATACTTGCATCCAGCCTGTCCAAAATTCTGGCCAGCCTTGGAGCATGTTCCGCCTGTATTCCCTTTTTTGTACCTGTTTCAAAGAACTCCCTAAGGCCCTTATGTTCAAAAGATTTTATCATATATAATATTGTAACCCGTAACGTTACAGGTGTCAATCTTTGTGGAAGTAGTTAAACAGGGATTCCGCAGCTTTGCGGGGCAGTCTTCCCTTATCAATCAGCGTATTGATATCGGCAGTCCTTATCTCATCAAGTGATGCAAAGGCCATCATAAGCTCGCGCCTTCGCTTGGGGCCGATCCCGGGTATATCATCAAGCACCGAATGCACCTGTTCTTTGGTCCTGAGGGACCTGTGATATTCGATGGCAAATCTGTGGACTTCATCCTGAACTCTGGTCAGAAGCTTAAAGGCTTCCGTATCTTTATCAATAGGGATCTCCACATTATTAAAATATAAGCCGCGGGTCCTGTGTTTATCATCCTTGACCATACCGCAGACAGGAATGGTGAGTCCAAGTGAATTCAATACATCCAGCGCGATATTAACCTGTCCTCTTCCTCCGTCCATTAGGATGATATCCGGAAATCTGTCAAAATGTCCGTCTGTCTTCCGTTCTTCTCTTTCCTTTATCCCATGCTCAAAACGTCTTGTGAGCACCTCTCTCATACTTGCGTAATCATCCGGCCCCACCACTGTCTTTATCTTGAACTTCCTGTAATCACTTTTCTTGGGCTTTCCTTTCTCATAGACCACCATGGAGGCCACATTCTCGTATCCGCTGATATTCGAGATATCATAGGATTCCATACGGTCCAGACCTTCCATACCTAGCAGATCCTCCAATTCCCTTACGGCACCTATAGTCCTTCCCTCTTCACGCTTCATCTTTTCCTTATCCTGAGTCAGGACAATACGGGCGTTGTTGGCAGCCAATTCCACCAGTTTTTCCTTCTGGCCTATCTTGGGCAGACGGATGCTTACTTTTGATCCACGCTTATTCGTAAGCCACTCTTCTATGATATCTGTCTCCTCACTTTCCACAGATACCATTATTTCCTTAGGGATAAAAGGCGTCCCGGCATAGAACTGCTTGAGAAAGCTCGTCAGTATACTTTCTTCCGTTTCATTTTCAACATTCTTCATGTAATAATGTTCTCTGCCAACCATTCGCCCGCCTCTGACAAAGAACACCTGTACCACGGCATCCCTTTCATCCATGGCAAGGGCGACTATATCCTTATCTTCCCCGTTCATATCATCGATCTTCTGTTTCTGTGCGATATTGCTTACACTTTCCAGAAGGTCTCTTATACCTGCTGCTTCTTCAAAATTCATTACAGCCGCAGCTTCTTCCATCTTCCTCTTCAGGTCTTTCAAGACAGGCGCATAATTACCGTTTAAGAAATCAATGGCTTTGTTTATGCGGACCATGTATTGCTCTTCTGATTCTTTATCTTTGATGCAGGGGCCGCAGCACTTGCCTATATGATAATTAAGGCAGGGTCTCTCTTTACCTATATCCTGCGGAAGCTTTCTGTTACAGTCTCTCAGCCCATACAGCTTATTGATCAGCTCGATGGTAGTTCTCACCGAATCAGCACTGGTATATGGTCCGAAGTATTTGGCCTTATCCTTCTTCATGAGTCTGGAAAAAGTGATACGCGGATAAGGTTCACCCATGGTAACTCTGATATAAGGATATGTCTTGTCATCTCTGAGCATGGTATTGTATTTCGGTGCATGCTCCTTGATGAGATTGTTCTCAAGCACTAATGCTTCCAGTTCCGAATCCGTGACGATATATTCGAATCTGCGTATCAGACTGACCATCTTGTCGATCTTGGGACCACGTCCTATATTTGCGCGAAAATAAGACCGCACCCTGTTGTTCAGGTTAACGGCCTTACCCACATAGATGATGGTATCATTCACATCATGCATAATATATACTCCCGGGGATGCAGGAAGCTTTTTAAGCTCCTGGGTTACATTAAATCCGCCGGGAAGTATCCTGTCCCTGCTTTCATTTTCCATGATCAGTGTTTCTTATTGGGATCATCCCCATTTTCGCGATATGCACGTTTGTTCAGCTCTGCAGCAAAATCATTTGACTGAGGCTTATCTTCGGCATTCCCGGGATTCCTGTTATCCGAAGCTGTATTCTCCGGAACTTCATTATCCTGAATATTATTTTGATCATTGTTCTGAACAGGAACGGGAGTTGCCGCATTTCCGTTATCGGAAACATGCTGTGTTTCTCCGGATCTTTCTTCCTCTCTGTCCTTCTTCAACTTAGCAAGACTCTCTTCTCCGCGGTTTCTCTCCGGAACAGGAATCCCCTTTTCCTTACAGAAGATCTCCATGAATTCATGGCCGGTGATGGTTTCTTTTTCGATCAGATAAGCAGCGATCTTATCAAGGATCTCTCTGTTCTCTTTAAGGAGGGTCTTTGCTTCTTTGTAGCTCTCCTTTATTATCTTCATTACTTCTTCATCAACCGCTGCTGCAGTCTCATCTGCACAGTTGAGAGTAGTTGAACGGTCAAGATACTGATTCTCCACACTTTCGATCTGCATCATGCCAAATCGCTTACTCATTCCGAAGCGTGTTATCATGGCACGGGCAATACGTGTGGCCTTCTCTATATCATTGGCTGCGCCTGTTGTCACCGTATCAAATACGATATCCTCCGCAGCTCTTCCTCCAAGGAGGCTCACCAGCTCTGCTCTGAGTTCCTTTTCAGTCTGCATGAATTTCTCTTCTTCGGGATAGCTTAATACATATCCGAGAGTTCCCATTGTTCTGGGGATTATGGTGATCTTCTGGACAGGCTCCGTGTTCTTCTGAAGAGCGGATATCAACGCATGTCCTGTCTCATGATAGGAAACAACCTGTCTTTCCTTCTTGGAAAGAATACGATCCTTCTTCTCTTTACCGAGGCTTACCAGCTCGACTGCATCCAGCATATCTTTCTGGCTGACATACTCACGGCCTCTCTTAACAGCAAGAATCGCACCTTCATTTATCATGTTTGCAAGATCCGCACCTACAGCACCTACAGTAGCGAGAGCGATCTCATCAAGATCAACGGTCTGATCCAACAATACATTTTTTGCATGAACTTTCAGGATCTCAACCCTTCCCTTAAGATCCGGCTCCTCAACAATGATACGTCTGTCAAAACGACCGGGTCTGAGAAGCGCCTTATCAAGCACTTCAGGTCTGTTGGTTGCTGCGAGAAGTATGATACCCTTTCTTGCATCGAAGCCATCCATTTCCGAAAGCAGCTGGTTAAGAGTCTGCTCACGCTCATCATTGCCACCGAACTTTGAATCTCTGCTTCTTCCGATAGCATCAATCTCATCTATAAATACGATACAGGGAGCATTCTTTTCCGCTTCCTTGAAAAGGTCTCTTACTCTTGAAGCACCAACTCCGACATAAAGCTCTACGAAATCGGAACCTGCAAGTGAGAAGAACGGAACTCCCGCTTCACCTGCAACAGCCTTTGCAAGAAGGGTTTTTCCGGTTCCCGGAGGTCCTACTAACAGGGCTCCCTTCGGGATCTTCGCACCGATCTTGGAATACTTGCCGGGATTATGGAGGAAGTCAACTATCTCAACAAGAGACTCTTTCGCTTCATCCTCTCCGGCCACATCTTTAAATGTGATACCGGTTTCTTTTCCTTCATACATCTTGGCATTGGACTTGCCGACACCGAATCCGAAGCCGCCGGATCTTCCTATCCTGCTGAAAAGGAATCCCATAGCTACCCAGAGGATAACCAGCGGAAGCACATAGGTAAGAAGGATATTAAGTATCAGTCCGCTTCCGTTCTCGACTGAACTGCTGACCTTTACACCTGCTTCCAGCATGCGCTCCGTAAGTGTGGTGGTATCTTCAGCAAGTCCCGTGAAATACACTTTTCCAACAGAAACCTTATCATCTTCCGGCTTCGCCGTGATGATGATCCTGTCACTTTCTATCGAGATACTTTCTACCTTATTCTCGCTTACGGCTTTTATGAATTCATCATATGTAACTTCACCGTTTTTTGCGGATGACTGCTTTGCAAAATAGCTGATAACAAGCAGTGCGAGAAATGATATGACCACAAAAAACATTATATTGGGTCTGCGTTCCGATCCGTTTCCGTCCTTATTTCCGTTACCGGATCCGCTCTGGTTTCCATTGCCTCCGTTGCCGGATCCGTTAGTATTATCCTGCATAACACTTATGCTTTTACGCTTAAATATTTTCATAGTTTCCCTCATAACTGATTTGCCGTAAATATGCTGATTTTGACTAATATATTATAGTTATTTTCAACAGTCCTTTGCAAGCAGTTCACTAAAACTTCAAAATCTGTTAAGATGACGCCGTGATCAGTTTATTTAAAGACAACACCATAAAAAATAAAATATCCCATATTCTTTTTCTCGCAGGTCTTGTTTGCGAACTTATTGTCATGCCCTCCGGACATGCCTTCGGATGGTATCATGAAAAAAGCTTCATCTTATGCGGGATGATTCTTTTCTCAGTATCGATCTTATTCTCCATGGACATGAAAAAAGACTGGGGTATTTTTCTGTGCCTCGGCGCATACGGTCTAACCTGCTATTACTTCCAGTCATCGGCACTTATACTTCGGATCATCCTGATCCTGCTTGCCGGAAGAAAGGAAAACCCTTTAAAAACCGCAAAGATATTTTTCTACGGAACAGCACTTATCATGCTCTATGCGGGCATCATGTCAGCCCTTGGACTTCATAATACTCTCTACCTGACACAGGTCTTCCGACATGAGGAAGAAACCAGATGGTGCTTCGGATTCTTTCACCCCAACGGATTTTCTTTATTCCTTGTAAAGGAATACCTGCTGGCTGTATACATATACGGAAAAAACAGGAACAGGCTGCTGTTAATAGTGATGACTGCTATATGCCCTGTATTGCTGGTACTTGCCGGATCCAAGATGGGTATAGTGTGCTTTATCTGTGTTGCAGCATTAACTTTCGCTGCAATTATAATTAAGAAACTGCATAAGCCCCTGTTTATACTTGGAACTGTCGCCATGGCTTTGCAGACTGTGTTTATTTACCTGCTTGGGGTTATACCTTTTCCGGAAAGAAATTATGGAGATGTTTTAAACTTTTGGGATCTTCTCAATGAAATAACCACCGGGCGACTTGATCACGCCAGAAGTGCTTTCTTATATAACAGACTGACATTGTTTGGTGTAGGTCATGCTGAAGATGTCACCGAAATGGGATCTGTAAATATGATCTTCAATCAGGGAGTCTTTTTTGCAGCTGTATACATTGTCTCTCTGTTTACGATTTATTACAGGATGTATAAGAAGCAGGAAACTTTTTCCATGATACTTATCCTGGGCACAACATTTTATTCTTTGTCAGAAAGCTTCAATGCATACTTTAATAAGAATCCCCTCTGGATATGCTTTATAGGTATCGCTGCGTTCCCTTTTATCCTAAAGGATATTCCTGCAGAAAAAAAAGCGGATAATAAATGAACATACTCTTAGTCCACAACTACTATAAAGTCGCGGGCGGTGAAGATACCGTCTTTGAAAGTGAAAAGTCCATGCTGCAAAAGCACGGGCATAAGGTCTTCACATACACTAAAAACAATAAAGAACTTGATGAACTTGGTCCCTGTAAAAAGCTGATCACCGGTGCGTTTGCAGATTTCAGTAAAAAAGTATATTCAGAGATCACCTCACTTATCGAAAAAGAGCATATCGATATCGTACATGTTCATAATACTCTGACTCTCATCACCCCGGCAGTTTATTATGCTGCTGTTGATAAAAATATACCTGTTGTGCAGACCATGCATAATTTCAGATTATTCTGTATCAACGCTCTTTTATACAGAAATGATCATGTATGCGAAGACTGTATCGCATCCGAGACACCTGCTCCCGGTGTGAAAAACAGGTGTTATCACGATTCCATGCTCCAATCAGCGATCTGTGCCCGTATATTAAACAGGAACAGGAAAAAGGGAATCTATCACAAGATCAGCTACATCTGTCTTACCGAATTCAATAAAGCAAAACTTATTGACGGGATGAAGGATAATATCGATCCCGAAAAGATTTATATCAAGCCTAATTTTGTTCCGGACAGATATAAAGAAATAAAATCAGAACCTGCACTTGCAGGCAAACTTATCCCGGAACTCAAAGACTCTGATGATCCATTAGGTCTAAAGCCGTATTACCTGTACGCAGGACGACTTGACAGATCAAAGGGAATCCTTGATCTGGTAAAGGAATGGCCCGAGGATTCACAGTACCCTTTGCTGATCTGCGGAGACGGACCGTTAAAAGATGAACTGGAAGGTCTTACAGCTACTTCATCCAATATCCTTATCCTCGGACATAGATCACATGAAGAAGTTCTCAACCTGATGTTCCATGCCGAATCTCTGATATTCCCTTCCAGATGGTATGAAACCTTTGGAATGGTGATAGCTGAAGCATATATGTGCGGAACTCCGGTGATCTCCGGAAATATCGGAAACGGTGCCGATCTCGTAAGATCTGTTACCCCGGAGCTTGTCACGGAAATAAAAAAAGAGCATCTGTTATCCTTGCTTACAGATACTCTTAAAGCTAAATATTCCAAACAATGCAGAAAACATTACATCGATAACTTTACCGAAGAAAGAAATTACAATATACTGACATCCATTTATTCCTCAATCTCCGGGTATTAATTCTATTCTTATACAGAATGGTCTTATTCCTTTACCATATCGTTATAAGATTCATATCCCCATACTGTATATTCTTCTGATTCGTATATTGCTATTCCTGCATTTATTTTTTTTGCTAATTCCGAATTCCTTTCGTCAGCAGATAATATACAAAAAACTTTTCCCGACGGCAACTCATTTACATGACTCTTTTTTTGTAACCACTTGTAAATATCATCAGGTGCCTTTACATTGCTAATATCCGAATCCCAGCAATACATTTCAATTTTTCCATTTGATAATTCCGTAAACACATCACCATTCCAAAATGTTCCAAATCCTTTATCGTATCCTTGCTCCAGAAGACTTTCAGTTATTTGATTATACTCAGTCTCTTTTCGAAAATCAGAAAAACAATAATTATACAGTGAGCATCCCGATA
Source organism: Lachnospiraceae bacterium (assembly GCA_024697065.1). Lineage (GTDB taxonomy): Bacteria > Bacillota > Clostridia > Lachnospirales > Lachnospiraceae > NK4A136. Next base: position 15,223 of record JAILGE010000020.1, read on the forward strand.
CTATAACAAAAAATAAAAACGATAATAACAGTATGGTTTTCTTTTCTTTACTCTGGTTTATATTTTCATATCTTCTCTTTAAAAAAATAATAATCACAGGAACGATAAAAACAGAAATAGGTATTATATACCTGTCTGCTATCAATGCATCTGAAAAAACTTCAATAAGTAACATAATGACAAATGCTGCAGTTAAATATCTGGCAATAATATCTTCTTCTATGCTATAAATCTTATTTTTTAAAATATCACGAACCGCAATAATGCCTAACAAAACAATCAGAAAACAAACCCCGTTTTTTATCGAAGAAAAAGAAGTAGCTTTTCCTTGGTCATATCCAAACATATGCAGTACAGCCGAAAGCATATTTATCATTCTTTCCGAGGAAAAATCGGTAAACCACACGCTTCCCATTCTTTTAAACTCATAATTTTTTCTTAATACCGTACTGTTAATTAAAAATCCTATAGTAGCTGATAAAAAAAGAAAACAATTTATGATAAGTAATCTTAGTATGTCCGTCTTATATATATTCTTCTTTATGTCATTTTTCAACGTGAAGTTGGTGTCTATATATAACCAACCAGCTACAATAACAAGTGGTATGTATAGATTGATTAACTGTCTCCATCCACCCATCCCTGCTATTAAAGCTAAAATACAATTTAATCCTGAAAAAACTACGGTCTTTTTTTCATGATTAATAGCGAACAATAATAAAGCTATTGTTACAAATGAAATAACAATATGGGGAATATAATATGACCATGCCATTACAAATTCCAGATATAAATCCGAAACAGGCAATAGCATTACAAGCGCAAACATACTTGTTTCAAAATGTGTCATTTTAATACTTTTTCCAAGAAAAAGTGCTGACGTACAAAGAATGATCAAAAGAAGAATTCCACCGGTTATCCGAACTATTTTCCAATTGTTAAAAATATGAAATAAGAATGAAAAAATCAGCTGTGTGTTTAATACTCTCAACTCAGATGAATAATACCAACTTCTTGATAATACCCCTCCTTCTTTTGATAAAAGATTTGATAATATCATTTCTGCAGCTGCATCTGAATCCAAAAAATTAGCACCGTATTTATACATGAAAATACCATACGATACCAAAGACAAAACAATAAGGATCAACATTCCTATTACGGAAATCTTGATCCTTCTTTCGTTTTTAACGTTTATTTTATTATCATCCTTCACCATATTTTTTACCTGTGATACAGTTTCTTGGTCTGATAGTGAGGCTGACTTGTCAGGTTCACACCCAGCTTTCTGAAAGTGTTGGTATCAACCGATGAAAGGATGACCGTGGTGTGTACCTCGGTACCTTTGAGATTCTTGAGCTGTTCCATAGCTCTTGCAGCCTTCTCATCCGTTGCTGCACAGACAGAAAGTGCGATAAGTATCTCGTCCGTATGAAGTCTGGGATTGTGTCCTCCCAGATAATTTACCTTAAGTCTCTGTATGGGCTCTATGACTTCCGGTGAGATAAGCCTTACATCGTCGGATATACCGGCAAGTGTTTTAAGCGCATTGAGTAGCAGTGCCGATGATGCCCCCAGCAATTCAGAGGTTTTTCCGGTAACGATCTGACCATCCGGAAGCTCCATTGCCGCAGCGGGAGCGCCTGTCATCTCTTCCTTTACAAGTGCGGCACCTACAACCGGTCTGTCCTCTATGGATGTTCCGGCCTGCTTCATGAGGAGCTCTATCTTGGTTATCTGGGATTCATCCGCACTTCCCTGGCGCTTTAAGCACTGAGTATTGTAGTAACGTCTGATTATCTCTGCATTGGCAGCTGCCTTCACCGCTTCATCGTCGATGATGGCATTTCCTGCCATATTTACACCCATATCGGTGGGTGACTTGTAGGGAGATTCTCCCATGATGCGCTCAAAAATAGCATTGAGAACAGGGAAGATCTCAACGTCTCTGTTGTAATTGACCGTTGTCTCACCATACGCTTCCAGATGGAAGGGGTCGATCATGTTTACATCATTAAGGTCTGCAGTTGCAGCTTCATATGCAAGATTTACGGGATGCTTAAGAGGCAGGTTCCAGATAGGGAATGTCTCATACTTAGCATAACCGGCTTTTACTCCGTGCTTATATTCATGATAAAGCTGGGAAAGACATGTAGCCATCTTTCCGGATCCCGGGCCGGGAGCGGTAACTACCACCAATGACCTTGTGGTCTCTATATACTCGTTCTTGCCGTATCCGTCGTCGCTTACTATGAATGGGATATTGGCGGGATAACCGGGAATGGGATAATGTCTGTACACTCTGATACCCAGTGCTTCTAATTTCTTCTGATAAGCCACTGCAGCAGCCTGTCCCGCAAACTGTGTGAGCACAACACTTCCCACATACAGTCCGTACTCGCGGAATGCATCTATGAGTCTCAGCACATCCATATCGTATGTGATACCCAGATCTCCGCGTACCTTATTCTTCTCAATGTCTCCGGAATTGATAACGATAACTATCTCGGCATCGTCCTTCATCTGCTTGAGCATGCGGATCTTCGAATCCGGCTGGAAACCGGGAAGAACACGTGATGCATGGAAGTCGTCAAAAAGCTTTCCTCCGAACTCCAGATAAAGCTTTCCTCCGAAGAACTTTATCCTTTCCTGGATCTTTTCTGACTGAAGCTTTAAATATTTTTCATTATCAAATCCGATTTTTGACATAACAAACCTTCTTTAAATGTTTTTTCGCCTATCAAATACTGTTATGCGATGGGAGTTCCCTCGGGAACCATATCATCTACAAAGATCACCTTGCATCCGCAGGCATTATTGGTTGCGGCCACAAGCATTCCGTTACTTGTAACACCTGTGATACGTGTCGGCTTTAAGTTAGCGATAACGATTATCTTCTTTCCGATGAGATCCTCGGGTTTGTAATACTTCTTTATGCTTGATACGATAACACGCTCATCCGTACCGTCGAAGAGTGTCAGCTTATAGCAGCTGTGAGACTTACGGATCTCTGTGCACTTAAGTATCTTGCAGACTCTCATATCCACCTTCTGGAAGCTCTCAAGCTCAATCTCTTCCTTAACGGGCGCTACCGGATCCGGATCTCCGTAAACGATCTCTTCTTCCTCAGCCACTTCAACGGGATGCTTTTCACGTTCGATAGCTTCCGCCTCTTCAGCAGTCTCGGGTGTTGAGAAATCAAGCAGTCTTAAGAAGCTGTCCTTCTCTATGGCAAAAAGGAAAAGATAGAGACGGGGTCCCTTCTCCTTGCCGAGTAACAGGGTGTAGACATTCTTGAAGAATGCGCCCTGAAGAGCCTTAAGATCGGCCCTGTCATATCCGTAGATCCTCTTGGGGATCTCGTACAGTTCCTTATTCAGATCATCGAGGCTGTATTCGCTGTCAGCAAGGTATTTGTGCAGCATGGAGATACTCTCCTTAGCCTGATCATCAAGAGTATTATAATGATCCCAGTTACGTACTTCGCGAAGACGGTTAACATTTTCAGGTGAACAGTTCTCGAGCCAGTATTTTGCAAGATCGAGTCTGTCTCTGAAATCCTCTTCCTTATATGGTGTTCCTATCTTCTCAAATACAGTCTCCAGCATCTTCTCGTTAAAATTAACGATAGAACCAAGCTGAACAAGATGTCCCATGGGAACGGTCTTGATGGTCCTGCCCTCTATCAGGCAGTTCTCCATGATCTCTTTCGTATGTTCATCTGCAGTTCCGTCCATATATGCTGCGTACTGCTTGTCAAACTCGAAATACTGTCTGAGTATCCCGTCATCAAAGCAGAAATCAAAGGCCTTTGTGGGCTCGCAACGTGAGTACAGCCAAAGGATAACTTCCGGCTGATATATATGAAGGAGTGTTTCCGGAGTAAGATTGAGTCCCGTAGAACCTGACATCTTACCTGTTGCTCCCTTGATACCTATAAATTCGTATCCCTGGAAGTAAGGAGCATCATAGTCAAAGATCTTCTTTGCCATCACCTTACTCGTATCATAGGATCCTCCGGGGCTTGCATGATCCTTTCCGCCCGGCTCGAAATCAACTTCTTCATATTTCCAGCGCATAGGCCAGTCGATCTTCCATGCCAGCTTGCAGTGATGATCCTTTGTAAAATCAAATTTACCCTCGTGGCCACACTTACATGTATACTCAGCCACAGTGCAATCATCGGATAATGACTTGATCTTAGTAGTATCTCTTCCGCACTCGGGACAGTAGATACTTATGGGATAGTAAGCTTCTCTCTCACCTTCCTGTGCATCCTGGGTACGGAAGCTGTCCAAGATATCAAAGATCTCTCCACGCTTCTTTAATGCTTCTATAACGTACTCCTGATACTTTCCGGACTTATACATTTCAGCCTGATGACGATAATCCATCTTGATGCCGAAACGTTTCATGGAAGCTTCGAATTCTTTCTCGAAAACTTCTGCATAGGTCTTTTCCTCTGTTCCGAAAGGATTCGGAGCATCAGCATAAGGAACACCGATATACTTTTCCATATCGTCGTTTACCTTGGCTACGTTTACAGGGATCTTTCTGATCCTGTCATATTCATCCCACGAAAAAAGAAGCTTGGCCTTTTTACCCTTGCGCTCCAAAGCCTTTACTACAAAAAGGCTGGTGGCAACATCCCTGAAATTTCCGATATGAATGGAACCTGAAGGACTGATACCTGCAGCACAAACATATTCCTCTTTGTCAGGGCGCCTCTTAATGATCTCTTCCGCAACCTTGTCCGACCAATGCATTGTTATTTCTCCTTTATTACTTCATTAATCCAATAAAGATGCATTATACCATAATCCTCCCGATTATGACATAACATCCTTTTTATACCATTCCGAAAACTGATTTTCAATCATTCAGCCAAAAGACTCACCAGTGCGGAAGTACCTAACCTGTCTGCGCCGGCTTCGATCATTGCCACCGCATCTTCAACCGTACGTATTCCGCCGGCTGCCTTGATCTTTACATCAGGACCTACATTCTCTTTAAATAATCTCACATCCTCTACAGTGGCTCCGGCTGTTCCGAATCCCGTGGATGTCTTGATATAATCGGCTTTTTGCCCGGTCACGATCTGACAGAGCTTTATCTTCTCTTCTTCCGTAAGATAACAGGTCTCTATTATAACCTTGAGGATCTTTCCCTTTGTGGCATCCCGCAGCGCACCGATCTCTTTTTCAACGGCATCAAAGTCCCCATTCTTAACATCCGTAACGTTGATGACCATGTCTATCTCGGATGCTCCGTTTTCAATGGCCTTACGCGCTTCAAAAACCTTCGTCTCCGTATCGCTGTAACCTAAAGGAAATCCTATGACCGTACAAACACAAAGCTTTTCTTTATATTTTTCCGAAACACGCTTTACGTAGCACGCCGGGATACAAACAGAAGCGGTCCCGCATCTGACCGCCTCATCGCACAGCTTTTCTATATCTTCCCACTTTGCAAAAGCTTTGAGCAGGGTATGATCTACCCTGCTTAAGATATCTGCCGCATTTTCTTTACTGATATTCATGTTCTCCTCCGCGCCGGGAATTTACAGATGTAAATTCATTTTTACCTGATTTGTTGATCAAAATTTATTACTGCTTCACACTTCCGACATTCTGAACAATATCGGAAATGATCTTATCTTCATTCACACCATCCGAGATCGCATCGAATGAGAGGATGATCCTGTGACGAAGTACCGTGAATACTACTGCCTTCACATCTTCGAAAGATACATTATAACGACCCTCCATAAAAGCTCTGGCCTTTGCTCCGCGCACTATAGCCTGTGCGGCACGGGGACTGGCGCCCTCTCGGATATATCTGTTTGAGCTGTCATGGGTTCCCATCACTATATTTAGGATGTTGTCCATAACAGCATCTGCTATCTTAACTCCGTTAGCCATCTGGGATGCTATCCGGATCTCATCACCGTTAAGGATCACCTGAGCCTTTTCCGCAGCGCGGTTTTCGGTAAGATCTACAATGCCCTTGAGCTCTTCTTTAGTGGGAAAACCTACCAGGATCTTGAACATAAATCTGTCCAGCTGGGCTTCGGGAAGAGGATAGGTTCCTTCCTGCTCGATGGGGTTCTGCGTAGCGAGTACAAAGAAAGGCTCCGGAACCTTATGACTTACATTACCAACCGTAACACTGTGCTCCTGCATGGCTTCCAACAGCGCTGACTGGGTCTTGGGAGTAGCTCGGTTTATCTCGTCGGCAAGGATTATATTGGCAAAAATAGGACCTGCTTCAAATCTGAAACCGGAATTATCTCCCTCTCGGACCATGATATTGGTACCCGTTATATCACCGGGCATCAGATCCGGTGTAAACTGGATCCTCTTAAAGGAAAGATTGAGAACATGGCTTATGGTATTTACCAGTCGTGTTTTTCCGAGTCCGGGCATACCTTCAAGAAGAACATTTCCGCCTGAAAGCATTGCAAGCATTACGCTTCTGATAACATCCTTCTGTCCGATGATCTCTTTGCCTATCTCCTGTTCACATGCGGCGATCTTTTGCTGCATTAATTCGATGTCGTTCATTTATCCTGCTCCCTCTTGATGAATTAATTATTGAAACTGCTGAAATAATCTTTTATCACATCTTCCATGCCACTGGGATATCTTCCGTTCTCAATACCCTGATATGCACGGTCGCTGTATTCACCGATGACATTGTCGTAATCAACGTGGTCACCTTCCCAGCCGATACCGTTATTATCTCTCTGGTAAGTGGATTCGCCGCCTTCCTGACGGTTTCCGAAGAGGCCATCATCATCTCCGGTCTGATTAGGGAGACTTACGTAATCATGACCCTGGTGCATTCCGCCGCCGCTGCCGGAGTTACCCTGGCCACTGCCGCTACCGCCCTGCTGACCACCCTGCTGACCGCCTTGTTGGCCTCCTTGCTGACCGCCCTGTTGACCGCCCTGCTGGCCGCCCTGCTGACCGCCTTGTTGGCCTCCTTGCTGACCGCCTTGCTGGCCTCCCTGCTGGCCGCCCTGTTGACCACCCTGTTGGCCGCCCTGCTGACCGCCTTGTTGACCACCTTGCTGACCGCCTTGCTGACCGCCTTGCTGACCGCCTTGTTGGCCGCCTTGCTGACCGCCTTGTTGGCCTCCCTGTTGACCACCCTGTTGACCGCCTTGCTGGCCTCCCTGCTGACCACCCTGTTGGCCGCCTTGCTGACCCTGTTGACCGCCCTGTTGGCCGCCTTGCTGGCCTCCTTGCTGGCCTCCCTGTTGGCCTCCTTGCTGACCCTGTTGGCCTCCTTGCTGGCCTCCTTGCTGGCCCTGTTGACCGCCCTGCTGGCCCTGCTGACCCTGCTGACCTCCCTGTTGACCGCCCTGCTGGCCCTGCTGGCCTCCATTGTTGGCCTGAGCGTTGCCGCCGTTGTTCTGCTGTCCTTTTTTCAGGTTATCTTCTATCTGCTTGGAAGCCCCGGCTATCTGATCCGCTGCTCCTCCATTGCTCTTATTCTCTGAAGCACTGTTCTTTCCGGAA
>JAILGE010000044.1 GCA_024697065.1 Lachnospiraceae bacterium
GTTTTCGATTTATTATCGACCCCACGATGGTATTTGTAATAACGCCATTTTTAGTTATGACATTTACCATAATTGCGGCGATTCTAAGCCTTAAGGAAGTTAATAGAATTCATACGTGGGAATGCTTAAGAGCCGGAACGATAAAGTGATCACATATTGAAGTGGAGAATGATTATGAGTGAGTTGTTGAAAGTACAGAACCTAAGCAAGGCTGATATTTTGAAAGACATAAGCTTTGAGATCAAAGAAGGTGAGATGGTCGCCGTGATGGGACCTTCCGGATCAGGGAAATCCACGCTTCTTTACAATGTGTCCGGTATGGACGATCCGGATACCGGAGAGGTTATGCTTAAAGATACTATTGTCACCGGTCTTGGTGAGGACGAGAAAGCAGAACTGAGACTTAAAAGAATGGGGTTTGTGTTCCAGCAGATGAATGTGCTGGATAATCTGAATATAACAGACAATATCGTGCTGCCTGCAGTCCACGCGGATAAGAAGCACAAAAAGGAATATTATGACAGAGCCAGGATATTGATGGAAGGCTTTCATATCGATGATCTGGCGGAGCGCAGGGTGAACGAGGTTTCCGGAGGGCAGCTTCAGAGAGCCTGTATATGCCGAAGTATGATGTTGGAGCCCGAGATAATCTTTGCAGATGAACCAACAGGGGCACTTAATCAAAATGCTGCTACGGAAGTAATAGAAGCTTTCATGAAGATAAACAGCGATGGGACAACGATATTGATGGTCACTCATGACAGCAGAATCGCTACGATGTGCGAGAGGATTTTATATCTGCTGGACGGAAGAATCAAAGGCGAACTTAAACTTGGAAAGAATGTACGAAGCGATAGCAGAGATCGTGAGCAAAAAGTAATAAGATGGCTTACTGAAATGGGTTGGTAGTTTATGTAAAAGGAGAATGAGTAATATGAGCTCAGGGTTTAAGAAATTTTTGGCTTTATGGACAGGGGAGCTTATATCGTCCATAGGCGGCGGGCTGACCAGCTTCGGGCTTGGCGTATATGTGTTTCAGGAGACCGGAAGTGCAGCGGGGATGGCACTGGTGACCTTACTTGGATTTCTTCCAACACTGTTGCTCAGTGTTCCTGCAGGCGTACTGGCAGACCGCTATGACAGAAGGCTTCTTCTGATGATCGGAGATGGGTGTTCAGGGCTTGGGATACTTTATATCCTTATATGTATGATGCGAGGGGGAGCAAGTCTCGTACAGATATGCATAGGCGTATTCATAAGTGCTGTATTCTCATCCCTTTTGGAGCCGTCTTACAGGGCTACGATAACCGATATTCTTTCTAAAGAGGAATTCTCAAAGGCAAGCGGACTTGTGTCGCTGGCCGGCAGTGCAAGATATCTGTTTTCACCTTTAATAGCGGGATTTCTGCTGGGTGTGGGCGATATATCGCTTCTGCTCATCATTGACATCTGTACATTTTTCGTAACTATAACGGTAACTGCGATTGTAAGGAAAGGCATTACTACCAAGGGAAGCGAGGAGAAACAGTCTTTTTATGAGAGCCTGAAGGAGGGATGGAATGCAGTTCACGGATCTAAAGGAGTTTTCCTTCTGATCATGGTGTCTTCGGCTATTACTATGTTTATGGGAATCCTGCAGATACTTGTTGAGCCGATGATCCTGTCCTTCTCAGATGCGAAAACGCTTGGCATTGCAGAGACATTATGCGCCTGTGGGATGCTCTTATCAGGACTGTTTCTCGGAATCATCGGAATAAAGAGGGGATACGTTAAGGTGCTGCGAGTCTCGATCTTCATGGCGGGAATGTTCATGATAGGCATGTCGTTATTTGAAAACATTGTATCGATCTGTATCTTCGGAGCTTGTTTTTTTACCATGCTGCCCCTTGCCAACAATGCGATGGATTATCTTGCCAGGACGAATATCCCGGATGAGCTGCAAGGAAGAGCATGGGGCTTTATAGGGTTCCTTTCGCAGATAGGGTATGTTGTTGCGTATGCTGTTTCCGGACTTGCAGCGGACGGTCTCGGAACTTTGACGGGAAAAGGTGTGGGGCGTGGAGCTGCTCTTATGATATTTATCTCTGGTGTTCTGCTTGCAGTTACGGCATTAACGTTACTCAGACTTTCTGCAATTAAAGAATTGGAAAATGTTGGTAGGGGAGGTGGTTCCAGGTGATAGGTATATATATGAGTGGAACAGGGAATACAAAGCATTGTGTGGGCAAGCTCCTTTCCGTAATTGATCCGAAAGCAGAAATGATACCGATTGAGTCTGAAGAGTCTGCTGATAAGATCAGACTGAATGATACAGTATTACTTGCTTACCCGACACAGTTTTCAAACGTGCCTTTTATGGTAAAGGATTTCATTAGAAGAAACCCGGAATTGTGGAAGGAGAAGAGAGTCTTTTGTATGACGACGATGGGAGCATTTTCGGGGGATGGTGCCGGATGTGCGGCGAGACTTCTGAAGAAGTACGGGGCAAAGATCATCGGCGGTCTTCATGTCAGAATGCCGGATGCCGTATGTGATAATAAAATGCT